>CAZRGM010000032.1:0-143661 GCA_964599635.1 uncultured Eubacteriales bacterium | reverse complement strand
TCTGCTTGTTTCTTTAGTGCTATATCCGTATTCAGATGTCTTGCAAGCATCTGAGCCTGTCCGGCCAATATGGCAAGGGGGGTCTTTATCTGATGAGCTACCTGTGCAGTCATCTGGCCAAGAAGTGCTAATCTTTCATGCTGTTTGAATTTCTGTGCCATGAGGAAGCTCTCTGTGACGTCCTGTACAAGGACAAGATACTGAGAACCAGAAATCGGCAATTTGCTTAATTGAACGGCTATCTGGCCCAACTCTAGAATTTTGGGACTGTTTTCTTGCAAAGATGCCGACAATCCTATTAAATACTGGCCGCCTCTCATATCCTCGGGCAACAGTTCAACAGCACTCTGGTTTATCTCATTTATCCGTTCGTCCTTAAGTTCGATTAAACCTATATTAAGGGCATCAGCCACCTTACTGAGTCGCCTTGAAGCATCCCTTGCCTCCCGGTATTTTGCTGAAGCAAGTGCAACCAGCACCTCCGAATGGGAGAAAGACGCCAATTTGGCACTAGAAACCCTTTGTTTTCGCAGGACAACCACTAGGGCCATACAAGTGAAAAGCCAGAAAAAGAGTAAAATACTTAGAGAAAAAAAACAGGTTGTTGACATCATTCCCCTCTACCATCTTCGGTAAAAAGGACGAAGAAATTAAATATTGCGGGCCTTATTGAAATAATGCTTTAACCGTAACCATGTAATCCCGAAATACTCATGAAATGCAAGGTCGGCCTTTTTGAGATTGCTCGGATTGGGCCAAAGATCCCATGGACTCCAATGATTCTGAGAACACTGAAAATCACAAGGCACGGGATGAATTTTGAGATCCATATCTTTTGCAATAAAGAGAACCCTGGGCATGTGTGAAGCAGATGTAACTAAATAGAAGGGCATTTGTTTCATGATTTTACTTACAGCCTTAATATTCTCCTCTGTATCCCTTGAGTTTTCCTCCAGAGACACCTCCACATTGTTTGGCAAACCCAGTTCTTTAAGCCAAGAGTAGGATAACTGTGCTTCAGAAAACGAACAACCTGAAGGCCTGGCACAACCGCCAACAATCACAAGCTGTTTAATGTTCGAGTCGTCGCGACATAGTTCTCTAATTTTTATTAACCTGAGTCTTGTATTTGGCGTAAGGCGGTCCGCAATCGGCTTGTTCTCATCAGGGGAGGCCCCTCCGCATAGCATTACTGCCGTAGCAATATTATCACTTTTAGACATAGTTGAATTGTCAGATTGGATTGAATGCTCAAGACTGCAAATTAAAAAGTTGGCAACAGGTGCAGTTCCGGCTAAACCATAAATAAGAAAGGCCAAAACAAATAATGATCTGGCCAAATTTCGCCGCCGTTTCAGAGGCCATATGAAAAACCCAAAAAAAAGGCACACAAATATTGTGCCTGAAGGCATCAACAGAAGAGATACCGCTTTTTTAAAAGCAAAACCTATTACCTCTAAGTTCATATCAACAATTGAGAAATTGAGAATTTAGGAATTGAGATATGCCTCAATCCATCTAAGTGGCGGGGTCGACGAGACTCGAACTCGCGACCTCTGGCGTGACAGGCCAGCGTTCTAACCAAGCTGAACTACGACCCCGCTTTAAATAGGAATAAAATTTGTTTAATTTCAACAGCTTGAGATTTTGCCTTTTTCTATCTTGACCAAAAATGCCTTTTTGACTCCATTCTCAAGCGGGTAAATTCTTCATTATGATAGTAAGAAATAAGGGAATTGTCAATACAATTCAATGACACTTATCCATCAATCTTCCTCTAAAACACAGGACACAGCTCAATCTACAAATTTATTAAAAGGTTTTTCAAATTCCGTCATCATAAAACGACTAAATATAGAGGAATTTTTTTATAATTGATGGAGATAACAAAGATATATAAGCCCGTAAGTCTGAAGATCTCAAAGATTTTCCTATGGTTTTAAATTTAAAGGAATATGCAGAGGAAAATATATCCAATCCGAACCATATTATATTGATTCTGAACAGGCTGATAGAATAAAATAAGTAATAAATTAATATAGATAGAATTATTCTTTTTTTATGGGAGGGAGGTTATAATGAGAGTCAAAATTTTATCTTTACTCTTAATTTTTTTCTATTTCACAAGTTGTGCTACATTATTTAAGGGAACTACAGAAGAAATTAACTTCAAAACCAGCCAGGATCCTGCTGAAATTTGGATAAATGGTCAGAATCTAGGACAAACCCCTCTATCACTTAAATTGGAGAGCAAAAAGACATACACTATTGAATTTAAAAAAGAAGGTTATAAAACTGTAACCAAAACAATCACAAACCATGTTGGTGCAGGTTGGATAATATTGGATGTCCTTGCTGGATTAATCCCTGTAGTTGTGGATGCAGCTACTGGCGCTTGGTATTCTTTAGATCAAAAGAACGTCAATGCAATTTTAGAAAAACATCAATAAATACTATCCCAAAAATTATCAAATGAATCATAAAGTCTGTTTTGTATTCTTTACTCTATTCTTTTTGATTATGGCCACGATCTCTGCTCGCCAGACTTGGCATACAACTCCATTATCTGAAGTTAAGAATGTATTTTTAGCAATTCTTAACGATAATGATATCGGCTGGATGGATATTCATCTAAAAACAGGAGAAGGTTTAGAGATTATCCCACTTTATGTTATCGGTAGTATGGACCTCGAATCAGGCTATATTACAGAAAGAGATTTCAGGATAAAAGGGGGAATCTTAGAAATCTATTTTTATTTTATACCCCAGGAAGATGAGGAATTAAGTTATGATAAAAAACTAAAAGGCATTTCTTTGGTCTCTCCTATTGTCGGCAATTTGGCTTCTAACACCCCTTGGAAGTTTAATAAATTAACCTTTACAGATATGAATGAAAACATCGAATTCTGGATATCTATAGAAGACTGCAAAAAGATTTATGAAATTAGTAAAACAGGAGATTTGGTAAAAAGTAGAGATTATTTATTAGAGCATCTTCATGAAGTTAAATAAAATATATAGAAAAAGATGCCACAAAATATACGCCAATTCACCTCATAATACTAAAGCCCTATTGACATACGCTTATTGACACTGCGTAATTCTTCAAGCCTCATGACAGAAAACATCGCTGGCAATGTTTTATCTATCAGGCTGGCTCAAAACCACCTTTTTCCCCAGCTTCAGAAACTCCTGAGTCCCTCCACCGTTCTCTATAATCTCAAGCACCTTTTCTTCATAGAGAGGAAAAATAGCGCCGAAAATTTTTTTGATATTTTTATACTCTAATATCTTAGGACACATAATCGAAGAAGGCCCCAAAATAAACACATCACAAAAAGAAGAGGTGGAAGAAAGTACACGATTAAATGTTTTGTTATAAATAGAGGTCCCGGTTAAAATGACAGCCTCCGCATTTTGAAGATAAAATTTCATTTCTGACATAAGCTTTAATCTGGGGTCAGTCTGACTTTCATCAAACACAGTGACCTTGATCTTTTTTTTCATCATTTTATCCAAAATAGGCCTGAACAGTCCGACCATCACAACATTTTCATATATACGGAAATTGACAGTATCAAAGATATCATCTGAATCCAAATCTTTGTTCAAATAATTCAATCGGGCATTAAAATAGGCTGTCATGACGATGCGATGCTCGACATTGTTAAAATCAACATGATGCAGATCATCCTTTTTAAAATTCATATCTGCGGGCAAATTCGCACACACTCCTATCTGACCATTATTTAACATCACGGCAGAATATTTCCTGCCACATACCATCTTTTCTACTTCATGGATATTAAATTTATAAATCGATTCCAGGAGCTTGAGGGGATCGCGTTGAGTCCACATCGTTTATAAAAATACAAGAGAGATAAGAAGCGGTACCAGCATAACACAGGAGACAGGAAAAATAAGATTTTCCATGAAATTTTTTAAGTTCACATCAAAATATTCCAGAGAAACTGAAATACAAGGGTGGATTGGAGAAATGACATATCCCATAAATATAGAGAAAAACATAATACTAAAAGTAAGATAAGAAACAGAATCAACTTGAAAGCGAGTGTAATAGATAGGCAGAAGAATGCCAAAAGGCATTTGAGTTCTGCCGGTTACAAATCCCAGAATAAAGCCTATGCCAACAATCAAAAAAGTTTTGCAAAAAACGACATCAGCTATCATATTAGAAATATCTGTTTCCTTGAAGATATTCAGAAAGATAAACATCCCCAAAATAATCAAACAATATTTCCACGGCTTCATTTTTTTGACAACGGGCATTATTTTTGACAATTTTAATTTCCCGAGCCATATCGCTAGAAATACACTGGTCGAAACAGCCAATAAAAGAAAAAGTTCATCCATAACATTCGGGAAAATGGAGATGAAAATCACATGGATTGTGGGGGCCACCGCAATAATACCAACCGGAAGGAATATCTTTTTAAAACTGAAGGATCCTTTTTTCCCAAGATCCCCCTTTACATTTCGCAGCAGGAAAATATAACCCAGTAAAATAAGGAGAACAAATTCAGGTAAAAGATAAAGCATCGCTTTATATAAATGGAGTTCGGCTATCTTTGTGACCACAAGGAGAGCCCCCAAAGGATAAATCAAGATCAACGTATGCCTGAACCAGACATTTATATTTGCATACTCACTAGGAGAAATATCCTCGCCGGCTCTCTCCACGAGTGGAGCTGATAAAAGAGCACCGCCTGGCATCGGTAACATCCCAAATAAAGCAGGTCCCAAAATGAGAAATAGTTTTCGTTTCATTCGCAGATGTCTAAAAAGCTGAGTCATCAAGCCCGAGGCTTCTAAAATTCCCCCAATCATGGCGATTATTCCGACGGCTGTGGCTAACAGTAAAATCATCGGGTCAGAAAGGGTCCCCAAAATATTTTCAAATATCTCTCGGAGCGGTAAATTAAAAACGCCCAACAACAGCGCCCCGACAATGAATCCCAACCACAAATTCTTTCGACCCACTAAAAGCATGACAGCGATGGCCACTGCAAAACTGAACCAGGCAATTAAAGTCGCCACAAATTTTAGTCCTTTCCAATTTTCTTTATAATATACAGAAAAATTGATCTTTAAATCTAATATTATATCTAAAAGTCATTCATAATCGGCAAATAAATTGACAGAACATAAATCCAATGATATATTTCTATTTCATTAAAACCAGGTCCAAAGAATCATAAAAAAGTAATAATAATAAATAAAAGGAGGTCTTAAAATGTCGTTAAAAGACACATTCAAATCAAAAATCGGTCCTATGCAGGAAAAAGTAAAAAATTTAATCAAAGAGCATGGTGATAAAAAAATCTCAGATGTGACAGTCCAGCAGGCTTATGGGGGGATGCGTGGCGTCAAATGCATTGTTACAGAAACCTCAGCTCTTGATCCTTATGAAGGGATCCGGTTCCGGGGATATAATATTCCTGAATTAAGGGAAAAACTGCCTAAGGCTCCAGGAGGAGAAGAACCCCTCCCTGAAGGAATTTTCTATCTTCTCATAACAGGGGACATCCCTACCGAAGAAGATGTCAAAGAATTAACAGAAGAATGGAAAAAGCGAGGTGAACTCCCTGATTATCTCATCAAAATCATGGACTCCATTCCCACCGACACTCATCCTATGACTCAATTTTCACAAGCCATTCTCGCTCTTCAGAAAGATTCCGTGTTCGCTCAGAGATACAGAGAAGGCATAAGCAAAATGGAATATTGGGATCCCATGTATGAAGATGTCATGAACCTCTTAGCCAAGCTCCCCAAAATAGCCGCTTATATCTACAGACGATCCTATAAGAACAACGAACACATACCTTCCGATCCCAGCCTCGATTGGGGCGGTAACCTGGCCCATATGATCGGCTCTGACGATGATAAATTCAAAGAACTGATGCGTCTGTATCTGGTTATTCACAGCGACCATGAAGGAGGAAATGTCTCTGCTCACACCACACACCTGGTCGGATCAGCTTTATCTGATGCTTATTATTCTCTTTCTGCAGGAATGGACGGATTAGCAGGACCTCTCCATGGCCTGGCCAATCAAGAAGTTCTCCGCTGGATCATGGAGGTTATGGAAGATTTAGGAGGTGTTCCTAATAAAGAACAGCTAACAAAATATCTGTGGGATACTCTAAAGGCAGGAAAAGTCGTTCCTGGTTACGGCCATGCTGTGCTTCGTCAAACAGATCCTCGTTATATGGCTCAAAGAGAATTTGCGCTCAAGCATCTTCCAGATGATGAAATCTTCCAAGTGGTGAGTGCTATCTATGAAGTGACCCCAGATATCCTCAAAGAACACGGAAAAGCCAAGAATCCATGGCCAAATGTGGATGCCCATTCCGGATGTCTGCTTCTGCATTACGGCATCAAAGAATATGACTTCTACACAGTCTTTTTCGGAGTTTCCCGTGCCCTAGGTGTGCTTGCCTCTCTCATATGGGATAGAGCCCTTGGTCTGCCCATTGAAAGGCCAAAGACCATCACCACTGATTGGATTGAAGAACAAGTCAAGTAATTAAAAATCAACGGGAGATAAAAAGAGCGGGAGATTTTCCCGCTCTTTTTTTTTGTGAAAGGATCCGGTTCATTGAATTTTACGTCTCATTATTCTACCTGACCTATTCATAAAAAAACGGCGATCTATCCATTATTATTTCGTTTTCAACCATATGCAAGACTTTTTTAAGAACGATAACCGGAACATTTTCCTTGTGAGCCTTTTTTATTTGAATCGCCATTTTTTTACCTTGCAGGCGAGCCAATCTCACGGCATCTGCTTCATACCAAGGCATTCGCAGTGAAAGACCCCATCTTCATGCCTTGTGCCTCGCGTCTGCAGCAATCTTGACTCGTGAATAATCCAGGTTTAGAATAATATCAAATGGAAAAAATCAAAATCCGTGGTGATCATGATCTCCTTCTCAAAGGAAAAGTCAAAATAAGCGGAGCAAAAAACGCGGTTCTTCCTGCTATAGCCGCCTCCCTCCTTACCAAAGAAAAAGTTCATTTAAAAAATGTGCCTCATGTTAAAGATGTCTTTACCATGTTAACGTTGATGAAAGATCTTGGAGCTGAATATGACATTAAAAACAACACCCTCCATGTTCAAGTTAAAAAAATCAATTCCTATGAAGCGTCCTACAAACTTGTTCGAGCTATGCGTGCCTCAATTTTAGTTCTAGGACCTCTTCTGGCAAGATACGGAAAAGCAGTGGTGGCACTTCCTGGGGGCTGTGCCATTGGTTCCCGGCCCACTGACCTTCATATCCACGGCTTTGAAAAGCTCGGAGCCTCTATTAATCTCGAACATGGATATATCAGAGCGGAAAGCAGCCGACTCCGAGGGACAAAGATAGAATTTGAGAGAAAAACGGTTGGGGGGACCGAAAATTTGATCATGGCTGCATGCCTGGCACATGGAGAAACCATCTTGAGAAACTGTGCCAAAGAACCGGAAGTCATAGATCTGTGTACATTATTGATAAAGATGGGAGCTAAGATCGATGGGGTGGGAGAAGAAACCATGAGAATCAAAGGAACCGAAGAACTGGGAAGTGCTTCCCATAACATTATTCCTGACAGAATAGAAGCAGGGACCTTTCTGATAGCTGGAGCTCTGTCAGGAGATTCCATGATCATTACTGATATCCGACCCGATCATATGCAGACAGTTATTGAAAAGTTGAGATATTCGGGTGTCCAAATCGAAGAACTCAACTCAAATTCGCTGAAAGTATCCAAACAGGAAAATTTAAAACCACAGGACATAACCACCTCTCCTTATCCGGGATTCCCTACAGATATGCAGGCTCAATTCACTGTTTTGATGACTCAGACAGAAGGAACCTCCATCATAACAGAAACCATATTTGACAGACGATTTTCACACGTCAATGAGCTTCTTCGTCTGGGAGCCAACATCGAAGTTTCTGGAGATAAAGCCATCGTTAAAGGGAAAAGTCCTCTTTCAGGTGCGGAAACCACTGCGACCGACCTTAGAGCTTCAGCTTCACTTGTACTGGCTGGACTCATTGCCAAGGGGGAAACAACTATCACTGAAGCTCATCACCTTGACAGAGGATATGAAAAACTAGAAAAAAAACTTAACTCTCTTGGAGCTGATATAGAGAGAATAAAAGAATAGTGATGCAAAAAAGGAGGAGAAATGAAAGATTGTATTTTCTGTAAAATAATCAATAATGAAATCCCTTCTAAAAAAGTTTATGAGGATGAAAATATCCTTGCCTTTGAAGACATAAATCCAAAGGCTCCCGTTCATATCCTTATCATTCCAAAGAAACATTTTGACTCTTTAAATGAAATCCCAGAAGACAAAAAAGACATTATAAGCGAACTGATGTTGACAGCAAAAAAGATCGCCGCAATAATGAATATCGATAAAAAAGGTTACCGAATTGTTCTCAACACAGGCAAAGACTCAGGTCAAGAGGTCTCGCACATTCATTTCCATCTTCTCGGTGGCCGAAGAATGACCTGGCCTCCAGGTTAAAAAAATTTACCAATGTTTTTAAAGATCCTGATTAGGTCTCTGCCTTAATAAGCTTTATAATGATTTTATAAACACAAATATCACTCATTGAGGAGGAATTAAATGCAAATCACATGGTTAGGACATTCCGCAGTTAAAATAGAGGGGACAAAAACCATTTATATTGACCCTTTCTTATCAGAGAATCCGGCCGCTTCAATCTCTCCAGAAGAAATCACAGAAGCGGATATCGTTGTGGTCACGCATGATCACTCAGACCATCTGGGAGATGCGTTCCCAATCTGTAAAAAAACAGGAGCGACTCTCGTAGCAATACATGAAATTGCTGTGGCAGCAGAATCTGAAGGCATAACCGCAGAAGGCATGAATATCGGTGGTTCTGTGGAGACAAAAGGAGTCAAAATCCATATGGTCAATGCGCTTCATTCCTGCGATAGAGGAAATCCTGCAGGTGTGGTTATTGAAATGGACCATAAGACCCTTTACCACGCTGGAGACACAGCCCTGACTTATGACATGAAATTAACTGCTGATTTCTTTCACCCAGAGCTGAGCTTCCTTCCCATAGGAGACAGGTACACAATGGGGATCCAATCCGCAGCCAAAGCCGTTGAATTTATCCAGACAAAAAAAGTCATTCCGATCCACTACAACACTTTTCCACTGATTAATGCTGATACTGAAAAATTTCAAAAACTGGTTGGAGAAAAAGCTGAAGTCATTGTTCTTAAACCAGGAGAAAGTTATCAGCTTTCCTGAAAAAAATATTTAACCTGGATTATTCACGAGTCGAGGTTGCTGCAGATGCGAGGCACAGGGCATGAAGTCGTGGTCCTTCACTACGAATGCCCTGTAACGAAGCAAATGTAGCAAGATCGGCTCGCCTGAGAGGGAAAAAAATGGCGATTAAAATAAAAAATACAAACAGGAAAAATATTCAAGTCATTGTTTTTGAAAAAATCTTGTATATCGATGAAAGTAAAATGATAATGAAAACATCGCCATTTTTTTATGAATAGGTCAGGTTAAGAAGTACTTTCATGCCCTATTTAATAGATGGAAATAATCTAATTGGATACCTCCCTTCTCTAGAATTAAAAGAACCTGATAGCCGATATGAGCTGATCGCAAAACTCATCATCTTTCAGAAAGTAAAAAAGACAAGAGTTACAGTGGTTTTCGACGGCCCGCCCGATCCATACATAAAAGAAGAAAATTTTAAAGGAATATCTTTCTACGTATTTTATCCAGAAGCCGGTCAGGATGCTGATGCCGTTATGAAAAAAATGATATTCAAAGAAACCGACCTAAGGCAGTTTTTTGTGGTGAGCTCGGATAGAGAAATCCAACATTTTGCAAAATCAAAAGGAGCAAAAAGCCTGAACTGTGACGAATTCAACAAACTCTTAAAAAAAGCACAAGAAAAATATAAAAAGATGAAGGAATGGGAGAAAAATGTAGAACCTCTCTCTCCTTTGGAAATCAAGTTTTGGTCAAAAATTCTTGAAAGAAAAAAATGAAAAAAGTAGCCTTAATTGGAGCCGGAAGATTAGGAACAACCCTCGGTTATTCTTTACTAAAGAGAGGCTATGAAATAATCTCTGTATCATGCAAATCCCTATCCTCTGCAAAAAAAAGTGCAGAAGTCATAGGGGAAGGCATCCCTATGACTGATAACAAAAAAGCTGTTGAAAAAGCAGAAATTATTATCCTCTCAGTTCCGGATGATCAAATAAAAAATGTGGTTACAGAACTTTCTCCATTGGAGTTGAATGAAAAATTCATTTTTCACTGCAGCGGAATTCTATCGAGTCATATCCTTAAACCTCTCCAGATATCAGGGGCTTTTACGGCTTCTATACACCCTATTCAGAGCTTCTCTAAGAGGACCCGAGAACCTCACCTTTTTAAGAATACCTATTTCAGTATCGAAGGAGACGAAAAAGCACTGAAACTTTCCAAAATGATCGTGAAGAAATTAGGAGGCCAGAGCTTAATTCTAGAAGCGAACGACAAGCCCCTTTATCACACGGCCTGCACCATGGCATCCAATTACCTTGTGGTTCTTATGGAACTTGCCCGTCAACTTTTAGCAAAGACTGGAGTGAAAAAAGAGCTTCAGAATAAAATACTCCTCCCTCTGATCAAGGGAACCCTTGGCAATATAGAAAAAAACAGCATTCCCAGCTCTTTAACAGGACCTGTTTCAAGAGGGGACACTGACACCCTAAAATCACATCTAGACTCACTGAAAGGTCATCCCTCTATTCTCATCATCTATAAAAACCTTGCTCAACAAGCTCTGGAAATAGCAAAGAAAGAAAATCGTTTGTCTCAAAATAAAATAAGAGAGGTTAAGGCTCTGCTGGAATAAACACAACTTCCTCCTCTAAGATAATCCCAAATCTCTGTCTGACCCTCTGTTTAAGTTCAGAGGCAAGATTCCTAATGTCTTTTGAAGTCGCTTCCCCAATATTAATAAGAAAATTAGAATGACCTTTATAAACAGCAGCATCCCCTTTTTTTAAACTTCTTGCTCCCACTCTATCAAGCAAATAGCCCGCTAACAATATTTCTCCTTTATCTGAGACTGGATTTTTAAAATAACTTCCAGCACACGCTGTCCCCCAAGGAGGATGCTTCTTCTCTCTTTTCTTTATATTTTCTTCTATCCTTTTTTTTATCAAATCAGAGCTTTTGTGAGTCAGGCTGAATACAACACTTAATAAAATAAAAGGTTTTTCCTTAAGAATGCTCCCTCTATATCTAAACTTCATCTGGTCCTTGTTTAATTCAGCTCTTTTTCCATCCTGGTTTAAAACAACAGCTTCTTTCAGAATACTCTCAATGGTAGATTCAAAAGCACCCGCATTTCCGCAGACCGCACCCCCTATAGTTCCGGGAATCCCTGCTAAAAATTCACCTCCTCCAAGTCCTTTACTGGCACAGAAGTGAATAAACTCATCCAGGTTTGTTCCTGATAAGACTTCAATTTCACCTTCTTTAATTTCCTTTATACCTTTAACATCGTTTCTTATAATCAATCCTCTAAATCCATCATCATCAAATAATATATTGAATCCACCCCCTATAACTCTGTAAGGAATTGATTCTTTTTCGGCAGCAATAACCGCTGATGTCAGCTCCTGAAGAGAAGAAGCAGAAAAAAAATAATCAGCTCTTCCTCCTATTCTAAAGTTTGAATATTGCTTCAGAGGAACAGATGTCTTAAGCTCACGACCCACTGAGGATTTAAAGAAGATCTGGAAACCCCTTGGTTTATTTTTCATGGGATTATTCTATATTATAGATAAAAAAAAGTCTAAAAACAGTTTGAATTAACCTCCCTTATAATGAAACGAAACAGAATGCAATTCAGTTAAAGTTTATAGATAAAGCTTAAACTTTCATTACAGACATATTTCTGCTATTATTTTTTTGTAAGGAAAAGAAATACTAGATATAAATAAAATTTGACATTTGTTTTGAGAAAGACTATGATGCAAAAAATCTCAAGGAGTGAATAATCATGAAAAAGAGTGTTCTTACTTCCATGATCCTTGGCTTATTTCTATGCAGTTTACTTCCCGGCCAAGATACAACATCCAAAGAAGAGTATATAAAAGCCATGACAGCGCCCAATGCTAATCAGAAAGCGACTCTTATCAAAGAATGGCTTTCCAATTATGGGGGAAAAGGCCAAGAGAATGAAAATTTTGCAAACGCTACTCTTTGCCTCTTACAATATGAAGGCAAAACACCAGCAGAAACCATTAAATATGGAGAGAAAGCCTTAGAGCTTGGGGGCCTAGATGATAGCACCAAATGTCAGGTCTTGATACAGCTGGCATCCACTTATAGTAAACAAGGTCAGAATCTTGACAAAGCGGTATCCTATGGTTCCCAACTGATTCAGACTGCAAAATCAGCAAAAAATAATGCCCAGGATTCAAAAAGTGCCGAATCATGGAATAAAATGATCGGAGCTGGTTATTATACCCAGGCCCAAGCTATGGAAAAGGCTGGCAATCTTGAGGGAGCTATTGAGAATTATATCTCTTCTTATAATATCTTAAAGAATAAACAAATCATATCTGAACTCGGAAGCCTAGGTAAAAAACTGTATGACAATAAACAATATTCAGAGGCCGTGAAGGTTTTTACGCCCTTAAACGACATGCTAGACAATTTTAATACAACTTTGTTTTATGCCAGGGCCCTCCACAGAAGCGGGGATAAAGAAGAAGCTCTCAAATATTACAAAGAGGCATTCTCAAAGCAGAAAAACGGTGAAGTCGCTTATAATATAGGTCTATTACTGGCTGAAAAAGCTGAAAAAGATCCCAAAAAAGTTGATGAAGCTTTAGAATATCTGCTTTATGCCAGTTTCTTATCCAAAGCAAATTCCGATAAAGCGATGAAATTGGCTGAAGGCCTTTTTTTCAGTACAAAATCCTCTTATAACGAGAAAGTCAAAGAACTGGCAGCGAAAGCTGAAGAACTTGAGAAATTAACAAACACCTTTAATGAAAAATATGGAGAAAAAACCGAAGAAGACCTGAGTAATAAAGAGAAGAAAGAAGTCGAAAAAATGAGAAAAGAAATCACATCTCTTCAAGAATCAATCAACAAACTCCAGGATGAACAGAAAGTAGAACTAGATAAGTTTAATTCGTTAATTGAACAAATTAAGAAAAAACTGGGTATTGAATAACTTCAAATAAGTCAGTTATATCTTCTTTTTTAAAAAACTTAAAATATCCTGAAAGCTTTTCTTTTCCTTTTTGCCTTTTATCTCCATCAATGCCTTCCGGGCACCTGGATGGTCAGGATCCACTTCTAAAGCCTTTTTAAATTGATTGGCGGCTTTTATTTTTAATGACGCTTTATTATATAGCAAGCCTAATCCCACATAACCATCCGGATTCCAGGGCTCCAATTGAGTAGCTTTTTTAAAATTTAACTCTGCCTCTCTTTGGTAAGCATCAATTTTAGATTGAGCAAGAGCCAGAAGAATATAATAATCAGCTTTATCGCTTCTTAACCTTACCGCAGCATGGAGATAAGCGATCGCTTTCCCATACTGACCCTGATCATATAATTTTTTACCTTGGCGGAACCTCACTTCTGCTTCTTCTTTAGGACTCTGCTCGTTTTCCTTTTTATAAGCCTCATCTCCTTCCTCATCATACTTTTTTCGTCTATCAGAATTGATCAATGTTTGATAACATTCTGTGATCCTATGAAACACATCATTGATTTTATCTCTAATCTCGCCTGGTAGATCTCTACTAAAAAGGTCAGGATGATACTTTCTCGCGGCGTAAAAATAAGCTTTTTTTATTTCATTTATTGAGGCATCCTTCGAAACATTTAAAACCTGATAATAATCCATAGATTCTATTTTTGCATATAAATTCAAAACATTTTTTATCTCTTCTTCCTGATTTTCAGCTTGATCAAAATCTCTTTTCTTATCTTCTTGAAATGCTCCCTCCTTTTGTTCATTGACGCCTTCGATCATTCCTAAACAATAAAGAAGATAAACATCTTTCCAATAGGAGGAAGGATCAAAATTTGAATTCTTGACAACATCACTCGAATTTTTTCCGTCAACCGCACCGAGGACTTCTTTCTCCCCTTCAGTAAGACGGAGCAAAAACTTTTTTGATCTATATTGAAAAACTTTATCCTTCATTAAATTTTTCAATGAGTCATCGTATTTCATACGCCTTATCCCATCTTCGATCAAATCGGGAATATCTATTTCAACCTCAAATTCTTCCACACTGTACCGTTCCTTTTTTTCAAACTCAAAGCGTCCATCAAAGATGGGAAACAGATTAAGAGTGATCTCCCTCATCTGATATTTAAGGCCTTCAATAAGGTCCGGTTCAGATATGAGATTTTTAGAAACCAAGTTTTCACCAATTGACTTTTTGGGTTCAATGTAGGCATCTATTTTAGAATAATTTTCCTTTGATATTTTCCCTAACCTAAACAAAACTTCACCTAATAATTCGTTTGATTGATTTGTTTTTGCATAAACAAGCTTCCTATCCTTGAAAAAAAGATATTTCTGAATGTTCGCTCTTCGGAAATTCAGCTGCCCATTAATATCTTCGAAATAAATTCTCTTTAAAAAATATCCTATGTGATCCATTTAGAAATCCACAGTCCTTTATTGATTGATAACTCTTTTCTTGTTATTCTTCGGTCTCATCTTTCCCTATTCATATAGCAAAAAATCAACCTAACTCCCTAATTAATTTTACTACATTTGGACTATAAAAAAAACTCGAAAATTGAAAATACGAACAATATATGATAAATTTTTTTATATGAAAGTCGCACTAGTTCAAATTTCTCCAATCCTTCACGATATAAATAAAAATTTTAAACAACATTTGGAGTTTATAGAAAAAGCCAAAAAGCAGAATGTAGATCTTATCATTTTCCCAGAATTAAGCCTTACGGGATACAGACTGAGGGATTTAGTCCCAGAAGTAGCTATCAATCCGAAGCATCATAATTTATTTCATGAATTAAAACAACTCAGTAAAGAAATCTCTATCGTCTTCGGTTTTGTGGAAGAAAAAGAAAGGGGTCATTACTTTAACTCCGCGGCTTTTCTCTCAAATGGAAAAACTCTCCATATTCATAGAAAAGTATTCTTGCCCAACTATGGAATGTTTGAGGAAGCAAAATTTTTTAACCAAGGAAATATTTTTTCAGCATTTCAAACTCCCTTTGGAAAAATAGGACTTTTGATTTGCTATGATTTCCTGCATTATGGGGCGAATTACGCTCTCTTCTCCCAAGGAGCTGATATCATTATTGTATTAAGCGCAGCTCCAGGCAGAGGAACAAGCGAAAAACAGGCTTTTACTTCCTCACACATGTGGGAACTGATGGGAGAAGCAATTTCGCGCTTTTCCACCCTATTTCTGATCTACTGCAACAGAGTTGGTTTTGAGGATGGTAAATCCTTTGCCGGAGGTTCATTCATATACAATCCAGAAGGAAAACTCATAGCCATAGCCTCCTATGTGGATGACGATTTTCTCATTCAAGAAATCAACCTAAAAGATCTCAGCAAAGCGCGTCAGCGCCTTCTTTACAAAAGAGACAATAAGCCCGAAGTGATATTAAGAAGTTTAAATAAGGCAGTTATCGAAAATGAAGATTAATCCCTTATTTACAGAAAAAATTCTCACAAAATTTATTAGAGAAGAGCTCAGGAAATTTCATTTTGAAAAAGCTGTGTTGGGTCTCTCAGGTGGACTGGATTCTTCGGTCGCCGCCTTTTTGTGTGCAAGGGCCCTAGAGGCTCAGAATGTTCTGGCCCTCATCATGCCTTATGGAAAGAGTTTTCAAGAAGATTTTTCTGATGCAAAAAAAGTTGTTAAGATACTTAAAATAAACTCGAAAATCATCGATATCAAACCCATAGTCGATACATACTACTCAAAATACCCCATTAAAAATAGACTCATAAAAGGAAACAAAATGGCCCGGGAAAGGATGTCAATTCTGTACGATTTTTCCTCCAGGGAAAAAGCAATGGTCATAGGAACCAGCAATAAAACCGAACTGCTCCTTGGTTATGGGACTCTATACGGAGACATGGCAAGCGGGATCAATCCCATCGGAGATCTTTATAAAACTCAAATCAAACAGATAGCCAAGCATTTGGGAGTCCCCCAGGAAATCATAAAAAAATCCCCGTCCGCAGGTTTCTGGCCAGGACAAACAGACGAAAAAGAAATAGGGATCAAATATGAAGAACTGGATAAAATACTGTTTCAAATTGTGGACCTTAGAAAACAAAAGGACGAAGTCATATCCATGGGCTTTTCTGAAAAAACAATAACCAGAATAGAAGAAATGATAAAAAAGTCTGAGTTCAAAAGAAATCTCCCCCCTATACCTAAAATTTCAGAACGTACCGTAGGTCATGATTTACTTTTTCCCTATGATTGGGGTAAATGACCCATGGAAATTAGGGAATCAAAACAAAAGGGAACTCTTTATGTCATTTCAACTCCTATTGGGAATCTAGAAGACCTGACATTTAGGGCGTTACATACTCTTAAAAGTGTAGATGCTGTCGCATGTGAAGATACGAGAAAAACCATAAAACTTCTCAACCATTATCAGTTAAAAAAAAGACTCATCAGCTATTACCAACCCAAAGAGAAACAAAAAATTCCCCTAATCATCAATTTGTTAAATAAGGGAAAAAATATGGCTCTTGTATCAGACGCAGGAACGCCAGGGCTTTCTGACCCTGGATATCCCTTAATAAGAGAAGCGCTTGATCAGAACATAAAAATCGTTCCTATTCCTGGGCCTTCTGCTGTGACCGCAGCCCTTCCTGTTTCAGGACTGCCCGCTCACAGATTTCTTTTTTTAGGATTTCCTCCCTTAAAAAATACAGCGGCGAAAAAACTTTTAACTTCCCTAAAAAAGGAACCTTCAACCTTAGTTTTTTACATCCCCCCTAGGAAAATTCCTCATTTCTTAAAACTCATTGATGATATCCTTGGCCCCCGAAAAATTGTGATGGCTAGAGAGTTGACAAAAATTTATGAACAATTTATCAGAGGAACAAGTAAGGAAATTCTTGAAAGAATCGATTCCTTGACTTTAAAAGGAGAGATAACTCTTCTCATCGAAGGATCAAAATAAAACCTCTCTCTAATCATTAAATTGAATATTTTTTTACAATACTTGACAAAAGTATACTCATATATTATATTATATACGAACTCAAATTTAAACGAGGAGGTAAAAAAATGGCTTTAATCAGATGGGATCCTTTTAGAGACATGGTAACTCTAAGAGACAGAATGAACAGACTTTTTGACGACGTATTTAAAGGAGAAGAAAAAGACATTGTTAGCAGCACATGGGCACCATCGGTTGATATTTATGAGACTGAAAACGAATTAGTTCTTAATGCGGAAATTCCCGGAATCGAGGAAGATGATATCGAAATTAAAATTGAAGACAATACGCTCACTCTCCGAGGTGATAGAAAATTCGAGGAAGAGACCAAAGAAGAAAACTATCATCGGATAGAACGCTCCTACGGCTCGTTTTACAGGTCCTTTTCACTTCCTCATTACATAGACCAGGAAAAAATTAAAGCTGAGCATGATAATGGAGTCCTGAGAATACATATGCCCAAAAAGCCTGAACTGAAACCGAGAAGTGTCAAGATTCTTAAACCTGAAAAGAAAAAAATCTCGCTCAAAAAGTCTAAATCTGAGAAGTAATTGAGCACTCTTTTACAGAGGCTATCAGAACGCCCGGTCCTTCGAGGACCGGGCATTTTTTTATGAATAGGTCAGTTTTATTAGGCCTGGGCCAGAGTAGCAGCTCGAACTTCCTTGGCTCCTGATCTCATCAAAACCGAGGTGCATTCCTTGATCGTTGATCCCGTCGTATAAACATCATCCACAAGAAGAATTATCTTTCCCTTGATTTTTTCTGAATGATAAACCTCGTAGGCCCCTTTATTGTTGAGGATTCTCTGCTCTGCAGAAAGAGATGTTTGAGGGGGAACATTGAGTTTCTTAATCAGGACATCGCGGAATATCTCTAATCCTTTTATTTCTGCAATATATTTCGCTAATTCATAAGACTGATTGAATCCTCTTTCCTTTTTTCTTTTTTTATGTAAAGGGACAGGGACCACTGCTTCTAAATCCCACCACAAATCCTCGTACTGAGCCAAGCTTTTACACATATAATCGGCCAGATCTTTGCCGAGCTCCTTGTACTGATGATATTTGAAAAGCAGGATAAGATCCTTTAACCTTCCTCTGTATAAATCACAGGACCGGTGCATTGAAAATTCAGGCCTCTTCTTAAGACAATCATAACAAATATGGGGCTCTCCATAAGATTCAAAGAATTTCCCACAGCATGAACAATAGGATGATCTCCGGGACTTTAACTGTTTAAGACAAGAATGGCATACGACTTTTTCTCCCTGAGAATCAAGCATTGAATTGCAGAGCTTGCAGAAAGAAGGGAAAAACATAAGTTCCAGGACTTTTAAAATATCATAAAGAAGCTTATTGGAGGCAGAATTCACTGAGATTTTTTTTCTAGCTTTTCCTGACATTTGATACAATAAGGAGTCCAAGGAACCGCATTCAGCCTCTTGCTGGATATTTCTTTATGACACATCTCACATATCCCAAAATCATCTCCCTCAATCTTTTCCAGGGCATTGTCTATCTGTATCAATATTTCTCTTTCTGTGTCTGATAGTTCAAATAAAAACTCCTTAGCATAAGAACTCTCAGCTTTATCAACAACATCCTGAGCAATTCCCGGTTCAATTTCCTTCCCTTCATTCCTGAACTCGCTTATCTTTTTTAATATTTCTTTTTTTTCTTGGAGAAGTTTCTTCTTGATCCTATCTTTTTCTTTTCTGTTCACTCCTTACCCCCTTTATTTGGCATAATTAATTCCATTAATAATGGTCAATGATCTATAAATCTGTTCCAAAAGAAAAATCCTTATCAATTCATGAGGAAATGTCATCTTGGACAGGGAAAGAATAAAATCAGCTTTGCTTAATATTTGACTGCCCAATCCAAGAAATCCGCCCACCACAAATGATATGGGATACGGATGATTCAAGGCTTTTTTTCTTAATATCTGAGCCATTCCTGCTGAATCAATATTCTCTCCTTTATCAGATAAACAAATAATATAGTCCCTATCTAAATGCTTTTTAATCCCTTCTGATTCAATTTTTAATATCCTTTGCTGCTCCTTCTCATTCATGCCCCTGGCTTCCTTGGTTTCAATCAATCTGAATTTTGCTAGCTTTTTAATTTGTTCAATGTAAAAAGTCTGTAAATTTCTTATTTCCTTGTTCCTGGTTTTACCAGGCCATAAAACTTTTAGTCTCATAGTGAAAAATTAACGTTCCCTAAAAAATTTTATTAAAAAATAATGTCTTGTTTGGTAAATGTCAACATTTTTAATAAAAAAGTTTTGGCCCATCCCCCCAAAGCTTTTCTAAAGAATAATATTCTCTCGCCTTTTTGGAAAATATATGAAGGATAAAGCTTCCATAATCCATCAGGATCCACTCCGCATGTTCCTTCCCCTCTATATGAAAGGGAAAAATGTGTTCTTTCTTTAACTCTTTTTCAATATTTTCATAAATAGCTATATTATGCCTGCTTGAATTTCCATTCATGATAATAAAATAATCCGTAAAAGATGAAATTTCTTTCAATCCAATGACCACGATATTCTCCCCTTTTTTCGCCTTCCCCGCCTTTACAGAAAGTTTGATTTCATTCGGCAGGCTTCGCTTTGTCATTTTTTTTCTGTCTTCTTTTACATTCATTATGAATAAAGTCTTTTCTCCTTTATATATTTTTCGACATTTTCTGGAACAAGTCCATGAATTGATTTCCCTTTTTTTATTTTCTCCCTAAGATCAGAGGAAGCTATATCTAAAGAATTCATAGGAAAAAGAAAAAAATCATAATAATCCATATGTTCCTCTTTAATGGCTGATCGGATTTCAACCATTCTTTCTTTATATTTCCCTCCCATGACCCCTTCAGCATCCTTGAGGTTAAATCCAGGCCGGCTTATCACAATGAAAGAACATTCCTCAATCAATTCAAAATAATCCTTCCATGTATCAATCTCTAAAAAAGCATCTATCCCCAAAATAAAAAATATGAGGCTCCCTGGATTCAACTCTTTTATTTTTCTGACAGTGATGATGGAGTAGGATTTTTCTTGGGCATCGATCTCGATGCGGGAAGGGATAAAATTCGGATACCCTGCTGTCGCTAATTTGACCATTCGAAACCTGTGGACGGGTGATAGGATGTTCTTTTTTTCTTTATGAGGAGGAATATAAGATGGAATAAATAAGATTTGATCAAGATGAAATTTTTTTATAACAGTCTGAGCAACCTTTAAATGTCCTTTATGGATCGGGTTAAAAGTCCCCCCTAATATTCCTATTTTCTTACCGTGCATTAGACTCCTTATCATGATCCTGGCAAGCTTGAAGGTGCAAAGCAACTGCAGAGACAAGCTCTTCAATCCCTTCCTTTTTTAAGGCTGAAACAGCAAAAAAAGGAATCCTCTCCCTCCTGGCAAAATCTTTTACTTCATTTAGCCTTTGCTTGTTTTCATCTAAAAGATCAATCTTATTCGCTACAATAATCTGAGGCCGCCTTAATAAGCTTTGATTAAACTTTCTCAGCTCCTTCCTCACCGTGAAAAAATCGTCAAGAGGATGCCTTTGAGTGTAAGGCGAAACATCGATTATATGAACAATGAGTCTTGTTCTCTCTATATGCTTCAGAAATTTTATTCCCAAACCATGTCCTCTATGAGCTCCCTCAATCAAACCCGGAATATCCGCTACCACAAAACTATTAAATTCATCGACATCAACCACTCCTAAATGAGGAACAACCGTTGTAAATGGATAATCGGCTATGGCCGGCTTTGCAGCGGAAATTTTAGATATCAATGTTGATTTCCCTACATTAGGAAATCCCACCAACCCTACATCTGCAATAAGCTTCAGTTCCAGAGTGAGTTTGACTTCTTCTCCCTCTCTTCCCTTTTCATGTTTTCTGGGCGCTTGATTTGTTGATGAGACAAAGGAGGCGTTTCCTCTTCCCCCTTTCCCGCCTTTGGCAGCAAGATATTTCTGCCCTGATTTCATAAAATCGAATAAAGTTTCTTTTTCTTTCTTAATGATTGTTCCCACAGGAACTCTCAGAACTAAATCATCTCCTCTCTTCCCATTACAGTTTGAACCCTGACCATGGCGCCCTCTTTCCGCTTTCATAATTGGATGGAAACGAAAATAACTCAATGATTTCACACGGTGATCAGACAGAAAATAAATACTTCCCCCGTCTCCTCCTCTGCCCCCATCAGGGCCTCCTTTAGGGACTCGACTTTCCCTCCGAAAGCTTAAACAACCGTTCCCCCCTCTCCCGGCTAAGAGAGTTATTTCAGCCTGATCTACAAACATAATATAGAGGACACAAACTCCTAGGATGGATGGACTGAAACGACTTTTCTGCTGTCTTTTGTTTGAAAATGAACATTTCCAGATATTTTAGCAAAAAGAGTGTCATCCTTCCCTCTTCCTACATTAATTCCTGGTTTAAATGGAGTCCCACGCTGGCGAACGATTATGGTACCTGCCTTGACATACTGGCCTGCTGCTCTTTTCACCCCAAGTCGCTTGGAGATGCTGTCGCGTCCATTTTTAGCTGAACCCCCTGATTTTTTATGAGCCATGGTTTACTCCTTTTTTGCTGATGCTGACTTCTTCTTAACAGTAGAACGAGTTTTAGGCTTCTGAGATGACCGCTGCTTTTTCGGCGCTGTTGTCTTTTTTGTTTTTTGGGATTCTGGCTTAACCTCTTTTTTCTGCTTCGGTTTTTCGGTTTCCTTTTTAGGAGAAGTCTTTCCTTCATAGAGTATTTCTTCGATCTTTATTTCTGTCATCTGCTGCCTGTGCCCAGCTTTTTTCTTATAACGCTTTCTTCTTTTTTTCTTAAAAACAATGACCTTTTTATCCTTAAAGTTATCCAGGACTACAGCCTTTACAGATGCATTTTTAACCAAAGGAGTTCCTATGATAGCTTTGCCTTCATCCTCGATGAGAAGAACTTCATTAAATGTAAGTTTCTGACCTTTTTTCTTATCGAGTTTTTCAATTTGAAGCACATCACCTTCTCGAGTTTTGTACTGTTTTCCACCAGTCTTAATGACAGCAAACATCTTCTCTACCTTACCTTTATATTAAATTTATTTCTCTTAACAAAAAGTTTATTAAAATTAACATATGACTCCTCTTATGTCAATAGCTCCGGAGCCTCACTCAAGAGCAGGACAAAATCCTTTTTCTTGACAAAATCTTTGTTATTTTCTAACTTAAGGTTTGTTTTCCCTCAAAATTCAGGGCGGTTAGCTCAGCGGAAGAGTATCGGCCTTACAAGCCGGGTGTCACTGGTTCGAATCCAGTACCGCCCACCATTATCTCTAATGATATCTATAAAATATTTATTGACTCAAGTTATATTTATATTATAATTTTAATTCATGTCTATGGAAGCGGGAATAGAGAATCATTGAGAGGTTATGGTAAAAAAAACTCAGTCTACAAAAAATAATCTTCACGAAAAGATCATCAGATTACAAAATAAAAATTCAGAACTTAAAAAAGAACTCCGGAAACGTACGCAGCAATTAAGCACACTTTTTGATTCCATCCCCGACATGGTTTATCTAAAAGATAAAAATTTTAAAAACGTAATTGTTAATAAAGCCTACGCGGATTACTTAGGACTCAAGAAACAAGAAATTATCGGAAAAAAGGATAAAGAGTTCCTTAACCCTGATTTAGCCGCACAATGTAAAAAAAGCGATGAGGAAGTCTTTAAAAAGAAAGATTTAGTCCGGACCGATGAAAAAATGGTTATGGATAAGGCTAAAGCCATTTATTTTAATACCTTAAAATCTCCACTCTTTGATAATAAAGGCCGTATAAAAGGGTTGGTGGGAATCAGCCGCGACCTCACTCTCATCAAAGAAAAAGAAGAACAAACAGAAAAAGCCCTCAAAGAGAAAGAGATCCTTCTTAAAGAAATCCATCACAGAGTCAAGAACAATATGCAGATCATATCAAGCTTGTTAAATATCCAATCGAACTTCATCAAGGATCCCTCCATAAAACAAATATTTAATCAGTGCCGAAGTCGAATAAAAGCCATCTCACTGGTTCATGAAAGGCTTTACAGATGCGATTCTCTAGAAAAAATCGATTTCTCTCATTATATTCAAACACTCGTGATACATCTAATGTCTTTATATGAAATATCAGAACGTTATATCAATCTTCAGCTTAATTTGGATCATATCGATTTAGATGTCAATAAGGGGATCCCTCTAGCACTTATCACAAACGAATTGTTATCTAATTCTCTGCAACATGCTTTCCCCGATCAAAGTTTATTCAGGAATACACACAAAGAGCAAAATAGAATTAACATAAATCTCAAAAAGAGAAATGGGAATGTCGAATTCATCGTCAAAGACAACGGTATAGGACTGCCTAGAAATTTCAACGAAAAAACAACGAAATCATTAGGAATGCAATTGGTAAGAGACCTTGTTAAACAAATAAATGGAAAAATCAAAATAGATAGTCGAAAGGGGACAAATATAAAAATAAACTTCTCTATCTAAACTCTTTTCCATGTGTCCGTCAAATTGATAGAATCTCTTCGATGTTTTACTTGTGTCAATTTGTCATAAATATAGGCCATCTTTCAAGATAAGTATTTGACTGGATTATTGGTGTATGATAAAAATTATCATCAATTGGATATTTTTTTACGAGATTTAGAACCGATCAAGCCAAGAAATATCTGGGAGCTTTTAAATGGAAAAAACGCTTATTACGTACTTCTCTCACACTGGAAATACAAAAAAAGTTGCCGAGGCAATTTATGAAACTGTAGTGGGAGAAAAACAGTTAAAATCCTTTAGAGAAGTGGAAGCTGAAGAGATCAAAGATTATGATCTTATTTTCATCGGATTTCCAGTTCATTCTCACAGCGTTCCATACGCCATGGAACCGTTTATAAAAAAAATCCCCCCGAATAAAAAAATAGCTTTCTTCTCAACCCACGGTTCTCTAACAGGAAGCCGCCTCTCCAGAGAAGCCATAGAACATGCGACAGTTCTTGCCTCTAAAGCAAAACTTCTAGGAAGTTTTTCGTGTAGAGGAAAAGTCTCTTTTGAAGCCTTAGAGGTTCTGGAAAAATCACCTGAACACAGAGCCTGGGTTGATATGGCTGCTTCAGCCAGCACACACCCTGATAAAAATGACCTTAAAGAAGCCGCCTCCTTTGCCAGGTGGGTCATGACACTGGCCTCTCAGAATTGATAGAAGAAAACCTCAATCCTGTCTATTTCAATTTCAGGACTTCTTTAATGCTGTCTTTTATTTTTTGAATGATTCTCCGATTTTTCCTGGCTCTCACCTAACTTAAGGCAATCCGAGCAAATTCCATAATAATAAATCTGACGATCAATTATTTGATGGCCTTCAACTTCTTTGATTTCCATCTTTTTATCAGGAACTATGTCAATAATTTTCCCACATTTTTGACAAAGGAAGTGATCATGACGATCTGTGTTCGGATCAAAATTGACTTTATCCGATCCTATAGTCAACTGCTTAATCTCATTGGCTTCGACCAACATTCTTAGTGTGTTGTAAACCGTCGCAAAAGATAACATGGGGTATCTTTTCTTTAATTTTTTGAAAAGTTCAGCCGCTGATGGATGAGTGGAATTTCCGTCTAAAAATTCTATGACCGCAAGTCTCTGGGGTGTCAGTTTAAATCCATTGGTCTTAAGATTTTTCAGACAGTCTTTTATGTTTTTCATAATTATATTTAATTTTTATTTTAATCCAATTTCTATGACTTCTCAAAAGAATCTTTATCGGCACCGCACACAGGACAGATCCAGTCATCAGGAAGATTTTCAAATTCAGTCCCGGCTTCTATTCCATTATCCGGATCTCCTGAGTTTGGATCATAAATATAACCACAAACTGAACATTGATACATTTCCATTTATGTCTCCTTGTTATTTATAATTATTATAAATCTATATTTATTATAAATTAAAATTAGATTATTCCAAAGTCTTTGTCAACACTCTCATCTTATTTTCGGAAACAATATGAAAATAAATCATGAAAAAATCGCCATTTTTTATGAATTGTTCAGGTTAGTTACTATAGCTATAAATTTTATAAAATAAATTGACTTATTTGTCTAAATATGTATTGATTTTATTCAAAGAGAAATAAATCGAATGAACCAACAAAAATCAAAATTAGAAAAAACTAAAGTTCTTGTGGTGGAAGATGAAGTCATCGTTGCCCGGGATGTGCTTAATATGCTGCAGACTCTAGGATATGAAGCCATTAGTGTGACCTCCAATTCAGAAGAAGCCATAAAAAAAGCTAAAAGAGAATCCCCTCACATCGTTCTTATGGACATCATGCTCGAAGACAAATTAAGCGGGCTGGAGGCCGCTGATTATATTTTTACGGAACTCAACATACCCATTGTTTATCTCACTTCGTATTCAGACGAAACAACCATTCAAAAAGCCAAAAAAACAGAGCCTTTTGGCTATCTTTTAAAACCCTTTGAAGAACGGGACCTGAAAACGACTATTGAAATCGCACTTTATAAATTTGAAATGGGAAGAAAACTCAAAGACAGGGAAAAATGGCTGTTCACTATCCTTGAAAACATAGGAGATGGTGTTATTGCTACTGACAAAAATGGAGAGGTTTCTTATATAAACAAACAAGGCGCAAACATGACTGGATGGAAACTCAACGAGGCTTTAAACAAAGACTTGGATACAGTCTATCCTATCTATAGTGAAAAAACTGAAAATCGTCTAACCATGCCCATAGATAAATTATTAAAAGGAAAAAAGACCAGAATTCTTCATGAAGCTATCCTGCACTCCAAATCCGGACTAAAAATCCCTGTTCTTCAAAATATAAATCCTATTCTTAATGAAAAAGGGGGAGTAACAGGATTAACCATTGCTTTTTCAGATATCACCCAACGAAAAAAAGCAGAAAAACAATTACAAAAAAGCTGGGAAGAACAAAGAAGAGCTATGGAAGGCGCGGTTGAAGCTATGGCCCATACCATTGAAACAAGAGATCCCTATACAGCCGGGCATCAGCGCCGCGTCACAAAACTGGCGGTTATGATTGCTAAAGAAATGGGACTTGAAAAAGATAAAATAGAGGGAATACGTATGGCAGGCACACTCCATGATATAGGTAAAATCTATATCCCGGCTGAAATTCTGAGTAAGCCAGGAAAAATATCTCAAGAAGAGTATAATATGATTAAAACCCATCCTAAAGTTGGAGCCGATATCCTTAAGCCAATTCATTTTCCATGGCCTGTGACAAAAATTATAGAACAGCACCATGAACGCATGGATGGAAGCGGTTACCCGAACGGACTTTCAGGGGATAAAATATTGATTGAAGCTAGAGTACTCGCTGTGTCTGATGTGATAGAGGCCATGGCCTCTCATCGTCCTTATAGAGCAGCTCACAGCCTGGAAGAAGCCCTGGAAGAAATCAAGAAGAACAAAGGGATTCTCTATGACGAAAAAGTATCAGAAGCAGCCATTAAAGTCTGCAGCAAAAAAGATTTTCATCTTTAATGATTTTTAATTCAATAAAATTGAACATCCATGAATAAAGTCTCTGTTAATTTGCTTTTAATGGGATCAATAATTACTGCTGTAGGGGGGATAGTCGGATTTTTAATTCTTTTTATCCCTGATTTTAACATCTATTGGCTCATCCTTTCGCCCATCATTATCGCCTTTTATGAAGCACCTGCTGTCTTTCTTTACTGGCTCTATAAAAAGAACAAAAAAAAGAATCAGTAAAATTTAAAGTTTAGAAAACTATCTAGATTATCACAAAATCTTTCAATCTGTCTTTAATTATCTTGACATTGAAATGAATCAGGCATTTCTATATTTCAGGAAGTCTTCACCCCAGTCTACTTATCTTCCATGGGCAGAAACATAGGATCCCAGGGTTCCAGGAGGATAGGCTCTGTTTCCAGGATTTTAAGCACATCAGAAGAAACGTACTTTTTATGAACAACCAGCCGAAATGTGTATTCATCAAACCACTCATCCGTCATAGTGAGGTATCCTTGATGACCTGACTTTGGTCCCCAGCTGTTTTCCAGAAGCCATTTAGTGATGTTTCCTTCCTTATCCTTTTCAAATCCCACCAGAGCCATCCCATGGCTAGAACCGCTTCCGGCTGTTAAAATACGTTCTTTTTTATTCATCTCGAATTTAATTCCGTATAGAGCTTCATAATCATAATTCTTCAGGCTCAGGAGTCCTTCTTCCCGATTCAGTTGCTTACCAACATCACAAGCATGATACAAAGCCTCTCCTTCTAAAAGAGATTTTTGAGCGAATTCTTTGAGTTTTTCATTAGGCAGGTTTATATATTTCCAGTTAATCCCTTCCACCATATCCCGGTAGTACTCAATTTCGTATAGTTTATAGTAATCACGTGTAGGATCATTCATCAGCATAACATAGTCATTGAGTCCTACATCAACTGTTTCCCGAAAAAATTCCAGAGGAGTATAGGTTTTGGGTTCACTGATGTTTCCGTCTTTATCTTTGTAGCGCCAGATAAATTCGGCAGGCGGTTCACCCATATGAAAGACCAGAATTTTATAAATATCAATCAACATCTCTTCTTTTGCTTTTCTTAAAGAATTCACTGATTTCCCCTGTTCGTGCATCTGACGTAGACGAATACCATCCTCACGTAGTTTTTTACACAGTATGCTGCTTAAGTCTCTGGTATGAGAGCTGTGATATGTTTCCGGCATAACGCTCTTGGGAACCAGCCCGTATTTTTTTATAACACCGACAGCCATATTCCATACTCCTCCGTCACTGACCGGATGTTGAAACAGCCATCTTACTTTCTGGTCCAGATCTTTTTTATCTCTGGTTTTAATGATATTTTCCAGAAATAAATTGGATTTCTCCAGCTGATCCCAAAAAAATGAGTAATTCTCCGAGAATTCAAAACTTTCCAGATTGAATTTTTCCCTCGCCTTTTGTCGGATTACATTCAGACTCGTGAATAACCAGCAGCGCCCAGATGACTCCTGGTCCGTGATGCCTTTAATATCCAGCTTAACTTTAAAATAATGATCAATCTTACCAACATTAGAGCGGTTAAGAATAAGGTCATTAATGCTGTTATTGCTGATGGCATTAATTTTTCCCTGGTCAATATCTGTTTTGCGCATCTTTTCCAGCAGGGAGGATGTAATGACCCCCTCCTGCTGAGCTGAAACTCTGTCAGTAAATCCGATTGTAGCAATCATTACCATTAGATACAGTCCTAAAAAATTTCTTTTTTTCATGATGTGTCCTTTCTTTTTCATCAAATGACTATCCTCTAATCATTTCCATTCCCCATCATAAATATAAAAAATAAGTCCAGTCAATAAGAAATTCACATTTAACCTGACCTATTCATAAAAAAATGGCGATTAAAATTTGAAATAAGAACACCAAAAATTTTCAGACATTAGTTCTTAAAAAAAATTTTTTTTATCGCTAAATAATATGAGAATTAAGACAGTCTCCTTTCATCTGTGTCACAATTATGTCACAGATTCTGCTTAAACCCGCTTAATTTGGCTGTACGGTGCTTAAAGGGAAAACGTGTTTTTTAGGGGAAACAAAAAACGCTCCCGACGGGATTTGAACCCGTGTCGCCGCCTTGAAAGGGCGGTGTCCTAGACCAGGCTAGACGACAGGAGCGTGTAATCATGGTGAGCCGTGCTGGATTTGAACCAGCGACACCCGGCTTAAAAGGCCGGTGCTCTACCCCTGAGCTAACGGCCCATCACAAAAAATAGGCATGTATTTATAAAGGAAAATTAAAAAAGAGTCAATATGATGTCAAGAAATTACTAAAAGTTTAGTCAAGCTTCTTAAATCTAAGGATAATCCATCTTCCATTGTGAATAATATTTGTATCTGGTTCATTAAGTTCATACCGCCTCATATAAATCTTATAATTTACTTCCTCTCCATTTCTACGAACCTTAACATCAACCTCTTTCTTATGAACCGCACCTTCAAACTCCCTTATTCTTGGAAAATCTCCTCCAAGAGAAAATAATGAAATTGCTTCTTCTTCTTCTGCAGCTCGCTCCACTTCGTTGTATTGTTTCCGGAGTTCTTTATGGGCTTCATACAACTTGTTATAATTTTCTTCAGCCTCATTGAATTTATTTATATTAGCCCTTGTTCGTCGTCTTTCCATCTCAAACTTAGCAGTATCCATTTCATCTCTAGCATTAAGAGTATATACGGTGGAGTCATCAACTTTTTTCTTAAGCTCCTTTTCCTTGCTGTCCAATTCATTCAGATTGAATGGATCCACACTCTCTTCAGAAACATTGACAATTTCCCATGAGTTAAAATCAAAATCAGCAGGCTCGATGGCCATAGTGGAAAGAGTATTTGTATCATTAAGAGACATCGCATTAAAATACTTTGCTAAAATCGATTTTTCTGGATGAGTGGAACAGCTATAAATCATTAATATAAGAGCCACCATTCCTAAATATGAGAAAATCTTCTTTTTCATTTTTCCTCCTTGCTTTCTATTTTCTTAAATTTTACTTTTTTTTCAAGTAAAAAAGCAAGTCTAAATTGGTTTTCTTTATTAGACCTAAACTAAAAAAGATATTTACATATCCTTATTTTCAACTCTAACAAGATCTTAATTCGTTTCCTTCCCAGGTAATATTAAACAGGGCAAACAAAAATTAAAGTTAAAGCATATATCCATAGTTTTTTATTCTAGTCAATATTAACCCATGGTTCAACTTGTTTAGGTTCCATATATACAGTATAATTACTAAAAAAAATAGTTTGATACCCATTCAATCAATGAAGATCTCTCTTTCATCAAGAAAAAAAATTTTCCTCAGCTTTCTTTGGGTTGTTTTATAATGAAATCAAACAACAAAAATCCAAAAATACTTATCATCGATGATGAAGAATCAATAAGAGAGGCGTGCCGTCAAGTTCTCATCAAAGAGGGATATTCAGTTGACACTTCCGGAGATGGTGAAGAGGCTGTCAATATTCTAAATAAGTCCAAGTTCGATGTGGTCCTCCTTGATTTAAAGCTCCCTGGAATTCCAGGAATGAAAATCCTCGATATCATAAAGTCTTCTACTCCTGAAACTCCAGTGATCATTATCACTGGATTTGCGTCTATTGAATCTGCGGTCAATTCCATTAAACATGGAGCCTTCGATTATTTGGCGAAACCTTTCCGCCCCAAAGACCTGCGCTCCGTAGTGAAAAAAGCTCTTAATACAATAAATCATCAAGACTCAAAGAGAGATATTGAACCTGCAGCCCAAGATAAATTCTCTATGGTTCTAGGAAAAAGCAAATCTATGGCTAAGGTCGTCGATATCATGAAGAGAGTCAGCCCCACCCAAAGCACAGTTCTTATTACCGGAGAAAGCGGAACCGGGAAAGAACTCCTTGCTTTAGAAATACATAAACACAGTCCACGAAGAGAATCTCCTTTTGTGGTCGTCGATTGTGGGGCCCTTGTAGAAACTCTTTTCGAAAGTGAGCTTTTCGGGCATGTCAAAGGTTCTTTTACTGGAGCTTATGCGACCAAACATGGCCGATTCGAAGTGGCTGACAAAGGCACCATCTTTCTGGATGAAATAAGCCATATAAGCACGAACATTCAGGCAAAGCTTCTGCGAGTTATTCAGGAACGTGAGGTAACCAGGATTGGAAGCACAGAACCCATCAAAGTGGATGTTCGGATCATTGCAGCCACCAATGTAAGCTTGGAAGAACGAGTCAAACAAAATAAATTCAGGGAAGATCTTTTCTACCGCCTAAGCGTGGTTCCTATAAACATTCCCCCTTTAAGGGAAAGAAAAGAAGACATACTTCCCCTTTTAGATCATTTTCTTCAAAAATATAACCAAAAACTATCAAAAGATATTAAAGGATTTACCATCGAAGCTAAAAAAACTATCATGGATTATGATTGGCCTGGAAACATCCGGGAATTAGAGAACACCATTGAAAGATCCATGGTGCTGACAAGAGGTCATAAAGTTGGATTAGATGACCTTATTTACCATGGAATAGGTTCCTGCAGTTCCATGTCTATTCCAGTAGGAGAAAAAAATAAGACATTAAAAACAGTTGAAAAAGAACACATAGAATCTGTCCTCAAGTCTCAACATGGCAATATAAGTAAAACGGCCAGAATCTTGGGAATAGACAGAAAAACTCTCTATTCAAAAATAGAAAAATATAAAATAAAATAATCCAGCTTTTATGAAAAAGGCATTGCCATTAGATTTTGATATGTCATATCTAAACACTAGGTGTGGAATATTTCTACACTCTTTTGAAATCCAAATCATTTGATTTCCTTCGAACCATCATCCGTAAATCTAATTCCTTTGAATTCATGAACTTAAATAACAGAGTATGAAAAATAAAAAAAAGGCATATAACTTGCATCCATATAAGGCATGAATCATGAAAGGAAGGAACTTTTTATATTCATAAAAAAAATCCTGTCAAAACGAAAGGACCTGTATGACTGATAAAAAAACCGCTATTTTTTATGAATAGGTCTGGAGGATCATTTAAATGAAAATCGTAAAACTAAAGAGAGAAAAGTTGAATCTTTTTCTAGAAGAAATTTCTAAGAAGGCAGAACTGTGGGCTCCAGTCAAAGTCAATTCAAATAAATATAACTTCCAAATTATAAAGGATTTTGACAAAATTGATACTGATTGCACCAGAACCATCTTACCTCCCAGGAAAATCATCCTCCCATCCTCTATAAATATGTTTAAAGCTTCTGATAAAGAATACAAAGAAGACTTCTCCCATGTTTCAAAAAAAATAATCTTTGGTATCCATCCCTGCGACATACACGGCCTTCTGATAATGGACAACTTCTTTACCCATGAATTTTATGACCCCTATTACATGGAATCCCGAAAAAACACTCTGATTCTGGGACATTCCTGCTGGCCGGACGAGAACAGCCTATGTAAATCCACTCGAACCCATATCGTCAAAGAAGGATACGATCTGTTTTTTTCAAAGCTCAAGAAAATATATATCGTATGGATCGGTTCCAGTAAAGGAGATGATTTAATAAGAACGAAGGCTGAACTATTTGAAGAAGATATTACCGACCGAGATATCAAGGAATACACAGAATGGTCTGATCAGAGAGATGCCTCTTTCAAAACTGAAATTAATTTTGATGCTCTCGGTGACTTGATGGAACTCAAATACAATGATCCCCTCTGGGAGAAATTAGGAGAGGCATGCCTAGCCTGTGGTTCTTGTACCAACGTATGTCCCACCTGCAACTGCTACAATGTGCAAGATAGACCTGCTCTGGGGGGAAATGACTCCGAAATCCGAAGATGCTGGGATGCCTGCACATTAGAAAATTATTCCGGCGTGGCAGGAGGAGAAAATTTCAGAAAAAAACGCTCAGACAGATTAAAACTCTGGTATACACATAAATTTCAGGCCTATATATCCAAATACGGCAAACCCGGCTGTGTGGGATGCGGAAGATGCATATCAACCTGCCCTGTGGACATCAATGTAAAAACAGTGGGGAAATCTTTAGACGGAGAGAACGTAAATTCTTTCTGGAATCGATTATACGAAAAGGTGACAAAATGAACCATGAAAATAAAACCAATATATCCAAAAATCCTTTTCTTCCAGAGACCGCAAGAATCGTCCGCACATATCATTTAACTGAGGATGTGAAATTTTTTCAAATTCGGATAGCAGATATGAATAAAGCCCTATCTTTTAAATATAGAATAGGTCAATTTGCAATGATTTCAGTCCTCGGAGCTGGGGAAGCTCCTTTTTCAATTTCTTCGACACCTTCCCGCCCCGGTCTCCTTGAATTCTGTATCCGCAAAACAGGGATTGTCACAAATGCACTTTTTAGGCTCAAAGAAAATGACTTCATCGGAGTCCGAGGCCCCTACGGCAACGGATTCCCTGTGGAACAAATGAAAGACCACGACATATTGATCGTGATGGGTGGACTTGGGGCTGCTCCTCTGCGCTCCGTATTGCTTTACTGTCTAGATAACCGAGACCAGTTCGGGAGAGTGATCCTCCTTCATGGAGCAAAAACACCAGATGAAATGCTCCTCAAAGAAGAATTTTTCTCACTGAAAGAAAGAGAAGATCTAGAATGCCTGCTTTGTGTCGATAAAGATGAGACGGGCAAATGGCCGGAAAATATAGGGGTCGTGACTACCCTATTCCCCAAAATACAGAATATCAATTCAAACAATACCTACGGTCTTGTTTGCGGACCCCCTATTATGTATAAATTTGTTCTTAAAGAACTGCTCAAACTCAAAATACCCAAAGATCAAATCCTTATGACTCTTGAAAGGCGGATGAAATGCGGAGTTGGGAAATGCGGACACTGCGCCATAGATTATATCTATACTTGTCTGGACGGTCCCGTTTTTACGTACTGGGATGTCATTCATATGAGAGAACTTATTTAGGGAGGAATCATGAGGAACCGCAAATTAAAAATCGGAATCTATGAGCTAACAGGATGTGCCGGAGACGCCCTGCTTATTCTGGACTGCGAAAAAGAACTGCTCGATATCTTTAACGCGGTGGATATTCAGTCATTTCTCATGGCAAGCAGTGAAAACATTGAAGGAAAGTTAGACATAGCCCTGGTTGAAGGATCTGTGAGCACAGAAAGAGAAATCAAAGAAATTCAAGATATAAGAGAAAGAGCAGAAATCGTTGTGGCCATTGGAATTTGTGCCACAGTAGGGGGAATCCAAGCAAAATTTACAGATCCAAAAGAATGGGAAAAAAATTATAGGGAAGTTTATGGAAATATCAAGATGACTCATACCAAAGCCATCCAGTCAAAGCCTATAGACGCCTATATAAAAGTCGATTATTATCTTCCCGGATGTCCTATCAGCAAAGATCAATTTTTAAACTTTTTAAATCGAGCAATCAGAGGAAACTTCCCGGAAAAATATCCTCGACCTGTATGTGTAACCTGCAAATATAATGAAAATGAATGCCTTTTAAACAAAGGAATCCCGTGTTTGGGCCCTTTAACAGCAGATGGATGTGGCTCCATATGCCCCAATCACAATGTGCCCTGCTTCGGATGTTGGGGTCCTGTAGAAGGTGCGAATTACACTTCGGAATACTATCTGCTTCAGGAAAAAGGTTTTGACATGGAGTCCATAAAAAAGCGTATGGCGAATTATTCAGGCACAAAAATGGTTGATCTTCTTAAACAAATAAAAAAGGAGTCCAAATGAACAAGATAACTGTGGACCATTTAGCCAGAGTGGAAGGAAATGGGGGCATATCTGCCACCATAGATGGAAAAGTCATATCAGATGTCAAATTCAATGTATACGAAGGTCCTCGCCTTATAGAAAAATTGACCATCGGCCTCACACCAGAAGAAGACGTGAGCATGTCCCCCCGAATCTGTGCTATCTGCACTCTTTCACATAAAAATGCAGTTCTTCGGGCTATGGAAAACGCACTTAAGATAAAGATACATCCCAAATCCTATCTCTGCAGAGAGCTTATGCATATGGGAGAAATGATCGAAAGCCATTCACTTCATATATATTACCTTACCCTGCCTGATTTTTTGGGATACCCCAATGCCATCGCTATGGCATCAGAATTTGAATCTGAAGTTAAAATCGCTTTAGAGATGAAACACTTTGCAAATCACATCATGAAAGTCCTGAGCGGACGCTTTATTCACGGCGAAAACCCGATCATAGGCGGATTCGGCAAATTCCCTTCTAAGAAAGATCTCCAGTTTATAAAAAACAAAGCGATTCAATTCATGCCATCTGCCCAAAAAACCGTCGAACTATTCTGCGGTCTTGATTATCCTGAAATCCCTGAACAAAAAACAACTTACGTCTGCTGTGAACCCGGAGGTAACAATTATGGGTTTTGGGGAGATGAAATACTGCTTTCCACGGGTGAGAAATACTTCAGAGACGACTATCAAAAGGTAACGAATGAGTATGTTATTTCTCATTCCTACTGCAAACGCAGCCGTTATAAAGGAGAACCTTACTCAGTGGGCGCACTCGCTAGAATCAACAATTTGGGGGAAAGGCTTAAGGGAAAAGCAGGAAAAATGTATAAAAAGTATTTCAACTCTCGTTGGAAAGTCAATCCTCTGTTTCACAACGCCGCTCAAGCCTTAGAAATACTCTACTGTTTCGAAAGAATCATAGAACTGGTCGATGAAATCCTTTGGTTTAAAGAAGATCCTGAGCCCATTCAGTACACTAACAAAAACGGAAAAGGAACAGGAATAGTGGAAGCTCCAAGAGGTTTGTTGATCCATCATCATGAAATCAAAGATGGTAAAATATCTACTGTTGACATCGTGACCCCTACAGCCCAAAACGCAGATGACATAGAGAGATACTGTCATACGGCCGCACAGAAACTTCTTGATCTAGGACAAGAAGACAAAATCAAAGAAAGAATGGAAATCGTCGTCCGAGCATTCGATCCATGCATCAGCTGCTCTGCGCATATGGCGGAAGTCACAAAAGCTCCTTCTGGAAATTGGAAAAATAAATTGAAACAAATGACAGAAAACAGTCTCCCAGTGTATATAGGTGCAGGGAAAAAAGACTTTAGCGATGATGCCATCGGCATAAAGATTGCTGAAAGGCTTCGCGAACTGGGATTTGAAGATGTTTGGCTGGAATCCGAAATAATAAGAAACAATAAACTGGAAGATTACAGCGAACAACATACTTTAATCTTCTTTGATGCGGTTGATTTCCATGAGAAAACAGGGAAAATAACAGTTCTTCCTTTAGAATTTATCCTAAGTAATTCCAGCGTAAGTCATAAATTCGGTCCGTTTTTATCTAGCTTCAAGAATTTATCTATGCAAAAAAAAGCCTACGTGGTTGGAATTCAACCCGGTTCAGTCGAAAGAGGAAATCAATTGAGTCCTTCCTTAAAAAAAGCTATAAATGAAATCATAAATCACTTAAAAAAATTAAAAAACGATGAAAAAAACCATCCTCAGAGATGGCATTTATAAAAAATATGATTAAAATTAAACAGAAATAAATTTAAAGAGACGACATTGTTTCGGCTAAAATAATTGTAAGGATATAATAAATGGGAAATTTTAATAAGGAAATTTTAATCATCGATCCTGACACTAAAGATAGAGAGTCATTAACATCCTTTTTTAGGAATAACGGATATCAGGTCAAAACAGGTATCGGGCTTACCGATGCTATAAAAAAACTCATATCTCATCATTTCCATTGTGTTATTCTGTCTGTCGATCTCCCTGAAATGAAAGGATACGAAGCTGTTTCTATAATAAAGAATATAGACTCAAATATAAAAGTCATCATGACGACTAAAAAGAACAGCAAAGAATTAGAGGCTAAAGTAAGAGAGCAGGATATATTTTATTACTTTATAAAATCTTTCGGAAAAGAAGAATTAAAACTAGCCATTAAGAATGCTCTCAGTAAATAAGAGGTCAGACTAAATGAAAAAACAAGAAGTGATGATCCTTGAGGATCTTCTTGGTTCAAACAAAAAAATAGCTGGAGACATCCGGGAAAAACTTTTAGAAAAAGGAATCCTGGCCATTAACTTACTCAGCTCTCCTGGAGCAGGAAAAACTTCTCTTCTGGAAAGGCTTGCTGAAATCTTAAGTCCCGACTATAAGATGGCCGTTATAGAAGGAGATATTGAAACAGAAAGGGATGCGGAAAGAATAAGAGCTAAAGGAATTCAGGCTTGGCAGATATCCACCGGAGGTGCATGCCACCTAGATGCCAAAATGATCGGAAAAGTGTTCTCAAAAATTCCTTCGGATTTGGACTTTCTGTTTATCGAAAACGTCGGCAATCTGGTTTGTCCTGCCAGTTTTGATCTGGGAGAAAACATCAGATGTGTTCTCCTTTCTATACCCGAAGGAGACGATAAGCCTAAAAAGTATCCCAAAGCCTTCATCACTTCAAATGTTCTTATAATAAGCAAAACTGACCTTCTGAATAAACTGCCCTTCAATATAGACCGTGCCGTTCAAGAAGGACTGGACATAAATCCAAAATTAAACGTATTTAAAACCAGTGCTGTCCAAAACATGGGTATCAAAGAATTGGCAGATTTCCTTATTGAAAATTTAAAAAAACTCCGCCACTCAAATGCATGAGCTCTCTCTAATAGTCAATCTGTTTGACATCATGGAAAAGAAAGCAAACGAAAAAAATGCCAAAAAGATCACCTATGTCAAACTTAAAGTGGGGATTCTCTCTGGGGCTGTTCCAGAACTTTTGGAAAATGCCTTCGAAATTTATAAAAAAAACACCATAGCCGCAGAAGCGGAGCTGGACATCGAAAAAGTGCCCCTTAAGCTAAAATGCAAAAAATGTGGTGAGGTGAGTCTAAAAAATGACTTCGTTTTAAACTGCAGCAAATGCGGCTCCACTGATCTGGAAATTCTGGATGGAACTGATTTGTATCTAGAAAAAATGGAGCTTGAAATCGAATAAAATTTATTTTAAATGAAAAAAAATATTTATTTTTTTTAAAAAAATGATATAATGAGTTTAATCAGTAAAGGTCTATTCTTAGAGAATAGGCCGGTTTCGTTCTGTAGGAGTGTACCATTTTTTAAGTGGCATCCTCCAGTTTGGAACCTTGAGTATTTTAAAAAAGGAGAATGCCACAATGGCTAACGGAACTGTTAAATGGTTCAACAGTAGCAAAGGCTACGGCTTCATTGAGCAGGAAAACGGACCCGATGTATTTGTTCATCATTCAGCAATCAACGCATCCGGTTTCAAATCCCTCAAAGAAGGCGATAAAGTAACCTTTGAAATTGAGCAGGGCCCCAAAGGGCCAGCGGCAAAAAATGTAACCGTCGTATAGCTCGAGATAATCTACAAACAAAAAAGGCGCTCTCTTGAAAAGAGCGCCTTTTTACCTCACTATTTAAGTCACTGAATAAAAAATAGAACTGTTCTTGCTTTTTGTTTAAAATAGTATCAGCATGCGGTTCATAGGTGACCTTCACATCCATTCCCATTTCTCACGGGCTACAAGTCAACAACTTGTTCCAGAATTCTTAGATTACTGGGCACAAATAAAAGGCATTTCAGTGGTGGGCACAGGAGATTTTACCCATCCCGGATGGTTGAAAGAGCTCAAAGAAAAACTGGAGCCAGGAGAAGAAGGCCTGTTTAAGCTTAAAAAAGAATACAAGAAAGATCTGACTATCCCCAAAGCCTCCCATTTTTGCTCTGAGGTGAGATTCTTACTTTCCGCTGAAATAAGCAATATCTATAAAAAAAACAGTAAAGTCAGAAAAGTGCATAATGTCATCCTCTCTCCGGACTTCTCTACAGCTGAGAAAATACAGAGATCTCTTCTGAAAATCGGGGGAAATATCACATCTGATGGAAGGCCTATTTTAGGTCTCGATTCCCGGGATCTCCTAGAATTGACTTTAGAAGCTTCAGATAAAACGTATTTCATACCTGCCCACATATGGACGCCTTGGTTTTCTGTACTCGGGTCAAAATCAGGATTCGACTCCATAGAAGAGTGTTTTGAAGATCTAACCCCCTATATATCTGCCGTTGAAACAGGACTTTCTACAGACCCACCAATGCACTGGATGTGTTCCTTTTTAGACAATTACACCCTCGTTTCAAACTCAGATGCTCATTCACCTGAAAAACTGGGGCGGAATGCTAATATTTTCAACACGGACTTATCCTATTCACATATCATCGAGGCCATTAAAACAGGGAATCCTGAAAAATTTTTAGGGACTATTGACCTTTTTCCTCAAGAAGGAAAATATCATTATGACGGACATCGAAAGTGCGGCATAAGATGGAGCCCACTACAGACTCTCCGGAACGGCGAAATATGTCCCAAATGCGGGAAAAAAGTCACCGTTGGTGTCATGAACCGGGTGGCCGAACTTGCTGACCGTGAAAATCTTGACGAACGCCCAAATAAGCTTCCTTTTATTTCCATAATCCCATTAAAAGAAATCCTTTCTGAAATAAGGCATGTGGGTTCAGCCTCAAAAGCGGTAGACAGCGAATATTTTTCTATCATCCGAAGTTTCGGTCCTGAGTTAAATATTCTCATTGATCTGCCTCTAGAGCAACTTGAAAAAGGTGGCTATGAAATATTATCTGAAGCCATAAAAAGAATGCGCAACAGGCAGGTCATTATTCAGGAAGGATTTGACGGTGAATACGGCAAAATTGAAGTTTTTAAAAAAGAAGAATCCCTGACATCAGAAAACCAAAAAGATCTTTTTAATCAAAAATCAGTCCTTCTATCCACCTTACCAAAAAAGAAAAATATTGATTTTGATTTAAAAGAATACAAAAGACTCAAGAAAATAATCCAAACGGTTCCCTCTCATTTGGATTTTAGGCCGGAAAAAACCCCGGTTCAAAAGGATGATGAACTGACTGAGCTCACCAACCTGAATAAGGAACAAAAACAGGCTGTTATCCATGGTAAAGGACCAGCCTTTGTCGTTGCAGGACCAGGTACGGGAAAAACATATACCCTCTGCTGCAGAATAGCTTATCTTGTTCAAATCAAAGGAGTTCCCCCTGAAAAAATTCTTGCCGTCACATTTACAAACAAGGCTGCCCAGGAGGTCAAAAACCGGCTCAAAAAAATTCTCAACGGCAAAACAAATCTCTCGAGATTTCATGTGGCCACATTTCATGCTTTTGGCTATGAGATACTCCGAGAGCACTATGAAAAGCTGAGCAGAGGAAAAGAATTTTCAATTTTAGACGAAGAAGAGAGACTCAGTTTGATCCAGGAGATGTTTGGTTTCAAGCGTCACAAAGCAAAAACTATCGCCAATGATGTCAAAAAAGTTAAACAAAACTTCAAATATTCTGAAGAAATAAGCGATGTGTCTCTTTCTTCTCTATTTAAATCATACGAAGACAAACTCCAAGAATCAGATCTCTTCGATATGGATGACTGCATATACAAACCTCTTGTTCTGTTCTCCCGATTCCCTTCTGTGTTAAAGGAATATAAAAATAAATTTTTGCATATGCTTGTGGATGAATTTCAGGATATTGATTTCGCTCAGTATCAAATGATAAAAAGCCTCATGCCGGAACAAAATTCAAACATTTATATCATTGGAGATCCTAATCAAGCCATCTACGGATTCCGGGGTGCAGATACTCGTTTCATGGACAATTTCTACGAAGATTACCCCAAGACTCTGACCTATAAGCTTAAACAGAGCTACAGATGCTCTGATATTATCCTTAAAGCCTCAGAAGAAGTTATAAAGGATAAGACCAAATTAAATATGCTAAAAGGCCTGCAGAAAGGAGTCAAAATTCACCTGGCATCAAACACCACAGAAAAAAGTGAGGCTGAATTTGTGGCCCGCAAAATAGAAGATATCATTGGGGGAGTGAGGTTCTTTTCCATAGACTCTGATATAAGCAAAGGAGACGAAAAAGAAGACATAAACAGTCTCTCCGATTTTGCAGTTTTATGTCGGACAAAAGAACAAATGAAACCCCTTGAAAAAGCTTTAAACGACCACAGCATCCCTTTTCAAAAAGTCACAGAAACCCCTTATTTTAGAGAAGCCCCTCTAAAATTCGTGATTGATATTTTCAAACTCGGCCTCAATCCAAGAAATTCTTTCCTAAAACAAAACCTGATAACAAAAAAAATCATAAAACCAGAATGGAGTGCCGGGCTGCCTGAAATAATAAAAAACAAGCCTGTTGCTGAAGCTATCCAAAGTATTATAGACTTCTTTTTTTATGAACAAAAAAAAACAGTAGCAGATTCCTTTCATAGACTCGTGGATACGGCTCAAGAATTTAAAAACAACTCAGGTGAGTTCATAAAGTCTATCTCCTTAGGCTCTGGGGCTGATACATATGATCCATCCCTTGAATGTGTTACTTTAATGACACTCCATGCCGCTAAAGGGCTCGAATTTCCATGTGTCTTTATCACAGGATGTGAAGAAGGCATTCTTCCATATTCTCTTCTCCCAGGTCATGAATCTGACCAAGATGAAGAAAGACGGCTTCTTTATGTAGGCATGACTAGAGCCAGAAAATATCTTTATCTCACCTATTCTAAAAAAAGAATGATTTATGGAAAATATATGGAATCAAAGAGAAGCCGTTTTCTTGAGACAATTGAAGACGAACTGACAGAAAAGATTTCCTCTAAATTCTCTAAGAAAGAATCTTCCCAAATGAAGCTATTTTCATGAAACAATCAATAATTCAACAGATATTTGACAATCGTTCTGATGAATGTTAAAAGACTTTGAAATAAAAAAATCAAAATGGAACGAGATAAAATCCCTTTTATTACCAGAAAAGAATGCCCTGTATGCTCAAGCCCGCACATCAAAAACTTCAAAAAAAGAAATATTTCGTACAGAAATTTCAGTCATGAGCACATAAAGATAACGGACAAAGAATATGGGAAAATTTGGGATTTAAGCAGATGTTCCAACTGCACTCATGTCTTTGCGAATCCCTGTCCTAATACAGACTATATTCAATATCTTTATGGGAAAATAAAAGATCCATCCTATGAAGAGGAAGCCAGCGGCCGCAAAAAAAATTTTCTGCCTATCCTCTTTAATCTAAATAAAATCCATCCTCATAAAGGAACCCTCTTTGATATCGGAGCAGCTACCGGAATTTTTTTAAACTTAGCCCGAAAGTATGGTTGGAATCCGGAAGGTATTGAAGCCAGCGCATGGGCTGTTGACACGGCTCTTAAAAAATACGGAATCAAAATAAATAAAGGCTCTTTTGAATCTGCTGATCTCAAAAAGGAGCATTATCAAGCGGTCACGATGATCGATTTTATTGAGCACATCCCTCACCCTTATAAGGCCATTCTTAAGGCCCATGAAATATTAAAGAAAAACGGTATGCTTTGTCTGGTGACACCAAATTTCCATAGCCTTGCTGCAAAAATCTCCGGCCGCAAATGGTGGCATTTCAGACCGGCTCATATTCACTACTTTACAAAAAAAAGCCTCTATAAAATGATGGAAAGAGCCGGATTTGAGGTGATCAAAAAAAGAAATTACTGTTGGACATTTTCCGCCCATTATCTTATATCCAGATTCAATAATTTAAGCTTTCTCCTTAAAAATCATTTACTTTCTTCTCTTTTTAAAAAAATTTCGATAAAATTGGCTCTTGGTGATTCTATAGAGATTTATGCCCAAAAAAAATAGCACCATGAATCCCTACATAAAAGCAGTACGGCCTGAAAGATGGCCGAGAAGCCTCGCTATCTTTGTTGGAACAGCTTCTTTCTTTCTCCTTTACAAAGAACAGGCTTTCACCCTTGGCTGGGGTGTCATCTTGTTAAGATGTCTGTTTTCCTTCCTCCTTACGTGGGCTATATCTACCGTAAACTATATCATCAACGAGATAGCCGATGCTCCATTTGACATCCATCATCCCACCAAAAAAAATCGTCCCTTGATTAAAGGAGAAATACAACCATTCCCGTTTCTTCTTATTGGCATTACGTTTTCAATAATCAGCGTCATGCTAGCCATTCTTTTTTTTAATAAATCTTTTCTTCTCTCTCTGCTAGCGCTGCTCGCCGCAGGATTTATCTATAACTTAAAACCTGTTCGGACAAAAGACATCCCCTTTCTGGACTCCATTTCCGAATCAGCTAATAATCCCATCCGCTTTCTTATCGGATGGTTTGCCTTCGCCCAGACTGAAAACCTGCCTCCTCTATCGTTATTGTTATCCTGGTGGGCATTTGGGAATTTCCTCATGGTTGCCAAAAGGCTGTCTGAATTCAGGTTCCTTAAACAAAATGCAGCAAATTATAGAGCCTCACTGAAAAAATACTCCAAGACTTCCCTTATTTTAGGAATGGGAATAAGTGTGCTATTCTTTTTTATCGCCTTTTTTTATTTTGCTTCATCCTTTAAGCTTCAGTCCTTCTATTATCTTTCACCACTTCTTGTCCTATATTTTGTCATTTTTTTTAAACATACGTTACAAAAAAGTGAAATCATGGAAGAACCGGAAAGACTTCTCAGGAATCCTCTATTCGCAGGGTATACCCTCTTCTTAGTCATCATTTTCTTGTTATCTTTTTTATTCGACAAAATCGGGCTATAGAAAAGAATCATCAAAGCAGCTTGTTTTTTACTTAAACCTTATGATAAATTAACAGTAACCTTTAGAGAGGGAATAAGGATGCAAACAGCAGAAGTCATATTAAAACTTTTACTCGCTACTGCCTTAGGGGGTCTCATAGGTTTAGAGAGAGAGAGTAGCCGAAAACCAGCTGGCTTTAGAACAAACATACTCATATGCCTGGGAGCAACAATGATGATGATCCTCTCAGAACTCCTACTCAGAGGCAAACAAGAATCTACGGGAGATCTGACTCGGATTGCTGCCGGTGTCATAACGGGAATAGGATTTATGGGGGCTGGGACCATCATCCAGTCTAAAGGAATGATTATTGGCCTTACGACAGCGGCAGGATTATGGGCAGTCGCTGTTCTTGGACTTGTTATCGGATCAGGATTCTATCTTTTTGCCGTGATTTTCACCATCATCGTTATCATAACTCTATTTTTTCTTGGAAAAGTTGAGGCAGGTCATCTTAAAAAAGATCTCTATCATTACAGTGTCAAATGTGAATCTTCAAAAAAAATCTTATTAGACATTAAAAAGATCGCCATTCATGAAGGTATAAAATTCAAAGAAATCTCTCATAAAAAAGAAGATGCACTAAGCATCATAACCTTTGCATTTGAGGCTTCAGATGAAAACGAACAGAACTTTTATAAGAGTTTAACAGACCTAAAAGAACTGAAAGAACTTAAAATTGACTAAACAAAAAATTCTCCTTGCTACCGCAAATCAAGGGAAAATAAAAGAGATAAAAAATTTCCTATCCAATCTTCCCTTAGAATTTTTCTCCATAAGGGACATAAGTTCTGCCTATATATTCATTGAGACTGGGAAAAGTTTTATGGAAAATGCTGAAGGAAAAACTCTTTTCTACGGCCGGATATGGCCGGGAGTAACGTTAGGAGAGGATTCGGGGCTTGAAATAGAAGAATTATCTGGAGAGCCTGGGGTCCTATCAGCAAGATTTTCAGGAAAAAATGCCTCAGATGAAAAGAACATAGAAAAAGTTTTGGAGTTATTAAAAGGAATCCCCGAGGAAAAGAGAAAGGCAAGGTTTGTATCCTGCATGGTATTAGCTAAAAAAGATCAAATAATACATCGGATCAAAGAACACGTATCAGGCTATATCCTCACCCGTAAACAGGGAAATCAAGGATTTGGTTATGATCCAATCTTCTTTTATCCACCTTTAAATAAGACTTTTGCCCAACTTGATCCTGAAGAAAAAAATTCAGTCAGCCATAGAGGCAAAGCTTTGAAAAAACTCAAAAAATTCCTTGAAAATAATCTATAACTGTCCGTAAGTGCAAACTTATGTCTACATACGGATAAGGAAAAGTTAACCATTGGATACACTCGAAATTAAGCATTTTCTTTAACTTACTGATATTCTGTAAATTATCCCTAATCCCATCCTGGCCTGAATATTGCAGTTATTGGAGTGAAAGGAGGTTTCAATGAATCATTTAATCACCAAATGTTTAACCGCAGGGCTGGTTCTTGTCTTTGTATTCACCGCAGCATTATCAGCACAAGGAGGATTGATTTCTGAACCCGAATCCAAAAAAATCAATATCAACACCGCTTCTATAGCTGAACTTCAGAAACTCCCCCGCATAGGAGAAGTAGTCGCGAAAAGGATCATTGATTTCAGAGACAAAAATGGAAAATTCAAAAAGATTGAAGAAATAATGAAAGTGAGGGGAATCGGTGAAAAAACATTCACAAATATCAAAGACCTTATTACAGTCGGACCGGAGAAATAAAAGAAGAGAGGGGACTCCCCTCTCTTCTTTTTCAGTTCATGACCTAGGATGACTTTTTTTATAGACTTCGAGCAGTCTTTTTAAGTTAAGATGTGTGTATTTTTGAGTGGTGGCCAGACTCTCATGTCCTAAAAGTTCCTGAATAACACGCAAATCTGCCCCTCGTCCCAATAAATGGGATGCAAAAGAATGACGCAATGAATGAGGGCTCAGCTTCCTCTTTAGAGCTGATCTTCTAAAATATTCATCCACTATTCTCTCCACAGACCGTGAGCTCAACCTTTCTCCCCTGTAGTTTAAAAACACCGCATTTTTATCAATCTTACCTTTGTTGATCCAAAACCGCCTTTTTATATATTGATTGAGCTTTTTCTCAGCCACAGTCCCAAAAGGAACAATACGCTCTTTTTTCCCTTTTCCCCTCACCCTGAGAAGTCTTTCTTCAAAGTTTATATCAGAGAGGTCTATTCCTACTAATTCACTAACTCTGAGACCGGTGGCATAGAGCAGCTCTAGGACAGCCCTATCTCTCATTTTAAGCGGTTTATCTGATACGGGAAGATCTAGAAACAAAACCATCTCTTCTTCTGATAAAAAAGAAGGTACATTTTTTTCCTGTTTAGGAGTGTTCACCATTTTAGCTGGATTCTCTTCAAGCCAGCCTTTTTTAACACAATACTGATAAAATGAACGAACGGCAGCCAATTTCCTTGCTCCACTTGATTTCTTCAAATTATTATTGTAAAGCAACGCAAGAAAACTTCTGATCACTGTATTATCAGCCTGATCGTATTTTATTTTCTTTGACTCAATAAAAGAAAAATACTGCTCAATATCCCTTCTATATCCAGATAGGGTATGAGGAGAAGAATTTTTTTCATACCTAAGATAGTCTAGAAACTGTTTTAACTCTTTAGTCAATGTTTTTAACTTCTTTATTTCTTTTTTGATCCCATATTTTTTCTTTGTCTATATATTCCTTATAATCACAATCTTTTTGACCACAATATAAATAAGACTTTCCATTAATCAGGTTTTTCCTAAAAACAAAAGATCTCCCACATTTAGGACAGGGGCGTGAGACAGGTTCATCCCATGAAGCAAATTTACATTTAGGATAATTGCTGCATCCATAAAAAATTTTTCCCTTCCGGGTTTTTTTCATCACAATGGTGCCCCCGCATTTGGGACATTTAATCCCTGTATCTTTAGTCTCCTTTTTAATATATTTGCATTTTGGATAATTTGAACAGGCTATAAAAGATCCATAACGCCCCTGACGCATCACAAGCTGAGCTCCGCATTTAGGGCATTTTTCATCCACTGGTTTGGCTTCTTTTTTATTAAGGCTTTTCTTGTAACGGCACTCTGGAAAGCCTGAACAAGCTTTGAATTTCCCATACTTCCCGGATTTAATGACCAGGGGACGCCCACACAAGGGACACTTTTCTTCGGAAGGAATCCCCTTATCTTTCACCCCTTGTTTTCTGCTTGCCCTTCCCAAATCTTTATCCAGAATCTCATTATAGGATTTTATATAGTCCAGCCAACTCTGTTCCCCTTCGCTTATAAGATCAAGAGCCTCTTCAAGTTGCGCTGTAAACTTAAACTGCATCAAATCAGGAAAATTCTCAATCAAATAGCTATTGACAAAGAGTCCAACCTCGGTAGGAATAAACCTTCCTTGTCTTTTTAAAACATAATCTCTGTTTTGGATTGTAGATATGATGGGAGCATAAGTGCTGGGACGGCCTATCCCCCTTGATTCCAGCTCTTTGACAAGAGTCCCCTCTGAATAACGGGGCGGAGGCTGCGTAAACTTCTGTTCGCTGTTAAGTTTTTCCAACTTAAGCTGTTCACCTTTTTCCGCTGAAGGAAGCCTCTCTCCCTTTTCTTTGACTTTTGGATATACAGCAAGATAACCTTTAAACTTCATCACTTCTCCCTTAGCATGAAAATGATAATTTCCTGCTTTGATCTCAAATACAGTCTCTTCAACGAGCGCCGAACTCATCTGAGAAGCGATAAAACGGTTCCATATCATAGAATAGACACTGAACTGATCTCTACTTAAATAAGGTTTCACTTTTTCAGGAGGAAGATCAAAAGAAGTAGGACGTATGGCTTCATGAGCATCCTGTGCCTTTTTTTTGTTTCTAAATCTTCTCGGGGTTCTGGGCAAATATTGCTTAGAAAACTTTTTTTGTATGTAGGATCTTCCCCTCTGAACAGCTTCTTCTGAAATACGCACCGAGTCGGTCCTCATATAAGTGATAAGCCCTACAAAACCTTTATCTCCTATCTCCAAACCTTCATAAAGTTTCTGGGCGATCATCATCGTCTTTTTGACTGAAAATTTGTTTATACGAAAGCTGTCCTGCTGAAGTGTACTTGTTATATAAGGAGGAAAAGGATCTTTTCTTTTTAATTTGACTTTTAAATCTTCAAGTCTAAAAAGGGCCCCTTCCAACTCAGATAATATGTTTTTCGCCGTCTCTTCATCTTTAACTTTTGCTTTTTTTCCCTTTATTTTAGCGAGGACGGCTGTAAAGACAGGAGGAGATGAAGCTCTGAGTCGGGCTGAAATATTCCAAAATTCTTCAGGGACAAAGTCATTAATTTCTTTTTCTCTCTCACAAATCAAACGAAGAGCCACGGACTGGACCCTTCCTGCACTTAAGCCCTTCCCTATCTTTTCCCATAAAAGAGGGCTTATCCGGTAGCCAACAAGCCTATCCAAAATCCTCCTTGCCTGTTGGGCTTTTATTTTATTTCTATCTAAAGAAAAAGTTCCTTTAAAAGCAGTTTCTATAGCTTTTTTTGTGATTTCATGAAACAAAACACGGTGAATATTGCGATTATATTTTTTCAATAATTCTGATAAATGCCAGCAAATGGCTTCTCCTTCCCGATCTGGATCAGCCGCTAATAAAACAGAACTGCTTTTTTCCGCTTCCTTCTGAAGCTGTGACACCACTTTTCTTTTACCTGGTATGACCCTGTACTCGGGTTCAAAATCATTTTCAATATCAATTCCTATCCTATTCTTAGGAAGATCACGAATATGGCCAAGAGAAGCTTGAACAGAGTAATCTGAACCTAGGTAGCGGTTTACTGTTTTAGCTTTTGCTGGAGATTCAACGATCACTAACTTTTTCTTCACTGCCATCTCCTCTGGAATAATTTCCCAGGTCTCTGGGTTACAATTCCCTTTAGTTCCAATTCCAAAAGAACTGAAAGAATCTCTGATACACTTAAACCAGTTTTTCTAACAATATCATCGACATGAGTCAGCGCATCTTGCCTAAGATATTTGATAATATCTTTTTCCTTTAAGCTCAATTCGAAGCTCTCTTCCTTGTCCTTAACATTCTCTATAACCAAGCTTTCTCTAATTTGAGGGGGGATCTCTTCAACAACATCTTCCCATCCCTCAACTAACTTTGCACCATTTTTTATCAGCCAATTGGATCCTTGACTCAATTTTGAGGTAATGTTACCTGGGACGGCCATCACCTCCCTGTTCTGCTCCAAAGCAAGCTTTGCTGATATAAGCGAACCACTTCTCTCCGCTGCTTCCGCTACGACCACCGCCATTGACAATCCGCTGATAATCCTGTTCCTCAAAGGAAAATGAAATCCAAGCGGCTTAGATTTTAATGGATACTCCGTTATCACCGCACCTGATTCAATGATCTTTTTAGAAAGCCCCTGATTCTCTCGAGGATAAATATTATCAAGTCCAGAACCTAACACCGCCACTGTTCGACCTCCTTTTAGTGCGCCCCAATGCGCAGCGGAGTCAATCCCGCGGGCTAACCCGCTCACAATCACCAGACCACAAGAAGCCAACTCTGAGGCCAGCTTCTCAGCCACTGCTCTTCCGTAAGGGGATGGTTTTCTAGCCCCAACAATGGAAACAGCGGGTTTTCTAAGTACATCTAAATCTCCGACACCATAAAGGACGTAGGGAGGATCAAAAATTTCTCTTAAATACGGAGGATAATCCTCATCCTCTATGGTTAGGACTGTATAGCCCTTTTTATGAATCCTGTCAATGTCCCTCAAAGCCTTTTCAATTGTCTTGGGGGACCTGATGGCCTTCATCTTTTCCTTGCTAAGTCCCAACCCGACAAAATCATTCTGAGAAGATTCAAATACATCTCTGACAGAAGAAAATCGTTGGAAAATTATTTGGGCAGAACCTAAATCTTCAGCGAATAAAAGATTAAACGCAATCCAATATAAAAGCTTCTGTTCCAAATTCTCTTTTTTTAACAATTTTAACAAGAATAAATTAAAACGCAAGCTGTATTAGATATTGCTCAACCTGAACTATTCAGGTTATTTTCCTAAAAGAATAAATCCTGATGAATAAAAAACACCAGCAACAGCACCCGTCATAAGGCATGCTAGAGTTGCTGCAAGTAAAGCTCTCAAACCAATCCTAGAAAGATCTTTCATCCTTTCTGGAGCCAAAGCACTTATCCCACCAATAAAAATGGCTAATGATGCAAAATGGGCAAATCCACATAAAGCATAAGAAGCAATAATTACAGAACGGGGGTGGACAAAAGTCCCCTCAGCCATAAGCTGTGCAAGATTCTTATAGGAAACCACCTCAGTCACAACAGTCCTCTCCCCAAGAAGCTTAGCTATTTCAAAAGCATCATGGGGAGGAACTCCCAGCACTAAAGTAAAAGGGTAAAAAATATATCCTAAAATTGACTTTATGGACCAATTGAAATTTATGTTGAAGAGATTATTTATATGACCTCCCATCCAACCCAAAATTAAATCCAAAAACGCAATCAAACCTAAAAATGCAATCAGCAGCGCAATGATGCCGCCTAAAAGCCGCAGTCCACTGTTAGCCCCATCAATAACCGCCGCTACAAAATTATCTTCCCTCTTATAATGAGGCTTTACATCCACCCCTAAGGTTTTTGGGTTTTCAGTCTCTGGAACTATTAGCTTAGACATAGTCACTGCAGCCGGAGCTGATAAGAGAGAAGCTGATACAAGATGCCCTGCAATAGTGGGCAGTTGTTCTTGAAGAGTCAACACATAGAGGGCCAGTACAGTTGATGCGATCGTTCCCATCCCCGCAGCAAGGACAGTGGTCAATTCAGATTTAGTCATATCATCTAAATGAGGCTTTATAACTAGAGAGGATTCAACTCCCACGAAAATATTACTGGACGCGCTGAGTGATTCTGCACCACTGATCTTCATCAGCTTCGTAAAAATATATGAAAAACCTCTTATGATCAAAGGCATTATCTTCAGATAATAGAGCGCAGAAACCAGAGCTGCAAAAAATATTATCGTGGGGAGGGCTTGAAAAGCCAGAAAAGACCCTAAGGATGTCTCTCCGGCTTCATTTATTTCACCGGGAGCCAGCGCCAGACGGCCAAACACAAATTCGGCTCCTTCTTTTGCGCTGTCTAGAACAGCGGATACTAGGTTGTTTATAAAAATAAAAAATTTGGCTCCTACAGGAAGGACGAATATAAAAAAAGCAGCCATAAACTGAAGCACAATCCCCCAAAATAAGAGCCTCCAATTAATGACTCTCCGATTTGACGAACACAGCCATGCAAATCCAGCAAGGACAAAAACACCCATAAAACTCACTAAATTATAAATACCCATGCTCTGTTACTTCCTTAATTATCCGGGCTACCATATAAAAAAATCTGATTTATACAACGTATCTAACCTGGATGATGAACAAGCCGAGGTTGCTGCAGATGCAAGGCGCAGGGCATGAAGTCACGGTCCTTCACTACGAATGCCCTGGTACGAAGCAGATGCAGTGAGATCGGCTTGCCTCAATGGCAAAAAAATGGCGATTAAAATTAAAATACAAACAGAAAAAATGTTCAAGACATTTTTCTTGAAAAAGTCCTGCATATCGTTGAGAATAAATTAATAATGAAAACATCGCCATTTTTGTATGAATAGTCCAGGATAATATATAATGACGCCTTAATCAATAAAACTTTATCATCCGCTTTAGCCTGGATCTATTCATAATAAATTGACTCGTGAATAATTCAGGTTAAATTTTTTATCTCAAGGATTTTTCTTCGTGTGGTGTGTCCTCTGATAATCTTGACATGGGATTTTGGAATATTAAAATAATCAGCCACAATTTCCACAACTTCCCTATTGGCTTCCCCCTTTTTAGGAAGAGCCTTGACTTTGACCTTGAAATCTCTGTCTCGGATTCTGCTTATTCCTGGTTTCAGGGCTCTTGGAGTCACCTTAATTGAAATACGCAATCACAACCTCTCCTGAATAAATTTAATTGAACTGGATCTATTCCTGAAAATTTGACACGTGAATAATCCAGGTTAATTGGTTTCATTTATGAATCATCATAGTTAAATGCTAAAACCAGTAAGTCTGGGAGCGGAGAAGCTGAGCTGCATATTGAGAAAGAGACCTCACGATGACTGTATCGATTAAAAAAATCAGCACAAAAGCAATGAGAGGGCTGATGTCTAATCCTCCAAATTTATAAGGGGGGACGAATCTCCGAATCGGACCTAAAACAGGTTCTGTTAATCTAAAAAGGATTAACCTAACTTTATATAGGGAAGGAGTTCTGATCCATGTAAGAATAACATGAGCAAAGATAATCCATATATATATGTTTAAAATAAAATGAGTGATTCTTGATAATGCATATAATAAATTCGCTAATAAAATCATGACTTTTCCTAGAATTTATTTCTAACCTGACCTATTCATAAAAAAACAGCGATGTTTTCATTATGTCATGTTTCTTGACAGTTAAATGACCCTCTTCTATAATTCACTTCAAAGGACGGCCAAAGTGAAAAAAATAAAAACAGTTTTTAATTCTATATTACTTTCATTCTTAGTTCAATTAATACTTTTTAACTATCTCTACAGCATCCCCCAGAATAATCTTACTAAACTCAAAGTGGTTACTGAACTTGCGAACGTTAGGGCTGAACCTGACATAGGAAGCCCTGTTATACATTTAGCCAAACAGGGGACCATTATGGATGTCCTGGGGCAAGAAGGACCCTGGTACCATATAAAAATCATTCTTGAAGAGGAAAAAAGCATTGAAGGTTATGTCCATGAAAGCTTAGTAAAGATAGTCCAACCTGTGGGTTCTGTTGAAGAAAAAAAAGAAAGCCTCAAAGAACACCCCAAAAAAATAAAAGGAATTTCTGAAAAAAAAGAAGAGACTGAAATTCCAAAAACCATTGCTGAACCCCAAGTAAAAACATTCCCTCATCCATCAAAGTTTTCTCAAATTGATATCCATATCTCAGGAGGAATCAAGTTTGCTTCCGTAGGAGATTTAAACGAGGGAGCCAAAGGATTTATAGAGTACTACCAAAACAAACTGAATGCTGAAAAGACTGGAGAATTCCGCCCGCTTCATCTGAACACTCTATTTGCGGGAAATGTAATGATACCTTTGTTTCCTAGATTTCATCTTGGAATAGGAACTGAGTATTTCTACGGCGAGAAAAAAAACTTAGCCAACTTTTCCCAGCCAGCCTCTTATAATATTGAAACCAAGCCTGAAATTAAAATCCTTCCAATTCAACTCATCCTCTCTTATCAAGTCATACCAGAATTATCTATCAATGGAGGAGTTGGATACATTCTGGCAGATTGTGCCTATCTTTACAGAATCACCGAAAACGATACCTGGCAGGAATGGATTGGGAAAGCTGGCTCCAATCAAATTGGAGGATTTATGGGGCTCAAATTTGTTCATAACCTAGGAAGCCATTTGAGTTTATTCATCGAAGCCTCCGGACGTTACGCCAAAATCAGGGACCTAAAAGGAGAGGGAACCTATAAAGACTCCAGTGGTTTGGAATATAAGGAAAAAGGATATATGTATATTTATCAGGGAGAAGTCGCTCATAATAAAGAACAGTTCCCTCTTGTTTTTATTAGAGATAAAACGCCCTCCGGATACGGAGTTTTAAATCCTGAAAAAGCTTCCCTAGATTTATCAGGATTCTCTCTTCAAGCTGGACTGAGAATAAGATTCCGTCTTTTTAAGTAGGGCCATATGCTGGGAATGTAGTCCTTTGATCAAAGGGCATATCTTTTCCACATAAAAGCCAGCTTCTTTAGCTTCTTCCACAAAATCTTTTTTTGACATCATGTTTATGTTAGCTCTGCTTTTTCCTGCCATTTTTCTTATCCTTCTCTGAGCTTTGTGAAGAGAATTCAAACTGTAGAAAGAAATAATGATCCAAATGGAAGAGACTCGGAAAAATTCTTTTAAGACATGAATCCGCTGTTTCCTTTCATGAAGATGATGAAAAAACCTCAAAGAAAAAATCCCATCAAAAATTTCAGCCTTAAAAGGCAGCCCTTCAACGGCATCACATGCAGTCCCTGATCCCTTATCTATTCCTGAAAGAAAGCGATTTTCCATCGCTCTTTTAACCATAGAAAAAGAAAGGTCCGCGCTTATTAAATACACGGAATTCTTTGCCAAAAACTCTGAAAACCGCCCATACCCACAAGGAATATCAAGAATGTTTTTGGCACTTGCTTCATCTTGCTTTAACATCCTGCCCGCAATTCTTTTTTCCCTCCAGTCAACTATCTTTTGATCAAACCCTCTATATCTTTTCTTCTCATAATCCAGGACCTCACGATCTTTAAAAAATATCCTTTTACTTCTCATCCCTTCTCCTTTGAACTTTCTTCAAGGCTGAGTCCCTAACATGAAATCACTTTTCTGCTTCAAAATAAACATAGACCGGTTTTTCCGTTAACACAATACCCCTTTTTGAAAAATTGACTTTGAGTCCATCCCTGTTCAATACCTCCATGACCTGATCAGAGAATGAATAGAATAAATTTCCTTTTCGAGTCCAACACACGGCAAATTTGGTATTATTTTTTCTGAATATAAATATTTCAGCTTCAGTATTCGCCTCCTTTTTAACAAACACACTGTTATTTAATCTCTCCTTAAGAACTTTAAAGGCCCAGAAAGAAGGTCTTTTCCTCCATTGAGATCTCCGGTTATCTATGAGCCCGTAGCCTGGAGCTACAAGCTGCCACCAATATATCCTTTTAACCAATCCGGTAGATAAAGCTAAAATATAATATCTGACAAGAAAATTTGCCTGCTGTTCCTCAGTCACATTAGGCTTTCCTGAAGCAGGCGAATACTTTCCAGTTCCTTTTAGAGGCCAGTTAAATTCAGTAATCCACAATTCCTTTCCTTTTCTGCTGCTCTGATCGATCACTGCTTTTAATAGAGCTATTTTTCTAGAAAGGTCCCATCCAAATTGGGTTTTTTCAGGAGCACCAACTCGGTCAACATACAAAAGGGAAGTGATTTTATTAAAATCAAGAACTTTCAAAACAGGGGGGTAAAGATGAAACTCAAAATCAATGACCGAAGGCCCTAACAAACGTACTTCATATTTCTTGGCTATTGAGGCCGCAGCCTCTGCAAGTCTTAAATACTCCTTATAATCCCATACGCCCCATTTTGTACGGTTCCATGCATGGCCAATCTCGAAAAACAAGTTTTTATCAGAAAAGCGAGAAAAAACTCGGTCAAGAAAACGGGTCCACTCTTTGTTATTGAGCACATCCTCTCGGCTTTGAATCAGGGCAATAACAACATCCAGTCTCTGACTTCTCAATAAATCAACAAATGCTTCAAATTCAATAAGCCGGCTATCCTCCCAAGAAGGAATGCGCAGGAGAGTATGGTTGATCCCCATCTCCTTTAATGCAGATAGAATTCTATTCTCTTTTTTTCCCAACAGAGAGACTGAAACAGCGAAAGGGTCTTCAAAGATCACAGGCTTCGTATAAAGTGATTTTCTGTACCGTTTATATCGAACAAGAATCGGAGTCAAACCTTGAAGATTTATCCTTATCATCCTTAAATAACTCTCTGCATATTTGAAGTGAGCTCTTCGTCGGGCCGATCTGGAGGCAACATTATGCGGTTGGTCCGCATGAAAATTCCATCTGAAGCCACTGGTGTCCATTTTTATTCTCACTGTATCTTTAATTTGTCTGCTATCTTCTTAACACGAAGCTTTTTCTTAATTTGAATGTAACCGGTAAATATTTTCTTATTGAACCTATACCAAATCCAGTAGAAATAATTCAGAGATAAAGGACTTAAATAGGATCTGATAAAAGAGCTCTGATAGCGAAAAGGTATCCCTAAACGTATGAGACTCTTCAAACTTCTCAAAACTGGGAAAAACCTTATTTTTCTTACCCGGTTGGTATCTATAAGGAACAACCGATGCCCCCCATTCGGAGAGGAACATACCAATATATTCCCGTCTGATAAATCCCGGTGAAGGATCCCTTTCATTCTCACAAAAGAAAGAAATTCAGCTAATTCTTCAAACAGCCTCTCTAGGGCCTCCCCTTCGAGGCTTTTAAATAAAAACCTTATCTCCTGGGCTCCCTCAGCCATTTCTGACAAAAAATAACTCTCTCTAATAAAAAAACCTTTTTTCCTTTCAAAATAAGCTATGGGATAAGGAGTATTTATCCTATTTTTTGTCAGAGTCCAGCTTCCCCACCAAGCTTTTCTTGCCTTGGATGGAAACACCATGCTCTTCAATTTGTTAATCCCTTTGATGCGGAATGACTTAATGACCACTCTCCATATTTTGTTGTTCAGATCTAAATCCACAACTCCAACCCGGTTCCTTGAATCGAGCAGTATCTTCACAGAAGGATCTTTCCATAATTTCTGGGGATTGGATAAAATCTTCTGGAAATCCTCAAGATCAAAATTTGAATTTAATCCTCCCTTAAACTCTGAACTCAAAAAAGGAATCCCAAATTCTTCTTTTTTCAATTTTCTTTTTTTTATTTTTTTATAAAAAATTCCTCTCTCATCGTTTTATTATAAACGCTTAACCCTCGTTTTAAAACATCCTCTATTTATACATTGACTTTCCCTTGAAAAAAGATTCCCTTAAATCATCAGTTCCAGTCTTACTTTTTGATTTTCGACCCAAAATATGTTATAAAATGAGAGGTTTAATTCATAATTTATTCATAAATAATAATATTTCCCCAGATTAACAGCAGAGACTGGAGGGGAAAATGAGAAAAATTGCATTAATAATTCTAATATCTTTCCTGTCTCATTTATCTGCTCTGTTTGCCGTAGACGAAAAAATCAAACAGGGCATTGATTCGGACGGGTCTCCTTATAGTTCTTACGCTGAATCTTTTTCTCTTTTTCCTTCACCCAATAATATTGGAGATTCCTCTTCTTCCGTTCCGGTAAAGTCTAGAATTATAAAACCAAATACTGTGGATCTCCCTCCTCTCAAAACAAAAGACGTCACCACCATGTTTAGATTGGATCAAAAGAATCCCATTCAATTTGATTTTAAGCTAATTCCCCGTACATCATTTTATCCAAAATGGGAAAAAACCTATTCTAAAGCTGTCCTAGACATCAGTGGAATAAATCTTGCGGTATGGTCTTTTGATAATTTTATCCTAAAAAAACATTGGGCTCAGATATCCATCAATTCTATTTACAATAATCTCAACAAAGGATTTGAGTGGGACAACGGCGCCTTTATTAGCAATCAACTTGCCCATCCTTATCATGGAGCCATGTACTTTTCTACAGCCCAGTTGAACGGCCTTGATCTGCTGGAATCCGCTCTTTATACAGCCTCCGGGAGTCTTATGTGGGAACTATTTTTCGAATCAAACTATCCTTCAATAAATGACACCATCATGACGACTCTGGGAGGAATGATATTAGGAGGACCCCTTTATCGAATCGCTGGGATGCTGAGAAAACAAAACAGCGGAGGATTCAAAGGGCTCCTTCAAAAATCTTTAATGCTTATCGCCAATCCTTCCTTTGGTTACAGCTTATTTTCTAACCATCAATCCGGATTAAACATCTTTTCGGAAAATCATAACTATAATTTCCATCTCCCGTTAGGAACTTACTGGTCAGCAACAAACAAACAGAAATATCTGATAGGAATGTGTATTGAAAATAAGGACTTTATAGAAAAAGATTTGTCGAAAATAAAACCTTATGACTGGTTCCTTCTCGATCTAATCCTTAGCTACCACAAAGATTCCTCTTGGGATAAAGAAATATTCACAACAGCTCTCCTCAGTGGGACCCGAACAAAAAATGGTTTAAGAGGGATCTTTGGAGTTTATGACTATGTAGACACTCAAGTCATCGAAATGATATCTGCTGCCGGGATTGGATTGGGAGCTGTTTCAATTTTTAATTCTGAACCAAACTATTTCACTGAAAGCTCTGGCGTTATATCTTTTATATTTGGAGGTTCCAGCCCTTCGCTTAATAAAGAAAAATACCATTTCGGAGAAAAGGATCAGAAACCCTACTATTTCGGGCCTGGTATCATGTCGAGATTCAAAATTGAAATGGGAAAGAAAGGCCTTGGCAGCATCCTCGCTAAATTTTCACAGTATTGGGTTAACTCAATGTTTTTTAACGCTCAAGAATCATTATCAATATCTTCATTTAACCTAAAAATCTCCATAACCCGAAATTCTCAAATAAATTTGGGATATGATTGTTACATCAGACAGGGTACATTTCTCAAACAACACATAGCCTCAAGTAAAAGTGCATTCAAGTTTTTCTATATTCACGAATTCTAAATAACTTGGACCGTTCAAAAAAGGTTGATTTCCATTCCTGAATAATCCATGATAATTAATCATTGAAAAAAGTCCTTTTTTTTTATATATTTCATTCAATTTAGAAACATCCAATAAAAAAATGGAGGAGATTGCATGAAAAAATTTTTAATTTTGCTCATCATCGTTTTCAGCCCTATGGCTATGTCTTTTGGAAGCATCATCACAAACACCAACCAAAGTGTTCTTTATCTGCGTTATCCTGCTCGAAATGCATCCACGGATATGGATGCGGTATACTATAATCCCGCGGGTGTTATTCAATTATCAAACGGCTGGCACTTCTCGTTAAACAACCAAACCCTTTTCCAAAAGAGAACCATCACCAATTCATTCCCTTTACTCAACAATGACACTTTTACCAGTGATGTGGCCGCTCCCATATTTCCCAGTGCCTATGTGGTGTGCAAAAAAGATAAGCTGGCATTTTCTTTTGGCTTTGGCCCCAACGCAGGAGGTGGTTCAGCCGACTACAAAAACGGGCTGCCTTCCTTTGAGACAGGCTTAGCCATGCTTCCCATGTATCTAACCAGCATGGGACTTCCCACCACACAGTATTCAGTAGATGTTGGTTTTAAAGGAACTTCCATCTATTTTGGCTTTCAGCTCAATGCCTCTTATGAAATCAATGAAATGGTCTCAGGAGCCGTAGGACTGCGCTATATTTATGCTTACAACAAATACGAAGGATCTATAAAAAACATAATGATCAATCCCTATCATCCTCTGCTCAATCCAAACAGCAGCATGATTTCTGCTTTCCAGCTCTTTCACACTCTTGGACAACCGACTCTCGCCGCAAACTTTTCGGATAAAGCCGTGGATGCCAAACAGGTTGCCACAGGATTCACCCCCATTTTAAGTTTGAATTTCACTCCCATGGAAAATATGAATATAGGTGTCCGGTATGAATTCAACACCAAACTTGAATTTGAAAACCAAACCACCACAGACGATACAGGAATGTTCCCAGATGGCCAAACCTCACGACATGACATCCCTGGAATTCTGGCAGTGGGGATTGAATACAACATCATGCCCAAACTCAAAGCAGGTGTTTCCTTTAATACTTTCTTTGACAAAAATGCAGATTGGGAGGGCCAAGAAAAACTGGTTAACTCCAATACCTATGATCTCGGATTGGCTTTAGAGTATGCTCTAACTAAAAAAATCGCCTTGAGTGGCGGTTATCTCTGGACTCAAGTAGACCTATCTGATGATTATATGAGCGATCTCAGCCATGACCTGTCAAGCCACAGCTTCTTCTTGGGTGGACGTTACAACTTCAGCCAGAATTTAAGTCTAGATTTGGGAGCCCTTGTTGCCAACTATCTAGAGTCAGATATTGCAATTGATTACTATACAATCGGTCAATATAAAGAATCCTATGGGAAATTAGCCTATGGATTTGGAATCGCATTAAACTACCATCAGTAAAAAAGCAATCACTTTCCCAGAGTATCGGAAAATTAAGGCCTCTTAGTTAAATCACTTAACTGAGGATCCTTATATGATCGAAGGCTTAATGCCTAAAGGGATGGAGACTATAGGCTAACCAACCAGCTTTACAGGATATGTTCAGTAAATCTTTGGGTGATTGGCTTGACATGCAATCCTTTAAATGGAGTTCTTTTCATATATGTCAATCGATTTTTTCATCTGCGGCATAGAATACGCTTTAAGAGTTGTGGTCGAGAAATACTTTGATTTTCCAATAGCCATAACCACACCGAGTGCCTCAATATCATTTGGAGCTTCAATAACGGCAACATAATCAATCTCTCCCATGACTTTATAGAATCCCTTTAACATCACGCCTTTTTTTTTAAACTTTTCATTTAGAGAATCTACAAAGTCAGGAATCTTATGAATCTCGTCTAATCCTTTTTCTGTCATTCCCATTAAAATAATATATGTTTCCATTATGCCTCCTTTTTTAATTGAAAAGTTTATTTTTATGATTTTCATGGTCCGCTGTATCACTTTTATTATATACATCTCCCACCTACTGTCAAAAAAATCAAACCATAAAAAAAAGTCTTTTCCTTTAAAACAAACCAATATAGGAGTCTATCTCCCCATCAATGACCTTATAAAATAGAAATTATGGACTATCATCACTCCGCCTATCCTCCCGATCCAAAGGTCTATTTTTAATATCAATAAAAAAATTAAAAAATTACTTGACATTCTAAAAAAATAGGATATCTTTTTCATATAGTGGAATAAGGTTTCATTATATGAAAATCAGCAAAAAAAAATCCACGCTCATCAAAGCCTTAAAAGTCCTTGATTGTTTTACAATCGAGGATCATTTTCTTCGTCTTACTGATATCGCAGGTAAATTAAAAATAAACAAAAGTACGGCTCATCGAATACTTTCTGATTTGGTTGAGGAAAAATTCCTCGAATTTGATCTGGAGACAAAACGTTATAAATTAGGAACTAAATTCTTAACCTACGCGTCGATTATATTATCCCACCTAGATATTGTCCAAATCGCGAAACCCATCATGAAAAATTTAGTACTGAAAACAAAACAGACTGTTAACATCGCAATTCTGGATGATTGTAATGTCGTTTATATTGCCAAGGAAGAACCTCCCGCAAGTCTCAGGTTATCTTCAAGCGTTGGCTCCCGCGTGCCAGCTTATTGTACTGCCCTGGGAAAAGTACTGTTAGCTTATTACAATGAAGAGGAAAGAAAAAAGATAATTGATAAATTAAACCTTGAAAAATTCACAGCATCTACCATTTCGTCAAAAAATGAATTACAAAAAGAACTGGAAAAAGTAAAAAATTCTGGATTTGCAATTGATCATGAGGAATTTTTACCAGGGCTGATGTGTGTTGCCTTCCCAATATTTAATCATGAAAATCAAGTAATCTCTTCCATAAGTATTGCAGGTCCTGTAACCGCCTTTAAAGAAAAACTATTAAAAACATGGGAGATCTATATTAAAAAAGCTGCTCTCCAAATTTCTAATAAATTAGGCTACAAAAAAGAAAAGCTATTAGAAGATAAAACTTAAAGAATAATAAGCTTGATAATAGTTTGTTATGAAAAAGTGGAAGTAAGAAATTATAAAAAATAATGAAAATATTTTAAAAAAATATATGAAAAATATCCAATTGAAATTTTGCATCTTAACCAATTCAATAAATTTCATCCAAATTTATTCTCAAAAAGGAGGTGATCAAAAGATTCTTTTTTTTAAGTCTTTAATTCAAAAAGGTAAATTAAAAAGAAGGAGTAATTAAATCATGATGAAAAAAAATTTATTGATTTTCTCATTAGGTATTTTGCTTTTATTTGGTTCTTGTCAGCAATCAACCTCAGAGGATTTGTGGAAAATCTACAACGATACTTTCGTGAAAGCAAAATATGTAGACTTGACCCACGCTTTTAATCCCAACATTCCAGTTTGGCCTGGTTTCGGAAATGCAGTATTTAAAGCTGCCTCAGGTGGACAAGAGATCGAGGACTATGTCAAAAAAGGGCAGGTTTATACCTATGAAGAACATGGATTTATTGCAACTGCTTATGAATTACCAACAGATCAGTACGGAACACAATTAGACCCCCCAGCCCATTGGGAAGAGTATGGTGCTACAATCAGCGATCTGCCTGCAACCTATTGTATTCGTCCGTTAGTTGTTATTGATATACACGAAAAATGCGAAAAAGATGTAGGCTATCATTGTACTGTCGAAGACATTAAAGCATGGGAAGCAAAATATGGAAGGATTCCTGAAGGCTCTGTCGTTATGGTTCGCTCAGATTGGTACAAAAACTGGCCTGACAGCAAAAAATGCGGCAAAACACCATTCCCGGGTGTTGGACTTGAGGCGCTAAAATTCTTACATAATGAACGAAATATCTTATTTCATGGTCACGAACCATTAGATACAGATACCACACCTAATCTTGAAGGTGAATACTGGCTGCTCCACAATCATTATTGCCAGGCAGAAGGCGTGACTAACCTGGATAAAGTTCCCGAAAAAGGTGCCTTGATTGCAATCGGATTTGCAAAACCTGAAGGCGGCACTGGCGGCTTTGCAAGATATATTGCAATTTGTCCTTCTGACTGGGAATACGGCGTTTCAATTGAGGAATTACCTGGTGCTCCGCTGCCCAAGCAACCCGCTCCGTTGCGTCGAGATAAAGACGGTGTATTAAGACCGAAAAAATAAATAGAGTAGAAACCGTTTCACAAATAGTTTGAATTTTGTTTAAATTATGAAAGGAAGGAAGAAATGAAACGTTACTTTGTTATGTTGGTTGGGCTTATATTTATTTCTTCTCTGACACTGTTCGCCAAAGAAGGACCTACTGTAAAATGGGGTGGATTATTTTATGATTACAATTTTTTCCATTCTAATACAGACTTCGACAAAAATACTGATGATGGTAATCTCTATGCTTATCTCCATGCAGACATCCAAACCACAGTAGATTTCGGTGACGGAATTTCAATATACACAATGATTGGTGCCTGGGGAATGCACGGTATGAATCCATACTGGGGATGTGGTGTCCAGGGAGACGTAGTTGATCCAAGTGTGCGTTTGCTGCAAGGTTATATGACAATGGAAAATCTGTTTAACTCTCCATTATCACTTCGAATTGGCAAAGAACGCCTGCTTTACGGTGATGGTGCTATTTTCTTTGACGGCGGCGAAGATGGAGCTCTCGGCTTAAAACTAATGTACAAAAAGCCAATCATTGATTTGGATCTGTTTTACTATAGAGTCGCCCAGAGTATGGGAATCACACGAGTTGGCGCTGCAACTTACGGAGGATACAATCCCGAAAATTCTGATCAATACCCGGGTAATATAGATGCCATGGGTAGCTATGCGATAATCCATGCAACAGAGGGAATCGATATCCATGCTTATGGAGTCTTGAGGCGTCAGGCTGTGATCGAAGACAAATCTAGTCTTCCGCTCTGGTTAGGTGCAAGAGTTGAAGTGACAAAAGGCAATCTCATTGGCACGGCTGAATACACCATGATGTCTGGTTCAAATTGGCAAGAAATCCACTATAAAGGTTATCATTTGCGGGGAGCATTGGATTATAATTTACCTGATATCGTAAGCTTAGGGGCTTATTATCTCATTTTCTCTGGAGACAATGCAACAAGTGAAAACAATGAATTATATGAATCTGTGCTTAACGGTCCCTATACAAATGGTTTTTATAAAGACTGGCCTGGATTTGGACCTGCTCATTTAATGACAACTGGCTATGGCTTTTCAGGTATTGATCCTGGTAATATCACTGCTACTAACTTAAATGTCTTTAATATGCACGCCATGAAATCGTTCGGTCCACTTTTCATTCGATTGGATTACTTCAACTATCAGCGACACTGGGTTTCTGATGATGGTAATAACGCCATGGGTAATGAATTTGCATTGATGCTGAAATATGATTACAAAAGCAATCTAACAATTGGGGCTACTGCAGGTATTTGGATGCCCGGAGATCATATTGAAAAGGATTGGGGGCTCGGAAATAATGCAGACAATGCTATAGGTGGATTTATCTGGTTTTCCAGATCATTCTAATTATTGCTTAGAGAAAAGACGGCTTATTTCAATTTAGGCCACCCTTTCTCATTCAATGATCTTTCTTAAATTTTGACAAGATATCTCCGTGAGGTATTAAGTCAGTGGAAGCTGAAAAAAGACGGTGGAAACTAGAGGGTGAAGTCAATTTCAAAAATGAGCAATGTTCTGCAAAAGTCTATCCTGCAAAAATACCACCCTCAGATTCTCTGGCTGGTGTCATGGGGCTAGTAAAGGCAATCATTGTTGAAACCGATCTCATGGGGCCTATCATTATAGTGGGCCCAGGAGCAGGACGATTTGCGACAGGGTTCTCGCTACTTGCTGATATTTTAGCGATCCACCGAGAATATAATAACAAACTTTAAGGAGGGGAGGCTTACTATGCGAATGCTTATCGCTGGAGAATGGATTGACAAGAATGAAAAAATTAATGTTGTAGATCCATTCGATCAATCAAAAATCGATACGGTGCCAAAAGGTGTTTCAGAGGACATACAGCAAGCTATTGAAAGCGCTGTCCAAGGTGCAAAAATTGCCAAGAAGTTACCTGTTCATCAACGAACAGAAATTTTAAAAAAAACCGCTGATTATGTTGAAAATCATAAAGAAGAATTTGCAAGAACGATTGCCCGTGAAGGAAGCAAAACCATTAGAGAGGCCCGTATCGAAACTTTGAGATGTATCAACACACTGACTGTTGCCGCTGAGGAAACCAAAAGGATTGTAGGGGAAACATTGCCCTTTGACAGTATTGCAGGATCTGAAAGCCGAGTCGGCTATTATTATCGTTTCCCCATCGGAATCATTGCAGCGATAACACCCTTTAATGATCCTTTGAATCTTGTCGCTCATAAATTGGGCCCTGCCATAGCCGGGGGTAATGCCCTGATATTAAAACCTGCAACAGTGACCCCATTGTCCGCCCTGATGTTGGGGAGAGCTTTCATGGAAGCTGGTTTACCGAATCATGTTTTGAACATCATTACCGGATATGGACATGAAATTGGTGATGATCTTGTAATGGATCAACGTATACGGATGATTTCATTTACCGGCGGTTTGGAAGCAGGCCTTGAAATTTCTAAGAAAGCAGGCTTGAAAAAAATTAGCATGGAGCTTGGTTCTAACACTCCAGTCATTGTAATGGATGACTGTGATCTGGAGAAAGCCGTCGAGCTTTCCGTTTCTGGGGCCTTCTGGGCAGCAGGTCAAAATTGTATCGGCGTACAGCGCTTATTCATTCAGGAAAAAATTTACAAAAAATTCGTCCATAAATTTGTTGATCGGTCCCAGCAATACAAAACCGGTAATAAATTAGAAGAAGATACCGATATGGGTCCGATGATCACTGAAGACGAAGCAAAACGAATCGAATCCTGGGTTGATGAAGCTGTTTCTCTTGGAGCAAAAATTCTCACCGGACATAAGCGCCGTGAAGCCATTTATTTACCAACGGTTTTGGAAAATGTCCCCGCAGGTTCAAAAGTTGATGTCGATGAAGTTTTTGCTCCAGTGGTAGGTTTATATAAATTTAAAACATTAGATGAAGCCATCGACAAAGCCAACAGTGTGAATTTTGGATTACATGCTGGTATTTTTACACGCGACATAAATACTGCTTACAAAGCAATCCATGATTTAGATGTAGGGGGAGTCATCATTAATGATTCATCGGATTATCGTTTAGATTTGATGCCATTTGGAGGTGTTAAAGGAAGCGGTTTAGGTCGGGAGGGAATTAAATTTGCTCTCCAAGAAATGACTGAACCAAAAGTTGTCTGCTTCAACCTATAGATTGAGAATAAAAAATAATCCCTAATGATTTCTGAATATCAAAAGTAGTCTCTTCGGCCCTCAGCATATTTTTTATTGACTGGAGTCGTTCTTTACCTGTATTATGGGTGATGCAACTTTACAGAGGAGGGGTATTTAAGGAAACGAGAGAAATTATCGTCAAAGAATATATTCTTATTAAGATGCCCCAAGAGAGAAAATAGGGCATCCCATAACTCTTCATGTTCAATATGAACATGAAAGGAGATGATCATGAAAAAAAGAAAAATAAAAGACCGGATTTACTGGCTGGGAGCCGTGGATTGGGACAGGCGACTTTTCGATTCTCTCATCCCTCTTCCGGACGGAACCACCTACAATGCCTACCTAATTGAAGGAAGTGAGAAAACAGCACTCCTGGACACAGTCGACCCGCCCAAAACCGATGAATTGATGAGGCAGCTGGATGGAGTTTCCAAAATCGACTTCATTGTGTCTCACCATGCAGAGCAGGACCATTCAGGAGCCATCCCCAAAATTCTCAACCGGTTTCCGGAGGCAAAAGTGGTCTCAACCCCTAAGGCCAAAAGCATGCTCATCGATCTGTTGGATATTCCCGAAAATATATTTATAACCGTAGAAGATGGAGAGGTTTTATCTCTGGGAGACAAAAACTTGAAGTTCATTCATACCCCTTGGGTGCATTGGCCGGAAACTATGGTTACATATCTCAGAGAGGATCATATCCTCTTCAGCTGCGATTTTTTTGGTTCTCATATTGCTGCCTCCGAGCTTTTTGTAACTGACCAGGGACGTGTGTATGAGGCAGCTAAGCGGTATTTTGCCGAAATCATGATGCCTTACCGGAAGGTGATCGAAAGAAATATGGACAAGCTCAGGGAGTATGATATCCAAATGATTGCTCCCAGCCACGGACATATCTATGACCACCCATCCTGGATCATGGAAGCTTATAAAGACTGGGTCTCGGGCGCTCCCCACAATTTGGTCGTCTTACCCTTTGTCTCCATGCATGGAAGCACACAGCGCATGGTGGATCATCTCACATCCGCTCTCGTGGAAAAAGGTGTCAGAGTAGAACTCTTTTCACTTCCCGTAACTGATATTGGTAAACTCGCCATGTCTTTGGTGGATGCGGCTACAGTTGTGATAGGGACACCGACCGTTCTGGCCAATCCCCACCCTCTAGCTGCTTACGCAGCCTTTTTGGCCAATGCGTTGAGGCCCAAGACGAAGTTTCTTTCTATTATCGGTTCCTATGGATGGGGAGGCAAGACTGTGGAGACTCTTGCTGGCATGATTCAGAATCTCAAAGTTGAAGTTTTGGATCCAGTGCTGTGCAAAGGCATTCCCAGAGAATCAGATCTAAAGGCATTGGAAGACCTGGCTGGAACTATTTCAAATAAACATAAGGAACTCAATCTTATTTAAACATTCCTCCCAAAAACTTCTCCTTGACACACAACAAAACGTCTGATAAGAGTTAAACATCAAAATCAGATCATGATATTTTATCTCTTTTTATTTCAAAAAAACCCAATAAAACCCTCAAAGGAGAAATTTATGAAAAAAAGAATTTCTATGTCAACCTGTTGGATTTTCCTTTTTTTAATCAGTTTTACATTTTTAGGTTACTCAAAAACGAAAACTCCCACAGAAAATAAGGATACAGATCCACTGGTCTCGCTCTCTCTGGATGCTTTTAAACTCAGATCCATCGGACCTGCGCGCACTTCCGGGAGGATATCTGATTTTGCCGTTAATCCAAATAATCCCAGCGAATTTTATGTAGCCTCTGCTTCAGGCGGTGTGTGGAAAACCATAAATGCAGGGACCACATTCCAGTCAATATTCGACAACCAGGGATCCTATTCCATTGGGTGTATCACGATGGATCCTAGTCACCCAAATATAATTTGGGTAGGAACTGGAGAGAACAACAATCAAAGAAGCGTAAGTTATGGAGACGGTATTTATAAATCTGTAGATGGGGGCACTTCATGGACTCATATGGGTCTTGAAAATTCAGAGCATATTGGAATGATTCAAGTAAATCCTCAAAATTCTTATGTGGTCTATGCGGCTGCTTACGGCCCTCTATGGAGTTCTGGGGGCGACAGGGGTCTTTACAAGACCCTAGACGGAGGAGAAACTTGGATCCCAATTCTCACCATCAGTGAACACACAGGCGTGAATGAAGTCCACCTTGATCCCAAAAATCCGGATATCATTTATGCAGCCGCGCATCAGCGGCGGAGACATGTATTCACCCTCATCGACGGGGGTCCTGAATCCGGGCTTTATAAATCCGTGGATTCTGGAAAAACCTGGGAAAAGATCAACAAAGGTCTTCCTCCCGGAGATAAAGGAAGGATAGGAATGGCCATCTCCCCGGCTGACTCAAATTATCTTTATGCTATTGTGGAAGCCCAAAGAGGCCAGGGAGGATTCTTCCGTAGTTTAAACGGAGGAGCTTCTTGGGAAAAGCGGAGCGGCTACGCCTCTTCAGGGAACTACTACCAGGAAATCATCTGTGACCCCAAAGACAAGGACCGTGTTTACTCCATGGATACCTTCCTTCAGGTCACTGAGGACGGAGGAAAAACCTGGAAAGCTTTGGGGGACCGCAGCAAACACTGGGACAGCCATGCTCTCTGGATAAACCCACAAAACACCCATTATTACCTTAACGGGAATGACGGAGGCGTTTATGAGTCCTTTGACAGAGGCGATACTTGGAAATTTATGCCCAACCTTCCTGTGACTCAATTCTATAAAATCGCTGTTGATTATGATGAACCCTTTTATCATGTCTATGGAGGCACTCAGGACAACTACAGTCTGGGCGGACCCTCCCGGACAACCAGCGCTCATGGAATCGTCAATGCTGACTGGTATACGACCCAAGGAGGTGATGGGTTTGAATCACAAGTGGACCCCAAAGACCCAAACATTATCTATGCTCAGTCCCAGTATGGAAATCTTACCCGTTTTGACAAAAAAAGCGGAGAAAATTTGGGAATCCAGCCCAAGCCCAGAAAAGGAGAAAATGAATACCGCTGGAATTGGGATGCTCCCCTGCTCATAAGCTCCCACTCACACACCCGTTTATACTTTGCAGCGAACAAATTATTCCGGAGTGATGACAGAGGAAATACATGGAAGGTCATAAGCCCTGATTTAACAAGGCAGATCGACCGGAATAAACTGGAAGTAATGGGAAAAATTTGGCCCATGGATGCCGTGGCCAAGAATGCCTCCACATCTCCTTACGGAACTATCGTAGCCCTGGATGAATCTCCTGTTCAGGAAGACCTGCTGTATGTGGGGACAGATGACGGCCTTATTCAGATTACAAAGGACGGAGGAGAGAACTGGACAAAGATAGAAAGCTTCCGGGGTGTTCCTGAGAGAACCTATGTCAATGACATCATCGCCTCTCATCATGAACCAAACACGGTCTACGCTGCCTTTAACAACCACAAAAACGGAGATTTCAAACCTTATATTCTTAAAAGTACAGATACAGGAAAAACCTGGACTTCCCTGTCCTCCAACCTTCCGGAACGGGGCTCTGTTTACGCTTTAGCCGAAGACCACATCAGCAAAGACCTCCTGTTCGTAGGGACTGAGTTCGGTTTATTTACATCGCTTGACGGAGGAAAAAATTGGAAACAGCTCAAAAAAGGGCTGCCCACTATTGCTGTGCGCGACTTAGCCATACAGAAAAGAGAGAACGATTTGGTGCTCGCTACCTTTGGCCGCGGGATCTATATCCTGGATGATTATTCGCCGATGAGAGACTTGACCAAAAACACCCTCGCAAAAGAAGGACACATCTTTCCCATTAAGGATGCCCTCATGTTCGTTGAAAAAACGCCTCTGGGAACCCTCGGATCCAGAAGCAAAGGCTTTCAGGGTGAAGCCTACTTTACTGTTCCCAATCCTCCTGTGGCCGCTACCTTCACTTATTATCTCAAAGAGCCCGTCAAAACCTTAAGCGATAAAAGGCGTGAGCAGGAACAAGAAACGTCCAAACAGAAAAAGCCCGTCTATTATCCATCCTATGAACAGATGCGGGCAGAGGAAGAGGAAATGACCCCTTACCTTCTGTTTACGATCCTCGATGAAGACGACCATGTGGTGAGACACTTAAGGACTCCAGCACAAAAAGGGCTCCATCGTATAAACTGGGACCTTCGCTACCCAGCCTTGAACCCAACTAATGTCAGAGACGCAGATCCCACGTCTTCCGGACCTTCTTCCACTTTCGTTATCCCGGGAACCTATAAAGTTTTCATGTCTAAATGGGTCAACGGAGAAATCACACAGCTGACCGATCCCATGGCTTTCAAAGCCAAGCTTCTTGGAAACACCTCGCTGCCGGCTGAAGATAAAGCGGCTCTAGTGGAGTTTCAAAGAAAAGTCCGGAAGCTCAACCATTCTGTCAATGCGGCTTCCAGCATGCTGAGAGAACTGGGAACAAGAATCACCCACTATAAAGTCGCATTAAAAAGCGTGACCGTTCCCCATAAGGAACTCTTTACTCAAATCACGGACCTTGAGAAAAAACTGGCTGAATTCCAGCGCCAGATGTACGGAGATCGCATCCGGAGCCAACTGGACCTTGATACAGAACCCGGTATTGCCCAGCGGATAAACTCCATTATCTATGAACAATGGAAATCAACTTCAGCTCCCACTCAAACCCAAAAAGACAACACCCAAATCGTGCTCGAAGAATTCGAACCCATCTATCAGGCCCTGAAGAAAATCATAGAAGAAGACGTCAAAAATATCGAAAAGAAACTCGATGAAATTGGCGCCCCCTACACACCCGGACGCCTTCCTGACTGGAAATAAAAAGAGAAATTTTTATCTGAAAATAACCACCTCTCAAGAGGCTGGACAAATGCCTCAGGGTGTTATATCATTTTTTTGGAGACAAAAATGAGTCTAGATCCCCATTTACTCGAAATCCTAGCTTGCCCGGTCTGCAAAACAGAAGTTAAGCTGACCGCCGATGAAAAAGGCCTCAAATGTATCAAGTGCCATCGAGTCTATCCCATCAAGGATGAAATTCCAGTCATGCTCATTGATGAGGCAACCATTGAACCTGATAGACCAACCAAAGATTGATCCTAAAAAAATCAATAAAATCCTTTTGATCAGGCTGAGGCGGATTGGAGATGTCATCATGACAACTCCTGCAGTTTCAGTCTTGAGAAAAAACTTCCCCGAAACCTACATATCTTATGTGGTCGAAAAGCCGTACTCAGATCTAATCACAGGAAACCCTCAGATAAATGAGACCCTCATCCTTCCCCCTCATTCAAATCTCAAGCAGTTTATTCAAACTATCAAAAAAATAAGAAACAAGGGGTATGATACTGTCATAGATTTTCATGGAGGGCCCAGAGCCGCTCTGATCACTCTTTTCTCAGGAGCGGCTTTGAAAATCGGATATAAAATAAAATACAAACACTTCATTTATCATATAAAACTACCTCGAGATCCTGAGTCAAGGCCTATCCATTCTGTCGAAAACCATGTCAACCTCGTAAAAACGCTAGGGATCAAAACAGGGGCTATCCCCCCTCTCTATATCCCTCCTTCCAGAGAGAGAGAAACCAAAAAAGTCAAACAGATCATTTCTCAAAAGAAGTTATTGGATTTTAAAATCATCTCAATACACGTAGGAGCAGGGAACCAATTTAGGAGTTGGAATATCACAAACTATGTAAAACTATGCGACCTTTTCTCCAAAGATCCTGAGATAAAAATTGTGCTCTTAGGTGCTAAGGATGATAAGGATTCTATAGATACAATCCTCAATAGAACCAAATCCCGCCCCATTTCTTTAGCAGGAGAGCTAAATCTGAGAGAAGTGCGGGATATCATTTCCCATTCTGCCCTTTTTATAGGCCCTGACAGTGGACCCATGCACATTGCGGCCTCTACCAGGACCCCTATAGTGGCCTTTTTCGGACCCACTCTGCCTGAAAATTTTGGGCCCTGGCGGGCCACTCATAAGATCATCCAGAAAAATTTGGACTGCCGCCCCTGCAAACAGAGAGTGTGTGTTCATAAAGACTTCAGATGTCTGCAGCAGATAACCCCGGAACAAGTGTATGAAGCCAGCCTGGAGTATCTTTCAAAGTCATTCTCAACTGACATTTGAAGTTTTACTATTTCTGTTATATCATCCCTTTATCTTTAAAAGCTGAGAGATAGAATAAATGAAAATATCTTACTTGATCCCTGCTGCCATTGCCTTCTACTTACTTTTTTCTATGGTTTCCATATCTGCCAGTCAAGTTATGCTAGGAGCCGCATTCATTCTCTGGGTCATTTACATGATAAAATCAAAACAAAAAACTGCATTCCCCGGCTTTTTCTGGGCTCTTCTGGCTTACAGCTTTCTCACTCTTATAGCCTGCATTTTTTCTGATAACCCAAGGATAAGTTTTATAGACAGCCGCAATCTCCTTTTGTTTCTTATCGTTCCTATTGTCTACACAGGTTTTCAAAAAATCAAAGATATCCAAATAGCCAATCTGGCTCTCTTGGCTTCAGGATTGACGAGTATATTGTTTTCATTCTTTATCTTTATATTCAGATATGAACCAGGAGAAAGAATTTCTGGATTCATGGGTCATTATATGACCCAGGCTGGATTATTGCTTCTATTCGCAACCATGGCCCTCAGCATGCTTCTTTTTTCTAACACCTTTATAAGATACGTTTGGGGGGGAGCTTTTTTGATCTCCTCTATAGCTCTTGTTCTCACCCTAACCAGGAATGCATGGGTCGGATTGGTCATCTCTGCCTTTGTTCTTCTGCTTCTCTACAAACCTAAATCTTTGGCCCTGATTCCTCTTATCTTAGCCTTAGCGTTTTTGATCAGTCCAAAAAGCGTAAAAAAGAGAGCCTTGAGTGTTTTCAGTCCCAAAAGCTATTCCAACGCCATAAGAATTGAATATTTAAAGACAGGATGGGAAATCATAAAAGAATACCCTGTCTTCGGCACGGGTCCTGACACGGTGGATGTGATATTTCAAAACCCCAAATATAAACTTTCTCAAGATGCGCGCAATAATGTTCATCTCCATAACAACATAATTCAGATTGCTGCTGAAAGAGGCCTTTTAACGCTTTTATCCTGGCTGATTTTTATAGTCTGGGCATTTGCCTCATTATGGAAACTTACCAAGAACAAGTCTTCCTCGCTTCTTCCATTCACAGCAGCAGCTCTGGCCAGTGTTTGTGCCTTATTCGCAGCCGGTTTCTTTGAGTACAACTTCGGTGATTCTGAAATAACAACCCTCTTTCTCTATTTAATAACCGTTCCTTTTGCTGCAGAAAGGATCCTTAAACCAAAAAAATAAAATAAACATGAGAAAATTAAGAAAAAAATTTTTATGGTCTCTTTTAATCCTATTTATTTCTTATTCTCTTTGGCTATCCATCCAGCTTATCGGTTTCAGGAGTTACCAAAATTTGAGTGAACCATCTTCTCCCCAAGAAATCATAGGAGCCTATCATATTCATTCTACATTTTCTGACGGTAAAAAAGACGTTCCAAAAATCGCAGAATATGCAGCCGAGTCTCCTCTTGATTTTTGCATCCTGACTGACCATGGAAAACCTAATTTTGAAAGCCTGAAAAGCCAGGGATGGAAAAAAGGAGTCCTCGTACTGGCTGGAAGCGAACTTTCCATAAGCAGGGGACATCTCGTAGCACTGGATTTCAATGAACCCCAAAAAAGCTTCTCTCAAAATGCAGAATTGGCAGCTTATCAAATAAACAAGCTTAAAGGCTTCACTATCATCGCACATCCTTATTCTAAAACATCCTGGACCTGGGGCCCATATGCAGGTTATTCAGGTATAGAAATTATCAATGCGGATGCCGTCGTTAAAAGGGATTACATTCACATGCTTCCCTACATCCCGGCTCTTCTCCTTGAACCCCAATTTCCCATGCTGAAAATGATCAGATATCCAGAAAAAAACATCAAAAAATGGGATTCTCTTAATAAAGAATTTATGACCTATGGTTATTACGCAACAGATGCTCATCTGTTTTACAAACCTCTCTTTTCTCTTCTGAGAATTCATGTCATTCTCAAAGAAGATTTATCTTTCGTTTTTGAAAAAGCAAAAAATCAGGTTTTCACTGCTCTCCGGAGCGGACATTTTTTTAACAGCATTGATGCAGCAGCCCCTGCCACAGGTTTCCGATTCTGGGGAGAGTCAACAAAAACAAAAATTCCGATGGGAGAGTCATCCTTTCTTGATGAATCTTTCGCTTTTTTTATTCACACTCCAGATTCCATTGACTGCAAATCTGTCCTTATCCATAATGGAAATTCCCTATGGACTGACTCGAGACACTCATTTTCATTTAAGCCCACTGAACCAGGATTTTATCGGGTAGAAGTTTATCTCCAAGAGAAAAGTCCTTTAGACAAGAAATGCCCTTGGATCCTTTCTAATCCGATCTTTCTAAAGGAGAAAGCACATGGAAAATATCAATAAAAACAGACTCAAAAACATCATAGGAAAATTCAAAGACCGTAGAATTTTGGTTCTTGGCGATATCATGCTCGATAGATACATCTGGGGGACAGTGGAAAGAATATCCCCTGAAGCCCCGGTCCCTGTTGTGCATGTCAGTAAAGATACTCTTTGCCTTGGAGGAGCAGGAAATGTCTATCAAAATTTAATAAGCCTCGGAGCTTCTCCTGTTTTATTGGGAACGGTGGGAGATGACGCAGGGGGAAAATGGATTAAAGATAATCTTAACTGTAAAGACAGCATTTACACCACTAAAAACCGTCCCACGACCACTAAAACTAGAATTATCGCACATCAACAGCAGGTCGTCAGGGTTGATGAAGAAGTTGATGAAGCAATCTCTCAAAAGATAAACCAAAAGATATTAAAATTCATCCGCAAAGAAAGTTATGAAGGTATTCTGATCTCTGATTATGATAAGGGAGTTGTCAACAAAATTATTCTAAACGATCTCCTCTCATTCGCTCAGGATAAAAAGATCCCTGTCTTTGTGGATCCTAAAATCAAAAACATATCACTTTTTTCACCCGTCATGCTCATCACTCCTAATCACTTTGAAACCGCCTCTATAGTCAATCATTCCTGTGAAAAAAATGAGGAAATAGAAAAAGCTGGGAGAGAAATCTTTTCCAAAATACAAACAAAATATTTGATTATAAAGCGGGGCCAAAAGGGGATGACTGTTTTGGATGAAAACAAAAAAGCCGTTCACATCCCGACGATAGCCAAAGAAGTCTTTGATGTAACGGGAGCCGGTGATACCGTCATCGCCACATCAAGTCTAGCTCTTCTCTCCGGTGCGTCCATACGAGAAGCTGCGTTCTTAGCCAATGCAGCGGCAGGAATTGTGGTGGGCAAAATGGGAACCGCTGTAGTCACACCTGAAGAGCTTTTAAAACGGCTCGAAAAATAAAAAGAAGACACTTTTTAATTAGGCTAGATATTGAGTTGCATCTGATTCTTAAAAACGCCGGCTCTCTCTTTCTCAATCTGAGCTAAAATATCAGGAGTGACATCCCCTGTAGGATACTTTCCATCAAAACAGGCCCCGCAAAATTCACTGAGTCCTTTGTTTTCCATACGAACAGCTTTCTTTAAGGATTCTATAGACTGGTAGATCACCTTATCCGCATTTATCTTTTTTGCTATCTGTTCTTCATCCAAATCACGGGCAATAAATTCACTCTGGGTCTGCATATCAATTCCGTAGACACAGGGATATCTTAAGGGAGGAGAGTAAGAAGCAAAATAAACTTTTTTCGCTCCGCATGATCTAGCCATATCAATTATGGAGCGGGATGTATGGCCTCTCACAATACTGTCATCAACAATCAATACATTTTTATTTCTAAATTCTGAGGCAATAGGATTAAGCTTCTGCTTGATAGAATCTTTCCGGGATTTGTCCGAAGGCATAATGAATGTCCTTCCAATATAACGATTCTTAACCAGAGCCTCTCTGTATTTAATATTGAGCTTCCGAGAAATCTCAACAGCTGCATCCCGGGCTGAGTCAGGTACAGGAATGACCACATCTATACCCAGATTCTGCCTTTTTATTTTTTCCGCTAAAAGACTCCCTAAATTAACACGACATTTATAAACATTAACTCCATCAATGATAGAATCAGGCCTGGCAAAATAAACCCACTCGAAAAGACACGGTGTGTGATGCAGAGTCTGAAATCTTTTTGAATGAATCTTACCTTCCCTATCCAAAAACACAACCTGACCCGGATTGATGTCCCTAATATTCGTGAAGTTGGTTAAGTTTAAACTGACGCTTTCCGATGCAAAAGCATAAGAGAGATAAGGACCCTCTTCACGCACTCCATAAACCAAAGGCCTTATCCCATAAGGGTCTCTGAAAGCCACCATTCCCTGTTCTGCAATATAGGCCACGACTGAATAGCTCCCCTTCACTCTCTTAAAAACTCGTTGAACGGCTTTAAAGATATTTTCTGGCTTGATTGCCTGGACCCTCTGTCTCTCCAACTCGCTGGCAAAGATATTCAAAATAACTTCGACATCATTATCGGAATTTAAGATTCGCCGGTTTTTTTCGAAAAGTTCTTTTTTCAGCTGCGAATAATTAACCACATTCCCATTATGGGCCATGATGATGCCGAAAGGAGAATTCACAAAAAAGGGCTGAGCATCCTCGCCCCTTCCTCCCCCAATGGTTGGATAACGAGTATGGCCTATCCCGACGCGACCTTTCAATCTCTTGACATTTTCTTTGTTAAAGATATCATTGACCAGCCCATTTCCTTTTTTCGTATGGAAGCGACCATCGTAAGTGATCATCCCTGCTGAATCCTGCCCCCTATGCTGAATGGCCAGCATTCCCTGATACAAATCTTCAAGAACTTCCTGAGTACTGTAGACTCCGATGACTCCACACATTCAATGATTCCTCTATATAATAAAAATATATTATAACCTATAAATGGATTTTCAAGAAATAAGGGATCAACGTTTTTTATGAATGATACACATGGATGTGTGTTATTCACGAGCCAAGCTTGCTTAAGATGCAAGGCACAGGGCATGAAGTCGTGGTCCTTCACCGCGAATGCCCTGGTACGAAGCAGATGAAGCAAGATCGGCTCGCCTTATGGGTAAAAAATGGCGATTTATATAAAAAATACAAACAGGAAAAATGTTCACATCAGCATTCTTGAAAAAATCGTGTAAATCGCTGAAAATAAATTAACAATTAGGTATCGCCATTTTTTATGAATGATACACATCCCGCCAGTATTGGAGTAGATCCAAAACGGTCTGTTTGATCGGAATTCTCGGAGTCCAGGATATCTCTCTTCTTATTTTTTGGTTATCTCCCACTAAAACCGGGATGTCATTTTTTCTCATTTTTGCTTCGTCTTTTCTGATTTCTATTTTGGCCTGTGAATTCTTTAAAAGAATTTCCAAAATATCTTTTAAGGAGATGGATTGACCCGAAGAAACATTATAGACCTCCCCTTTTCTTCCCTTTTCTATTAAAGAAAAATAGGCTTTAACCACATCTCTCACATCAACAAAATCTCTCTCGATCTCTACGTTTCCCACTTTTATTAAAGGAGGAGACAATCCTTTCTCAATTCTCGCTATCTGATTTGCCCAGTCAGAACAAACAAAATCAGGACTCTGACCGGGTCCTGTATGAGGGAAAGACCTTGCGGTTATGATATTCAAATCCTCGACTTCAGAATAAAATCGGCATAATTTCTCCCCGGTCAATTTAGTAAAGGCATAAGGACTCAGAGGATAGATAGGATCTGTCTCCTTTAAAGGCTTAAAATTTGATCTCACCGAACCATAGACATCTGAAGAACTGATAAAAAGAACTCTTGCCTTAGAAGCATGCCTCCTTACCGCCTCCAAAAGATTTAAGGTCCCCGTGATATTGACTTCAAAAGTTTCTTTTCTTTTTTCCCATGAGAGCCCCACATTAGACACCGCAGCAAAATGGAAGACATAATCTGGTTCGGAAATCTTAACAAATTCTTCAACTTCTTTTTCTGAAAGGATATCAATCTTACTTATCTTATATTCAGAAGGGAATCTTCCCATCTCAGGCTCATCAGGATAACATATTCCAAAAATCTCATGATCTGTTTTCTTCATCAAATCAAGAAAATGACGACCTACAAATCCGGTTGCCCCGGTCACAAATAGCCGCACTGTTAAACTCTTTCCCTCCAAAAATCTAAAAGGTCCTTTAAAGATTGCTTGAATGGTATTTTGGGTTCCCATCCTGTGATTTTTCTAAATTTGGTACTGTCTGAGATTAGGATAGGAACATCAGAAGGTCTTAATCTTTCAGGGTCTACCTCGACTCTGACATCATCCCCAGCTAAAGAAAGCAACATATCCAGGATTTCTTTAATTCGATAAGCTTTCCCTGTTCCGATGTTGTAAACTTCTCCTTTTTGACCTTTTTCCAAGCTTAACCAATAAGCACGAACGATATCTCTCACATCAGTGAAATCTCTCTTGGCATCAAGATTGCCTACATAGATAACCGGTTCCTGCTTCTTTTTCTCAATCAGTGCGATCTGTTTCGCAAAATTAGAGCAAATAAAGACCTCACCTCTCCGCGGTCCGGTATGATTAAAACCTCTTGTCCTGACACAATCCAGCCCATAACTTTTGAAATACTGATAAGCCAGAAGGTCCTGAGCCACTTTACTCACAGCATAAGGACTCAGAGGCCTTAAATGATTTTCCTCCCTCATCGGCACTTCATCAGGATAAACAAGACCATATTCCTCACTGGAACCTGCTATTTGTATTCTTGGATTAAGGTCAAGACTGAGAAGAGCTTCAAATAAGTTTATTTCTCCAACCGCGTTAATCGAAAATGTTTCAGACGGGCATCTCCATGAGGTAGGAACAAAACTCTGTGCGGCAAGATGAAAGATGCGGTCAGGTTTAATCTGAGAAAGAGCTTTCTCTAAAGAAACAATATCTTTTAAATCAGCCTCATAAAGATGTACTTTATCTAAAATATGATCAATATTGTCCTTCCGGCTTCTCCACCGAATAAAACCATAAACGGTCACATCTCTCTGTTCTGACAATATATAATCAGCAAGATGACTCCCTGCAAATCCTGTTATCCCAGTAATCAGAACTTTCATTCTTCCTCCTACTCTATCACATTTTTTCTATTTGATATAAACTCAAAACCCCAATCCCCCTAGAAAATCCACCGTTTTCCCTATATTCCCTAATTCAAGCGAAAAAGCGAACTGAATCTCTGGTTTATCTCGAAAATAAAATACCCTAAAATCTACTCCTAAATCAAGGCATTGATAATGATATACTAAAGAAGCAGCCGAATATAAAATCTTCTTCTCCAATATATTGTAATCCACTTCAGCCTGGGCCTCAAGAGAAAGCCTAGGGACCTTACCTCCTCCAAAAAAACTTATTTGATGCCTGTTGAAAAGATAATTTTTTCTATATGGATTGACACTTTTATACCAATTTATCCTTAAAAACCAATCATCACTAGGAGTGCCAAGGTTGGCCCCTATCCTGATTGTTGAAAAACTTCCATAATAAGGATTAAAAGCTGCTGATGCATCCAGACTGTATTTTCTTGAAGGATAAAATCTAAGAATGCCGCTTATATCTGACAGTTCCGGTATTTCTCCATCCACCCGATATCGGCTTAAAGGCCCGTCTTCAGGACTTAAATAAAAAGTCTGGTTTATTCCCAAAGATAAAATTTCCCTGGGCATATCATCTTCTTTGATAAGAAAATGATTGACCAAACCGTAACGGAGATAGTGATAAATATAAAAAACTCCGGATGTAATGAGCCTTTCTGAATGAGTGACTGGGCTTTCGAAATTATATGTCAAAGTCGGTTCAATGATATGTTTGAGCTTCGCTTTTTTATTCGAATCAAAAAAAATCCTGTTGAAAACAGGCCCGATAAGCTCAATATTAACAGAATAATTACGCGTTAAAATGGGTTCATTAACGACTTCTCTTGATTCTTCTGACAAACTTTTAAAATAATAAACTAATTTTGAATTTAAGTTTGTATTGACAGTCATCCAGGGAATTTCATTAAAAGGAATGCTCAATTGGGGGATAAATAATAAATACTGATTGCGGCTCTGAGTGCCTTCTTCGAAGGCCGTGTCCCAACCTCTTTCCCAACTCTCAAACTTAGATGAAAAAGAAAAAAAAAGAGGAGAAAAAAGCTCAATTTTAGATGAAGAAAATGAAATTGATGGAAGACTGTTCTTGATTACCGATCTATCCAAACTTTTATAATAGGTCTCAAATCTTCCCGCACGAGCATTGAAATTAAAATAAGACCAAGACCGGTTTAAATAAACCTCTGAACGTCTATTGGCTACCACGGCACTTTGAAAATTATTGTCAAACTCTCTTAAAAAATCAAAAGAACTCTGATAATCTATATCGGCAGTAAGACTAAAGCGAAAAGGAAGAGGATTGGAATGCTTCAATCGGATGATATAAGCGTTTTCTTCAACAATTTGATATTCAGAATTATTCGGTTGGAAATAAAACAAATCCATCTGCCCTCGTAAATTTCCAGGGAAAATATATCTGTATTGAAGACCTCCTCCAGATCCTCTGGCTGAATAATAATTAAATTGAGCTGTCGCATCCATATTTCTTTTTATATTCCAGTAAAATCCCTGTTCAAAAATCATCCCCTTGTTTCCTGAATACCCGATACTGGGCATAAGGAAACCCGTTTGTCTCTCTTCCCCTACTGGATATCTCATATAAGGAAGATAAAGAACGGGGATCTTTTTGATGGAAAACACAGAGTTCCACATCTCAATATAATCATCCCTTTTAAAATTGGCCCTTGAGCAGGAAAATTTCCATCGCGGGACTTCTTGAGTACAGGAAGTAATCCATGCTTTCTTTAATCTATAAAAATCTTCATTCTCTCTTCCCAGAGAATCAGCCTCATAGGTGATGGTAGGCTTCACGATCCCATGCGCTTTTTCTAAATTTCCTTTAGTGGATTCAAGATTCATCTTTATCTGCTCCATACTGATAACTTCCCCAGGTAAATGAACAGAAACACTGCCTTGGGCGATAATATCTTTTGTTTCTATATTTAACTCGACCCGATCAGCAAAAAGTTGAATATCTTTATAATGGATTTCAACATTTCCAGATGCTTTGATTGTATCCCCGATTTTCTCTTTATAATGAGCAATGACCCTTATTTGTGTTGGGTCGTTCTCCTGAGCAAAGGTTAGAACCCCAGATGTAACGACACACAGAAAAAAACCCCCCCAAAAAAACCAGCTTCTTCGAACCATTTGAAACAAAATTTAGCACAACACCCTAGACAAATCAACATCGGTAGCTTGACAGACTCCTGGAATCGAACGATAATAATTTGAAGTCATATCTAAACTGGCCAATACATAAAAGCGTCTTCAAATGCATCCAAAAAAATCAATCCAGTCCAAAAAAGAAAGCTACCGCAAAATCCTGGAGCTGAGTTCCATCGGTCTTGCTCTGCCTTCTTCTATAGCTATAGGTCTTTTTGTCGGTTATTATTTAGATAAACTTTTTGGAACAGATCCATGGTTGCTCATTATTTTTCTTTTATTTGGTGTGGCATCAGGTATAATATCACTGATCCGAGGAGTCAATAAATACAATAAAGATTAAACAACCAGGATTATTCGTGAAAATAAGGGAATGAATTTGGAAAACCCAAATATTGAAGAAAAGATACTCAAACGCATCCCAAGAGAGATTTTGATTATTTCCCTAATTCTATCCATAGGTGCTTTTTGGATCTTTGATTGGCTTACGGCATTGCTTTTATTTTTGGGTGGACTGACTGCGGCTATAAGTTTTATTTGGTTGAAACACTCAATCACCAAACTTTTATATTTGGAGAAAAAAAAGGCTGTCAAGTCAGCCGTATTTTTTTATGGGCTCAGGCTTATATTGATTATTACGATAATATTTATTATAATTTTTATTTTTCAAAATAAAGTATTAGCCTTTGCGGCAGGTTTTTCAACAATCATTGGAGTTTTCCTGATCGAAGGCGTTTTTGCCGCTGTGAAAATAATAAGATGGAAAATTTAGAACACAGTTACTATATAGTGGAGCTCTTTAACAAAATATTTAGTAAACCTACAGCTTGGATATTGTCTCTCTTTGGAATCCATGTTGAAAATCCAGAACATCTTATACCTAACTACGTCGTGATGAGCCTCATTGTGGTGGTTGTGCTTATCATACTTTTCAGCCTCGCTTCCAGAAGGTTAAAACTTGTTCCTTCCAAACGACAAGGCTTTCTTGAAATTTTAATACAAGCTTTTGAAAATCAGCTCGTTGAAATTATAGGGCCACAGGGTAAAAAATATGTTCCGCTCGTGGCCACTATCGGAATATTTATTTTCACCAGCAATATTCTCGGCCTTATTCCAGGATTCATGTCTCCAACAAGCAATCTAAACGTGACCGCAGCTTGTGCTCTCGTTGTGTTTGTCTATTACCACTGGCAGGGAATAAAAAGCCGTGGATTCTTTAAATATCTTAAACATTTTATGGGTCCCATTCCTCTTCTGGCTCCCTTAATGGTCCCCATAGAAATCATCAGCCACTTTTCACGGATTGTTTCTTTATCCATCCGTCTTTTTGGCAATATTTTCGCAGAAGAACTTTTAATTGTTGTCATGATTTCTATAATCCCATTCTTTCTCCCTCTCCCCTTTATGGCGGTAGCTATTTTTACGGCGTTTATCCAGGCATTTGTTTTTGTTTTACTGACATGTGTCTATCTCTCAGGAGCTGTAGCTCAGGAGGAAGAAAATTAAATTAAAAGGAGAAAAAAATGCTTGAAAAATTCAAACCATTGACACTATTTTTCTTTTTTTTGGTCGTGATGAGTGCCCCACTTTTAGCACAAGAAACTGAGTTGACAAACAACAGAGCTTCGCTCTTTAAACTATCCCTGATTATAGGAGCTTCTGTTATAACTCTTGCTGCAGCAGCCGGTATTTTTGGCCAAGCTAAAGCAATAAGCAGCGCATGTGAAGGGATCTCTAGAAATCCTAACTCAGGACCCCACATCAGATTCTTGCTCATATTTGGACTGGTTCTCATCGAAACTCTGGTTATCTATGCTCTCCTTATATCAATCATCATTCTGATGGTAAAGTGGGGACAGTACACTTAAATAAAACTGACAATCAATCAGATCAATGCCTAAGACTGTCTTCAATATTATCAAGAAAACTTTTAAAAGATTCAGTGAAGACAGATGTGGAAATTTTTCTATTACTGTATCTTATTTTACATTACTCTGTGTCATACCCCTGGTAGCTCTTTTTACTTTCATCACCACAAAAGTATTAGGAAGCTCTGAATTGGCTTTCCGTAGCCTCAACATTCTATCTGATGAATTTTTCGCAAAATTGGATCCCCTTTTTTTTGAGCGAATCCAGGCAGTATCTAAAAACATAAGTAATCTTGGCTGGTTTGGGCTTGCCGGATCTTTCATCGCAGCCAGCTTCCTGTTTTCCAATCTCATTTATTCTATCAATTCCATCTTCAAAGCAAACCACCAAAAATCCTTCTTCTATAACCGTCTCATGGAATATCTGATCATGTTCGTATTGGGAATTATCATGCTCATATCTCTTTCAATCACAGCCATATGGACAGCTCTCCATAGAACTTTGGAAGAAAGCACTTTCATAGCTAATCATATAAATCCCGAATTCGTCTCTCTGGCAGATAATTTTTTTCTTCAGTATCTCATCCCACTGACCCTAACCTTTGTCGTTTTTTTTATACTTTATAAGTTCATCCCTGAAATCAAAGTCTATACGAAAGCCGCTGTCATAGCAGCTGCTGTAAGTACATTATTGTGGGAAATTTTTAAACGGATCTTTGCTTTTTACGTGGCTCATCTTTCAGCTATCGGAATCGTTCTGTCCAAACTTCTTCAAGGAACCCTGACCTCAATTATATTTTTTCTTCTGTGGATATCATTTTCTTTAGTGATCCTTTTTTGGGGCGCCGAATTGGCAGCCGTGCTTAACGAGAATTTTTATGAAAAAAGAACCTAAAAAACCAAAACCTCCTTTAACTGTCAAAAAAATAGCAGAGTATCTGAATTGTCCCTTTGAAGGAAATGGTCAAACCCTCATAAAAGGAGTCTCCAGTCTTGAAAAAGCAAAAAAAGGAGATTTGGTCTTCTTTTATCAGAAAAAATATCGTTTGTTTCTTGAGAATACCAGAGCGTCTGCGGCTATCATCCCAACTGCCGAAAAATTCAATCGAACCCCTGTTATTAAATCAAAAAACCCCCACTTGAGTTTCATAAAGGTCATTGGACTGCTCTATTCCCCAGAGCTTCCTAAACCTGGGGTTCATCCCTACGCTTCAGTATCTCCCACAGCAAAAATCGGAACTCATGTCTCCATAGGGGCTTTCTCTTCAATAGGGGATAACGCCCAGATAGGAGATAGAACCATTATTTTCCCGCTTGTTACCATCTATCCAGGGGTAAAGATAGGACGTGACTGCATCATTCACTCAAACGTCTCCATCCAAAACTCCACTGAAATAGGGAACAGGGTGATCCTTCACAATGGAGTCACATTAGGCACAGATGGTTTTGGATACATTGAAAAAAAAGATGGCTCATACGCTAAGATTCCCCAAATAGGGTCCCTTATTATCAAAGATAATGTAGAAATCGGAGCCAACACAGCCGTTGACAGAGCCGCCTTAGATAAGACCATCATTCATGAGGGAGTCAAGATAGATAACCTAGTCCAAATAGGACATAATGTCAGAATAGGAAAAAACTCAATCATTGCTGGACAAACAGGGATCAGCGGCAGTGTTAAAGTTGGGAAAAAAGTAATGATGGGGGGACAAGTTGGCCTAGCTGATCACATCGAAATAGGCGATAATGTGATTATCGCCGCAAAATCCGGGGTATCTGGAAACGTCAAATCCAATTCTATCATCGCAGGTTATCCTCATCAAGATATTATGACGTGGAAAAAAATATGGGCCTCTTTATCTCAGCTGCGGCCTCTAATCAAAGAAGTGAATAGGCTTAAAAAAAGAATCGAAAAGCTTGATAAAGGAAAAAATAATACTCCCTAATCATAAAATCTAACCTCTAAGTATTCCTTTTTTCTATTTTTTACCCCCAACTAAGTTTTTCCTGAATGAGGTCAAAATAATTCCTTTTAGGAGATGAAATTAAAGAAAACACATAGTTGCTGCTCTTTATTTCCACCTCTTCGTTTTTCTTTATTAAATTCCCTCTCTGCCCATCAAGAGTCAAATACGTTTTCTCATCACCTGAAAGTACTTTCATGGTGACATTTGAATCTGAAGAAATGACCATCGGACGAAAGGTGAAGGTGTGGGGGCAGATAGGGGCAATGATCATGGCTGGAATATTGGGTTGTATGATAGGGCCTCCCGCTGAAAGAGAATAAGCTGTTGAGCCCGTAGGTGTGGAGACGATAATCCCATCCAAACTGGGGGCTGCGATCTTCCTGCCGTTTATCCATATCTCACATCTAATCATTCTTGCGAGCGCCCCTTTATTGATCACGATATCATTCAGGCAAAGAAATTTTTTCCCTCCTTGACAAACCTCCAGCATCTGCCTATGGCTTAAAACTGAATCATTTCCCTTTAAATATTCCTCTATTGTCAAAAACATCTCATCAAGTGGAACTTCAGTCAAAAACCCAAGACTCCCCATATTAACTCCCATGACAGGCACTCCTGCCTTAGCAGCCAGATGAGCTATACTCAGCATCGTTCCATCTCCTCCTAAAACAATCACCATATCTACTAGAGGGGGAACTTTTTCTCTAGACAGTCCTTTGTTCAGCCGAAGTTTTTGGGCAGCAAACTCTTCAAAAACACAATTTATCTTCTTTTTCTTAAAATAAAAAATAAGCTCCTGTAAAACATTCTCAATATTGGGAGCATGAGGCTTTATGACAAATCCCACTTTTTTAATCTCTCTCATTCCAAACAGCCTCCTTAATTAACCTATTTAAATTGTATGGACTTAGGGCCTCCCCCTTAACTGAACAAAAAATAAAAAATTCCTTGTTCCCTTTCTGCCCCTTTACAGGACTCTCTGTTAAATCCAGGATTTTTATACCCATTTGAAATATCTTTTCCGTAATCCTGCCCAGGACTTGCTCATGAACACAGCGGTCCTTAATCACTCCATTTTTTCCTATTTGATCCCTTCCTGCTTCAAACTGGGGTTTGACCAAACAAATGATTTCTCCCTCATTCAGAATGTTTTGGACAGCTGGAAAGACCTTTAAAATAGAGATAAAAGAGAGGTCCATAGTCACAAGCTGTATCTGCGTATCAAAATCTCCTCTTTCTAAATACCTTGCATTCTTATTTATTAAAATAACCCTTGGGTCATTCCTCAGCTTCCAGTCCATCTGTCTTGTATCAACATCAACAGCATATACTTTGTGAGCTCCCCTCTGAAGCAAGCAATCTGTGAAGCCTCCTGTAGAAGCCCCTAAATCCAATGCCGTTTTCCCCTTTACCTGGATCTCAAACTCATCCAAGGCTTTTTCTAACTTAAGGCCGCCGCGACCAACATAGGGGAGTGTTTTCTCTAAGGAAAGGCTTAAGCTTTCATCAATAAGATCCCCGGATTTATCCACTTTTTTCCCCGACGCTTTCACAAGTCCAGCCATAATCAATGCCTTAGCTTTACTCCGATTTTCGGCAAGTCCTTGCTCAACAAGAAGTCTATCAGCCCTTTTCTTCATTTTTTTATTAAAAAATGACCATTTTATGATCTATACAAATTCTTTATTTGCTCTACAATACCATCAGTATCCAGCTTGAACAATTTTCTGATCTGCTCCGCTTTCCCAACCGGACAAATCTTTCCAGGTATAGCTATCCTCTTAAATCTGATATCAAATATACGCTGACTATCCAAAAATTCTCTAACGGCACTCCCAAATCCCCCGTAAATTATCCCTTCTTCTGCTGTGATCACAGTGCTTCCGCTTTGAACCAAATTAAGAATCATCTCCTTATCCAGGGGTTTAGCAAATCTTGCATTCATAACAGCAAGACTGATCCCTTTATTTTCCAGCTTTTCAGCAGCCTCCAGGCAAGGATAAACCATATTCCCATAAGCAATAAGCAGGTCTTTCCCTTTTTTTAAGATCTCTCCTTTGCCAATAGGAATTTCTTTAAAATCTCTGTCCATAGGAACTCCTAATACTTTTCCCTTCGGATAACGAATCGCTACGGGATGACCATAAGAAAGTGCCGAACTCAACATATGCTGAAGTTCATTTTCATCTTTAGGCGCCATGACGATCATATTGGGGAGATGCCTGAGATAGACAATATCATTAATCCCTTGATGCGTAGGACCGTCATCAGGGACAATCCCAGACCGATCTAAAGCAAATACCAGAGGAACATCCATTAAACCAATATCATGATAAAGCTGGTCATAAGCTCTTTGGAGAAAAGTTGAATAAATCGCCACGACGGGTTTGAATCCACTTAAAGCTAAAGCTGCAGAAAAATCAACGGCATGCTGCTCGGCAATCCCTACATCATAAAAGCGGTCAGGAAATTTTTCTTCATAGTTTTTTAGCCCTGTCCCTTCAGGCATGGCAGCTGTCACAGCCACTAATTCATCATACTGAACAGCCAATCTCTCCACAGTACTTCCAAACACAGACGAAAAAGTGGGTCGGGGATCCTTATTCTCCATTCGGCCTGTTTTGATATCAAATGGGTGGGCACTGTGAAACTTAGACGGATTATTTTGAGCAGGCAAGTAACCTTTTCCCTTTTGGGTAGCACACAAAACAATCACAGGTCCGTCAAAATTCTTAGCTTCTTCAAAGGCCTCAATAAGAGATCTAAGACTGTGTCCTTCTACAGCCCCAATATAACGTATCCCCAGTTCTTCAAAGACAAGACCAGGGAAAAAAGTCTTTTTTATAGCCTCCTCAAAGGCTCTTCCTGTTTTGATCAAAGGCCATCCTATAATGGGGATAGCTTTGAGAAACGTTTTTGCATGATCTTTCAGCCTTAAATAATGCTGTCCAGAGACAAGATAGCTTAGATATTTTGACAGCGCGCCCACATTGGGAGAAATAGACATTTCATTATAATTCAGAATAATGACTATCTTTTCTCTATGATGGCCTATCTGGTTCAAGGCTTCCCACGCCATGCCCCCGGTCAATCCTCCATCCCCAACCACAGCGACAATATTGTGATCCTGCTTTTTTTTGTCTCTAGCAACAGCCATACCCATGGCTGCTGAAAGTGCTGTCGAAGCATGGCCTGTGTTAAACACATCGTGTTCACTCTCTTCTCTAGCAGGAAACCCTGAAAGGCCTTCCATTTTTCTGACTTTAGAAAAATGATCCTTTCTCCCTGTAAGAATCTTATGCGTATAGCATTGATGACCCACATCCCATATAATCTTATCCTTAGGTGAATCAAAAACATAATCCAGAGCCAATGTCAGCTCAACCACTCCCAAGTTAGGAGAAAGATGCCCTCCGTTTTTTGATACCACCTTAATAATCAGATTCCTTATCTCCCCGGCAAGAAGGTAGAGTTCCTTTATGGAAAGTTCTTTTAAATCATGGGGACTGTTTATTCGATCTAGAATGTTCCTACTCATCATGACTCTTTCTGACCTCCAAAAGCCTTAATGCCAAATACCTGAGTTCATCTGACTTTAGTGAATATTTATCAAGTGCTCTCACAGCTAAGTTGACATACTTAAAAAGCATTTTTTTTGCCCCATCTAGACCGTGGAAAAAAACTTCATTGGGACTATACAGGCCTTCATCCCGAATATCTTCATATGAATCTAGAATATCATCCCTTATTTGGAAGGCAAATCCCAGGTTCTTGGCATACTCTGAGAGAGCTTTTATTTCATCAGGAGATGCTTTGCCAAGCATGGCACCGGTTTTAACAGAAGCTGATATAAGATGGCATGTCTTTTTCATCACTAATGAATGATAATCCTCCCATTTAAAATTCTCTTGAGCTATTTTAATATCGAGATACTGCCCCCCCACCATTCCTAAAATTCCAATAGAATGGCTGATTTCTTCTATAATTTTAATTTTTTTATCCAGATCTCCAACCCCAACTGGACTTTTAGAAAGAATCTCAAAAGCCAGAGTCAGCAAAGCATCTCCTGTCAGGATCGCGACATCTTCGCCATAGGCTTTGTGACAGGAAGGTTTCCCCCGTCTAAAATCATCATCATCCATTGCTGGAAGATCATCATGTATCAGAGAGTAATTATGGATAAGTTCAATGGCACAGGCAAAAGGAAGAGTCTTCTCCCGATCACACCCAAAATACTCGCCCGCAGTGAGAACCAAAATAGGCCTAAACCTCTTCCCTCCAGAAAAAACTGAATACTTCATTGAATCTGCCAGCCCCCCTTTATACTGGCTAAATATTTTTTCTAGCCCCTTTTCAATGAAATCCTTCTTTCTTTTAATTTTTTCTTCAACAATCATTTTAAAATGGAAGGGGTTCATTTTCCCCATCGTCAGGATCTTCTTCCTCTTTATCCTCTTCTGAGGGCTGTGGCTCTTTGTCTTTAATTTCGAAGGATTCGACAGAAACACGGCCTTTTTCATCTTTGAGCAGTATCTCAACTTTTTTCTCAGCTTTCTCAAGCTCTTTTCTTAAAAATTTAGCAAGCTTAATCCCTTTTTCAAAAAGTTTTAAGGACTCATCCAAAGACAGATCCCCCTGTTCTAGCCTTTCTACCGTAGTCTCTAAATCCTTTAGGGCTTTTTCGAAGTTAAGATCTTCCATTTTTTTCTCCTTAATTCTTTATCCCAGGTTAATATGGATTATTTTTTCTTACACCTGTCTTCAATCAGTCTATCTCTATCAACTGAACGGACCTCACAGCTGAATTCTCCCTTAAAAAAAGAAACCGTCATGATCTTTCCCTCCTTAACTTTATCAATCGTCTTGGCAAGAGAATCACTCCCTCCTTCCCAGCATAAAGTATATCCCTTTTTTAATACATTTAAAGGGCTTAAACTGTGTAACTGAGAAGCCATCATTTCCCATTTATTAAGAAGGCTTCTGATTCTTTCCTTAATAAGAACCGTGATCCGTTGTTCTATAAATCTTACATTTGTCCTGTATTCAGACATTCTTTTTTGCTCAGCCCTCATGAAATCAACAGCCCTGATGTCAAGATCATCTATAATCTGTGCCAGCTGATACAAACGTTCTTTAAACCTCTGAAAAGCACGATGTTTTATCAACTCCATCACTCTGCTCTTCCTTTCCTGGGTCATATATCTCATTTGATGTTCCATTCTTCTCTGAAAACTCTCAATCCGTTCAAGAAAATCTTCTTCCTTTTCTATCAATATCTCTGCAGCTGCTGAAGGTGTCGACGCTCTCTTGTCGGCAACAAAATCTGTTATAGTGAAATCTATTTCGTGCCCAACCGCTGAAATGATAGGAGTGGGACATCGATATATGGCTCTGGCAACTTTTTCTTCATTAAATGCCCATAAATCCTCAATAGAGCCCCCTCCTCGTCCCACAATAATAACATCTATATCAGGAAGCGCTCCTAAATAATCAACAGCATCGGCTATCTCTTCGGCTGCTCCTTCCCCCTGAACCCTTACCGGATAAATAAGAATATGAAGCTTTGCAAACCGTCTCTCTATCGTCTGTAAAATATCCACAATAGCTGCCCCCCGTGGAGATGTGATCACTCCAACTTTTTTGGGAAGCAAGGGGATTTTCTTTTTCTTTTCTGGATTAAAAAGCCCTTCTTCCTCAAGTTTTTTTTTCAATTGTTCAAAGGCAAGTTGAAGAGCTCCCTTGCCCTTGGGCTCTACCTCTTCGACTTGAATTTGATACTGGCCTCTCTGAGGATACACACTTATAAAACCTTTGACAATAACCAGAATCCCATCTTCTATTTTGAAAGGAATTTTCAAGGCATTTGAACGCCACATCACGGCATGTAATTGACTGTTTTCATCTTTTAGATCAAAATAAAGATGCTGTGAATGGGCCCGTTTAAAATTGGAAACCTCTCCTTCCACCCAGACAAACGGAAACCTATTTTCAAGTTCACTTTTTATGATATTGGTGATCTCCGTCACGGAATAAATTTTATTTTCTTCTTGGGTGAGATTACTCTTCAATTTCTCCATCCATCTTGATTCTTTCTATCAACAAGGCATTGCCCGATTGATAATCTATCTCTATATAGACACCATTCAGAACAAAACCCTCCTTAGAGGGCCCAAAACGCTGCGGCCGGGAGGTTAAAAATCTTTCCACAGCCTGTTCCTTTTTAATCCCAATAACAGAATGGCATCCACCCACCATCCCTATGTCTGTAATGTAGGCCGTATTCTGAGGGAGAATTTTTTCATCAGCGGTAGGCACATGAGTGTGAGTGCCGCATACCGCTGACACCTTTCCATCAAGATACCATCCTAAAGCCTGCTTCTCGGAAGTCGCTTCTGCATGAAAATCCACTATAATCACAGAGGTTTTCTCTTTGAGGTTCTTAATTTCTTGATCAGCTTTTCTAAAAGGGCAATCCGTGGGTTCCATGAAAACTCTTCCCTGTAAATTTAAAAATGCCACCGCTCTACCTTGACGGTCCTTAATCATACAAGAGCCTCTCCCCGGACAGGGAAGTGGATAATTAGCTGGTCTGATGAGCCTTGGCTCCTCATCTAAATATTCCAAGGCTTCTTTTTTGTCCCAAATATGATTTCCTGAAGTGATAACATCAACGCTTGAAAAAAGTTCTTCTCCTACTTTCTTCGTAATTCCAATCCCACCTGCAGAATTCTCTCCATTAACAGCAATGAGAGAGGGCTTGTATTTCTTTTTCAGATAAGGCAAACAGTTCTTTAAGGCCCTTCTTCCCGGCCTTCCAATAACATCACCTAAAAATAATAACTTTATCTTATCTTGCATATTCAACAGCTCTCATTTCTCGGATAACCGTCACTTTTATTTGACCAGGATAATCCAGCTCCTCTTTTATTTTTTTGGCAATATCTTTAGCTACAGAGGAAGCCTGATCATCGGACATTTTCTGACTTTCTACTATAATTCTTATTTCACGTCCTGCCTGGAGTGCAAAAGACTTTGCGACTCCTGTGAAAGAATTGGCTATCTCCTCAAGCTTTTCCAGCCTCTTTATGTATGCCTCAAGAAGTTCCCTTCTTGCTCCCGGCCGAGCTGCTGAGAGGGTATCAGCGGCTTGGACTAAAACAGCTTCTATAGATGGAAATTCAATATCCCGATGATGAGAAGCAATGGCATCTATGACTTCTTTTGTTTCTCCATACTTTTTAGCCAGAGACACACTAAGCTCCGTGTGCGTACCCTCGACCTCTCTATCCACAGCTTTTCCTACATCATGGAGTAAACCAGCCCTTAAAGAAATTTTTTCATCAACACCCAGTTCCTTAGCCATTATGGCTGCAAGATAAGCCACTTCTTTAGAATGCTGAAGAACATTTTGACCATAACTGGTTCTGTATTTCAACTTGCCTAATAGTTTCATGAGCTCAGGATGCAGATCCTGAACCCGGAGTTCTAAAGCTACAGATTCTCCTTCTTCCTTGATTTTATCATCTAATTCTTTTTTGACTTTCTCCACCACTTCTTCAATCCTAGAAGGATGAATCCGGCCGTCAACAATAAGTTTTTCAATAGCCAGCCGGGCTGTTTCCCTGCGGATAGGATCAAAACTAGAAAGGATCACGGCCTCAGGAGTATCATCCACAATAATATCGACTCCAGTAGCCATCTCTAAAGATCTAATATTTCTCCCTTCTCTCCCAATGATCCGACCTTTCATATCATCAGAGGGAAGGTCAACCACAGATACGGTGGTTTCAACGACATGCTCAGCTGCTGTTCTCTGAATGGCCTGACTTATAATATCTTTGGCAATATGTTCACATTTCTCTTTAGTCTCTTCTTCTATTCTCCGTACCAACTGCACGGATTCAAGTTTCGCATCATCTTCAATTTGTCTAATCAATTCTCTCTTCGCTTCTTGCTGAGTCAAACTGCCGACTCTTTCTAACTCAGATATAGCTTTCTTTCTCAAGTCTTCATTTTCTTTCTCTATTTTCTCTAATTCACGTTCCTTGGCATAAACCCTCTGCTCATTATCCGAAATATTTTTTTCTTTGCGTTCCAGATTTTTAAATTTCCTTTCTAAATTTTCTTCCTTTTGGACAAGCCTCCTCTCCATATCACTCAGCTTCCTGCGTCTATCTCTAGTCTGACTCTCAAAATCAGTCTTCAAGTTGAGGAGTTTTTCCTTGGCCTCTATGGAAACTTCTCTCCTGATCTTACTGGCTTCCTCGTAAGCCCTTTCAAGTATTATCTTTGCTTCTTCTTTAGCCTTTAAGATCGCTTGGACTCCAGATTTTTTCCTTAATAAAAAAAACAGGAGGAGACCACTCAAGAGACCTAAAAAGGCAAGAACAATTATTAAACCCAAATTCACTTCTATCACCTCCAACTACAGGCGCCGGAGGAGAAGAAAGTTAGGAGGTATACTCTAATCAAAACATAGAATCAACTGTAAGATTGGAACTTACATTTACTAAATTTAGCATTTTTTTCCCAAATAAAATATCTCATCTATTTACTCTATGCCTATTTTCCCGTATTTATTTTCTCGCATGATCTGCTTCTTTATATGCACTCACATATCTCGAAATATATTCCTCCAAGCTCTCTATTTCTCTCTCCATTTGCCCTATAGCTTCATTTAATTTATCTAATTTCTTCTGCGAAAGAAAAAATTCATCTGCAATGTTTAAAGCAGCCAGCACCGCTATCTTAACCGTATCGTTAGACTTTGATTTTATAGCCACTTTCCTCATTTTATTATCGACATACGAAGTAAGATGACTCACATACTTCTCATCCTCTTCTCCTTTGACCTTTATTTTAAACTTTTGGTCAAAGATCTCAATTTCAATAACTTTATCAATCATATCCCTATCTTATCAATCTGGCTTATTATGGACTCAATCCTTTTTTTGATATCTTCCCTTTCATTTTGTAAGTCTTTTAAATCTTCACCCAACTTCCCAGCCTCTTTTGCCTTAAGGGAAAGGCTCTTTCTCTCCTTTTTTATTTCTTCTAATTCTTGTCTTAATTTCCCGTTCTCAGCGGAAAGATTGTGAATATAATCTACAATCTTCCCTATTTTCCCTTCCAAAATTTTAATCCTTTCCAATTCGCTTGTCAATCTTAACCTCCTCCCCTCAAAATGATTCCATATTCTGTATTTAAAGCGTTCATAATCTTCTCTTGGGAACTGTCAACCTCTTCTGAAAGCAGAGTCCTTTCAGGGTGACGAAAAACAAACCGAAAAGATAAACTAACCTTATTTTTGGGGATCCCCTCTCCTGTGAATCTGTCATATAAAGCATATTCTTCAAGATAGGGAATCATCAGCCTCTCAATACTGTTTTTGATCTTCAGATAACTTACATCACGGTCCACAATCAAAGAGATATCACGGGTGATCCCGGGATATCGGTTTACAGGAGAATATTTAAAAGGTTTAGGCTGCTTTTCAAGCAAGCTCCCAAGACTAATCTCCGCACCCCATACGGATTCCTGAATAGAATAGGCCTCCACTAGTGACTGTCTAAGGGCTCCTAAAATCCCTACCTTTTCTCCTTTAAAATTCAAGCGAAGTGAGAAACCTGGCTCATAGATTTGATTCTCCTCTTCAGTAAATGAAAAACCTGCAAATTTAAGATGATTCATCAATTCTTCACAAGTTCCTTTTAATTGAAAAAAATCTGCTCTCTCTGGTTCTTTCCCCCAATATAGTGGATCTAACTGCCCCATAGAAACAAAAGCAAGGGAATATTTTTCAAAATACTTCCCATCTTTTTGGAAAAATATGTTCCCTATTTCAAAGACATGAACCCCCTCAGCATCTCTGTTTACATTCCAGGCAATATTTCCAAGCAAACCCTCAATAAGAGTAGTCCTCAATAAAGAGGATTTGGACGATATCGGATTTCTTATTTCAACCGCATCTAATCCGGTCTTGAAAAGCTTTTCTTTCTCCGAATCCATAAAACTATAATTAACCACTTCATCAAATCCTTCATGGAACAACAGTTCTCTAACATTATTTTCTACTTCTTTTTTCTTATTGACTTCCCAATGAATTCCCCTCCAAACAGGAAGATGAGAGGGAATTTTATCATATCCATAAAAACGCGCGATTTCTTCGATAAGATCCGCTTCCCGCTCTATATCCACTCTAAAATAAGGAACTTCAACCCTCCATATTCCCTGTCTCTGGTTTTCTACCTGAAATCCAATCCTTTTTAGAAGATCAACAATAAAGCCTTCATCGACCTCAACCCCAAGGAGCTCTGAAATACGATGATGGCGCAACACAACTGTCTTCTTTTTTCTGGGCTTAGGGTAGATATCTATCATTCCTTTGAGCGCTTTCCCTCCCATCTGAGTTAATAGAGACAAAGTCATACGCGCCGCTTCAGGGGGAAAAGAAATGTCTGTCCCTCTCTCATAACGATAAGAAGCATCTGTTTGAACTCCTATCTTCTTCCAGGTCTTTCGAATAGAGACAGGATCAAAACAAGCACTCTCAATAAATATATCCTTAGTTTCTTCCGTCAAAGCGGACTCTTCTCCACCGATGACCCCTGCAAGGGCTATAGGTCTTTTTTCATCAGCAATGACTAACATATCATTAGAAAGCTTAACGATTTCCCCTCCTAGAATTTTCAATTCTTCTCCACTCCTTGACTTTCTAACAATGATTTTGTTTCCACTGAGTTTGTTTATATCAAAAGCATGAATAGGCTGCCCGGTAGAAAATAATACATAATTGGTAACATCGACAACATTATTCACCGAATTCAATCCCATTGATCGAATGCTTCGAGTCAACCAGAGAGGAGAAGGCTCCACTTGGATATCTTTGACAATCACACCGCAATATCTTGGACATAAATCCTCTTCCAATACCTGCACATCAAATACATCAGATATAGCCTCTGTGCCCTCTACCAAAGGAAATTTGGGTTCATTTAAAGGAATCCCTTGACTGGCGGCTAACTCCCTTGCCACACCTAAATGTCCAAGCGTATCAGGTCGATTGGCATAAGTCTCAAGTTCGAGGATGAAATCTCCATCCTGTTCTTTCCAATAATCGACCAAAAGGCCGATTTTATTCATTTCCTTTATCAGTTCTTCTGGAGATAATTTTAAATCGAGATAATTTTTTAACCAATTTATGCTTATCTTCATTCTAGTAAAACTGCCTTATAAATCTTAAATCATTCTCATAAAAATTTCTCAAGTCAGAAATCCGGAAAGAAAACATAGCTGTCCGATCTATTCCCATTCCGAAAGCAAAACCTGAATATTTTTCTGGGTCAATATTAACATTTTTTAAAACCTGAGGGTCAACCATGCCAGCCCCGAGAATTTCGATCCATCCAGTTCCACCACATACACGGCAATTCGGATCTTTGCCCCCACAGACAGTACATCCTATATCTACCTCAGCAGAAGGCTCAGTAAAAGGGAAATAACTAGGACGAAATCTTATTTTAATACTGTCACTATAGAGTGCTCTTAAAAAAAACTCCAGAGTCCCTTTGAGATGGGCAAACGTTATTCCCAAATCAACCACTAATCCTTCCACTTGATAGAACATAGGAATGTGAGTGGGATCTGGAGTTTCCCTCCTATAGACCTTACCAGGATTTATCATCCTTATGGGAGGCTTTTTCTTCTCCATAACTCTTATTTGGACTGGAGATGTATGGGTCCTGAGCAGTAAATCATCATTGATGTAAAGAGTATCCCAATCATCCCTTGCCGGGTGATGGGGAGGGAAATTGAGAGCCTCAAAATTATAATAATCCGTCTCAATCTCAGGCCCGTCTTCGATAGAAAAACCCATCAACTGAAATATCTGCTCAATTCTCTTTTTATAAAGTAAAATAGGATGAGGAGCTCCTCTGTATCTTCTTTTTCCAGGAAGCGTGAGATCTATTTTAGAGTCAATACTTTTTGGCTCCTGAAGCTTATGGGAAATCTCCTCTAATTTTTTCTGAACATAACTTTTAAACTCATTAATCAATTCACCTATTTTGGGCTTTTCTTCGGGAGTTACATCTTTAAGCTCCCTGAGAAGAAGTGTTATGCGTCCCTTCTTGCGGCCAAGGTAACTATTTCTTAATTCCTGCAGAGACTTTGTATCTCTTAAGTGAACCAATCCCTCATCAAAACTATTTCTCAGGACTTTGATCTTGTTTCTTAAATCAACCATTTCGAATTAATTCTCTCGACTCTAAACTTCCCTTGCTTTTTCTACAATTTGAGAAAATGTATCCGGAGAATTAACAGCAAGATCAGCTAATACTTTTCTGTTTAATTCTATATTCTGCTTCTTTAATCCCTTAATAAATTGGCTGTAAGAAATACCATAACGATGAGCTGCAGCCTTAATTCTTATAATCCAAATCCGTCTGAAATCTCTTTTTCTGTTTTTCCGGTCTCTATAAGAATACTTAAGAGCTCTTTCGACAGCTTCTTTGACTGTTTTATAATTATGACTTCTTGCTCCCCAGAAACCTTTGGCCTCTTTAAGTAATTTTGATCTTCTCTTCTTCCTTTTTGTTCCTCTTTTAACTCTAGGCATTTTATATCTCCCTCTCCTTTAGTCTTCTCCTCAATCAAATTTCCCTAAGATATCTATCCTAATCAAAAATCGTAGGGCATTAAATTTTTGATACGCTTTTGATCAGCAGACTGTATCTGGCCGGGTTTTCTTAACCCTCTTTTCCTTTTGGCTGACTTTTTGGTCAGTATATGCCCTCTACAGGCTTTACTATACATAATCTTTTTATTCTTTGTTATTTTAAACCTTTTCTTTGCACCTTTATGCGTTTTCACTTTTGGCATCTTTCTCTCCTGATTTAATGGGAGTCAGTAATGCAGAGACAGCCCAGGGCTGTTTCTTAACTTGTCCATCCTGCTTTCCAAGACTCTTAACATCTCCAAAAACTCTTTCTATGATATTATCAGCAAGTTCTGGTCTTGATTTTTCACGCCCTCTTAGCATGACTGTTACTTTTACTTTATTCCCCTCTCTTAGAAATCTCTCTATATGTCTCACTTTAAAGCTATAATCATGAATACTGATCTTAGGTCTGAATTTAATTTCTTTTGTTTGGACCTGTCTCTGGTGTTTCTTTGCCTCCTGTTCTTTTTTATGCAGCTCATAAAGATATTTACCATAATCAAGAACCCGACACACAGGAGGTTTGGCTTTCGGAGCTACCTCGACAAGATCTAAATCTTTCTCTTGAGCAATCAACAGCGCCTTTTCTATGGGGACAACTCCTATTTGTTCTTTATTTTCGTCTATAAGTCTTACTTGTTTAGCTGTTATCATTTCATTGATCCTATGAGGTTTTTTATCCTTTTTTCTTGGATAAAATTTAGGTTTTATGATGATGATCCTCCTTTATAGAATGATTTCTAAGTCTTTATTTTTAATAAAATTTAACATTTTTTCAAGAAGCTCTTTGAACTCAAACTGACCTTTGTCCCCTTTTTTATGAATCCGAACAGAGACTGTTTTATCTTCAATCTCTTTATCTCCGACTAAAAGGATGATGGGGACCTTACTCTTCTCTGCATCTCTTATTTTATAACCTACTTTCTCTCTCCGTGAATCTACCGCTGTTCTTATTTCTTTTTTCTTCAGTTCCTGATTTAACTGGGATACATATGGATTATGTCTATCAGCAATGGGGATGATGATGGTTTGAACAGGAGCCAGCCAGAAAGGAAAATTTCCATTATAATGCTCTATCAATATCCCAAAAAATCTTTCTAAAGAACCCAATAGAGCACGGTGGATCATAAAAGGGCGGTGAAATTCGCCGTCTTCTCCCACATAGGACAAATCGAACTTTTCTGGCAGGTTAAAATCCAACTGAATAGTCGTACACTGCCAAGACCGTTTCAGTGCATCTTTGATCTTTATATCGATTTTAGGGCCATAAAACACCCCTTCTCCTTCGTCTACGCTAAAATCAATTTTCTCCGCATTCAGAGCCTTTTCTAAGGCACCTGTAGCTTCATCCCAATCACTGACAGAACCACTGAATTTTTCAGGGCGAGTTGAGAGATAGACATTAAAATCATTAAATCCAAAAGTTCCTAGCATCCTCAATGCCATTGAAATAGTCCTTCTGATTTCTTCCTCAAGTTGATCTGAGCGGCAGAATATATGCGCGTCATCCTGAGTAAATCCCCTAACTCGAAGCAGTCCGTGCAAAACACCTCCTCGCTCGTATCTATAAACAGTTCCCAGCTCACCCCATCTTAAAGGAAGTTCTCGATAGCTTCTCTGTTTAGACTGATAAACCATGATATGAAAGGGACAATTCATTGGCTTGATTTGGTATTTAACATTATCACTGATTAAAGGGGGATAAAGAGCATCATAAAACTGAGTATGACCGCTGATTTCCCAAACTCTAAGTTTGGCTATATGAGGAGAATAAATGAGTTCATATCCTTCCTTATAGTGCTCTTTGCGCCAAAAATCCTCTATGACAGTTCTGACAGCAGAACCCTTAGGATGCCAGAGAATCAGCCCTCCTCCCAACATTTCATTCGTACTGAAAAGGTCCAGTTCAGGGCCTAACTTCCTGTGGTCACGTTTCTTTGCCTCCTCTAGTATTTTGAGGTGATCTCTCAGGTCCCCTTCACTAAAAAAAGCCGTCCCATAAATTCTCTGGAGCTGCTGACCCCTTTCATCACCTTTCCAATAGGCCCCAGAAACCGAAAGGAGTTTAAAATGCTTTAGGACTCCGGTGGAAGGCACGTGAGGACCCAAACAAAAATCAACAAAATCTCCCTGGCGGTAGCAAGAAACTTTTTTGCCCCCTTTCTCCTGAATGAGTTCGATTTTTAAATCTTGACCTAAATCTTTAAAAAGTTTAACGGCTTCTTCCTTGGTGCAGAAAAATTTTTCTATGGGAATATCCCGATCAGAAATCTGTTTCATCCTCTCTTCTATTGATTTCAAGTCTTCCTGAGTAAATGGTTCTTCTCTTAGAAAATCATAATAAAATCCATCTTCTACTGCTGGACCCACCCCTATTTTAGTTCCTGGAAATAGTTCAAGGACAGCGTGGGCAAGAAGATGAGAAGCACTATGTCTTAACGTATCTAAACTGAGATCAAACTTTTCATTCTTGTTTTTATGCATTTTCCCAATTTATAAATAATATTTTTTCATGCTCTGACTTAACCCCCTAAGATGAGGACAGATTTTTCAATGCAATCTGGATCCTTTTATATAACGACAGAAATCAATCTTCATTCTAAGGTTAGGCAAGTTTTACATTTGTTTTCACAGCAAATCTATCTCTTTCTCTCTCAAATGGTAGGCGCGGAGGGTATCGAACCCTCGACCTCTTCCGCGTCAAGGAAGCACTCTCCCACTGAGCTACGCGCCTTTTCCGCTATTCACAAGCTTATATATATTAAAGGTTTAAAATAAGTCTGTCAATAAAAATAGGCTGTTCATGAACTTATGGATTTGTGACTAGGGCCCTGCTTATTATTGCTTTATGAGTCTGTCCATAGTGGCTTTGTCATGAGGCACTTTAAAGTGAGTGACTAAGAATTTCAATACGCTGAACTTGTATCCTGGATGATTCTATATTAAAATAGGTGACTCTTTACAGTCCTAAATAGATTTAAATATAAGGAGATAAACATGAAGAAAGCCATTATCATGGGAGCAGCAGGAAGAGACTTCCATAATTTCAATGTCCATTTAAGAGACAATAACAATTACAGAGTCGTTGCATTCACAGCTACTCAAATACCTGATATAGAGGAAAGAAAATATCCTCCTGAACTATCAGGAGAACTCTATCCTAATGGGATCCCAATATACTCTGAAGACAACCTGACTAAACTCATCAAGAAAGAAAATGTGGATGAGGTCTTTTTTTCTTACAGTGATGTGACCCATGAATATGTCATGCATAAAGCTTCACAAGCCCAGGCGGCAGGAGCTAGTTTCTCCCTTCTCGGACCTAATGAAACCATGATAAAGAGTCAGCGTCCTTTGATTTCTGTCTGTGCCGTCAGAACAGGATGCGGAAAAAGTCAAACATCAAGAAAAATTGCTAAAATTCTCAAAGAAAAGGGAAAAAAAGTAGTGGTGATTCGCCATCCCATGCCCTATGGTGACTTGGCCAAACAAGCTGTTCAAAGATTCGCTGTCTATGAGGATATGATAAAGCATGACTGTACAATCGAGGAAATGGAAGAATACGAACCGCATATAAAAGAAGGGATCGTGGTGTACGCAGGAGTTGATTATGGGGAAATCCTGAAAAAAGCAGAAGAAGAAGCAGATGTTATCCTATGGGATGGAGGAAATAATGACATCCCTTTTTACCGGCCAGACTTAGCCATCGTGGTTGTGGATCCCCATAGGCCTGGTCATGAACTTTTATATTATCCCGGCGAAACAAACTTCAGACTCGCAGATGTCATCATCATCAACAAAATGGATACAGCTGATAAAGAAAACGTTAATGTCATCTTAAAAAATATTGAAAAGTTCAACCCTAAAGCAAAAATAATTAAAGCGGAATCAGTCATCAATGTCACAGATAAACAGTTGATCTCAGGAAAAAAAGTTTTGGTTATTGAAGATGGTCCTACCCTGACGCATGGTGAGATGAAATATGGAGCTGGGATCGTGGCTGCTGAAAAATACGGTGCTGCTCAAATTATCGATCCAAGACCTTTTGCCGTAGGAAGCATAAAAATGACCTTCAAAAAATATTCCCATTTAGAAAGAGTCCTCCCAGCTATGGGTTATGGGAAAAAACAGATCGAAGAATTAGCCCAAACAATTGATAAAAGCCAATGTGATCTGGTCGTGAGCGGAACTCCTATTGATCTGGGGAAACTCATAAAAACAAATAAGAAAATACTTCGCGTGACATATGATCTTCATGAAATCGGGCCAACAAATCTTAATAAAATTCTCAAGCAATTCTCATGAAAAGAAAAATAGCCCTGATAGCTTTTGGCGGTAATGCTATTTTGCCTAAAGGACAGCGCGGACTCCAATCTGAACAAATGAAGAATGCCCAAAAAGCGGCCCAACTTATCATTCATATTGTGAAAAAAGGATTTGATCCCATCGTTGTCCATGGAAACGGACCCCAAGTCGGCAACCTGTTGATCCAAATGGAAGAGTCCATAAACAAAGTCCCTCCTTTTTCCCTTGAGGTATGCGATGCGATGACAGAAGGAAGTATGGGATTTATGCTTGAAAAGGCCATTATCAATGAGCTTAGGAAAAATTCGGTAGACAAACACGTAGCCTCACTCATAACTCAAGTGGTGGTTGATAACGAGGACCCTGCTTTTAACAATCCCACGAAACCTGTGGGACCATTCTATTCAAAGTACAGGGCTCAAATGCTCAAGCGAGATAAAAAATGGGATATGATGGAAGACGCTGGACGAGGGTATAGAAAAGTGGTCCCCTCACCTAAACCTATCGATATCGTTCCTAAAAAAGTGCTTTATGACCTTGTCCATTCAGGAAAAATTGTCATTGCTGCTGGAGGAGGAGGAATTCCAGTTGTCATCAATGGGCGAGGACTCTTTCAAGGAGTCGAGGCTGTGATCGACAAAGATTTTGCCTCAAGTTTAATAGCAAGAGAAGTCGCAGCAGATCTTTTCATAATTCTTACTAATACGAAATACGTTTATTTAAATTTCAACACTCCTGACGAAAAACCAATAAAAAAAATAACGGTTAAGGAAGCACAAAAATATTTAAAACAAGGTCAGTTTCCACCGGGATCAATGGGACCCAAAATAGAAGCAGCGATAGAATATCTCAATAACAGTGGTAAAAAAGTTATCATCACATCTGCAAGTCACCTCAAAGCAGCTATGATAAATCGCTCTGGGACGACCCTCATCCCGTCTCCTTAAGGGGGGAAAATGATTGGAAATCTCCTGGCTTTAGATAAAATTTCTGTCTATCAATTGAGTGAGCTTTTAGATCTGACATTTAAAATAAAAGAAAATCCAGATCGTTTTAAAAACAGTCTTTCAGGATTCATCATTGCAGGGTTGTTTCAAAATCCATCTTTCCATTCCCGCGTGAGCTTCCAGATCGCTGTCTCTTCCCTTAAAGGAAAAACCTTATTTTTGAAATATTCAGATTTACAGACAGAACAGAGAAAACTATCTCGAATGTTTTGTAAATTTTTAGAACGCTGGATAGACGGAATAGTTATAGAAATAAAAAATCATGAACACATCACTGAGCTTGAACAAACGGTAAGAATTCCACTCATCAATGCGGGTTCAGAAAAATTCTCTCCCTGTCAGGCGTTAGCAGACTTTTTTACTATAAAAGAACACTACAAAGATCTAACAAATATCAAATTGGCTTTTATTGGGAATCAGAGAAATATTTGTCACAGCCTTCTCTTAGCCTCAGCCACAGCAGGAACATATATACATATAGCGACTCCACCTGAGAATAAACCTGAAAAAGAAGTCATAGATATAGCAGAGATTAAGGGAAAAAATACTGGATTTAATTATAGAATTACAGCAGATCCACAAGAAGCCTCTTTAAATGCGGATATCATATATTATTCATTTAGAAACCTAAATTCTTTCTCAAAAACTAAAACGAATTTCTCATTTAAAAACAAACTTCTCTCAATAGCCAAGGATGACGCTCTTTTTATGTTCAATCCTGCCTTCCAAGATTGGGAGAAAACTCCTTACAAAAATATCCCCGCAGATCGTTCACTTATTTTCAGTCAAATTGATAATAGACTTCATATAGAGAAAGCAATTATGGTATCATTAATAAAAGAAAAGAAGAGAGAAATATAAAAATGACACAGTCAAGTGAAATCACAAAAATATCAAAAGCTGATCTCGACTTTATAAAAGAAGAGCTTTCAAAACAGAACACTGTCCCCACCCTAACTGGATTAACAGAAATTCTGGCTTACAAAAAAAATGCAAAACAGTTAAACCAAGAAGTCTTGAAATACAATCCGTCATGTAACTATGAAGTCAATGATCTGATCTGTAAAGAATATGATGAACCTCTTATTATAAACAGTAAAGAAAAAATCCATTTTACAGGTAAAGTAGTGCTGAAAGTTATGAATAAAATCAGCTACCCTGATTATAACTGTGAAATGCTTGAGGTTGATTATACAGGAGGTGGAATATTTCGAAAACATATAGATTACATGAAAAGAAAAAACACTCAAGTCCTTTTACCAGCAGCCACAGATAGTCAGGCTGAGACACCTGAAGTTATAAAAAAAGAGGATGACCCGAGACTCCATAAGCTCCCGATGACAGAAAAAGACATGAAAACTTTGATGACAAACCTTAAAAAATCTATCTCTACATCTGATGAATTCTTTGGTTGGAATGAACATTGGCAGCTTGTGAAAAAGAAAATTAAAATTCCTGATAGCACGATAAAAATTATTGAAAAACACTTTAAAGAAAAAAAACAGCCGGCTTCGAGCAAGCTGTTAATTGAAAGGTTTCTCAATATAAAACCTGGAGATGACAAATTTGATTTATACTGCTTAAGCCTTAACTATATTTTAAATAAAAAATATAAAAAGACATTTATCTGTGTCTCTCCTGAAAATTGGGGGAAATGGTTTCATAAAGAAATCCTCAACTCATTCTTAGTGAACAAACCTCTATCGGCAGATAAAGCCGCGCTCCCTAATTTAGAGGAGGCCCAGTACGAGTCGATTTATACGAAAGAAAAAAAATTCCCTGTGAAAATTTATCTTTCCTGGAGAGAAATCTTAGCAGGCGGAATCAATATGCCACCTGAATTTAAAAAAGAGCTGTCTGATATCAGAGAATATATATTCACTGATGAAGAAGATGGAACAGAATCAACAGCTTTCTACTATCCCTCTCATAATATATTTCTTGGTCTGGATGAATTCTATAAAAAACACAACATTCCCCAGGGAGCCAGCTTAACTCTGAAGAAAATAAACTCAAACCACATGAGTCTTCATCTTAAAAAATCAAAAAAGAAATTGTCTCTTCCTTACCTTGAATACAACCCAAAAATGGATGCTTTTTCACTCGCCGAAAAAGAAATATTAACTTATGCTCTCCCCAATAAAATAATCTTTATTGAAAATGAAACACTTCAAAATCTGCTTAAATTATTTGACCAGAGAAAAAATAAAGATCTTCGCGAACTCCTCATTATTGTGTTTAAAAATTTCGGCTTTGAAGGCAAAAGACAAACCCTCCATTACCAAAAAGCATTCCACCTCGTCGATCTCATTAAGCACACCTCGCTTGATGATGTGGAAAAAACTTTATCCCTTTCACCAGAATTTGCAATTTCAGACAAAAATAATGGTTTATTTTTCTATCAGGAAAAAATCAAAACCGAGAAAGAATTAGAACAAGAAGAGCCTCTTGAAACGGCTGAAACAACAAAAGCGGAAGAAGAAATCACAGATAATCAGGAAGACAATCTCCCTGAAATAGGGACAGTCGGTGAAATCAGCACTCCAGAAGTCCATCTTGAGGAAAAAACGTACATAAAGCCTCCTCAGGTAACTAAAACAGTTGAGAAAAAAGAAAAGAAGAAACCTAAATCTCCACCAAGTGAAGAAGAGACTGCCGTTGAAGAAATTCTCCCTGAGAAAAAACAAAGAAAAATAGAGAAAAAGGAAATCGATTTCGATAAACCCCTGCGAAGTAAAAGAGGAAGAAAAAAAATCATTGAGGAACAAATAGCACAGGAAGAATCCGAATTAGAAGCTTTTTTTGCTGTTAAAACAGATGATGAAAAAGAGCTTGAAGAAGAAAACATCGAACATTTAAAATCTGAATCAAAAGAGAAAAAAGAATCGAAGAAAAGTAAAAAAGAGCCTCTATCAGCAGGCTTGTTTAGTGAAAAATTAAAAACTGCTTTAAATAAGAAGAAAAATAAGCCCCCCTCAAAAAAGGAAAAATAGGAACAACAAAATATGAGATGACAATATTTTGTTGCACGTTTACAATTTTTGTTCTTTCTTGAAAAGAAAACATTTTTAGCCTCAACTAAATCTTTCATTTTCAGACCTTTAGCTTATGGCATAAAAATTGCACTGTAAAATACATAACGAAACTAAAGTGAGGAGCCATGCGTTTTCATCATTTACTAAAACGTAATTTTAAAATATTGAGTGTTATAGGGATTTTCTGTTCCTGGCTGACAATTGCCTTAATATGGGGAGAATTTGGGAATCTTCCCCTAATCAGCTTTGCCTTTACCGGAGGAGTTTTCGGTCTGGCCTTTGTAGGGACTATTCCTAACTGAAAAAGGAGAATAGGGATCATCTCCCGGTTCATAGTATAATATGTACAGAGCCTTCTTTTTTTGTCACTCCTTTTCTATCGAGCAGTTCTAATAACGGAATAGCATACTTCCTGGACAATCCTGAAATTTTTTTAAACTCTGCAACAGTCAATTTTTTATTTCTCGATTTTTGAAGATGACCAATCAATTGATCAAGCCAATCCGAGAAAAAAACAAATCCATCCTTTCCGTAAATCACCTTCTTTCTTCTCAACAAAATATCAAATAAGCGATGAAATCTTTCAGATGATAAGCGCAACCTATGCTGCAATTCCTCAAATGAATAATTTTTAAATTCTCCTTGACGACACATCTCATCCATTTTCTCAATAATTCTCTCATCCGATTCTGAAATATTTTCTTCAGAAGAAGTGACAACAAAATTTTGATCCCCTTCCCGAATTTTTCCTGAATATTTCAGATAATGAACTGTTAATGCAATCAATTTAGGATGAACTTCTATCCTATCCTTGATCGCTTCTAAATCCAAACCTCTTTCAATAGAATCAGCTTGAGAATAGTTTTCAATCATAGATAAAATCCTTTTCTCCAATAAATCTAAGCCTACCCTGGATATGATTAAAACAGGATGGAATGATACAATTCTTATTTTCTTTTCCCGCTCTAACGACTGACATAGACTCACAACCTGCTTCTCTGAAAGCCTTGAAAAATTCAGAATTTCTTCTTGGTTTAAGCCTTGGATTCCTTTTTTTTTGGCTAAGGTAAAAATCATATCATCTTCTTTTTTGTCCAGCTGTCTTAAAAACGCAATATGTTCTTCCAAATTTTCGGGAATTTCACCCCTAACTTCAGGAACCATCACTCTTCCCTCGGCAATCAGCTCGTTTGTTTTAAAGTCAGTGAGGGTAAAATGATCCTTCCACTTCACTTGAACATAACTTTGAAGCTGAATACGAGCAAACCTTTTGTCAGCCTGCTTTTCATCGATCCAATAGAAAAATACTGAAGATCTGGTCTTCTCTTTAAAGTCAATGAAAGCTTCCATCCGGACAAGATTCTCTGCATGGACTCTTAAATCCAAAACAGCTTCAAAATACATGGACCCCAAATGACCTCCTCTTTATTTCACCTCTTTGATGCTGGAAGTAAGTTCATACTTCTTAACTCGGGATTTACAGAAACAACAACGACTCTGACTTTTTCCCCAATACAATATTTTCTCCCTGTTCTCTGCCCTAATATCGTTTGATCATCTTTTTTCAAATAATAATCTTCCTTCATATCCTTATAAAGTATAATACCTGAGACAAAATAATTGTCCAGTTCCACAATCAACCCAGATTTTGAAATATCCACTATAAAACCTTTGAATTCCTCACCCACTTTGTTTTTTAATAACCTGTAAATTCTCCATTCCAGGAGGTCTCTCTCTGCCTCCTCTGCATTTCTTTCCATCTCAGAGCAGTGGTCTGCCTGGGAGTCTAGAGATTTATAACACGTTTTCGACTGATCAAAAACGCCTTTTAATATTCTATGAACAATTAAATCAGGGTACCTTCTAATAGGGGATGTAAAATGAGTGTAGTATTTTTTCCCCAATCCAAAGTGACCTGTATTCTTGGGTGAATACACGGCAAGTTGAAGACTCTTCAGCATCTCCAAGGTAAGAAATGTTTCATCCGGCCTCCCCCTGATTCTTTTTAAAACTGATTGGATATCTTTGGGTTGAATAGGATATTGAGATGGGAATGATAAACCAAAATAATTCAATATCTCTCGAAATCTTTCTATATCCTTCTTAGCTGGAGAGGGGTGAACCCTGTATAAAAAAGGGACATCAAAATCTGAAAGAAACACTGCAACCGCTTCATTTGCAGCAAGCATAAATTCTTCAATAAGCCAGTGGGCCTCATTAGGTTTAAAAGGGATCACGGCATCCAAAACCCCTCTTCGATAAACCAGTTCCGGCTCAGCCAGTTCAAAATCAAGACTTCCTGCCTGGACTCTCTTTTTTCTTAATAGGGATGCCAGCTCTCTCATATTCATCAAATCTGAAATAACAGAAGAAAACTTCTCCTTTTCTTTCTTGTCTCCTAAAAACATTTTGTACACGGATTTATAAGTCAGCCGTGCTTTAGTCAGAATCATTGACCGATAAAAATCTTTATGAACTATGTTCCCATTTTTGTCTATTTCAAGAACTACAGACACCGTCATCTTTTCTTCCCCCGGCCTCAAACTGCATATCTGATTAGACAACCTTTCCGGCAGCATAGGAAGGGTTGAATCAGGGAAATAGACGCTGGTTCCTCTCGAATAAGCTTCTCTGTCTATCAAACTTCCGGGTTTAACATAAAAGGAGACGTCAGCGATATGAACTCCCAGAAGAAATTTTCCATCCTGAGAAGTTTTAATGCTGACCGCATCATCAAAGTCTCTGGCATCCTCACCATCAATGGTGACAGCAGTCCAAGCCCGAAAATCTTTTCTGCCTCTTCTTTGGCTGGAGTCGATTTCTGCTTCCATCTCATCTGCTTCTCTAAGAACGTCTGATGGGAAAGAGGCAGACAATCCGTATTTCCTGATTATGACCTCTGTATCAACTCCTGGGTCATCCGGCTTTCCTAAGATCCTCACGAACTGATTTCTGGAACGTTCTATCTCAATAATATCTCCATTCTCAAGCTTAACTCCAGAGGGAGGCTCTAAAAGAATCCCTTCCTTTGAGGGCAAATCAAAAGGATAGCAAAAAGTCTGTCCTTTAACTTTTTTACAAATACCCATAAGAGTTTCTTTTTTTCTCTCTATGACCCGAATGATCCTTCCCTCAGGTTTTCCTTTTTTTCTATCATAAAAATAAGCCACTTCTACTTTATCGCCCAAGACTGCATCTCCAAACTTTCCAGGAGGAATGAAAATGTCTTTTAAATCCTTATGATTGGGTTGAACAAATCCATAATCCTTGACCACTGAAATCAATTTCCCGGTGACGACATCCTTTCCCCGATTTAAAAAATATTTACCTCCTACTTTCAAAATTAAGCCTGCCTTCTCCAGCTTTTTAAGCTGGTTCCTTAATAACGGTTTCCTTTCCTTGCTGACATTGAGATTTTTTGCCATCTTCTGGAATTTAATTCCGAAGCTGTATTTTTTTAAAAGTGTAAAAATTTTATCTATCATGGGATTCAATTCACCTGAATGATTCACAAAAAAACGGCGATGTTTTAATTATCAATTTATTTTCAGCGATATGCAAGGTTATTTTAAAAAGCTGTCAATTAAAAATAATCCATGGTGATAGGCTAATAATAAAATATAGAGACATAAGGAATCTTATATTTTTCTCTAACCGATTTAATATATCTTCTGCTCGCAATATGATTTCTTTCTGATTGCTGAGCAGCTTGATGCTCTCCTGTATAATCCTTACTATGCTTGTCTCTATCACTCTTTTTAAGATGGTCTAACAGCAATCGATCAATCTGTTCATCCTTCTGTTCAAGCGCTTCCTCATCTATATTCTCCAGATACAAATCATCTAAAATTTTTAAATATATTTCTCTGAGATAAAGCACTTCCTTGGAGATATGATTGATGAATCGTTTAATTTCAGATTTAATCATTTCAATCTTTTCATTATCCGTTTTCCCCTTGCTTTTTTTCCCCACTCTCCTTTCTTTATACTGACTGAAAGCACGGAATACAAAACGATTACAAAAATTCAAAGTAAAAATTTTTCTATAACGACGGTCCTTCCTAAAAATCTCATAAGCTAACTTTATGCCTTCTAAAACAGTATCCAACGGAATATGCTCGCCCTCCCATTCCTCAATAATATTTATTTCTCTTGCTGAAAGAATAAAAGGAGCCCCTCTTAAATTGAATAAAAAGTGAGAAATCGTTTGATAATACCGAATCTGATCCGAGTTTTCACGATTCATCTCTTTATCAATCCCCAGATAATTTCTTTTTATTTAAATCATATATGATTCTTAACCCCTGAAGAACGAGCTCAGAATCGTGGTAATCAATACTCTCTATCTCATCAAAAATAACTGAGGAATATCCTCCGGTACTAATAACCTTAACATTTTCACCCATCTCTTTTTTCATTTCTTGGATTATATTTGATACAAGACCTATATAACCAAAATACAGTCCTGAACGCATGCTGGCAACCGTACTTTTCCCTATAGCTTTTCTTGTTTTTTTTATTTCTATTCTAGGAAGCTTTGCAGTCTTGTAATAAAGTGCCTCCGCTGATATCTGAACCCCGGGTGCTATGGCCCCTCCTAAATATTCACCATTAAGGGAAACAGCATCAAAAGTTGTGGCTGTCCCAAAGTCAACTACTATACAAGGAGAACCATAACGCTTATAAGCCGCCAACGCTGAAGCAATCCGGTCTGCACCTACCTCATGGGGATTATCATAAAGAATCGGCATCCCTGTTTTGATACCAGGACTTACTTCAAGCGCTCTCACTTTAAACATCCTTTGACTTAACTTTTGAAAAACCGGGCTCAGCGGGGGAACAACACTAGATATAATCACATCTCCCACATCGGATATATCAACTCCAGAAAAAGAAAACAAATTTGTAAGAACAACCTGATATTCATCACAAGTCCTCTCTCTTTCTGATTTTATCTGCCATTCCTTGACTAAATCATTCTTTCTAAACACTCCTAAAGCAATACTTGTATTCCCAATGTCAATGGCTAAAAGCATTTTTGATCTCCTGTCTAAACTCTATGATGTTTAATATTGTACCAGCAACATCTAAAAGGTAAAAGCACGACTCTTGGACTATTCAATAAAAAAGAAGTTTTGTATAATATTTAAGATATTTCCCTGGGTTATTCACGAGCCGAGGTTGCTGCAGATGCGAGGCACAGGGCATGAAGTCGTGGTCTTTCACTACGAATGCCTTTGTACGAAGCAGATGCAGTGAGATCGGCTCGCCTTAAGGGTAAAAAATGGCGATTAAAATAAAAATGCAAACAGAAAAAATGTTCAAGTCATTATTTTTGAAAAATCTTGTAACTCGCTGAAACGAAATGGATTATTAAAACATCGCCATTTTTTTATGAATAGTGCAGGTTAAACAGTTTATTTATAACGCATAAGAAATAAATAGGGATTTACCTTATCTTATATTATAAGGATAGTATGATGTCACAACTTAAAATCAGCCTTCTGCTTCAACCCTATACGGGAAGCCCGCCTCCTTATGAATTATCGATTGGTCCAGAACTTATATACAAAGATACCTTAAAAGTTCTTAAAGAAAAAAAGATCAAACTCTTTTCTAAAAAATCTATTGAGCTGACAAGAAATGAAAAAAAAGAATATGGAGTATGGCACCGAATGGCGCTGGCCAACAAGCATTTAGGCCAAAAAGTGGCTTCTCTTATAAAAGAAGAAATATTTGTCCTCGGACTTCTTGGTAACTGTAACAGCTTAAGCGGGATGCTTGCTGGGCTTCAGCACTCCGGAAAAGATCAAAAACCTTTAACCACCGGCCTTTTATGGATGGATGCCCATGGAGACTTTAATACTCCTGAGACGAGTTTAAGCGGTTGGCTGGGAGGGATGCCCGTAGCGGTTGCAGCTGGAAAATGCCTGACACGACTCAGGATGCAAGCTGGACTTGATCCTCCGATATCAACTCAAAATATAATCATGATGGGAGTCCGGGATTTAGATCCTCTAGAGCAAAATTTGATCCGAAGCTCATCTATTTCTATTATTTCCATTAAAGAAATGACCGAGAAAAACAAATCTTTCACAAAAGCTTTAATGAGCCTTTTCAACAGAACTGAAGCTATCTATGTGCACGTTGATTTAGATGTGTTGGATGCTGATTATATTCCAGGGAATAATTTTAAAGTTCCGGGAGGGATCTCTCCCTCTCAGCTTTCCGAAATTCTCCAATCCATTATGAAATTCAAAAAGGTGAAGGCTCTTGGAATTGCTTCTTTTCCCATTTCTGAATTCGGAAGAGAAAAAAGCATGGATTCTACCATTAAACTCATTACAGGAGCCCTCCAAGGTCTGAAAGTGAGAACCCTAAATTACAATTTGCCTTTAGTCCCCTGATTTTTCGGTGATTCTTATTTCCCCTGATAAAAACCGCTCTTCCTGTTCATTGATATTCAGAATTATTCGGCCCTGTTTATCCAGGCCTTGAAACAATCCTGATACGGGCTTACCTCTGGCCATTGCCTTCAATGAATCCCCCGCATGGTAAGTACAGGCATCCATGTATTCATCCAAAATCTTTTCATCCTCATTTCTTAGAAAAATCTGGTACCACTTTTCCAGAGGGACAAACAAGTCCGATAAAAATTTTCTCTTGTCGATATCTCTTTTGTAGATCATTTCCAAAGAAACAGCATTGCTTTTAAGCTCATCAAGAAAATCATCTTCTTTATGCTTCACATTGATTCCAATCCCAATAATACTGTAATTCAATTTTAATCCTGAAAAACTGCTCTCACAAAGAATCCCCCCTAATTTAATTCCTTTATAAACCAAATCATTAGGCCACTTCAGATGAATCAAGATGTTTAGGTTCCTGAAAACAGCCTCCCTTATCGCTAGAGATGCCGTCAGGGGAAGAAGCGATAAATCAGATCTTAACGGAAAGAGAATGACAGAAAAGTAAAGCCCTTTATCTGGGACAGAATACCATTTTCTTCCTTGGGTCCCTCTTCCTTTTGTCTGCTCGTCACACACCACCACTTCGCCCTGTTCCACCTTTTTTTTCTCTGCCAATTCTTTGGCAAGGTCATTGGTGGAGAAGCAACTTTTAATTCTGTGTATCTTAAACCCGATTTCCATTTTTTCACCTCTCAGCCAAGCCAATCAGAAATCCAGGTATGGCTGCCGCTCCCTTCAGATTCTTAACGCCATTCAAGATCCCTGCAAAGAGGGGAAGGGCAAGGGATGAGAAATCCCCTGGGAGGGCTGAGCGGGCAGGGTTCCTCTTTAGAGGAGAGCGAAGCCCGAGCGGAAGTGAGAATCCACGCTGGGGAATCGAACGGGTGACGAATCTCTTGCCCTTCCCCTCTGTAGCTCTACCTAAATTGGGCATATACAGAAACGATCTCCCCAAAAAAATTATAGGCGGCTTTTTGAACTATCTTCAGAAGACCATTCGGTAATCTGCTTAAGATTCCATTCAAACTTCACCCTCTTCTCTTCCAGCTCCTGGAGCCCCTGCTTCGTTTCCTGCACCACCTTTTCTGGAGCTCTTTCAATAAAATCTTTATTCTTTATCCTTTTCTGAAGTTTTTCACTGTCCTCTTTTATTTTAGCGAGCTCTTTTTCAAGCCGTTTTTTTTCTGTTTTGAAATCGATTAATCCAGATTCAATAGGAATGGCTAACTCCAAATCCCCAGATCCACCTTTGAGATATCTTTTATCTGATGGAAACCGCTCCACCATTTCTATCTCCTGAACCGAAGCCAGAATACAGATATATTTCTTATGTTTTAATATCTTATCTTTCACTTTCTTATCCATAGTTCTTATCATAAGGTCTACTTTTTTCTGAGGAACAATATAGTTTTCCGACCGAATGGTTCTGACCTCAACAATCAGGGCTTTTAAAACATTGACGAATTCTTCAGACTCCTTGTCTTCCCAAGATTCATCCACCTTGGGATATTCAGCCACCACTAAAGCCTGCCCGTCCACAGGAAGATTCTGCCATATCTCCTCCGTTACAAATGGCATAAAAGGATGAAGAAGCCTTAAAATCTGGTCCAAAGTATCCACCAATACGCCAAAGCTTGATTTATTGCCTTCTTTTAAATCAGGTTTCACCAATTCTAGGTACCAATCACAAAACTCATGCCAGATAAAATGATAAATTTTATCTGCTGCTTCATAAAAATTATATTTTCCTAAAGAATCATTCATATCTCTAATAATGTCATTCATCCGGGCTTTAATCCACCTGTCAATCAAAGTCATTTCTTTTCTATCAATCTCTGGAGGGGTTCCCTGAATATTCATGAAGACAAAGCGTGAGGCATTCCATATCTTATTGACAAAAGCTCTATATCCGGCCATTCGCTCCTCAGAAAGAGATATGTCCATCCCTGGCACAGCCAAAGCCGCCAATGTGAATCGAAGGGCATCTGTGCCATATTTTTCCACCATGTCTAGTGGATCTATCGTATTTCCCTCTGACTTGCTCATTTTTTTTCGTTTAAAATCTCTGACCAATCCATTGATATAGACTTCCTCAAAAGGAACATCCCCCATGAATTTAAGCCCCATCATGATCATCCGAGCAACCCAGAAAAATATGATATCAAACCCTGTAGACATAAGATCAGTGGGATAGAAGGTTTGAAGGTCATTTGTTTTCTCAGGCCAACCCATGGTCCCGAACGGCCATAAAGCCGAACTGAACCATGTGTCTAAGACATCCTCATCCTGCTTCAGCTGACTGCTCCCACATCGATCACATTGGGAAGGGGCCTCTTCAGCCACCATGATGTGATGGCATTTTTGACAGTACCAAGCCGGGATTCTGTGCCCCCACCACAGCTGTCTTGAAATACACCAGTCATGAATGTTATACATCCACTCAAAATAGGTCTTACTCCAATTAGCAGGGATAAACCGGATTTTCCCTTTTTTGACCACCTTAATCGCTTGTTTTGCCAGAGGCTGTATTTTGACAAACCACTGCCAGGAAAGATAAGGTTCTATCATCGTTTGACAGCGGTAACAATGACCCACTGAGTGAATATAATCTTCGATCTTTTCAATAAGTCCCTGCTGTTTTAACTTAGAAACAACCCTCTCTCTGCACTCAAAACGATCAAGTCCTTTAAATTCTTCCCCCGCCTCTTCGGTCATCTTTCCCGTGCCATCTATAACAATGATCTGCTTGAGACCGTGCCTTTTCCCCATTTCAAAATCCGTAGGATCATGAGCTGGTGTGACTTTAACAGCACCTGTTCCAAACTCCCTGTCGACTGATTTATCTTTAATCACAGGAATTTCTCTTCCAACCAGAGGGAGAACAGCTTTCTTGTCGTAGTATTTCCTGAACCTTTTATCTTTAGGATGAACAGCTAATGCAGTATCTCCGAGCATGGTTTCTGGCCTTGTGGTGGCAACCGTTATATAATCCTGGGAACCCTTAACCGGATATTTTATATAATAAAGGCTTGAGCGCAGTTCTTTGTGTTCGATTTCAATATCCGAAAGGACCGTCCCACATCGAGGGCATCTATTGACTAAGTAATAATCTCTATAAATCAGTTTTTCTTTATACAAATCTACAAAAACTTTACGGACTGCCCTTGAGAATCCTTTATCTAGAGTAAATCTTTCTCTTGTCCAATCCAGAGAAAAACCTAATTTTTTTAACTGATCGATAATCTTTCCGCCGTACTTCTTCTTCCAGTCCCATGCTATTTTTAGAAAATCTTCACGGCCCACATCTTCTTTTTTAATCCCTTCTTTATCAAGTTTTCTTTCTATCACATTATGAACCGCAATACTCGCATGATCCGTGCCAGGAAGCCACAGAACATTATATCCCTGCATTCTCTTCCACCTCACTACGATATCAGGAAGCGTATAACTCAAAGCATGCCCCATATGAAGTGAACCTGTTACATTAGGAGGAGGAAGCACTAAAGAAAATTTTTGTTTTGAAGAAGGAGCCTCTGGAGTGAAAAGCTTATGGTCAATCCAGAAATCTGCCCATCTTTTTTCTACTGGTTTAGGGTCATAAGATTTTTCTAAAATTTTTTGATCGCTCATCTAAAATCCCTGCCTTCCAAATAAACAAAACTCAATTCACAAAAAATGGCACTGCTTTCATTATGAATTTACTTTCATCCATCTCCAATATTTTTTTCAAAAACAGTAAAAAGTATTAGTGCTTATAATCCTTATCTTTTTTTAATCTCTCCAAGAATTCCAGCTTTAATCCTTTTTTCTAATTCATTGACGGCTTCATAGATTTCTTTTCTCACAGCATCTCTAATCCTGCAATCCATGTTTTTTTTGACAGCATCCAATCGCTTCTGAAACATCCTTTCGATCTCCTCAATTTCATTATAAGATGGATCTTCAGGAAGAGTGTCCAATCCCTTATCCCCTTCCAAAAGACTCTTAACTTTTCCCACGACTTCCCCTGAATCAAACGGCTCCCTGATTAAACCTTGATGGGGAATCTTCGATATTTTCTCCTCATCCAATTCCATAAAGGCTCCAATTAAAAATATTATTGGGAGGTCTTTATAGTCCTTTGACTCTTTGATATATTTACCAACTTCAAGGCCTCCCTTTTCTTTAAGAGATATTCCTATGAGAAAGGCATCGGGTTCTATATGAGGAATGCTTTTGATAACCTCTTCTCCGTTCATAAAAGTATAAATATCGTAACCTGAGCTCAGAAAAGCCAAATGGAGAACTTCTAAAACAGAGCGACTCTGATCAGCAATAATGATTTTATAGGCCATTTTTATCAAATCTTATAACATAAATTAGACTTTCATGTCATATATTTCTATCCGGTCTTTTTAATATTCGATGATAACCGAATTTTCCCCCAGCAAAATCTCCAACTTTTTAATAAGTTCTTCTGTGGGGGCCACTTCTTGGATATCAATTGATTTAACAACGATCTTAAAAGAATTTTTTGTCTCAAGTTCAAATAAGAGTGGGCATTGTCCCGGCCATGATTTTAAAAGTTCTTTGAGTTCATCAAAAACTGAAGGCTCCATTGCAGGAAGATAGATTCTCAGAACCATACGCTTTGCAAGATTCTGAAGGGCTTCAGATAAGAGATAAATGGAAGACAAAACCAAACGCCGGTTGTCATTTTCACCCATAGACTGAGCTTTTACAAAGACTAAAACATCTTCACGTATGTATTCATAGTTCTCTTTGTAATTATCAGGAAAGGCTACCACTTCGCATCGACCACTCCTATCCTCGAGAATAAAGGTAGCCATCCTTTCATCTCTTTTTGTTTTTAAAGGTTTAACTCCAGCTATAATGCCAGCCAATCTGACTTCAATATTTGTGCTCTTCTCTTGACTCAGCTGGCTTATCGAATGTGAAACCAGCCTTTTGATCCCTTGTTCATACCGAGCAAGAGGATGCCCGGTAAGATAAAAACCCAAAGCTGACTTTTCATGAGACAAAAGCTCAGCCTCATCCCATTCCGGCATCCTCCTAATCTCTGGGGATAAAGAAGGAGGCGCAAACTGCTTAGCACTAAAAAGCATTTCTTGATTAGAGGATTTCACATTATAAATATCATGGGTATATTTGATCATTTCGTCCAGTAAGCTGTAAAGTTGAGACCTCTTTAAGCCAAAGCTGTCCATAGCTCCTGACTTTATCAAACTCTCTATAACTTTTTTATTAAAAGCTTTGGGGCTGACACTGCGGCAGATATCAAATGGAGAATTAAATTTCCCGATTCTCCTTCTGGCCTCTATAATCTCCTTAACAGGATTGTAACCCAGATTTTTAACAGCAGATAATCCAAAACGGATATTGTTTCCTTTGACGGTAAAAGTCAGTTCGCTCTCATCAATATCAGGAGGCAAAACTTCAATCCCGATCTGGCTGCATTCATTGATATACTTCACGACCTGGGAGGTATCCCCCTTTTCCGCTTCAGATGTCAATAAAGAAGCCATAAAATAAACAGGATAATGAGCCTTTAGATAAGCCGTATGATAGGCAAGATAAGCATAAGCGGCACTATGGGATTTGTTGAATCCATAACCTGCGAAATATTTTATCTTTTCGAAAATCTTTTCCGCCTTTCCTTTATTCACTCCCTTATTCTTGGCTCCTTCTATGAATCTTTTCTTCATATCCCTCATGACAGAGGGCTTTTTCTTGCCCATGGCCTTCCTGAGCAGGTCAGCTTCTGCCATAGAAAATCCAGCAATCTCAGTCGCTATCCTCATAACCTGTTCCTGATACACAATCAATCCTTTTGTTTCCTTGAGTATAGGTTCGAGTTCAGGAATATCATACTCAACATTATCAGGATAATTTTTGTTTTTAATGAAATCTTCAGTCATCCCACTCTGTAAAGGCCCGGGTCTATATAAAGCATTCAAAGCAATGAGGTCACGAAAATTCTCAGGCCGGTATCTTCTCAACAAGTCCTTCATACCCGAACTCTCGAATTGAAAAACTCCGTCTGTATTTCCTGACTGAAAAAGCTGAAAAGTTTTTTCATCATCCAAAGGAATGCTCTCAAGGTCAATCCCTTCTCCCAAATCCTCTCTAACAATCGTAACTGTATCCTGAATAACAGTCAGGTTCCTTAATCCAAGAATATCCATTTTGAGGAGACCTAAAGATTCAATGTCCTGCATAGGAAATTGAGTGGTCACTTCATCCTTAGCTGACTTGTATAAGGGAAGAAACTCCACCAAAGGCTTTGGAGTAATAACGATTCCCGCTGCATGGATGGAAGGATGCCTTATCTGCCCTTCTAAATTTTTTGCTACAGTCAGCAGTTCTGAAACGACAGGATCCTCTTTCTTTAATTTCTTTAATTGAGGGATTTTCTTGGATGCTGCTTCTATGGAGGCATCATCCCCAAGAGAAGGAATCATCTTGGCGACTTTGTCTACTTTGGAAAGAGGAATATCCAAAGCCCTTCCCGCATCTCTGACAGCCTGTCTTGCCGCCATTGTGCCAAAAGTTATGATTTGACAGACATTTTCTTTTCCGTATCTATTTTTTATATAAGATATGACTTCATCTCTCCGCCGACCACAGAAATCTATGTCTATATCAGGAAGGCTTATCCTCTCTGGATTTAAAAATCTTTCAAACAAAAGGTCATATCTCAGGGGATCTAAAGCTGTGATTCCCAATGAATAGGCAAGGAGGCTTCCTGCCGCAGAACCTCTCCCTGGCCCCACAGGAATATTCTTTGATCTCGCCTCTCTAATAAGGTCCCAAACAATCAAAAAGTAACCCTCAAAACCCATTTCTTTGACCAACTTCATCTCTTTGTTCAACCGTTTCTCATACTCTTCTCTGCTTGGAAGCTCTCCATTATCTATGGAAGAGTGAAGAAAGACCATTTTCTTTTCGAATCCATCTCTAACGACTTTTTCAAAATACTCATCCAGACTAAAACCCTCCGCAGGCCTGAATTGAGGCAAATGATATCCGCTGGAGCCTAAAATGAACTCACATTGTTCAGCTATCCGGTGAGTGTTTTCTAAAGACTCGGGGACACTGCTGAATAATTCAGACATTTCATCATCAGATTTGAAATAAAATTCCTGGGATCTAAACCGGATTCGATCCTTATCTTTAACTTTCTTGTTGGTCTGAATGCAAAGCAAAACATCGTGACTCTCTGAATCTTTCTTTTCCAAATAATGGACATCGTTCGTCGCGACCAAGGGGATATTCAATTTTTTCCCCATCTGAATAATCTTAGGAATTATTTTCTTTTGCTCATCCAGTCCATGGTTCTGAATCTCAAGAAAAAAATGACCCTCTCCAAAAATGGATAAATATTCTCTAGCTGTCTGCTCAGCTTGAAGGTCAAAATCCTGAACCAAATACTCATTTATCTCTCCTTTTAAACAGGCAGATAGGCCAATGAGTCCCTCCTTATGCTTGGACAGCAGCTCTTTATCGATTCTAGGGCGGTAATAAAAGCCTTCTAGGTAGCTCAACGTAATGAGCTTGCACAAATTTCTGTAACCGGTTTCATTTTTTACCAACAAAAGCAAATGGTGATGGTTGGGGCCATTCGGAGAATGTTTCTTGTTCTTCCGCCCCTTAGGAGCCACATACATCTCACATCCTAGAATTGGCTTGACTCCTATTTCCCTAGCTAAATTGAAGAACTGAACCGCCCCAAAAATATTGCCGTGGTCAGTCATCGCCACCGCATCCATTTGATATTCCTTCGCCTTCTTCAGTAGAGACTCGATCTTTACCGCTCCATCAAGGATGCTGTATTCAGTATGATTGTGAAGATGTATAAATTGAGAAGCCATTTTTTTAATCAGTTATAAAATACATATCTTTTTTATTCCCACTCGATTGTGCCGGGAGGTTTTGAGGTTATATCGTACACCACTCGATTGACTCCTTCAACCTCATTAACGATTCTGGAAGATATTCTGGACAATAAAGAAGGGTCTGCTGGAAACCACGCCGCTGTCATCCCATCAATACTCTGAACCAACCTCACAACAACCACCCCTTGATACGTTCTCTGATCCCCCATAACTCCCACTGATTTGACAGGAAGCAAAACGGCAAAGGCCTGCCACAAATCATTATAAATGCCTGCCCTCCTTATCTCATCAATAACAACAGCATCCGCATCTCTTACTGTCTTTAATCGTTCCTTTGTGACCTCACCCACCACACGCACAGCCAAGCCAGGGCCTGGGAATGGATGCTGATCTATGAAATCAGGTTTCAATCCCATCTCTAATCCAAGTCTTCTCACTTCATCTTTAAAAAGCTCTTTGAGCGGTTCAACGAGTTTAAAAGAGAACTTATTGGGTAAACCTCCCACATTATGATGAGACTTTATACTGGAAGAGGGCCCTATAACAGGATTGCTTTCAATAACATCCGGATAAATTGTCCCCTGGGCAAGAAACTTAACCCTTCCTATTTTTTTGGCTTCCTGTTCGAATATTCTTATGAATTCCTTCCCAATTATCTTTCTCTTATCTTCGGGGGGAACGACTCCCTTCAATTTTTCCAAAAATCTCTCAGACGCATCCACTGCAACTAACTCCAGATTAAACGCTTTCTTAAACTTATGTATAAGATTTTCGTACTGACCCCTTCGTAAAAAACCGTTGTTAACAAATATACACTTTAGTTTCTTTCCCACAGCTTGCTTCACGAGAAGAGACGTCACCACAGAATCCACTCCTCCGCTGAGACCACAGATCACTTTCTCCTCTCCAATCAACTCCCTCAGTTCTTGAATCTTTTTATCAATAAACGATTCCATATCCCAGTTGGGTTTCATCCCTGCCATTTTAAAGAGAAAATTAGATAATACTTTTTTACCCTGATGAGTATGAATGACTTCGGGATGAAACTGGACTCCAAATATTTTTTCATTTATATTTTCAATGACTGCCGCATCACAATTCTCTGTAATTCCAGAAACAATAAATCCAGGAGGAACTTTTAAGACTCTATCTCCATGGCTCATCCAAACCTGGCTCCTGTCTTCAAATCCTTCCAGTAATCCATCTCTTTTCTTGACGTTAAGGGCGGCAAATCCATACTCTCTTTTTTTTGAAGGGATGACTTCGCCTCCCAATAAATGAGCCAGAAGATGGAGCCCATAGCATATCCCCAGCACGGGAACCCCAAGTTTTTTTATATTGACTGATAACTGAGGAGAATCATTATCATAAACACCCTGAGGCCCTCCTGAAAGAATAACCGCTCCCGGGTCTTCTTTACTTATTTCTGATTTTGTCGCTGTGTATGGAAGAATTTTCGAAAAAACCCCTAATTCTCTTATCTTTCTTGCAATGAGCTGAGTATACTGTGAACCAAAATCAAGGATGATAACCTTTTTCATGGTCTGATTTTATCAGACTCAAATTTGGTTGTAAATCAAAACTCAGGAATCTATGAAATATTCCTGTAATTGACTTAACTATTTAAATTTTTTATAGTTGATTTATCATGAATAGAGAAGAGATGCTCAAAAATCTCTGCATTGAAACCGATTCAAAAATTGTTCTTTTAGTCATGGATGGACTCGGAGACCTTCCTATAGATGGAAAAACTCCTTTGGAAGCAGCTTCCACTCCAAATCTTGATTCCCTCGCAGAAGCAGGCTGCTGTGGGCTCACAGATCCTGTATTTAGAGGGATAACGCCCGGAAGTGGGCCTGCCCATTTATCTCTTTTTGGCTATGATCCTACAAAATATATCCTTGGGAGAGGTATTCTAGAAGCATTGGGAATTGATATCGAGGTAAAAAAGAATGACCTGGTCGCCAGAGGAAATTTCGCTACTTTAAAAAACGGTCTCATTGTAGACCGGAGAGCAGGCCGAATCTCAACAGAAAAAAATCGTGAACTCTGTGAAAAACTGAGTAAGTCCCTGGAAAAAATTGGAAACATGAAAATTTCTTTTTATGCAGGAAAAGAACACCGTTTCGTCATCAAATTTACTGCTGAAAAACTATCCGATCATTTATCCGATGCCGACCCTCAAAAAGAAAAAAAGCCAAAAGTATATCCCAAACCCCTCTCTTCAGAAGCTAAAGAGACTGCGGATATAGTCCATAAAGTTATGGACAAAGTGAACACTGTTCTCAAAGAAGAAAAGAAAGCCAACACCATATTATTACGCGGATTCTCTAAATTTCCCTCTATCCCCAGCATGAAAGATCTTTTTAAATTAAATCCAGCTGCGCTCGCTAACTATCCCATGTACAGAGGGCTAGCAAAGTTAGTGGGAATGGATGTTCTTGAAGTCGGCCCTGAAATCAAAGATCTTTTTAGGGCCTTGGAGAAAAACTACCATCAATATAACTTCTTCTATGTTCATGTCAAAAAAACAGATTCTTTTGGTGAAGACGGAAACTTTGAGGCCAAAAAAGAAATCATTGAAAAAACAGATCCATGGATCCCCCCTGTCCTTGACTTAAAACCAGATGTATTTGTGGTGACATCTGACCACTCAACTCCCTGCTCGTTAAAGTCACACTCGTGGCATCCTAATCCCTTCCTTATCTTTTCGCCCTCTGCCCTAAGAGATCAAGTTAAAAAGTTTACAGAAATAAACTGCAGCCAGGGGTATTTGGGTCAGTTCCGTTCCATCTATGCGATGCCGCTTATGCTCGCTCACGCCGGGAAATTGGTTAAGTTTGGAGCCTAATGAAAAATTAGAATGAAAAAACAGGATTAATTCGATGGTTTTTAGATCATTCATCAAAAATGAATAAAAAAATCTTAAATGTGATTCTCTTTATCCTTCTCATCACATCAGGAATCTTCTCGCAATCCATTTCAGATAACCGGATAGAAATATACAATCTCCGTTACCATATTCATCCTTCTTTCACCAGGATCGTCATAGATGTGGGAGAATTGAGAGAGTACTTCTTCGATGAACTTCGCTCTCCAGATAGAATCTATGTCGATGTCTACCAGGCCAGACTTAATCCTATTCTTCACACCAAAACCGTTAATCTAGACAATGACTATATCCACAAAATAAGAATCGCTCAAAAAAATCACACCACCGTAAGAACAGCTGTAGATCTTGATCTATTAAAAATAGAACATTATCGAGTATGGCATCTTCCTGACCCTTTTCGAATTATCATTGATATCTATCCCGTGAAAAATTCTTCAGCACCTCAACCCACAGAGTCAGGATACTCAATGGCCCGTCAGTTGGGTCTTGGGATAAAAAGAATCGTCATTGACCCGGGACACGGAGGGAAAGACCCAGGATGTATAGGGAGCCAAAACACTTATGAAAAGTCAGTTGTCCTGGACATCGCGAGTAGATTAAAAAATTTGCTCAGCTCCAAAAAGAACCTTGAAGTCATCATGACAAGAGAAACAGATATCTTTGTTCCGGTTGAAGACAGACCTGTTATTGCCAATCAAAAAAAAGCAGACCTTTTTATCTCCATCCACGCTAATGCCAATCCCAGAAAAAACTATTACGGCACATCGACCTTTTTTTTGAATTTCAGTACAGATGCCTCTGTCAATGCCATTGCAGCAAGGGAAAATGCAACTTCCACCAAAAATATTGGGGACATGAAAGAAATCATTACAAAAATCGCTCAAAATAGTAAAATAAAAGAATCAAGGGAATTGGCAGAAAATATTCAAGAGTGTTTGACTTCTCATCTTAAAAAATCCCATAAATACACTAAAGATCTTGGAGTCAAGGGCGGACCTTTCTGGGTTTTAATCGGAGGAGAAATGCCTTCTGTGCTTGTCGAGACATTACATATGTCCAACCAAAGGGAAGAGGGTCTTCTCCGAAGACCTGAATACCGACAAAAAATTGCTGAGGGAATCTACCAGGGAATCCTACAGTACATCCAATCTTTAGGGAAAGGATAAAAAAATGAAAAGAAGAGATTTTTTAAAAAATATCGCAGCAGGAAGTATTGTTTTAAACTTAAATTCAAACATTTTACCTCAAGATAATAAACTTCCTGATCTGGCTGTAGTTCAGGGAGAATCTCCTTCTCAAATCACCAAAGAGGCCCTATCCGCCATTGGAGGGATGAGCCGCTTTATTTCAAGGGGAGATGAAGTCCTGATCAAACCAAACATAGGCTGGGATCGAACTCCTGAACAGGCAGCTTGCACAAATCCGGAAGTGGTCAAAACTCTGGTCGAACTTTGTTTTGAAGCCGGAGCCAAAAAAGTCAAAGTCATGGATCACCCCTGCAATCCCGCCCGAAGAACTTATGTCCGCTCCGGTATTGCTACTGCTGCTAAAGAAGCCGGAGCCGATGTCCCTTTCCCCAATGAACACAAACTGAAAAAAGTTCCCATCAAAGGACAAGTCATCAAAGAATGGGAAGTGTACAGTGATTTTTTAGAAACGGATAAACTGATAAATGTACCCATTACCAAACATCACAGTCTATCCCGCCTGACCCTAGGAATGAAAAACTGGCTGGGTGCACTGGGAGGAAGTCGAAACCAGCTCCATCAAAACATTGACTATGCTGTCGTGGACTTGGCTGCTTTTTTTAAGCCGGACTTGTCATTCTTAGATGCTTACAGAATCCTTCATAGAAACGGCCCCCAAGGGGGAAGATTATCTGATGTCAAACTCTTTAAAACAGTGGCCGTTGGCGTCGATTATGTAGCCGTGGACCGAATGGGAGTCCAATTTGCGGGCATATCTCCTGAAGAACTAAAGTTCCTCCAGATCGCGCACGAAAGAGGGCTGGGAGAGATGGACCTGGGGAAACTGAAGATTGAAAAAAGAAAAATCTAAAAAATATAGATTCATTCAAATACTTAGAATTCTAAGCCAAATTTTATTTTTTGTTCTTTTTGTTACTCTTTTATTTGGAACTCATTTCCCGGGAAAAGACTATATAGGAAATGTGGAAATTTTTTTCCATTTCGATCCTCTTTTGGCTTTGACGACCCTCATCGCCTCCAGAGTATTATTCGCATCTTTTATATTTGCCGCGGTGACCATCATCGTGACTTTTGTATTCGGCCGCTTTGCATGCGGATGGGTATGCCCTTTGGGCTCCATCCATCAATTCTTTTCTTTTCTCTTCAAAAAAAGCAAACTTCTAAGGCCCCAAAAAATCAAAAAAGTCATTTCTCTTTCCTTAAAATATTACCTCTTGATCATCATACTGGTAGGGGCTGTTTTCTCTTTAAACCTCGCCGGAATCATGGATCCTCTTTCTCTTCTCTACCGTTCCTTTGCGGTTGGGGTCTTTCCTGTATTGAATCATACCTTTTCAAATATTCTCGACCTTTTGTATCAAGCCGAGCTTTATTCCGTTGCCGATCCTCTCGCCCAATTTTTGACCACACTTGATATAAATCCCCTGTTCACTCAAGTCTTTTTTATAGGCCTTTTGTTTTTAGTGCCTGTGATTTTAAATATCTTTCGTGAAAGATACTGGTGCAGATATTTATGCCCTTTAGGCGCTTTATTGGGTATATTTTCAAGGCAAAATATTCTAAAGCTTAAAATCGATCCCAAAAAATGTATTGACTGCAATCTCTGCAGTCTTCACTGCCCGACTCAGGCCACACCGTTTCCTATTGGTGAGTGGAGAAGTTCTGAATGTATCTACTGCTTTACATGCAGTGCGATCTGTCCAACCAATGCTATTCAATTTCCCATCAAAAGCACATTTGAAAAAATTGAAAAAATCAATCTTTCTCGAAGAAAACTCATCTTTACCTCTTTATTAGGAGCCATTGCAGCCCCTTTCTTCCGGCTGTCTCCTGAATCAAAAAGAGCTTCTGAAAGATTGATCCGTCCCCCTGGCGCCCTTCCTGAAAAACAGTTTCTGCAAAAATGTGTGAAATGTGGAGAGTGCATGAAAGTCTGTCCAACCAATGCTATTCAACCCGCACTCACAGAAGCCGGTCCTGAAGGAATATGGACACCCATGCTCGTTCCTAAAATCGGATACTGCGAATACTACTGTTCTCTATGTACCCAGGTCTGCCCCACAGGAGCCCTTAAGGAGCTGACTGTCCCGGAGAAAACCAAAGTCAAAATAGGAACCGCCTGGATTGACAGAAACCGGTGTATTCCATGGAAATTTGGAGACCCCTGCATTGTGTGTGAAGAGCATTGTCCTGTTTCTCCAAAGGCTATCAAACTGATAAAAATAGAAGTAATAACTCCTGAAGGCGAGATAAAAAATCCAATGGCCCCAGTGATCGATATTGAAACCTGCATTGGATGCGGTATCTGCGAAAACAAATGCCCTGTGGTGGATAAACCGGCTATTTATGTCACGAGCGTAGGGGAGTCCCGCTCCGAAGATAATCAGCTCAAACTTGACCTGCTTTCCGGAAGCAGAGACTTCTACTGATTCAAAGAAAGATGAGATAAGATCATGACAAAATTTGTGTTAAGCATCATAATCACGTGGGCCACTGCCTATATCATTAAGGTTTTATTCATCCTGATCAAAGAGGGAAACCTCAATAAAGAAATGTTAGCAAGGAATGGAGGAATGCCTTCAGGCCATACCGCTTTATCAGGATCCTTAACCATGGCTCTGTTTCTGGAAACCGGCTTTTCCCCTTATTTTCTGATTGGTTTGGTGATGACCATTCTGGTGATATATGATGCAGTGAATGTCCGGACCATCATTGAAGCACAGTCCAAAGTCATAAACAAACTGACTGAAAACAGAAAAGATATCCCCAGATTAGAAGAAAATGTCGGCCATACGGCCTTGGAAGTGTTGATAAGCCTGGCACTGAGTTTTATCATACCCCTACTGGTGTACAATTTGATTGAATAGGGCTCTTTAATTTCATTCTGTTTTGATTTAAAATGAATTTGTGATTAAAAAGTTAAATCTAATCAAAATTATCTTTCCCGTCATCATTCTTTTTTTAGTTATTTCCATAATTAAATGCACCTCAACAAGAGAAAAAACTCCTAAATATATCTTCCTGATCACGTTAGACACGACAAGAGCCGATTACATCGACTACTCCCTTGAAAAAAATACTCTCACTCCCCATCTAGCTGAACTGGCATCCCAAGGAGTTTATTTTTCAAATGCCTATTCACTCATCCCGATCACCTTTCCTCCTCATCTCTCTATGTTTTACTCTCTCCCTCCTCACATACTCAGAGTGTATAATAACGGTGAAAAAAACGATGCAACCTTACCCAGCTTGGAGAAAATTTTCAAAGATCATGGATATTCAACCGGAGCTGTTATTTCTCTAGGTTCTGTATCATCCCGCTGGGGTATAGGAAAGGACTTTGATCTCTTTATTGAAAATTTTAGAAAACCTTACCTTTGGTACAAAACAGCCGCTCAAGTGAATGAGGATGCCTTTCTTATTATTGAAAAATTCAAAAAGGAAAAATCATTTTTCTGGATTCACTATTCAGATCCCCATGCCCCCTATTTTCCTCCTTGCTATAAAGGAGATTTTTCTGTGTCCTTAAACGGAGAGAAAAAATTTATCTCGGAAAGCATAGAAGAGTATCCAATAAAACTTAAACTTATATTAAAGCCTGGAAAAAATACTTTGATTCTGCAGACAGAGATACCAGAACTCATCATAAAAGATAAAAAACTAAAAATTATACATATCGAATTTAGAGACTTTTCCATAACGCCAGACCTTAATACTAAAGATCTTGAGATAAGATATCCTAACGAATGGAAAAGATCAATCTTGGATGATTATGTAAATTTTACAACTTTAAAAACAAATTCCGTTTTAGAACTTCAAAATAAAAGCCCTGAAAATATGAAAATCCAATTAAACTTCATACATAGAATAGTCCCTACGGTTCCTTCAATCAGAATACTTTACCAGCAGGAAGTAAATTATATGGATAAGTATATCGGGAAACTGGTCGAATTTCTAAAAAGAAATGACATATATGAAGATTCGGTCTTTGTTATCATGGGCGACCATGGAGAAGGGTTGGGTGAATACAGAAATCATGTCGGACATATTGAATTCTTAAACAAAACATTCGTGAAAGTCCCCCTGATCCTCAGCGGGAAAAATATCAAGAAGGCAGGAATCAGAGAAGAGGTTGTCTCCAATTTAAATATTGCCCCTACTATTCTTGATATAGCTCATATCAAAAAGCCTGAATTTATGATGGGGCAATCATTATTGAAATCACGAAAAAAAGAAAAACTCCTTCTCGAAACTTACGCCCCAGAAGCCCAAGGAAATGCTTTCTCCATCATAGACTTCCCTTATCAAATCATCCTATACCCCTACCGGGAGGAGAATAAACTGGAGTTTATAAATCTTAAAAAAGACGAACTGGGTATTCAAAATATCATAAAAAATACTGACGTCAAATCCGAATACAAGATCAGCCTTTTAAAAGAGGTTCAGGAAAAAGCTGATAAACTGACTAAAAACCGTGAAAAAAAGCCAAAACTTTCTGAAGCTGAGGAAGAAATTTTAAAATCTCTGGGATACATAAAGTAAATTTCTTAAATCATTAAAATATCTTTCAATCAGGATAATTTTTTGAAAAGAGAGTGTCCCCTGAGGAATTTTTGAGAGTTATCCGGATAATTTGCTCACCTGAGTTCTCACAAAAAACTCGGTACCCCAGATACGGATTGTATGATTATTTTCACCTTCTTCCCCGCAGGAGATAATCCGGGGCCCCATACAAAGACAATCTCTGGTCTCTTTCCCATGGCCTTCTAAAAACTGAAGCTCACATGTTTCAGTGCGAGGATTCAATACCGCTAAATTATATTTTCTTTTGCTTTCATAAGATAATCCCGCAATGATCCTTCCATCAAAACAAACATTGATGCTGGATGGATTTAAATGGAAAGGAAGGGAAATAACATGCAAATTTGATTTATTAAAATCAATAAGCTCTATTTTTTGTTTAGGTCTTCTTTTCTTGTTCTTATCATCAATCTCTTTTTCCTGAAACAAAGCTATGATTCTTCGCTGGGGATAGATCTTTAAATAGGAGACCATCCCTTCTTTTGTTTTGAATTCTTTCACCTGACCTGATTTTAAATCCCAGGACTTAAGTCCCTGATCCATACCCCATGAATAAAGTTGGCCCGAATAACCGACCGCTAACGCAGTCACTGGAGAAGAATGAAACTTGATTCTTACCCATTCTTGACTTTCCATATTGCGAATCAGAATACTGCCGTCTCTATGCCCTGTGATCAACTTGTTCCTGGGGAATGAAGTGATGGAGCATATGGGAGAATTGAGATTCTCATAAGTTTCTATTTGACCCTTCTCAAAAGAAACATTACAAAGCTCACTTTTTGATTAACCAAGAAAATGTTTCTTCCGAGAAGAGAAAGATTCTCGAAATCTTCATGAGAAGTATAAAATATTCTGTTATCTAGAAAAGTAAGGATAAAAACTTTTGCTTTTTCCCCAATTCCATCTATCTGATCCTGAGCATAAAAACGAATATGATGAGGTCGAAGTTCATCCACCGGTATGGTCTGAAGAAGATTGGGACTCATTTCAACTCCAGATTCTTTCTTCTTGTGGAAAAATTAGCCCTGAAATTCACGACAATATCGAGTTTTTCCCTGAAATATAATAGATCGATAACCCTTTGGAAATAATACTGATCCCTGCATCCGTCAATAATGATCAATTTTTTGTTTGAATTTTCTTCAAGAAATCTGGTTAAGAAATTACCAGGATCATCCTGTTTTTCAGAAAATGGATAATCCTGGTAATGAATGGGATCTATGTATTCCTTCAGCCATTTATATTTTTTATGGGTTCATAAGCAGAAATATACCAATTGTTCACCACAAAGGCCCTATCCACCCATGTCTCTCCTCTTTCTAAAAGGGCTTGATTGACCTCTCTTGATACCCTGGTTCCAATGGCTCTTTTCCCATTTTCATTTTCTACATTGGTCGAGATTCGCAAATCTCCCTGGAAAATGGTGGCCGTACCAACTTCTTTTTCTTTGTATTTTTCGTCTTTAAAAACGATTTCTTTAACTTTATCCACAATTTCATAGTTTCGGTTAAGAATAATTCCAGCATAAAGCACTCCCAAAATTTTATTATCCTCATCTCTGATGTCATAGAGTTTTTCATTATAGACCATTCTTGCTGACGCCAGGTCATGCTTGACTTTATCCTGAGCCAGAGAAAAAATAGTTTCATGTTCCAATCTGGTTCCAAAGAAAAGGGTAAGAATACCTCCCAAACAGATAACCAAGAGAAAGCTTAAGATAAATTTAGCTCTTAAAGGCAAACTGAGGAATTTATTATAAATTATTTTTAGCGGCATTTTTCAAAAAGTTTTTGTTAAATATAATAACCTGAACTATTCATAAAAAATGTCGATTTTTTCATTAAGCTTATAACCTCGACTCATGAATAATCCAAGCTCAGAGACATAAAATGCAAATTTGCTCTTAAAGAAATAATTTTCCCAAGGTGATCATTCCCAAAACAAGAGTCGCTATTCCCACAATTAATTTGAGATGAATATTTTTTAACTTTTTAACCGTATAAGCAGCAAAAACCCATACCCAAAGAGGAATCAATATACTCACAGACAAACGCAAGCGCTATGATGAGAGGAAAAAATTCAAATAGATGCATATCCTTTCCTTATCCGAAGGTTTTGATTGATCTATTTTGAGCCGTTTCAAACATAACCAGTATAAAATACATTCTTATTATATTCTAATTATAATACATATATAATATTATTATAATATTATGTCAATATATTTTATAATTTTATCCAAATGATTTTTTCTTTTTTTTTGCTTGGATTACGAAAGAGGCGAATTAAATTTCAACACCTCTGTATCAATCCGCAATAAGAAAGTCATAAATTTTTGGCTGGAGTTATCTTTGGAAGAACCGCTTAAAAATATCCTAAATTTTTCAACCTTTTCCGGATTGCCTCTATTTCTTCGGCAGAAAGCTCTTTTTTCCCGGTACTTTGCAAAGACATAAGGTCCCGCAGTATATAGACTACAAACTCATTGACACTGCTGAATCCACTCCCTTCAATGACGGTCTTAAGCCTCTCATAAAGGGGGCGAGGAATTTTCAATGTCACCTTATCTTTTGACATGTTTTGAATTCTAAAATAGGTAGCTCTATAAAGTCAAGATGATCAGCTTTCCTTAAAAAACAATAATGACTTTCTTCCTTGATTTAAAAGATGGGCAAAAAATAAACCTGAACACAAAGCTGTCAAACAGTGGAGCTACGAACCTTATGTAAAGGGCGGAGAAGCTCGTCCGCTGGTCTTCATCGTGACAGTAAATTTCCATTTTGAATAAAAACAAGTGAAAGACGGAATGAATTTCAAGGCATTATAGTGATTTCATACAACTCACGCACAGGAGCTTGAGTGAATAATGTCATAAACTTTGCCAACTGTTCCTGATAATAGCGGTTCTCTTCATTGGCCAGGGCATCTTCTCTGCTTTCCCATAGAGTAATAGATATTCCTTTACCTGTCTCATGATCAACCAGCACATAAGAACCTCTGTATCCTTTCTGAGACTTAGCTGCCGGAACCACACTTTCATTATAGATTCGAGTGAATTCACCTATTTTTTCTTTATTGATTTGAGCAGAAGTCAAGCGCGCAACCATGAATACCCTCCTTTTATATATTCTCCCATAATGGATTTATCAGTAAAATATCAACAAAAATAAATTTTATCAAGTCTTTTCATGCGCTCTTTTCTTTTCAGCCAAATATTTGATGCTTCAAACAAGAAGCATCCATAAAAAAATCAACCTGGATTATTCACAAGTCGAGATTATTAGCTTAATGAAAGCAGGACCATTTTTTATGAATAGGCCAGGCTGGACAATCAGTAAGAAACATAATGATTGCTTTAAATTATATAAAAAATATATTGACTTTTATTTATAATTAGTTTAATTTAATAATTATTATAAATTATTAAAGCTAAACAAGGAGAAAAAATGGAAAATTTAAAAGAAAACCCAAGTCTTCCTTTAATAGGGGATAAATTCCCAGAAATGGAAGTACGCACGACTCACGGTGTGAAAAACCTCCCGGGTGATTATGCTGGCAAATGGCTGGTTCTGTTCAGTCATCCTGGAGATTTTACACCAGTCTGTACCACTGAGTTTGTGGCGTTTGCTAAAAGATTTGAAAAGTTTCAGGAACTCAACACAGATCTCATCGGTCTTTCTATTGATCAGCTCTTCAGCCATATCAAATGGGCACATTGGATTGAAGACGAACTTGATGTTCCTATTCCATTCCCCATCATCGCCGACGACCAAGGAAAAATCGCTGAAAAACTAGGTATGCTTCACCCCGGAAAGGGGACCACTACAGTCAGAGCTGTGTTCATTATCGATGATAAGGGAATCATCAGACTGATCCTTTATTATCCCCAGGAAATTGGAAGAAATATGGATGAAGTGCTTCGAGCAGTGAAAGCTATGCAAGTGGCTGACAAAAACAAAGTGGCGATTCCTGCTAACTGGCCCAATAATGAATTGATTAAAGATGGCGTCATTCTCCCTCCCCCTACGGATATGAATGGAGCCCAGGAAAGAAAAGACAAAGACAACTGTTATGACTGGTGGTTCTGCCATAAAAAGATTTAAGGTAAATTTCATAAAATAATCTTTTTGATAACAATATTTCTTCTAGTTATCCGAGGTATTTAAAAAAGGGCCTTCTTCGGGGGCTCTTTTTTTTTATTCTTTCTTAAATAAATATCCATTGACTTTTTAGTAGGAAATCATTAATAAAAAGAAAGCGCTAACCCTTACTTGGATTATTCACGAGTCAAGGTTGCTGCAGATGCAAGGCACAAGGCATGAAGGTGTGGTCCTTCACTGCGAATGCCTTGGTACAAAGCAGATGCAGTAATATTGGCTCGCCTGTAAGGTAAAAAAATGTCGATTAAAATTGAAATAAAAAACAATAAAAAAAGTTCAGGTAAATGTTCTTTTAAAAATCTTGCAAGTCGCAGAAAATAAATTGATAATATAAACATCGCCGTTTTTTTATGAATAGGGCAGGTAATATAAAGGAGAAAAAAATATGACTGCATTATGGATCATTATCATCATCATAGCTGTCTTTATTTTTGCTGTAGCGGGAATATACAATAGCCTTGTCACACTCAGAAATCGAGCAAACAATGCCTGGGCTCAAGTGGATGTCCAACTTCGAAGGAGGTATGACCTGATTCCCAATTTAGTGGAGACAGTCAAAGGTTATGCTCAACACGAAAGAGAAGTCTTTCAGAAGGTAACCGAAGCCCGATCTCAAGCCATTAATGCCCAGACTGTGAAAGAACAAGAGCAGGCGGAAAACATGCTGACCGGTGCCTTGAAATCTTTGTTTGCCGTTGCAGAAAACTATCCCGACCTGAAAGCAAGTCAGAATTTCATGATGCTCCAAGAAGAACTGGCTGGGACTGAAGGAAAAATCGCCTATGCCCGCCAATTCTATAACGACACAGTCATGAAGTTTAATACAAAACAGCAGGTATTCCCTTCGAATATAATCGCGAACACATTTAACTTTAAGGAAAAGGAATACTTCGAGATCGAAGAGCCTGCCGCCGCAGAGCCTGTCAAGGTGAAATTCTAAACCAAAAGTTATCACAAAAGTTTCCAAGTCCCAAGGTGCGATTAAAATTTCAAAGAGGATAATTTATGTACGAACAAATCACCCGCAACAAATGGCGGTCATTCTTTCTGATCCTCTTTTTTCTCTGCCTGATCTTTGCTTTGACTTGGGCATTTAGAGAGCTGACGGGTTGGGGTCCTCAAGGCTTAATTTTTGCCGCTGTCATTGCCATAGCCATGACCTTCAGCAGCTATTATGCCAGCGATAAGATTGTATTGGCCATCAGCCGGGCTAAGCCGGTCCAAAAGAAAGACTATCCCTATCTCTACAATGTGGTGGAAGGTCTTGCTATAGCCGCAGGGCTACCCAAGCCCCGCTGTTATATAATCGACGACACAGCACCTAACGCCTTTGCTTCCGGCCGGAATCCTAAAAATTCCGTGATCGTGGTAACTTCCGGACTTCTTCAAAAATTAAATCGGGCTGAGCTGGAAGGAGTCATCGCCCATGAAATGTCACACATAAAAAACCGGGATATTCTGGTTCAAACTCTGGCCGTCGTCATGGTGGGAGTGGTGGCTCTCTTAAGCGACTGGATTCTCAGAACATTTTTATGGGGAGGAAGCCGGAGACGTTCCAGAAACAAAGGCGGGAATGCCGCTGCTATTTTTGTGATCGTAGCTTTGGTCCTAGCCGTCCTTTCTCCCCTGGTAGCCCAACTTTTAAAACTGTCTATTTCCCGAAAAAGGGAATTTCTGGCCGATGCCAATGGAGTCCTGCTGACCCGATATCCTCCAGGGCTTGCCTCAGCCCTTAAAAAGCTGGCTGCAGATAAAGAACCCTTGGAAGCAGCCAATAAGGCCACGGCACACATGTATATCGTCAACCCGCTTAAAGACATTAAGGGAAAAGTCAACAAGCTTTTCAGCACACACCCGCCTATTGAAGAACGTATCGCCGCCCTGGAAAAGATGTAAATTCGGATCCTTAATTCTTGATATATTGTTGAATGAAACCAAAATAAATCCATGAAACCAAACATAGTCCTGAGCGAATGTATCAACCTCAGACCGGTTCGGTACGATGGAGGGCTTGTGAAAGATCCCTTCGCTAATATTTTAGCTCAGTATGTCCATTATATTCCTGTCTGTCCTGAAGTAGCCATAGGACTTGGGATCCCCAGAGATAAGGTCAAAGTGGTGAGAAAGGAAAAAGGAAACTTCTGTTTAGTCCAACCCGAAACAGGGCTGGATTTAACTCAAAAAATGAACCGCTTTTCTGATAATTTTTTGAGCTCACTGACAGATATCGACGGATTCCTGTTAAAAAGCAAGTCTCCGAGCTGCGGGCTTTCAGGGACAAAAACATATAAAAATAGAGACGGCACAGGATTTCTTTTCCGGAGAAAAGGGATATTTGCGATGAATGTCATCAAAAAGTTCCCTTTTTTGCCTTGGGAAGATGAAATGAGATTAAAACATCCAGATATTAGACATCATTTTCTAACCAGAATCTTTTCATTGTTTGAATTAAGAAAAAATTTTAAGACTCTACCCCCTATAAAAAAAATCAGGGATTTTCATGGGAAATACAGAACCTTGATTTTGGCTTACAATCAAACTCGATTCAAAAATCTAGAGAGGATAATCAAAAATAAAGAAAACCGATCCATTCAGGAAGTTAAGAAGGCTTATCAACAAGAGTTCACCAGGGCTTTTCTGAGAAAGCCCCAAACTCAATCCCAAGTTTCTGTGCTGAAACATATCTTCGAGGATTTTTCTCAATATTTAAATTCAAGGGAAAAACAGCACTTTCTAGATATCTTGGAAAAATACAGAAAGAAAAGAAACCCGGTTATCATCCCCATAGTGTTTCTAAGAAACTTAGCTATCCGATTCAAAAAAGACGATTGGCTTGATCAAAAATATCTCAATCCTTATCCTGAGGAATTAATGGATTACAATCTTCCCCATTCCTTCTGACAAAAAATTTTTATGAGGTGAGAAAGGGAATCATTAATAACCCTCCGGAGACAAGGCCCAGTGACATTCTGAGAAAGATATGTTTCGCCTGAAGATTCGATGAAAGGACAGGGATGATGAAGAATAAAAAAGGAAAAAATATTCTTTTTAAGGCATCACCCTTCACCTTTTGTTGAGCCATAATCTCTAAAGGAAGAAATAAAGTTCCTTCCAAACAACGCAATTATTATACCAAATGACACCAGAGAAGTCGCTTTATTTAAACTGGGCACAGCTTACTTATTTACCTCTATGATGAAGCGACATTGAAGAAGAAAAAAAAATGACGATTCAAATAAAAATACAAACAGGAAAAATTTTCAACTCATTATTTTTTAAAAAATCTTGTACATCGCTGAAAATAAATTGATAATAAAAAAATCGCTATTTTTTATGAATAGGTCCAGTCAATACATTTTTAAAGGAGTCCACATTGAATCAAAAGAAACCAAATTTCTGGAAGAAATTCACTTCATGGATTTCAAAAAACTGGGAAAAAGTCAAGCCTTCCTCAGAAGTGAGGAAAGGGGCTGCCGCAGCACTGATAGTGCTGATTTTTATTGTAGGAGTGGTTCATGGAATTTTTGTTCGCCCCGGCCTGCCTGGTCTTTTAAGCCCCTTAAGCGGAGCTCTTTTTTATTTGATTGCTGCTGCGGTCATTGGACTGTTAATCATCATCTTTCTAAAAATCCTATTTGTGATACCCCGATTTGTAACCTTTATTGGCACGGCAGCCCTAGCTGTTTTCGTTTATTACATGAGTGAATTTCCGCTTAATCAGAGTCTCCTCAAAGGTATTTTCTTGGGATTAAGCTGGGCTCTCATGGGAGGAGCCCTGGCTCAGATTTTCAAAAAAAAATTCAGCCTGCATTCGGTAACAAAAAAGATTTTTGTTATTGCCGCCCTTGTTGCTACAGGCGTGTTAAATATTTATATTATTTTTTGGCTCAGTGATTCCGGAAGCACCGACCATTTGGTTGAAGCCAAATCCCCTGTTTTACAAGTTAAAACTCTGGATATGCCGAACCCATCTCTACCCGGTTCCTATGAAATCGAATATATGACTTATGGAAGCGGGACAGATAAAAAAAGGCCTGAATTTGGTGAGAAAGTGGATATAAAGACTGAACCTGTAGATGCTTCTGACTTTGTCAGAGGAAGCAAGGGATTTATGATGAAACTCAGGCACTGGTTTTGGGGATTTGATTTTGAGAAGTTTCCTCGAAACGGGCGGGTTTGGTATCCTTCAGGAAAGGGACCCTTTCCTCTGATTTTATGTGTTCACGGCAATCACAATATGGCTGATTATTCAGACCCTGGATACGCTTATTTGGGTGAACACCTGGCGAGCCGAGGATTTATTTTTGTGTCAGTGGATGAGAATTTTTTTAACGGCCACTTATTTGGTCCTTTAAAGACTGAGAATGATGGAAGGGGCTGGATGCTGCTCCAGCATCTGAAGCTTTGGAGGGAGTGGAGCCAGAATGAAGAGAATCTGTTTCACTCTCTAGTTGATATGAACAGGATTGGATTGATCGGACATTCACGGGGAGGAGAAGCCGCCGCCATCGCTGGTTCATTTAACCGCCTCTCCCATTATCCGGATGACGCCACTGTGGAGTTTGACTTTAATTTTAATATCCAAGCCATCATCGCCATTGCTCCCAGTGATGGTCAGTACAAACCTGCTGGTCGGCCCACTCCTTTGGAAAATGTAAATTATTTGACTGTTCAGGGTGCCCATGATGCGGATGTGTCCTCCTTTTCGGGGGTCCGCCAGTACAATCGGGTTGAATTTACAGACGAAAAATATTGGTTTAAATCCTATCTTTATTCATACCGTTCCAATCACGGTCAGTTCAACACAGTTTGGGGAAATAATGACTGGGGGATGCCCGGGGGATTGATGTTGAACCGAAAAGCTTTATTAGAGGGGAAAAAGCAGAGAACAATCGCCCTTGTCTATTTCACAGCTTTTATGGAAGCCAATTTAATGGATAAAAAGGGTTATATTCCCCTGTTCCGGGATTATCGGTGTGTCCGGGAGTGGCTTCCCGGCGATATTTACATCAACCGGTTTGAGGATTCACATTTCAACTCCATTGCTCATTTTGATGAAGATGCGGATGTCACGACAGCTTCTCTCAAAGGCAGCCGAATCAGCAGCCAGGATCTGGAAGTCTGGAGAGAGGAAAACCTTGGGTTTCGGAAAAGAGGGAATAAAGACAATAATGTGGTCTTTGTGGGATGGAGAAATCAGGAAAAAGAACCTATCTACTCCATTGAACTCACTAAAGATAATCTTACTGAATTGAATGTGAAGAAGGATTCCTTTTTGATATTTTCCCTGGCCCCCGCAGATGAAGAACCTCCTGAGCCAGAGGAAGAAAAAGAAGGAGAAAATAAAGTTAAAGAAAAATTAGAAAAAAAAGATAAAAAAGAAGATCAAAAAAAGAAGAATAAGAGTGATGAAAAAGAAAAAAAAGAAATGGAAGAACCGCTTGATATAAGTATAGAGCTTGAAGATCACCAAGGTCATAAAGCCAAAATTCTTTTGTCTGAATTTAGGTTGATCCCGCCTGTTTTAAAGTCTCGGTTTACCAAAATGAAAAAAGAAAAAAATATCTATGGAGATGCTTATGAGCCAACCCTTCAAGTTTTTGAACTTCCTCTCTCAATTTTTTCAGAAAAATATTCAGAATTTGATCCTGTTCTCTTGAAAAAAATTAATTTTGTTTTTGACAAAAGTCAAGAAGGGGTGATCATTCTAGACCGAATCGGAATCGGAACTAACAATTTCGACAATAGATAGATAAATAAAAAAGCAGGATGCACCGCAGATTATTATTCATTATCAAGGACTTGACCCTGCTGATACCAATATTTATAGTCCCCAAAACTACCCCAAAAACCTCATTTTAAGGACGATATTGACCCTATAAAATAGCTTAGTTTGTTAATTATCAATAAGTTCCGCAGGTCTGACCCCCAAAATACACAAAAGATACTCAAAAGATACTATCATAATATGCTGGGTTAATTCCACAGCAATAAATATTTATCATATTTTTCTTAAAGGACATATTGAAATCTTCCCATCTACTTAATATATCCCAGAGATTTTAATTTTTTCTCTGTGTCTTTATCAATTTTTATGTTGAATTTTAGGTCTCGGACTGAAGCTGGCTTACGAGTAAGTGTCTTATTGATCAGCTCAAGCAGTCCAAGACAGGAATCAGGCTTTACAGGAGCCAAGTTTTTCTTTTCGCCTGGATCCTGATCCAATAAGTAAAATTCTTCATACCCTGGATGATGGGATATCAGGCCTCTGGGGAGAGTATTGTCTTTGATTTTAAAAGTATAGATATATTTGGAATCTGGCCTGCGTATGGATTTTTTTTCCGGACCAGTTACTATGGCTTCTGAGAAGGCATCCCTTGATTGATTTTCTTTGCCCTGAATCAAAGGAATCAGGCTTCTGCCTTGAAGGTCAGGCTTGTGGTATTTGATATTCGCTAAATCGCACAGGGTGGGGAAAAGGTCAATAAGCCGGACTTGGGATTTGATTCTACATCCGGAGTATTCTGATTTGGGAATATAGAGAATTAAGGGAACTCGAATAACTTCATCATAAAGAGTTTTCCCGTGGCTGTCGTATATGTTATTTGGATCGTGTTCCCCAAATTCTTCTCCATGATCACTAGTAAGCATAATTATGGTCGAATCGAGCAGTCCGATCTCTTCCAAATAAACGACGATCTCTTCCAGCTTTTTATCCGTCTCATGGATGCCTCCATCATACAGAGCTTCTGTCACCTGTTTTCGGAGGACTCCCAACTGTTTCAGCTTCTTCGGTTGGTCAGCAAGGACTTTATCTGCATTTTTGAAAAAATCTTGAAGAGAATCGGTTTGTTCAGCGTTGAGCACTTCATGGGCATAATGAAGATCTGTGTAGGGAGCATGCACTCTGAATGTATGGAGGAAAAGATAAAAAGGAAGGTCTTTGTGCTTATCAATCCATTTTTTGACAAGTTCAGTGCCTTCCTTTGCAAAATCAATCTCTGCATAACCGGAGTGGGAATGGGCAAAGCCGATATCTCCGGAAACAGTACCCCCTCCGCAGAATGCCTGAGTGATATAGTTTTTTTTGCGAAATCTGGATGCAATGGTGGGTATATTTGGATCTAATCCCTGATAAGTGATATCGATTTCCCGGTTGCTTCTGGCTCTCACGAGAAGGAATATGGTTTGATTCACACCGTGAGATGAGGGATAGAGTCCGGTAAAAATCGAGGCATGTGAAGGCGTTGTCCATGGGCACTGACTGATGGTCTGATCAAAAAGGATCCCTTTTTCTGCCAGTGAATCTATAAATGGGGAAATGTCTTTCCGATAATATCCATAGCAGTGCAGGTGATCCGCCCTCAAAGTATCTATGGAAACAAGAATAATATTGGGCCTTTTTTTCAAGGGACGATTGGAATCGATGAGGATCGGATCTGCGAAAAAAGCATGCAGGTTATTGGGCATATCTTTGTTTTTCGAAGAATCCACCTCTGTTTCAAAAATAAGTTTTGATTTCCCAAGTTTAACTTGCTTTAGGGATTGGCTATCTAAAGGAACTTCGGCTTCTTTCCAAGTTCCGTATTCATCAAACACACGCTCAAAAATCATATGTTCCTGATTTCCGACTTTAAGAAGGACACTGAAGACAACAGGAACCGGTTTCTTCTGCTTGGGACGATAAGCAAGTCCATAACCAAATCTGAGCGTTGCAGCAGGCGGAATCTTTGCGTCCACGGTCAATTTTCCAGGGACCGGACAATTCAAAGCCATGCGATATTCTCTGCCCAATTTGACTGGTCGGGCATCGCTTTTATTCTTCTCAAAGATAAACTCAATAACCGCTGGATTTTTGCAGGAGAGAAAATAAAAAAGGGCCAACACACTGAGCACTACCACAATCAACAAAATGAAAATTGTGTTTTTTTTTATTATCATTTCTTTCCGTGAAGATTTTATATAGACAAAACCCATCTTGTCAATGACTTTTCGTGATTTTCAGATACCTAAAACCGTCATTTCAATCCGAACCGAATCACAATACAACCAAGGCTGATTTTCTGATGTTCTCCTCTTTCTCTGGGTTACATTGTTGATTTTTTTGTTATTTTATATGTATGATGGGCGGTGAAGTTGCTTAGAGAATGTGAATTTGATGAAATGGAGTAAAATTCAACAGCAAAAGAAAAACGAATTTCCTATCATTAAATGGCGTTTGAAAATGATCTCGGGCGCTAGAGCACGGAGTCAACAGCCGACGTATGTCGAATAGCGAAATTTTTTCGGCCGGTCTTCAGCGTCTCCGGCCGCCTCTGCCCATTCCATCGCGGTCCCTCTTGCGCGTTAACACTCCGAGAATGATGGGAGCCAGCATAGGGATCAGTTTTTGGATCACCCCGCTGTCCATATTGAACTTCTTTCCCATCAGCCCGGCGGCCTGAACCCCGGATTCCCCCAAAAGTCCTCCCAGGCGAGGATCGGGATTTGTATCTTGAGCACGGACTTTCAGCTCGTCTCCAATATGGTCCAGCACATCATCCTTGCCGTATTTGTTGAGGATGTGATTGACCCGATCGGCGCCGCCGCGGGTTTCCATCTGCCTTTTCAGGCCTCCAAGAATGTATAATGGTTCATTAGATTCAGACCAAAAAGGGTCGTAATTTAAGGTGAATTTCTAAAAAAAAAGTACAAGCAAATCCAGAACCTCTAAAGAGAGAGCTTGTGGAAAAGGAACACAAGGGATTGAGCATTCGGCAGCAGAATGTAGAGCAAGCATCGGGGAATTTATCCGAAAATATAATCAAGAGAGGCTGCATCAATCTTTAGGGGAATACGATACGCCCCTTGAGGCTTATCGTCAGATGCAAATGGCTTCAGCATGTTAAAGGATATACACCTTAAAAAAAGATCAGATTTGGTCTTGACAACCAGACCACTTCATAGGGGGTGTATTTTATTTAAGGGGTGCGTTGGGAAGAAGGACGAAAAAATGATATGATGCTATAAATGCATGTCACTTACTGTTATGCTGGCTGTTAGCGTTTTTTATTCTGTATAAAAAGTGATTATTTCTTTACCCATTTATCCCCTTCTTTTTTGTATTTCTTTTTAACTGCAGACCAAGCAACTTTATTTGCAACCTCCTCTCTAGATTCATTTCCTCTTCTATCTGAAGGATTTTTGTATTGATCCCATGCACTATTATATGCTTCCTTGAAAATTTTTTGAGCTTCTGATGGTAAATTGTTTTTTATACTCTCAGGAAGTTCAGATTTTTTATCATATGGCATTTTATTTCCTCCTTTTTAATAAAGAAGCAACCGCACCAATAATGGCACCAACTGCTCCTGAAATCAATACTGATTTTCCAGGATTCTCTTGTACTTTTCTTTTGACTTTGTGATATTTTTCTTCAGCTTTTATTTTTGCTTTTTGTACTTTTTCATCTGCATAATCAACACCTTCGTGGCTTTTATCAGCTAATTTATCGATTGTGTCCTTTGTTTTTCTGATCCTGTATTTATTTTTTTATGTATTTCGTTATGCCGCATTTTAATCCTCCCATTATTCTAATTATTTTTTCTTGCTTTTTGTGCTTTCTTTATGTTCTTCATTTTAACCCTCCTAAATTTTATGAGTTTATTGAAATCTAATTTGTTGATTTGATTTTTTCATTTGTTATCAACCGTATCTTTTTTTCCTCGTCGTGTTTACCTTCAATCTGCCAATCTTCCCATCGGATAGCTGATTCATCAACTCCCATTTCTTTGAGCTTTTTTCTAAGATCCTCAACCATCCCAGGTGGACCACAAATGTATATTATTTTTTTATCAATATTTTGAATGTATGTTTCTAACATTTCTTTATCTATATGACCATGTTTGTATTTGAAAGAGTCTTCATTGTCTTTTGTCAAAGTATGTATGACTTTTATACGATACTTCTTACTCATTTCTTCAAGCTCTTTTTCGAATATGATGTCTTCTTTTTTTCGATTACTGAAAATTAAAGTTGCCTGATTTTTCATATCTTCCTGAATCATATATCTTAATGCCGCCATAAAAGGCGTTATTCCTGATCCTCCGGCCAAAAAGACTACATCTTCTTTTACACTTTTATCAAAATTTAGAGATTCGCCCTCGGGTTCTTTTACTTCAATTTTATCTCCTATATTCATATTGTGCATAGCTTCTGTAAATTCTCCCATGCTTTTTATTGTGAATTCGATTTTTTTTCCGTTAGCAGGTTTAACAAAAGTAAAAGGATGTTCTTTTTCAAACCCATCCATTTTTATTACACAAAATTGTCCGGGAACATAATTGATGGGTTTATCTAATTCAAATATAAAAGTCATTACATCATGTGTTTCTCTTATTTTGTCTTTTAGTTCGCCTTTCATGATTAACCTCACCTGTCTTTAACAACAACAGGGTATCCTTTTTCATCCCATTCTTTTAATCCTCCTTCAAAATCATATGTATTTGAATACCCGGCTTTTAGGACGCTGGGCCAGAGCCTGCTCAGAAGGCAGTGTGCACCAGATCAAAAAGCAGATCCAGATCATGAGCCAGCAGCCAGTGTACACTATAGAAATTTGGTTTTTTGGTTGCTGTTGACTTTTCCTTTATTTTATACTTATGATAGGTGATGAAGTCGCTTAGAGAATGGGAATTTGATGAATTGGAGGAAAAATCAGCAGCAACCAAAAAACCAAATTCCTA
>CAZRGM010000031.1:0-3983 GCA_964599635.1 uncultured Eubacteriales bacterium | reverse complement strand
CTTTGCTTCGCTCAGTAAAGGTTTCAAGGAGTCAAGGTTCCAAGGTTTTTTTTCTTCCTCTCGCCCCTCACCCTTTGCCTCTCGCCATCTTTTTTTTGTTTTTCTTCCAAAATCGGATTACTTACATATACAATATGAAAGACTTTGCCGAGAACCAGAAGAAACACTGAAAAAGATCTGTAAGTTTTTGAATTATGAGTTTGAAGAAGATATGTTGAATTTTAGTGACAGAGCGAAACACAACATTGGAGGCAATCGCATGAGGCGAAAATGCGGTCAAAAAGTTAGAGAGGATTTGCTATGGCAGAATGCTCTTTCTATGTCGGATTTGAGAATCTTAAATCGTATATCAGGCTCATTAAATAGAAAATTATTAGGGAATTTTCATGTTGAATAAAAATTAATTCAAATATAAGAAGTGATATATAAAACATAACGATTTTTTTTATGAAAATTAAATTTTGCTTTATTTCACTATTTGAAAAAACTTTCTAAATTCGATGAAAGATAATAGAAAAAAAATACTCATCATAGGTGGAGTTATTAAATCTATTGTTAATTTCCGCGGTCCCTTACTAAAGGAAATGACTTCAAAGGGACATAAAGTATTTGCTTCTGCAAATGGTAGGAATAAAATAATTGAAAAGAGGTTGAAGAAAATGGGTATAACATATTACCCAATACATCTTTCTCGAACCGGAATGAATATGTTTAATGATTTAAAATCTTTACTTTATATTATTAAAACGATTTCTCAGATTCATCCCGACATTGTCCTGACTTATACAATCAAACCTGTCATCTATGGTGGACTTGTAGCTCGATTATGCGGAGTTCCATCCGTTTATTCTATGATTACCGGACTCGGATATGCTTTTATGGAATCGCCATCATTAATTCAGCGGTTTTCGGGATTTATAGCCCAGATGCTTTACCGGCTTAGTCTGAAAAAAAGTCGGAAGGTTTTTTTCCAGAATCCTGATGACCAGACTTTATTCTTGGAAAAAGGACTTGTCCGACCTGATCAGCCAGTGCTTATTAACGGATCAGGAGTTGAGCTTGACCATTTCGCACCATCAGAATTGCCTGATGAGCCTATTTTTCTGATGATCGGCCGACTCCTGGCAGACAAAGGAGTAAGGGAATATGTAGAAGCTGCAGGAAGAGTAAAAAAAAGATTTCCTCATGCTCGTTTCTTTCTCGTTGGAAATCTTGATCCCAATCCAAACTCAATAAGAGATAGTGAGCTAAGACAATGGCAAGAAGCTGGAATTATTGAATATCTTGGATATCTGGATGATATTCGACCCACAATTAAAAAATGTCGATGTTATATTCTTCCTTCTTATTATAGAGAAGGTATACCGCGGACGGTTTTGGAGGCCATGGCTATGGGACGCCCGATTATCACCACAGATGCGCCTGGTTGTCGCGAGACAGTAATGCTAACTCCTAAAGGCCAGCGCCAGAGAGAGCTTAGAGAAGGAGTAATGATAGGGGAGAATGGATTTTTGGTAAAAGTTCGCGACGTTGAAGCCCTGGTAAAGGCCATTATGCATTTTTTAGAAAATCCGGATTTGGCAGACAGAATGGCAAAGCGCGGCCGCGACATAGCAGAGGAAAAATTCGATGTGCATAAAGTGAATGAAGTTATAATGACAGAAATGAGATTAACTTAATAAATTAGAAATATAAAATGAAAACCACCATCGGCATCACTTGTGTTGGAAGCGGCATAGGACAGTCTGTTGTGGATGCTTTGCGAGCACGTGGAGATTCCTACAAGATCATTGGATTTGATTTAAATCCCCTCTCCTATGGCGGATTATACTGTGATGCTTTTTATTCAACCAAGCCGAATCAAGAACCCGGTTATGTTGATAACCTTGTAGAGATCTGCAAACAAGAGAAAGTTCAGGTTCTTATCCCAGGTTTAGACAGTGATTTGTTGTTACTTTCCAGAGAAAGAAAAAAATTCGAAGAGCAAGGTATTAAGGTTCTTGTATCACCTGAAGCTGTAATCGAGCTTTGTCGAGATAAGAAGAGGCTTTCCCAAGAGCTGTATTCTCTTTTTCCTGAATTTATTGCTTCTTATACTGATAAAGAAGCAAGAGAAGCTTTAAGGGAGGATCGAATTAAGTTTCCTTTGATAGCAAAGCCTATTGACGGATCTGGTTCTGCGGGAATCAGTATCATAAAGAATTTAGCTGAACTCAAAGGGTTATCCAAAGGTCATATTATCCAGCCTTATGTACTTGTTGATTGCAACGACCCTGAATCCTCTTGTTTTTTTAAGGGGCTGGAAAATGGAGAAGTCATTCAGGTCGCAGAAATATCCATCCAGTATTTGATTTCAAAACGAGGTAAGGTGATGGGGCGGATGGCGACCCGGAATAAGCTAAAAGCGGGAGTCCCTATCGAGATTATCCCTGTTGACATACCTTTGATTTGGGAGTCAACACGGAAAATTATTGAGCATTTTATTTCTCTTGGAGCCTGGGGGCCGATTAACCTCCAGGGGCGCTTATATTCTAAAGGTTTTTATATTTTTGAGATAAACCCCAGGTTTACAGGAATAACGGGTCTTCGGGCCAAATTGGGTTTTAATGAGGTAGAAGCATGCCTGCTTGATTTTCTTGGGATTTCAAAAAGTCGTATTAAGAGTGTTCTTGATTTTAATTTCTCTCATGTGGGAGTAAGACAAATTAATGATATGAAATTATCCTCTTGGACAAAACCTTCGACTGCCAAATATATTAGAAACAGGAGAATAGGTTCTAAGGATTGCCGGGGAAAAATTATCCTTCTTACAGGAGCAACAGGTTATATCGGACAAAACTTAGTTTATGAGCTTATTAAAAGCGCTGACATAGAAGGTATTATTGCAGTTGCTCGTAATGAGCAAAAAGCAGAATCTGTTTTCGATTCAATTGATGATGAAAAGCTTTCTTTTTGGTTTCTGGAGAATGTTCCGGTTAGGAATTGGAATCTTGGCCAAGTGGATTCAGTTATTCATTTGGGTAGTGCACGTCCTCCTTATGGGATAGCAGAAATTACAGAAAGTCTTGAGTTTACAAAAAATCTTGTCTTACAGTCGGCTGCGTACCAGGTTCCCGAGTTTATCTATGTTTCCAGTCAAGCCGTTTATGGGGAAAAGGATGACTCTAACCTGTGGAAGGAAAGTTCGCTCACATCTCCCAATTCTCCTTATGGCATGGCCAAGCTGGCTGGAGAAATGTTCGTCCAGGGATTAAGGCAGTTCGTTCCGCAGTCAAGGACATGGATTCTAAGGCTCTCAAGGGTATATGGGAAAGGTTGCGGTATGCGGTGGCATGAGATGCCGCATAAATTTGTGGCTGATTTCTGGCAAAAAAAGGAGATATCTATTAAAGGAGGAAAACAAAGGTTTGATTTTATTCATATTAAGGATGTTATATCTGGAATCTGCTATGTTTTAAAAGCAAATAATAATCAAAATAATTGGATGTATAACCTGGGTAGTGGCCATTCTGTTGCGATAAGAGACTTGGCTGATTGTATAAATAATGCTGCTGAACAGATTGGTCTTGAAAAAGTTCCTATAAGGATTGTGCCTGGAAAAGATGAAAGAAAGTTTGGGATGGATACAACACTCTTCTGCAGGGATTTTAACTGGTGTCCTGATGTTTCTCTGGGAGAGGGTATTCAAGAGTTAGTCCAAGCGGCAGAAAAAGGAAATCTTTTTATTCAAAATTAGAGTAGAAGTTTGGAATGGCAAAGAAAAAGAGTCTTTATCAAAGGTGGGGGAAGCGGTTTTTTGATCTTGTGGTGTCTGTTCCGGCGCTTATTGTGTTGTCCCCATTAATGGCTGTTATTGCTGTTTTTGTGAGGATCGGTTTAGGTAGCCCTGTTATATTTCGCCAAAAGCGGCCGGGTTTGAATGAGAAACCATTGTTACTTTTTACAATAAATTGAATTAACCCCCTACCTTTTTATCACGATAT
>CAZRGM010000030.1:0-25806 GCA_964599635.1 uncultured Eubacteriales bacterium | reverse complement strand
TCAAATTTCCCCAGTTTGGCCATCTCCTGGACTTCTTTTAAGATTTTTTGAGCAAGCCTCTGCTGTTTGAGTTTTTGGACTTTGAAAGAAAAATTCCCGGGTTGAAGTTTCTGGGTCCCTGTGGTGATTTCAATTAAATCAGATGCGCTGATTCTTTTTTTCTCTAGCCTCTCAACAAGCGTTGAAATATCAATTTCATGGTTTCCGTTGTTTCTAAATAGCTGATAGGCAGCATTAAAAATATCTCTGTTTTTCTTTTTGAGAAATAGATGTTCATTAAAATCAGCTTTTTTGATTAATGAAAAATCAATGAGCAAATAACTCAGGATTTCATCTTCAAGTGCTTGCATTCGGATCCCCTATCCGCTGCCTTTCGAGCATCTCATTCAATGCTTTTAAATCAACCCGAACAGAACGCCCTATTTTAGATGCCGGGATTTCACCACGATCGATTTGCCTCCGGATAGTCACTGGGTGTTTTGAAAGATATTCCGCACAATCTTTGACAGAAATATATCTCCGCTTCATCTCAGTTCCCCAGAATTTTAGCAGCTATCTGATCAAAGTGTTTATCTAAAAGTTCATTTAATTTTTTTCGATATTTAGCATGGGATTCAAGGCTTAGCAGCTTTTGTTTTTCTGTAAAGGAAATAAAAGGGCGGAGTTCTCTGAATTTTTTCCTATCTACGTAATCCCTGATCTGGCTGTTTTCTAATTTGTAAAACGGGCGTGCCAAATCTGTGAGCCTCTCACAATCTGCCTTTGATGGTTTGAATTTACCAGTTGCAAAGCCCTCTAAAAGATAGAGAGGTATTCCGGTGAAAAGAAAAATTTCTTTAATTGATAGATTTTGAATTTTTGGGGGTATGTAATTTTCTGAACCTTTCACGACACATTCTCCGGTCTGAAATTTGTTCGTCCAGGCCATTGACCAACCTGGCCCGTCGTGTCGTGAAGAACAACCGGGCGATTGTTCAACCGGTTCGTTCCTGGGGTAATGGTGGGAACCCTCAGGCCGCATTTACAATATAAGATACATTTTCTTTTTTGTCAATATATTTTTACAAAAATATTTAAAGTTTTTTCTTTTTGTTTCTTCTATTTCATAAAAGACAGTGTCAAGATAGTGTCAAGATAGTGTCGTGTTTGAAGCTATTTTTTGCATATTTATGCTATAAACTGCTATAAAGCCAAAATAGAGAGAGGGCGTCTAAATTACTGATATTATATGGGGTAACAGAGGGGAAAAGGTTGGTAGCGGGGGCTGGATTTGAACCAGCGACCTCCGGGTTATGAGCCCGACGAGCTACCTGACTGCTCCACCCCGCGATAAAAAATTATTATATCATAGGATTTATTATTTTCAAAGCCATTTCAATTAAATAATTTTAATTAAAAATATTAACTTGACATCAATTCATCTCAAAAAATATAATGTGAGACTAAAAAAATGGCTTTTTTTCTTTTTGTTTTACTCAGTATAACCTGTATAGGATCTGTTGTGTGCATGATTGTCTTTAAAAGCCAGGCTTATAGCGCGCTCTTTCTGATTCTTGCTTTTGTATGCACAGGAGGTTTATTTGGTCTCCTGGATGCCCCGTTTATAGCGGTGATTCAAATCATTATCTATGCAGGAGCGATTATGGTGCTGTTCATATTTGTGATCATGATGATCAATGTGCGTACGGGGCTTTCCCCAGAGAAAAAAAAGTGGATTATCTACCCTTCTCTTGGGATTGGCCTGATTCTTTTGGCAGAGCTTATTTTTATCCTGTATAAAACTCTAGGGCCTCCCGGTAATCAGGCACCCAAAGCCATGGGAAGTCCTAAAATTCTAGGTAGGATCCTTTTTACAAAATATCTCTATCCATTTGAAATCACTTCAGTTCTGATCATTACAGCTCTGGTAGGAGCTATCGTGCTCGTAAAGAAAAAGGATAAAGAATGATTCCAACAGCTTATTTTTTAATTTTAAGTGCGCTTCTTTTTGTAATGGGAACCATTGGATTTTTGATAAAAAAAGACTTAATTACCCAATTCATGTGTGTGGAAGTGATGCTGAACGCAGCCAATCTTACTTTTATTGCTTTTGCAAAATCGGCCTCCTCCTTAAATGGTCATATCATAGTGTTTTTTATCATCACAGTGGCCGCAGCTGAAGCTGCCGTAGGACTGGCCATCATTCTGCTGGTATACCAGCAGAAAAAAACAATTAAATCTGAGGACAGCAGTTTAATGAAAGGATAACATGAGAGAAATATTCTGGCTGATTCCCATAATCCCTGCTGTCAGTACCCTCATTTTAGCTGTCTTTGGAGAGAAACTCTCGAAAAAATACATTTCCATCCAAGCCTGTGGGGCCGTATTTATTTCCTTTTTAATATCTCTTTTTTCTTTTATAGGGCTTCTCAGAATACCAGTAGAACAATACCCTATTGTAAAAAACCTTTTTAATTGGATTCATTCAGGCCATTTTCAAGCAAATTTTTCCTTTCAATTCGATCCCCTTACCGCTGTTATGACTGTTGTTGTTTCAGCGGTAGGTTTCCTTATTCACGTGTATTCTATCGGGTATATGGCAGAAGACAGGAGTTACAGCCGGTTTTTCACTCTTATGAATCTTTTCACTTTCTCAATGCTTCTTTTAGTGATGGCCTCAAATATAGTTCTCATGTTTGTGGGATGGGAAGGAGTGGGATTCTGTTCTTATATGCTTATTGGATTTTGGTTTGAAAAGCATTCAGCAGCCAATGCAGGGAAAAAGGCTTTTATAGTCAACCGGATAGGAGATGCTGGTTTCTTATTGGGGATACTCTTTATTCTCATGTATATTGGAAGCCCTGAGTTTACAAACATTAACAATGCTGTGGCTGGCGGAAACCTTTCCTACGGCTTAGTTACTCTGATTGCTATCCTGTTGTTTATAGGAGCGACAGGAAAATCAGCTCAGATTCCTCTTTATGTCTGGCTCCCTGATGCTATGGAAGGCCCAACTCCTGTAAGCGCGCTCATTCATGCAGCGACTATGGTTACAGCAGGGGTTTATATGGTCGCCAGAATGAACATCTTTTATACCGTCTCAGGAACCGCTGCATCCATAGTGGCTATCATAGGGGCTGTTACAGCTGTTTATGCTGGCACCATGGCGCTGACCCAAAATGATATAAAGAGAGTCCTAGCTTATTCGACTATATCCCAAATAGGTTATATGTTCATTGGATGTGGGGTGGGAGCTTATGCGGCAGGAATATTTCATTTGTATACCCATGCCTTTTTTAAAAGTCTTTTGTTTTTAGCTGCAGGGAGTGTGATGCATGCCCTTTCAGGCGAGCTGGATATGCGTAAAATGGGTGGACTTAAAAAATATATGCCCGCCACTTATCCTACCTTTCTCATAGGGGCCATAGCCATAGCGGGAGTTCCCTTCTTATCAGGTTTTTTCTCTAAAGACGCTATCCTGACTGCAGCCTTTGCCAAGGGTCAGTATGTGATATGGGCTCTAGGTATTCTCGGAGCGGTTCTTACCGCCTTTTATATGTTCAGACTCATCTTTATGACCTTTTATGGAAAAGAAAGGATTGAACCTGAAGCTAAAAAGCATCTTCATGAGTCTCCTCCAGTGATGACAGTCCCCCTTTCTATTCTTGCCTTTTTCTCCATTTTTGCTGGGTATGTAGGGCTTCCTGTGGTTTTAGGGAAAAAAGTCAACTGGTTTAACGATTTTCTCAATCCGATTCTATATCCAGGACATGAGACTCATTTAAGCCTGACTACAGAATGGGTACTGATTTTAATATCCGTTGTCATGGCTCTAGGAGGCATTTTTATTGCCTATTTGTTTTATCTCAAGAAACCAGCTGTGCCTCATAATCTGGTCTCTCGTCTCCCCTCTCTATACAGGCTTCTTTACAACAAATATTATGTGGATGAACTCTATGACTCTATTTTCGTCAAGCCAACAATTCGTGGGTCAGATTTTATTTACCGTAAATTTGACCTCGATGTCATCGATGGATCTGTAAACGGCACGGCCTATGGGGCAGGTTTTTTGGGGAAAATGCTCAGTTATCTGCAAACAGGATTTATTAAGGACTATGCGCTTATATTTTTGTTTGGTTCCATAATTTTATTGGGAATTTTAATCCTTTAAACCATGAACGTACCCATCCTGACTATGATAACATTTCTTCCGGCAGCCGGGTCTCTGCTTTTTATCTTTATAAACCGCAAACAGGAAAACTTGATCCGCTATACAGCGCTTTTTATAGGATTTATCAATTTTATTTTATCTCTTTTTCTTTATTTTAATTTTAATGGACAGACTCCTGAACCTCAATTTGTTGAGAAAGTGGAATGGATAGGATATGGGATCCAGTATCATATAGGAATTGATGGGATCAGTCTTTTTCTAGTTCTTTTAACCACGTTTTTACTGCCGATTGTTATTTTGTCCTCCTGGAAATCCATCCACGAAAAAGTTAAAGAATATCATATTTTTATGCTCCTCCTATCAAGCGGTATCATAGGTGTTTTTGTCTCTTTAAATTTATTTCTTTTTTATGTTTTCTGGGAAGCCATGCTCATCCCTATGTACTTTCTCATCGGAATATGGGGAGGAAAGAGAAAAATATACGCGACATTGAAATTCGTCATTTTCACCATGTTTGGCAGCCTGCTTATGCTGGTCGCCATTTTTGGGCTCTATTCCATCTTTTATAAAGCCTCAGGGACATATTCTTTAAATATTTTTGATTATTATCAACTGCTACTCAATCCAAATATTCAAACCTGGCTTTTTTTAGCATTTGGGCTTGCTTTTGCTATAAAAATCCCTCTTTTTCCTTTCCATACATGGCTTCCTGATGCTCACGTAGAGGCTCCCACTGCAGGCTCTGTCATTTTGGCCGGAGTTTTATTAAAAATGGGGACCTATGGTTTTCTGAGATTTGCTCTTCCACTTTTCCCGGATGCGGCAAAAAAGTTCATCCCTTATCTTGCCGTACTCAGTCTGATAGGAATCATCTATGGAGCTCTGATGGCTCTTATCCAAAAAGATGTGAAATCTCTTGTTGCCTATTCCAGTGTCAGCCATATGGGATTGATCATGCTGGCTGTTTTTGCTTTGAATTTGGAATCTTTGGAAGGCGCTATCTACCAGATGCTTAACCATGGACTGAGCACAGGGGCTCTATTTTTATGTGTAGGAATTCTCTATGAAAGGGCTCATACCCGCTTGATTAAAGATTATGGAGGAGTCAGCAAACAGATGCCGGTTTTCGCTGCCTTTTTTCTTATCTGTATGCTATCATCGATCGGACTTCCTGGACTCAATGGATTCGTCGGAGAATTATTGTGTCTGTTCGGTATTTTCCAATCTAGCAAATGGCTGGCTATCTTAAGTGTTTCCACCATCATACTGGGAGCTGCTTACCTGCTGTGGATGTATCAAAGAGTTATGCAGGGGCCCTTGGAAAATAAAAAAATCCTTACCTTTAAAGATCTCACAAAAAGAGAAATAGGTTTTTTGATTCCTATCATTGTTCTTATGTTTTTTATGGGAATTTATCCAAAACCCTTTTTGAGAAAAATGGATGCATCGATTCATCATCTTCTCAATCAAATCCATAAAGAAGAGACCTTTTTGGTTGAAAGGAAGGATGACATTAAATCCTTTTTTGAAGTCTCTAAGATGAAAAAAATAAATAATCTTAAAAATGAATATAAAACTGAATCTGAAAACAATGAATAATATCTGGACGCTGCTGCCGATCTTGTTAATCCTCATCGGCTCTCTATTTGTGCTCCTGCTGGAAGTTTTTATCCAGAAAGAGAAAAAGGAATACCTCGGCTTTATATCCGTAATTTTTCTTATGTTAAGCGGGGCATCCTGTGTTCTATTCTGGGATAAAGGTTACTCTTACTTCAATGGAAATCTTATTCTAGACAGGACAGCTCTTTTCTTATTCCTGTTATTTATCATCGGGACATCTCTCATCATCCTTATTTCGATAAAATATCTATTCCTTCAGGATGTCAATCATGGAGAGTATTATTCTCTACTTCTTTTTTCCCTTATAGGAATTCTTATTATGATCTCCTCTACAGACCTCATTATCATCTTCTTAGGACTTGAGGTGCTATCTGTGTCCAGTTACTCTCTGGCAGGACTCAAAAGAAAAGATAAAAAGTCTGGAGAAGCTGCAATAAAATATTTTTTATTAGGAAGTTTTGCCTCTGCCTTTTTGGTCTACGGCATCTCTTTTCTTTACGGAGCTTCTAAGTCAACAGAAATTTTTTCTATCATAAATAGGCTCCAGTCAAGTCCATCTCACGGGATCCTGATTATTGCGGGATTAGGAATGCTCATCATTGGATTTGGATTTAAAATTGCTGTGGTTCCTTTTCACATGTGGACTCCTGATGTCTATGAAGGCTCTCCCACTCCCGTAACCGCTTTTTTTTCAGTCTTCCCAAAAGCTGCGGGTTTTGCTGTCCTTTTAAGGCTGTTAGGACCTTATTTCAAGCAGATCACTAACTCTCAAAATATGTTTGTGGTTCTTTGGATTATTTCTGTACTCACAATGTTAGCGGGAAATCTATTGGCGCTTAGACAAAAAAATATAAAAAGAATACTCGCTTACTCCAGCATCGCTCACGCCGGCTATATCATGATCGCTGTAATGGCCAAAAGTCATTACAGTCTGGTCTTTTATTTGACTGTCTATCTTTTCATGAATATCGGAGCTTTTTCTGCGGTCATCGCTTTAGGCAAAAAAGATAAAGAATATCTAGAGCTCAACGATTATGCGGGAATAGGTTTTCGTTATCCTTGGATTGGAGCGACTCTATCTGTATTTCTTCTATCCCTTGCTGGTTTCCCTCCGACTGGAGGCTTTTTAGCCAAATTTTATGTCTTTTCTGAGGCGGTTCAGCAGGGTACCTACTCGATTGTTATCATCGGGGTTCTGGCAAGTCTTATCTCAGTCTATTATTATCTAAGAATCATTGTCTATATGTACATGAAAGAACCTGATCACACTTTTGAGATATACGAAAACAATCCTGCTTTATTTCTTGTCCTTTTTATCTGCTTATATGGAGTCATCCAATTAGGAATATTCCCCGGAAACATTCTGTTGTTTATTAAACAGGCCGTAGCATCCCTCCCCTTTTAGACAACATAATCCTGTATACACGAGCCAAATTCTCTATAGCTTAATAAAATTCAGGTGTGGCTGAAGCGACTTTAAGAATAAATAGAATGGAAAAAGGTGAAAGGTTAATTAAAATAGCTTTTCTCGCCCTCCTAGCTATTTATTAACTCATCCAACGCAATAAACACTCGTAACGCTAAATAGCGTTAAAAATCTGAATGGAGCACAAGCCAAAACCTAAATTTCAGCTCAGCTTGCTTGTAAGGTCAAATCTTCATGGAAATGTATACAAATTTCATGAATGAGCAGGATTGACTGGAGCAGGACGTAAGCCGAATTCTGTTCCCACTTTTTAAGCAGGGGTGGTTATTTATCTGACCCATTGATTGCTCAATGGATTAAGCGGTCTACCTGCCCTTTGAAGCGGACAACCTCATTCGGGCTGATTTGGCCTTGCTCCGGATGGGGTTTACCGTGCCTCTGATGTCACCATCAGAGCGGTGAGCTCTTACCTCACCTTTTCACCCTTACCCCGAAAGGCGGTATGTTTTCTGTGGCACTTTCCTCCAGTTACCTGGAGTCGCAGTTAGCGACCATCCTGTCCTTTGGAGTTCGGACTTTCCTCACCTTCCTTTTGGGAAGGAGCAACCACCTCGCCTACTCCAGTCTTTATTTGAATCCCATATTGTTCTAGCTTTTTATAGAGATTACTTCTCGGTGTATCAATTTCCCTTGCGGTTTGAGAAATATTCCATTCATTTTCTTCAAGTTTGGCAAAAATGAACTCTTTCTCTGCTTTTTCTCTGAAATCTTTAAGACTTTTTATTCTATTCTGATCGGGTAAACAAATTTTGGCTTCACCTCTTATATGCTCTGGGAGTTGAGTGTGATCTATGATGTCTCCTTCAGACATTATAATAAGTCGTTCCACAACATTTTTCAACTCTCTAACATTTCCCTTCCAATGATAATTCTTCATGACATCAACAGCCTCTTCAGTGAATTTTTTCAATTTGAAATTATTTTCATCTGAATAAATCCTACAAAAATAATCAATCAATAAAGAAATATCTTCTTTTTTCTCTCTCAATGGAGGAGAATAAATGGGGACAACATTCAAACGAAAATACAAATCTTCTCGAAATTGACCACTTTTTATCTCTTTCTTCAAGTCTTTATTCGTTGCCGCAATGACTCTGACATCTACTTTTTCTACTTTATTGGAACCCACCTTCTGGATTTCTCCCTCCTCCAAAACCCGGAGTACTTTGGCTTGGGTCTTCAGGCTCATATCAGCGACTTCATCCAAAAATAGCGTACCTCCGTCTGCCAGCTCAAATTTTCCCTGCTTTTTCTCAGTCGCTCCTGTAAAAGCACCTTTAAGATGCCCAAAAAGTTCACTCTCTATCAGTTCTTCTGGAATAGCAGCACAATTGACCTGGATAAATTCCTCGTTTTTTCTAAGGCTTTTTTCATGAATGGCTCTGGCAATCAATTCTTTTCCAGTCCCGCTTTCTCCATAAACAATCACAGTGGCATTGGTCGGAGCTGTCTTCACTATATCTCCCCAGAGTTTTCTCATCAAAGGATGTTTCCCCACGAGTTTATACTGTTTCTCGGCTTTCTTACTCAAATTCCTATATCTTTTTAACAGTTTCTTTTGACTCAAAGCATTTCTAACTCCAAGAAGCACTCGATCCCGGTGGAGAGGTTTTTCGAAAAAATCAAAAGCTCCCAATTTTGTGGCCTCTACGGCTGTTTGAATCGTCCCGTGTCCCGAAATCATAATGATTTCGGGTGAATAGGGCCTTGTTTTAAGGTCCTTAAGTATCTCTAATCCATCTTTATCAGGAAGTTTGATATCCAGCAGAATAAGGTCTAATCCAACTTCCTCATCCACTGCTTCATAAGCTTCCTTTGCATTGGAAGCTTGAAGAAATGTATATCCTTCATATTCAAAAATCATCTTTAGGGATTTTCTGATGTTCTCCTCATCATCCACCACTAAAATTTTTTCTCTCTTCTTTGTCTCGTTCATGAAATACTCTTCATTTAAGAAAAATTATTGATAAGCAACTAGTTCGACTCGCTAATAGTCTTGGTTAATAATATTACAGCCAAATAAAAATGGCAACTTCTCTTGATTAAACATAGAAATAACATATATTATAAAAAATGAGCAAATTTTCAAGATACATAAATAGGATAACGGGAACCCTTCTGATAGCACTCATATTTTTCCCCGTTTGGACATTCGCTGAATCAGAAAAGTCAAGCTCACATTTTACTCTCGATAACGGACTTGAGATATTTCTTTATCAAAAACCTACTCTTCCCATTATCAATTTTGTATTTGCTTTTAATGTAGGTTCTAAAGATGAATCTGAACACACAAACGGGATTGTTCATGTCCTTGAGCACTGTCTATTATTCAGAGGTTCCAAATTTGTGAACGATAAAAATTTCAGCCAGAGAATACGCAATCATGGAGCCTATTATAATGCTCACACAGGCCGTGACATTGCAATTTTTGAAATGTCTCTTCCTTCAGAATTCAGTGATTTTGCGCTTCAAACTCTGAGAGAAATTTTATTTGAATTCGATCTCAAACAACAAGACCTAGATAATGAAAAGAAAATCATTATTGAAGAGCTGCAGAGCATCAAAGACGACCCGTATAAAACAGCTCTTTCTTTGATTTATTTAAACCTTTTTCAGAATCATCCTTATCAAAACTCTGTGTATGGAAAAATTGATGTGATACAAAAGCTTACTTCTGAAGAGGTCATGATATTTTATAATAAATATTTTGTTCCATCCAAGTGCGTGCTTGCTGTAGTAGGTCATTTTTCTATCGATGAAATGGAGAAAAAAACAAAATCTATACTGGGAGATATCAAGAAAAAGAGCGACCTTGAATATAAAAAATTTTATAATGTCAAACCTCTGGAAAGAGTTGTCGAGAAAGAAATAAAAATGGATGTGAAAATGGGTTATCTTGCGATTGGATTAAATTCACCTGGATATAATTCTAAAGATCAGTATGCAGTAGATCTTCTAACGGAAATATTTGGACGCGGGTTCAGTCCTTTATTAAACCAATCACTGATGAACCGGCGTATAGAGACCCATTCCCTTGAAATGTCCTATTTTAGTGATACATATGGAGGAGCTATCATCATATTCATAAAATTGAATCCTAAACACATCAATGCGGCTGAATCAGAAATTGATCAATTTTTAAAGTCATCAAGAAGGCTCAATTATTCTAAAGATGATTATGCATCAGATACTCGATATCGAGCTTTTGATCTTTTGGAAAGCGCAAAAAACCGGATTAAATTTAATTCAGAATCTGTCAACGAACAAGGAATGCAGATTGGCTATTCTTTAGTGAGGTACATGCTGATGAATCAGATGAGTGACCGAGGAAACTATCTTGATGAAATAGAAAAAATCAATTCATCGGACATACGCAAAGCGGCTGGAAGCTATTTAAGCCAGAAAGGAAAAGTTGTCGTAAAAATAATTCCTAAAGAGAAAAAATGAATATAAAAAAAATTACCCTTTTATTGGGAATATTAATTTTCGTGACGGCAACCTCTCCCATTCTTTCCTATTCGGAAACTTTAACAGATAAAAATTACAATTTTTGGAACACCAACACATTTCGAATAAACCTTGAAAATGGAGCTATTGTTTTATTTGAAAAGGATGATTCTTCAAGCATTACGGTCCTTCAGTTTTACATTAGAGGAGGGAAATATGCAGATCCTGAAAATAAAAGAGGTTTGTCCTATCTCACAACCCGTCTTTTACTTGAAATCCCAGACACACAGAAAATTCAGGATTTCATGCTTCAAGCCACCAATTTGATGATGGGATGTGAAAACGATTATTCAGTTGTCACGGTGAGCTGCCTTTCTGATAAATTAGAAGACAGTTTGAACATTGTCTCCCAAATCATGCTGAATCCCTTTTTTTCAACTCTGCGGATCAATAGAATAAAAGAGGCCATGTTGAATCGGGAAAAAATAGAACAGGATGTATCTAGAAACATAGCCTATCAAACCCTTATGGACTGTCTTTTTAAAGGAACTGGATATGATGGGTCAGTTTATGGTGATTCATCCAGTTTAAAACAGATTAAGAAGAGAGATCTTATTGGTTTCTATGAGAAATATTTTACAGCTGACAATTTGATTATCTCCGTGTCCACAAACCTTAGCAAAGAAGTCATGACCGATTATCTCAATCAGTATTTTTCCTCATTAAAAAGCGGATCGCCTTTGACATCAAGAGATTTTAAAATCTCTTCCCTTGAAACCGAAAACATTCATATCCCCAGAGAAACCGAACAAACATCCATCTCCATAGGATACCGACTCCCCCAGATAAATTTGAATAATTATGTTCTTGCCTTAATGCTTGAAAATCTCATGGGAAGAGGGATTGGCTCTAAATTGTGGCCATTAAGAAAAGAAAAAAATCTTGCCTATAATATCAGTACTCATATCAGTTATTTTAAAAATGGAGGAATGTTGGAAGCGCTCCTGGAAAGCAAGAATTCCAAAAAACAAAAAGCAGTCGAATCCATGAATCATATTTTAGACAAACTGTATTTAGATGGCATAAATCTTGAGGAACTCAATATGACTAAAATCTATACCAAGGCCTATTTTTTACGCTCTCATGAAACCAAAAAAGAAAGAACATCATCACTTGCCTTTTTTGAAATAATGAACTTAGGCCTTGATTCCTTTAAAAATATTTTTAAAGAAATTGACAGGATTGAACTTGAAGAAATGAATTCCTTTATTCAGAAAATACTCAATGCTAAAAATAGGGTTGCGGTCACAATCGGCTCCGATTAACCCTCATTCACCAAGGTCAATCTTTATAGATAAAAAATCCATCAGGTCTTTAATAGAAATGACTCCGACTAGCTCATCTCCATCCACCACCATTAATCGGCTTCGGTTATTTTGCTGCATGAGAGACAGTACTTTATCAGCATTTTCGTGGGGGCTGATCGTATTTGATTCAGAACACTTTTCTGTAATATCTCTTACTTTTTTAAAAGATCTTTCTTCCTTCGGGATATTTTTAACTCTTTTAAGTTCAACACATCCGAGAAGCTTCTCTCCTTCCACGACTGGATACATTTTATAATGATATTTATAGATATAATCTTCAATGAGTTCTTCTACATTGAGATCCGGCGATACAACTGCGGGATTGGAGACCATATATTTACTTACTTTTTCCCCAGATAGAGAGTTTCTCAATATCATCTGCTTATAGGACATTTGAGAAGAGCCTCTGATAAACAGGCCTATCAGAAACATCCAGGCCCCTCCAATAAAATTTCCAGCAATAACTTCAATCACTCCGAATAGGATTAAGGCAAATCCAAAAGCCGATCCTATTTTAGAAGAAATATTAGTGGCCCAGTTGATGTCGTCTTTCCATCCCCAGAGTACAGAACGGAGAACACGGCCTCCGTCTAAAGGAAATGCGGGAATGAGATTGAAACCAGCAAGGATTAAATTTATCCAAGCCAGATATTCAATAACTCCATTAAGGGCTTTAGATATCCCGATAACGTCTTCGGCGAATGAAATCAAAAGCAGTCCGATTCCCAAAAAAATACTGGATAAAGGCCCAGCAATGGCCATGAAAAATTCTGCTTTGGGGCTAGGAGGTTCCTCTGACATCTCAGCGACTCCTCCAAATATAAACAAGGTGATTCCTTTCATGGGCAGTCCAAACTTTCTAGCAATAAGAGAGTGCCACAATTCATGAAAAACGATGGAAAAGAGAAGACCTATAGCTCCCGCCACTCCCATTATCCAGTATGTGGAGGCTGAAAATCCTTTATAGAAATGAGGGAAAAGTCCTCTCGCTAAACTCCATATTATGAGCAGAGCCAAAATGAGCCAACTGAAATCCATTTTGACATGAAATCCAAACAGCTTAAAAAGAGTGATTCTTTTTCCAAACATTTTATCTATAAAATTATTCAGCTCTTACCTGTGATCTCTTCGACTTCCTGGACAGTCTTCGGGATAGGCCTTCTCCCCAATACCCTCTGGCCTCTCTCAGTTATCAGAATATTATCCTCTATTCGGATGCCTCCAAAATTTCGATAGGGTTCAATTTTCTTATAATCAACGTAATCCATAAACTTTTTTTCTTTGATCCATTTATCGATTAGAACAGGAATGAAATAGATTCCTGGTTCCACTGTCAGCACAAATCCCGGCTGCAGCTCTTTCCCAAATCTCAAATAAGCCAGACCAAATTGATCACTCCTTTTAGTTTTATGATTATATCCCACATAATCTTCACCCAATCCTTCCATATCATGGACATCGAGACCCATCATGTGGCCCAGGCCGTGTGGCATAAAAAGAGCATGAGCTCCGGCTTTTACGGCTTCATCAATGTCACCTTTCATAAGGCCCAAGTTTTTCAAACCCGAAGCAATAACTTTGACCGCATTAAGGTGGACATCCTTGTATTTTTTTCCTGGTAGTGAGTCCTTTATCGCTGTCTGCTGTGCATTCAGTACGATTTCATAGATCTCCCTTTGTTTTTGAGTGAATTGACCCCCTACAGGAACTGTGCGCGTTATATCCCCCGAATAATGCATAACAGATTCAGCTCCTGAGTCATTAACCATGAGCTGTCCTTTTTTTAATTTATTCCCATGATAATGATTATGAAGGATCTGACCGTTAATAGAAAGAATAATAGGAAACGCAATATCAGCTCCATAGGATAAGGCAATCCCTTCAATAGTTCCTGCAATCTCCCTTTCATATTTCCCTGGAGACGCCATTCTCATAGCTGTGGTGTGCATTTCATAAGTGATATCAAGGGCATCTTCAATCTGCTCAATTTCTTCTTTTCCTTTCTTTGACCTCATGTCTATGACAGCCTTTATCAGCTGCTGAGAGCTGTATTGGTTCACCTTTTCTGCTTTTATGCCCAATAAGTTTTCAATTTGGAAAAACGTTTTCTGCCTATAAACAGGTAAAAAATGAATCCTTCTCCCTTTCTCAATGGATATATTCAATATTTCTGCCATTTTCTCATAGGGATATGTTTCCTTGACACCTACGGCTGCTGCCCTATCCTTGAGAAGAGGCTGACCTCCCATCCAAATAATATCTTCGACACTAACGTCATTTCCAAAAATGATATCTTTACCCTCATCCAGGTCCATAAGGCCCGCAAGGCCCGGAGAGTCAATGCCAAAAAAGTAAAGAAAATTACTGTCCTGTCTAAATCGATAAGCATTATCTGGATAATTCATAGGGCTCTCTTCGTTCCCAAGAAAAAGCACAAGTCCGTACTCCAACTTCTCTCTCAGTTTCTTTCTTCTTTCCATATAGATTTTAGAATCAAACACAATGCCTCCTTTCATTAACTTAAATTATTCATTAAAACAACCGGCGAGAATAATCCAAGTTGTGCATTTGAAATTATATTTGATGTTATCAATATACCGCATTCCAGAATAAAGATAAACAAGGAACAGGATAACTTCCGACTGTAGTTGTTAAAAGCGAGTTCAATTTTATTTTTCTACCCTGATTATGATTCAGCCATTTTTTTATATTCTTCATATCTCTGCTTAGCTTCTTGAGCAGCTTTTTCAAACAAGTCTTTGGCAACCTCTGGATGATTCTGGGCTAATGTCCTATAACGAATTTCATTGTCAAGGAACTGTTTGTATTCAAGTTTAGGTTCTCTAGAATCAAGTTGGAGTGGATTTTTCCCTTCCTCAGCACGCCTAGGATCATATCTGTATAGGATCCAGTATCCTGTCTGCACCGCCAGCTTTTCCTCAGACTGTGTTTGTGTCATATCAAACCCATGCTCTATACAAGGAGAATATGCTATGATCAAAGAAGGACCATCGTAGGATTCTGCTTCCAAAAAGGCTTTTAAACATTGATTCTGATTAGCGCCCATCGCAACTGCAGCCACATAAACATAACCATAAGTCATGGCCATGCGTCCCAGGTCTTTTTTCTTGCTGGGCTTTCCTGCTGAAGCAAATTTGGCTACCGATCCTGTAGGAGTCGCTTTCGAAGACTGGCCACCTGTATTTGAATAGACCTCAGTATCTAAAACAAGTACATTGATATTTTTTCCGGCAGCCAAAACATGATCTAAACCTCCATATCCAATATCATAGGCCCAGCCATCCCCTCCTATGGACCAAACACTTTTATCAATAAAGAAATCTTTCAGTTCAATAATCTTTCTTAAAACATTTTCTTTTTCTCCAGAAGCTTTCTTAAGGGCTTCCGGTAATAGATTTTTCACTTCATCGGCAGCTCTTCTTGCTTCATCCTCAACAGACGTCCAGAGACTCTTATTTTTCTCTATAGCCTCTTTCAGTTCTTTGGTAGTTCCCATATCCAGAAGCTTATCGATGTTCTCCAGAAGCTGTTTTCGATTGGCGTCCACGGCAAGCCTCATCCCAAATCCATATTCCGCATTATCTTCAAACAGAGAGTTGGCCCATGCAGGCCCTCTCCCGTTTTTATCCTTAGAATAAGGAACAGTAGGAAATGTCCCTCCCCATATTGAAGAACACCCTGTGGCATTAGCAATGATCATTCTATCTCCATAAAGCTGTGTAGCTAGTTTTACATAGGGTGTTTCTCCACATCCAGCGCATGCTCCGTGGAACTCAAGATAGGGCAATAGAAACTGACTGCCTTTGATTGTGGATTTTTTCGTTCCATCCAAAACATTGTCTGGAAGTTTCTCAAAAAATTCTTCATTTTCCCTTTCCCCGGATTCTCTTGCTTCTTCAATAGGGATCATCTCTAAAGCTTTGTTTTTAGTGGGACATATTTCCACACAATTCTCACATTCCACACAATCCTCAACATAAACCTGAAGGCTGTATTTCAAATCTTTATCATTCTTGGTGTTTGATTTTAAAGTTATAAAACTTTCTGGAGCATCCTTTAAATCCCCAGGATCGACCTGTTTGGCACGAATGCATGCATGAGGACATACCATAACACAAAGATTGCATTGGATACAGTATTCAGGGATCCATTTAGGGACTTTGTTGGCAACTCCTCTTTTTTCAAGCCTGGTGGTTCCCGTAGGAACAGCTCCATCCAATGGCATTTGAGATACTTTGATTTGATCTCCCTCAAAATGCATGGATGGATCAATCACATTTTTAGCGAATTCCGAAGCATCATCAGGTATCAACTTTATTTCAGGCGCTGATTTTCTGATTTGATCAGGTATAGGCACTTCCTCAAGAGCTTCAGAGGCTCTGTCCACTGCCTTCCAGTTCATCTCAACGATGTCCTCACCTTTTTTCATAAATGTTTTTTTAATGGCTTCTTTAATCAACTTCAAGGCCTTTTCTTCTGGAATAACACCTGAAATTTTAAAAAAAGCTGTTTGCATAACTGTGCTTATTCTGTTCCGCAGCCCCACTTCGTTGGCTATCTTGATCCCATCTATATTGTATACTTTTATGTTCTTTTGAATGATTGTTTTCTGCATATCTTCCGTCAGGTTCTCAAACACCTCATCTGCTTCCCAGTTTGAGTTAAGCAAAAACGTTCCACCCTCTTTGATCCCTTTCAGGATGTCATATCTTCCTATATAAGATGATTTGTGAAGAGCAACAAAATCAACCTTGTTTAATAAATACTGAGACTGAATTTTTTCCTTTCCAAATCGCAGATGAGAAATGGTGACACCCCCTGATTTTTTTGAATCATATTGGAAATAACCCTGGGCGTACATATCTGTATTATCTCCAATGATTTTAATGGAGTTTTTATTTGCTGAAACTGTCCCGTCTGAACCATATCCCCAGAATTTACAACGAACCACTCCTTTAGGTTCAGAATCTAAAGGTTCACCCATTGGCAACGAAGTATGGGTGACATCATCTTCGATTCCCACTGTAAATCCGTGAGTGCCTTTTCCATCAAGGTGGTCATAAACGGCTCTAACCATGGCCGGAGTGAATTCTTTAGAAGAAAGTCCATATCTTCCTCCAATGACCTTAATATTTTTCCCAGAAAGTGCAGTGATCACATCCATATACAATGGCTCTCCTAAAGACCCAGGTTCCTTGGTTCTGTCAAGAACAGCGATTTTCTTTACGCTATCCGGAAGAGATGCAAGAAGAGCATTCTTAGAAATTGGCCTGTACAGTCTTATTTTAACGGCTCCAACTTTCTCCCCCTTTTTTAGAAGATAATTGACAGTCTCTTCAATGGTTTCGACACTTGATCCCATTGAGATAATGACTTTATCCGCATCAGGTGCTCCAATATAGTCAAACAGGTGATAATGTCGCCCTATCTTTTTGGCTACTTTGTCCATATATTCCTGAACTATTTCTGGAGTCCTGTCATAGTATTGGTTAACCGTTTCTCGTCCTTGAAAATACACATCTGGATTTTGAGCCCCAACTTTAAGAAAGGGTCTCTCAGGATTCATGGAACGCGCCCGGAATTCCTCTACGTATTTCATTTCAATGAGCTCCGCTAAAGTCTCATAAGGAATCATCTCGACTTTTTGTAATTCATTGGAGGTTCTAAAACCATCAAAAAAATGGAGAAAGGGAACCCTTGATTTCAAGGTAGCAAGATGAGCCACAATAGCAAGGTCCATGGCTTCCTGAACAGAACCAGAAGCCATCAACCCAAATCCCGTATTTCTTGCAGACATGACATCTGAATGGTCTCCAAATATGGATAAAGACTGGCAAGCCAGTGACCTTGCAGAAACATGAAACACGGTTGGAAGCATCTCTCCAGCTATCTTATGCATATTGGGCAGCATAAGCATCAATCCCTGCGACGCTGTAAAAGTCGTTGTTAAGGCTCCTGCTGAAAGACTTCCATGCACAGCACCAGAAGCTCCTCCTTCGGACTGCATTTCAACCACATCCACTGACTGCCCAAAAATATTTTTTCTTCCCTGGGCAGACCACGCATCAGCAAGCTCACCCATTAAAGATGAGGGGGTTATAGGATATATAGCGGCAACCTCACTAAAAGCATAGGCTACATGAGTGGCTGCTGTATTTCCATCAATAGGTTCAAATTTTTTCTTCATGTTAGTCTCCTCTCTTGTGAAACATTATTATTTCATTCATTTCTTATTTGATCTCTGTTCTTCCTTCCAGAGATTTTTTAATGGTCACTTGATCCGCATAATCAATATCAGAACCGACCGGCAAGCCCATAGCCAGTCTTGTTATTTTGATATCAAAATTTTTCAAAATTTTTGCTAAATAGACTGCTGTGGCTTCGCCATCAGCAGTCGGATTCGTGGCTATAATCACTTCCTTAAATTTGTTCTTTTTTATTCTTTCTATGATTCTATCCACTTTTAATTCATCAGGTCCTATTCCTTTTAAAGGAGAAAGAGTTCCCAGCAGTACATGATATCTTCCATGATAAATTCCGCTTTTTTCTATGGAATCAATATTATAAGGTTCTTCCACTATACATAAAGTATCATCATTTCTTCTTTCGTCTGTACAGTAATGACATGGGTCTACATGAGTCAGGTTGTTGCAAATTGAGCAGTGAAAAAGACCTTTTTTGGCGTCTTTAATGGAATCGGCTAAATATTCGACTTCTTTCTGATCAAGCCCTATTATGTAAAAGGCAATTCTCCGGGCTGTCTTTAACCCAATCCCTGGAATCTTCTTAATTTCTTCAATTAGTCTTGTTAACGGATGTTCTTCATTCATGATTCCTTTATGTCAATCCTGGTATTTTAAGTCCCGCACCAAGAGCTCCCATTTTTTCTTTAACTTTTTCATCAACCTGCCCGCTGGCATCATTGAAAGCCGCACTTATCAAATCCTGGAGCATTTCAACATCATCTTTATTGACAACTTCTGGATCGATTTTAATAGAGATAATATTCTTATTTCCATCCATTGTTATCTCGACCATTCCTCCTCCGCTTGATCCTTCAATCTTCATTTCATCCAGCTCTTTTTTGATTTTGTCCTGCATTTCTTTAGCCTGTTTAAGCATTTTTTGCAAATTTCCAACACCCTTCATTTTTTTCTCCTTCAAATATTAATCCTTAAAGCTCAGCTTTTCTTTTCCTCCTTGTTTACAGATAAAATTTGTGCTTTAAAAGTACTGATGAATTCCTCCACTCTGGGTTCCTTTAAAACTTCCTTCTTTTCATTATTTTTCAATTTGTTCAGTTTCTTTTCGGGGATTGAATCCTTTTTCTCAATATCAACTTCGACCTTATTCTTAATGTTTTGAAATTCAGTTTGTTCACTTTTGGGAAATGAAGGATCCCTCCCCCCTATTTCTCTCTTTAACGACTCTATCTCTTTGATCATATTCTGAATTGGCACTACTTTCTTGAACTGGCATATTTTCACCAATAATATCTCTAAATAAATCCTGGGATGTGAAGAATAACGCAATCCCTGTTCCCCATTCTGAAGAGCATTCATGAATCTCAGAATGTCATCTGAAGTCACGCCTTCAATCTGTTTCTTTATTATATCTAACTCAGATTGATCCAGAACCAGCAGATCTTTGGTGTCTTTTAATGAACTCACTAATAAAAGATTTCTGAAGTGTTTGATGAGTTCTGAGTGAAAATATCTGAGGTCATATCCTTTATTCACCACATTCTCAACCAAATCAAATACGCTTTTCGTATCTCCTTTAAGGATGGCTTCTGAAAATTCAAAAAGTAATTTATGACTTACCGTACCCAAAATTTCTTTCAAATCTTTGTCACTCACTTCATTCCCGGAGAAGGCCACAGCCTGATCAAGTAAGCTCAAAGCATCTCTGAGGCTTCCTCCTGCAGACTCTGCTAGCAATTTTATCCCATAATCTGAGATTGAGACATCTTCTTTTTGGGTGATGTTTTTCAGATGAGATATGATTTCGTCAGAGGATATCTTTTTAAATTCAAATGTCTGACATCTGGAAACAATGGTGGCAGGGACTTTATGAAGTTCTGTCGTGGCCAGAATGAAAAATGTATTGGGAGGAGGTTCTTCGATAGTCTTTAGCAAGGCATTAAAAGCTGATTTAGAAAGCATATGAAATTCGTCAATGATAATGACCTTATACCGGCTGTGAAGAGGCTTATACTGAATTCCTTCCCTTAGCTCCCTCACATCATCCACTCCTGTATTAGAGGCTCCGTCTATTTCCAGTACATCAACAGAGCGCCCCTCCTGTATATCCACACAAAAATCACATTTTCCACATGGTTCTGGAGTGGGTCCTTTTTCACAGTTCAGTGACTTAGCTAGAAGCCTAGCTACAGTGGTTTTCCCGACTCCCCGCATCCCAGAGAATATATATCCATGGGCTATGCGGTTATTTTTGATGGCATTTTTTAGAGTCTGCACCACAGCTTTCTGACCTATGACTTGGTCAAAGCTGACAGGCCTATATTTTCTTGCATAAACTAAATAGCTCATTTTTATATCCGTTGAATCCAGGAAAGAACGCTGAAAATCGGTTAAATTATTAAATTGTATTTTAACATATATGAACAGCAAATCAAAAATTTTTTTGCACTGTCATCAAGCTTTATGTATCTTATAAAATATTATGAATGACCATAAAATAAGTCTTTTTGAAATACATTTAGCTGTCATTTTGTTTGGAACAGCAGGCCTATTCGGTAAGTGGCTTCTGATTTCTCCTTTTATGATTGTTTTAGGGAGAGTCTTTTTTGCAAGCCTTTTTTTGGCCGTCATCATATGGATATCAGGAAGAAAAAAATCACTGCTACCTGGAGATAATTATTTCTACTTTGTTCTTTTAGGATTTATTCTTTCAATCCACTGGGTTTCTTTTTTTAAATCCATCCAGATATCAACGGTGGCCGTTGGCTTACTGTCCTTTTCCATTTATCCAGTTTTTACGACTTTTCTGGAACCTATTTTTACAAAAAAACGGATTATCAAGCTTAACGTTTTCTTATCTTTATTTTGTTTGTCAGGAGTTTTTTTAATTGTCCCAAAATTTGACCTTCAAAATTCAACCTATATTGGTGTCTTATGGGGAATTTTTTCAGGATTTACTTTTTCACTTTTGACCATTATCAACCGCAAACTCTCCCAGGGGCACTCCTCTCTTATCATTGCTTTTAATCAAAATTTTTTTGCGACTCTTTTTTTATCACCACTACTGCTTGTGATCAAACCTTCTCTAACAACAAAAAACATAGGGCTTTTAGTGGTCTTAGGAGTAGTATGCACCGCTTTTTCGCATACTCTTTTTATCAAAGGAATGAAATATGTTAATGCCCAAACAGCAAGTCTTATCCATACGTTAGAGCCCGTCTACGGAATCTTATTCGCCTTTCTATTTTTAAATGAGATCCCTTCAAAAAAGACTCTTTTAGGAGGAATCGTTATACTGTTAGGTCAAATTATGATTGTCTATAATTTCATCAAGAAAAAAAACAGTTTATTTTAATTCCTTAAATACTTTTTTTACCTTTTTGAAAGCCCAGTCCAAATCTTTCTTTTTAATAACTAAAGGGGGAGCAAAACGAATAACCGTTTCATGAGTTTCTTTACAGAGCAAACCCTCTTTCATTAAGGCTTCACTGAATCTTCTGGCTCCTCCTGCTTCAGGTCTTAATTCTATTCCTATAAGAAGCCCCTTCCCTCTAATCTCTTTTATATAGGGACTCTTGATTGACTGGAGCTTCTTAAGAAAATATTGACCTTGTTCTACGGCATTCTCAAAGAAATTTTCTTCCTTCATAACACGGATGGCTTCGCGAGCTACTGCACAGGCCAAGGGATTTGCTCCAAAAGTAGACCCATGAGAACCGGGGGTGAAGACTCCCAGGACTTCTCTATTTGATAGCGCAGCAGATATAGCGTAGCATCCACCTCCTAAAGATTTCCCGAGCACCACGACATCAGGTCGCACATCTTCGTATTCGCAGGCAAACAAACGGCCTGTTCTCCCTAATCCTGTCTGTATTTCATCAGCAATAAACAATACATTATTTTTTTCACATATCTGTTTTGCTTTTTTTACATATCCTTCTGGAGGAATAAGGATACCAGATTCAGCTTGAATGGGCTCAACTAGAAAAGCAGCCGTATGGGGCGTTATGGCCTCTTCAAGGGCATCTGTATCTCCATAAGGAATCTGAATGAATCCAGGCGTAAAAGGACCAAAATCTTTTTTGTAATGTTCTTCTGTAGAGAAACTGATGACGGTGATGGTTCGTCCATGAAAGTTATTTTCACAAGTGATAATTTCAGCTTGATTTTCCGGAATACCTTTTTTCTGGTATCCCCACATCCGAGCCGCTTTAAGCGCTGTCTCAACGGCTTCGGCACCTGAATTCATAGCCAGTACCATTTCGTATCCAGTCAAATCACAAAGTTCCTTCGTAAGGAGAGGCCATTGGTCATTTCTGAATGCTCTTGAGGTTAAAGTTAATTTTTTTGCCTGTTCATAAAGAGCTTTGACCATACGAGGATGACAGTGTCCATGATTGACAGCCGAATAGGCGCTCAGGAAATCAAGGTACTTATTATTTTCAATATCCCAAACCCAAATACCCTTCCCTTTGGTTAAGACAACATCAAGGGGATTGTAATTATGGGCTCCATAAATATCTTCCATGTCTACGTAAAATTTAGTTTTCATTGCTTGTTCCTTTATATTAGAATAATATTTATTCTTTTCTCATTTCTCTAACTTTTATCTTTTTAGCATCTTCAGGATGGCCTTTTCTAAACTTTTTCCAATATTCAACCACTGACTGCTTCATATCTTTATGAAGCATAAGAATGCCAAATAAATTAGGAGAAGCCATTAATACAATGGCGACAGAGGCAAGAGACCATACGACCGTTGTATCTATAAGGGCTGCTGAAAAAAAAGCAATTATATAGAATATTCTATAAGGCATAACAAATTTTTCCCCTATAAGATAAGTCACAGCCCTGCTGCCGTAGTAAGACCATGATATAACTGTTGAAAAAGCGAATAACAAAAGCCCTAATGAAACGATATACTGACCATATTTACCAAAAAAACCGTATTTGAAAGATTCTGCAGTTAATACAGCACTATGAACGAGTGATTTTCCTTTTATCACGATTGATGTTTCCACTAGCTTTCCATTTTCTACTTCAAGAGTTCCTGTCAAAGGTTCGCCGTCTTTAATAAAAATCACGTCTTCTGGAAAAGATCTGGCATGTATTATTTTTATATCATCAAGATCCATGGGTCTCCCATCAACAATCTTTATTTCTCCTGTATAGGATTGAATCTTATCGCTTTCTTTTCCCATCAAAAACTTACTTAAAACAGTTACATATTCTGGATCATCTCTTTGAAAAGCATCCTGTACTATTTCTACATCAGCTCTTTCAAAGGTATTGGGTATTTTATTAACCCATACTCCTGAGGTCATTATGGTAAGACCTGTGAGTGTACAGATCAAAAGGGTATCTATAAACGGTTCAAGGATAGACACCATCCCTTCAGAAACAGGCTCGTCAGCTTTTGCAGCAGAGTGTGCAATGGCCGCAGATCCCTGACCAGCCTCATTTGAATAAATCCCTCTATTGACTCCTCTATTAAAAGCAAAAGCTACCGATGTCCCAAGGAATCCCCCCACTGCTGCTGTCCCAGTAAAAACATTTGTGAATATTGATATTAATGAAGGAATGATGCGTTGATAATTTAGAAGTATGACACTTAAAGCCCCCACAACATACAAAACTGCCATAAATGGGACTATTTTTTCAGTTACTTTCGCAATTCTTTTAATACCACCGATGATTATGAGAGTTAGAAAAATTGATAGCACGCTTCCTGTGATTATAGGTTTAATATGAAAAGTTGATTGCATGGATGTAGCTATATTGTTTATCTGAGGCATATTTCCGGTTCCGAAAGTGCATATAACCGTTGCTATAGCAAAAATAACTGCAAGCCATTTCATATTCAGCTTTTTGTCCATATAATACATCGGTCCGCCTGAGACAACCCCTTCCTTGCCCTTTTTGTCAATATTTCTGTATTTATGTGAAAGAGTAACTTCTACAAACTTTGTGGTCATGCCAAAAAATGCTGTGGCCCACATCCAAAAAAGCGCAGCAGGTCCCCCAATATATATTGCGAGTCCAACTCCTCCTATATTCCCTGTACCAATTGTTCCTGATAATGCTGTTGCTAATGATTGAAAATGAGTTGTGTCTCCTTCAAATGAACTCTTTTCATATTTTCCTGTTACTATCCTTATAGCGTGTCGGAAAAATCTTAACTGAGGAAAACGAAGATATAAAGTAAAGAAAATTCCAGTCCCCAGTAAGAGTAAAGGAAACCAAGTGCCACTCCCTAAATACCCATCCAAAGTCACAAGAAAATTATTTATAGAATCCACAAAGGCACCTTCATAGAATGATTTATTGTGTAAATAAAACCAAAAACATTTCCGAGTATCAATAAAAGATGAAAAATTTTATCAGAAAAAGTTATACTGTGCAATAATTTTATTGTATCAAAAGCTTATCTGAAGATTGCGTATATAGATAAAGAAGAGAAAAAAATTTAAAAATTTTTCGAAAGCTAGTGGCGGAGAGGATGGGATTCGAACCCATGGTACGAAGTTACCGTACACACGCTTTCCAAGCGTGCTCCTTCGGCCGCTCGGACACTCCTCCAGGAGAAACTGAAATAAATATGCCCTAAAGCTTCTTATGTTGCAACTCTCTACACACTATCAAAAATTTCTTGGATCCTTTGTACTGGAGTTGTTGAAATCTGAAGGCCCCATTTTGGCATAAGAATTGCTATGAGTTTCCTAAAAAGGTAACTCAATGTTTTTTAATGTACACACTTCTCTTGAAAAGTTGAAGCAAATGGAAAACGAACCTGAGGTTCAAAAAAATAATAGAGCTTTAAGGACTGTTAAAGATTATATCGCAATCGCAGAGAACTTAGATGAGATAGCCTCAGAAAAAAATGATACGCTTCGCAACAAAAAAATAAATGACCTTACACGTGGAGCAGGTGCTGAAGGAGGTTTTTCTTCCGGGGATACTTCTGAGATGGCAATAAAATTGTTGGTCGGAAGAATTGAGCTTCTTGCAAAATCATACGAGATTGCAAGCTCTAGGAGTAAATTGGACAGCTTGGTTGAATGCTTTAATGCAGGAGATCCATGTTTAAGCGGGAGAACAAACTCACTTGTTACTTGGGTGGCAAAAGAAGAAGGGCTAGATTTAAATAATATCCCAGATCCGAGTGAAAAGCTATATTTCCCCATAGCTGTTTTTGATGAGCTGTTCTATGACTTTCTCGAACTCGGCGGTTTAAAAAAGAAGAATTTCACAGATTTTGTTACTTTTGTTGACAAGCATCGTGCACCCTTGAAAGAGGCCTTTTCTAGTTTTGCTCAGATTAAATCAGAGGTGATTCAAGTTAAGCTTAAGCAATTTGAGGAGGTACTTGTTTCAAAAGAGTTTGTAGAAAGTGGACAGCCTATTGATTGGGATGAAGTGATAGAGAAGCTGGTAAATGGAACCGCTGAGCAAAAAGGCGTATTAGTTTCTATTTTTGCTGACCTCGTATCAGGTTACGAATGAATGCTTTTA
>CAZRGM010000029.1:0-33803 GCA_964599635.1 uncultured Eubacteriales bacterium | reverse complement strand
AGGCGAGCCGATCTCACCGCATCTGCTTCGTTACGAGGCATTTGAAGTGAAGGACCACGTCTTCATACCTCGTGCCTTGCATCTGCAGCAACCTCGACTTGTGAATAATTCAGGATCATTTAGCTTGAATGATTTTTTAAATTTTGATAAATTTCATCAACATGGATGAAAAAAATAAACAACAAGGTTCTCGGGTTTTTAAAATAGAATGTCCCTGCTGCAGGTCAGTTTTATGGATAGATGCTTTTCAGAAGGAGGTCATAAAATTTGAGAAGAAAGCTAGGCAGAAAGGAGATCTTGATGATCTTCTTTTAAAAGAGAAAGAGAGAAAAGCTAAATTTGATGAAAGGTTTGAATCTACGGCTGAATTGGCTAAAGAAAAGCAGAAAGAAGCTCAGAGAAGGTATAGAGAAGCTTTCATACGAATGCAGAAGAAGGGCGATAAAGACTAGAATGATATAAATTCAGCTTCCGATTTGAGTCTCATCTTCTCTTTTCCTGGGGGCCATGGTAAATCCAGTGAATCCGAATACAGCTAGAATGATGACAGAGATATAATTCATGAAAGCCCATGGAAGATATGAAAAGGTGGAAACACCTATGGTTCCTGTGATATAGACTCCTGCCATGCTCCATGGTATTAAGGGAACGATGATGGCGCCGCTTTCTTCTGCTATTCTTGATAGATTTTTTGCGGCCAGCTTTTTTCTTCTAAAAGCAGGAGCCAGGAGTTCTTCAGGAATAATCATAGAAAGATAAGAACTTCCTGTGACCAATGCGGTGACAATGCATGCTGATATGGTTGTTAGTACAAGGCTGGAAACTTTATGGGCAAATTTCATGACCTTATCCAATATTGAAGAGAGCATTCCTGTTGACTGCATAATTCCCCCAAAACTAAAAGCAGTAAAGGCCACTAACTGAGTCTCCATCATACTCATCAAGCCCCCTCTGGATATGAGTTGATCAACTTGCGGGATTCCTGTATTTGATTCGTATCCTGTGTTGATGGCTGAGGCAAATTCCTGGACAGAAACTCCTTGAAAACAGAAAGCAAGGATTCCAGCCGTCAATGAAGATAAGAGCATCCCGGGAATAGTCGGTTTTTTGGTTGCTGCAAAATAAAAAACGATCACCATCGGGAGTAAAAGAAGGATATTGAAGTTAAAATTTTCTTTTAATGTCTGGGTTATGATTTTCATGCTTTCTGATTCAACTTGACTTGTCCTGTATTTAAGGCCTATTAATAAGTAAATAAGAAGGCCTATCAGCCAAGCAGGAGCTGCCGACCACAGCATATGTTTGATGTGATCAAAAAGGTTTGAACCTGCAGAGACTGGAGCTAAGTTTGTAACATCTGAAAAGGGGGATAATTTGTCTCCAAAGTAGGCCCCCGCCACTATGGCTCCTGCGGCCTGCCCGAGTGGGATTCCAAGGCCCATGGCAATGCCGATAAAGGCAACCCCAAGAGTTCCTATGGTTCCCCATGAAGTTCCTGTGGCAAGGGATGTAAGAGAGCAAATAAAACATGCGGTTACCAAAAAATACTGGGGTGATATGAGTTTAAGTCCATAATAGATAACCATTGGGATTGTGCCTGAAGCGATCCAGGAACCAACCAAAATCCCGACACAAAGCATGATCAGAATGGCAGGCATGGCTTTGTGAATTGAATTGACTATGCCCTTTTCCATATCATTCCATTTGAATTTAAGGATAAATCCAAGGCAGCCGGTAAGGAATGCAGCAGTGATCAGAAGTACCTGGGGTCTGATTTGATATATTCCATAACCGACACCCAGAAGAATTCCCATGGTTATCAGGGGTATTAACGCGAGTGCGAAGCTGGGCTTATCCGTTTTTAATTTTTCTTGTGGTTTATTGTTCGTTGGATTAGGCATTATTGTTTAGGATTGAGTGATCATTATTTTCTTTTATTGAGAAAGTACTTTCAGCAATCACTTTTTTATTCTCCATCATTTTTCTACCCATAGCGAACAAAGAAGATAGATTTAATTGGGAATCAAAGATATCAATATCTGCATCATAACCAGGGGCGATCCTGCCTTTTTTTTCAAGTTTATAATAGGCTGCAGGATTTAGAGTGAAAATCTGTAAAGCCTTATCAAGATCTAATATTCTTTTGTTAATTAAATAACGTAAATTGGAAAGGAGGCTTTTTTGATCAGCAATGGTGAGACCCATCAAATTTCCTTTTTTGTCAAAAACGGGCAGGCTTCCATTGCTATCTGAGCTAACCGTGATTCGGTCAAGACTGGCATTTTCATCAATGCATTTTTGTAGTGAAGCCCCTATACTGAGTTGGTCTCCATTTTGTTGCTCTGGGTCAGTACCTGCAGTCAGATCAATCGATCCCCCTTTTTTGTTGAATTGGATGGCTTCTTCGAGTAGAGCCAAGTTTCTATTGCAGTGGGTAGGAATGATTTGACTGGGAGGAATTTCTGTTTCATGAATAGTGCGGAAAATCATATTCAATTTGTCCTTTCCTTCTCCTACATGGCAGTGGAGTTTTCCAGCTTTTCCTCCCAGCATCCCCCCTACCCGGCATTCAGCAGCAAGTTGGCAGAAATCTTTAAAAGCAGGCTGTGAAGAACGGTGATCAGATATGGCGACTTCCCCCGCACCAATAACTTTGTCAATAAGAACAAGGTCTCTTTTTATGCTTCCGGTTAGAGTTGTGGTCGGGATTTCATAGGATCCTGAAAATATATAGGTTGAGATGCCTTCCTTCTCAAGGCCTTTGGCTTTAGCGTAGAGAGACTCCATATGACGGGTTATGCTGTCAGTCCCGAGGCACCCAATAACAGTAGTCACTCCACTGGAAACGATGTCTTCCACCCTGATTTCTGGGGCTCTGGTCTCAGGCCCGCCCTCACCTCCTCCTCCAGTGATGTGGACGTGGCTGTCTATCAATCCTGGAGTTATGATTTTTTCAGATACATCAATTTGATCAATGTCCAATCCTTGAATGTTTATTTCGCCAGGGTCATTGACGGATAAAATTTGGCTTCCTGCAATCAGGATGTCTTTTTTCCCCTGGAAGGAAGGGGCGTAGACTTTTCCCCCTGTTAGCAAAGTAAGCATTTTATTCTCCTTATCTTTAAACTAAAAATCATGCGCATGAAAATGAAAAAAATCGTTTTTTAAGTTATCATGGTTATTTAAAAATTTCAAATTAAAGCAGATTTTATGTTTGTTTTTTATTAGAATAAATTCTTAAGGTGTCATTAGAATGGATTATGAGATTGAGCTTGATCGATTTAGACCGGTCATAAGAGCGTTAGAAAATTTAATCCTTTTAGGCAAGAAGGTGGTGATAAAAGGGGAGGATAATTTCGTCAGATCAGGGCCGAATATTATAGTCGGAAACCATGCCGGAAGCTTTAAAGATATTGCTGTGTTTTTTAAAATTATGCCCCGTCCTATCATATTTACAGCGAATAAAAAGATTTTCAATAGGAATGAACTTAGTCAATTGGTTGGGGACTATCTGAGGCATAACCTTAAAAACTTTGGGACTCTGCTTGATTTTCTTTTGGGCCCTATAAAGATTCCATTTGTGTATTACATATCAAAAAACATTTCTAAAATAGGCACTATTCCTGTGAACTTGTCCGCTAAAAAAACTTCCGCTATAGAAATGTGTGAAGAAAATTTAAAAAAAGGAAGGGCCATTGTTCTGCTTCAAGGGAAAGGATTGGTTAAAGAAAACACATCGAATCCCTTCATTAGCACATTTAAAAGAGGGCCTTCAATCATTTCATATAATCTCTATAAGAAAGATAAAATAGTAGTTCCTGTAACTCCTGTTGCGATATTAGGGGCTCAAAAGCCTTTTTTAACCCCTGGAAAAATTAGAGTGAATATTGGAAGATCTATGAAAATTTCGGATTATTTTGAAGGAGGTTTCATAAAAACAGTTGACAGATTTAAAAGTGCTTTGGAAGCTCAGGTAAAGTCTTTATTGTTGGAACTTATTCATTCCTAGAAATTTTCTTTAGGCTTCAATCAATTTCGCTTTGATATCGAGACAATATTTCTGAATTAATCAGGCTGAAAAGTTCGTCGTTGGTTTTAATGCCAGCTTTTTCTCTCAAATTTAAATAGATAGACTGAAAGAGTTTATTCTGCTTTGTGTTTAAAAGTTCGTTTCGAGTTTGTTCGAAATTTTTCTCAAATTCTTCTTGATTCACTTCTTCCCTTTCAAGGATTTTCAGCAAAACAGCCCCCCCATCGACTTTTACTGGAGGACTTAATTCATTTATAGGGTGAGAGAAGGCAAGGCTATCTATTTCGGAATTGTCGCCGATGAGACTCAGGTACTGCTCTCTTTTATGATTTTGGACATTTTTATATTCAAAATTGTATTTTTCAGCGATTTCTTTGAGAGCCGAGTTATTGAGATTATTTTTTATTTGAAAGGCCTGGTCCAAGGCTTTTTGTTCCTTTTTTTCTTTTGTATAATCATTCCTTACTTTTTGCTCGACTTCAGGAAAAGTTGCTGGATGGGAAGGATCTGTCTTTATAAGTTGTGCGATACCCACTCCCTGGTAAGTATTTAAAGGAGAGGAGATTTCTTTTTCTTCCATATTGAACAACATTTGGCTTAGAGAACCTGATGGATCTATTTCTTCGACTCCATCCCCTAATTCAAGAGGACCTGTATTTTTTGTTTTGTACCCAAGTTTTTGGGCAGCAATATCAAGGCTTTTTTCTTTGAGTGCACTTTTTTCTAGCTGATCCATTTTGATGTTTATCATTTCTTGAGACTTGTTGTCCTTTAAAATTGTTTCTATCCGTGTTTGTACTTTTTCCAGAGGGAGCTGTACAGGAGGAATAATTTCAGCTACTTTTAAGATAGACACTCCGTTTTCGAGTTCGATGGGATCTGATAATTGGCTTTCAGATAATTCTTGAATTTGTTTCTGCTCTTCCGGAGATAAATTTTCCCAGTCAAAATAGCCCCAGTCTCCTTTGTTTTCAGCCTGTTCATCCTTGGAATATTGGGAAGCCATTTTTCCGAAATCTTCTCCTTTTTTTAATTTTTCTATAATTTCTTCAGACTGAGCAAGAATTTCATTTTTGTTATCCTCAGTAAAAGGTAAAAATATCCGCTCTACCCTTATTTTTTTAGGTTCTTCAAAATGGCTTTTATTGTTTTCATAGTATTTTTTTATTTCTGAATCCTTGATATCTATTTGTTTTTTAAGATCCTCTTTGTTGAGGAATACATACTCCGCTATCCGTTTTTCTGGGATTTTATAGTCATCTTTATTTTTATTAAAGAACAGCATTAAACTCTCTTTTGAAGGATCTTCGTTAAATTCCATTTTGTCCGAAGGTATGAAAATATATTCCAGCTCTGCAGATTCATTATTTTTTCTGAAGTATTCCCAAACTTCACTTTTTGTTACAGAAGCTCCTGCTGTGAGAATCTGGATTGTCTTTTGGATTAATATATCCTTGGAAAGATTTTCTTCGAAATCGCTGAAAGTTGTTCGATTCCATTCAAGGATCTGTTTATATTCTTCATATCCAATAAATTCCCCTTCTTTCTGAAAAACGGGGTAACTCAGTACTTTTTCTCTGATTTCAGAATCTGTAGCCTTAAGGCCCATGCGGTGAGCCGTTTGGAGAATGAGTTCTTGTCTTATGGTTTCTTCTAAGGTCTGCTGCGGTATGTTTAGCTGCTGGATCATATTAGAGTCAAGCTCATTGGACTGCTGTTTAAGAGATTCAAGATGGAATCTCAAATTATTGATATATTGATCAGCCGAAATTTTTTCTTTACCGACATAGGCGATGATGTTTTTATTTCTTGATTCTCCGCTTCCTCCTCCTTTTCCCCATACAAAAAATATAGAGAGAATAAAAGCAAAGATGACCAGCCAGAGCGCAGGAGCCAAGGATTTTAAGTTTTTACGCATTGATTTAAGCATTTCTCACCTCAATATAAACACCTGACCTATTCATAAAAAATAGCGATGTTTTCATCATTCATTCCATTTTAGCGAAAAGTCATTTCTTTATTTTATGATAACAAAATAAGGACAAGGTTTAAACAGGTTCTTTTTTCTTTATTAAATCAAACTTTAGGGTTGCCGCCGTATCCATGGATGCTATCGAAGAAGTTGTCTTGAAATGACAATCCTTTGGATTTCTGAAGTCCCCTCATATATAGAGAGAACCCTTGCATCTCTATATAATTGTTCTATAAAGAATTCTTTAGAGTATCCATAGCCTCCATGAATTTGCAGAGCTTCATAGGCTATTTTATTCGCAGCTTCAGAGGAGAATAGTTTGGCCATAGCCGCTTCTTTGGTACACGACTTTCCTTGATCAAATAAACCAGCTGCTCTATAGGTGAGAAGTCGGGATGCGTCAAGCAGAGTTGCCATGTCAGCGAGTTTGAATTGAATAGCTTGGAAGGAGGAGATATTTTGTCCAAAGGCCTGCCTTTGTTTTGAAAAATTCAAAGCTTCTTCCATACAACTTCGGGCAATCCCTAAAGATTGAGCTGAGATTCCTATCCGTGAGTAATCCAGGCAGTGAAAGGCGATTTTTGTTCCCTGACCTTCGGCACCTAGGATTTGGTTTGCTGGAATTTTACAGTCTTCTAAGGTTATTTCCGAGGTCATAGATGAATGAAGGCCCATTTTGTCTTCTACTTTAGATATTTCTAATCCGGGAGTATCTTTTAGAACAATAAAAGCGCTCAATTTTTTGGTGGCTAAGTCTGATTTAGGTTTCGCAAAAATTATAAAGGCATCTGCATTGTTCCCGGTGGTTACCCAAGACTTTAACCCGTTTAAAATATATTGATCTCCTTCTTTGACAAAAGTCGTTTTTAATGCCAAAGCATCTGATCCAGCTTCTGGTTCACTCAGGCTAAAAGCTCCTAATATTTTTCCCTTAGCAGCCTGGGTAAGATAGGTCCGCTTTTGTTCTTCGCTTCCGAATTTAGATATTGAATAACAGAATAATGATGAGTGGACTGAGAAAATGACACCCAGAGAAGGCATGGCCCGGGCCAGTTCTTCGATGACAATCAAAATGGACAGACTGTCAGTTTTGCTTCCTCCGTATTCCTGAGGAATAGACATGCCCATTAGCCCGAGTTCAGACATTTTTTTTATAAATTCCGCTGGAAATTCACGCTGCCGTTCAATTTTTCTTGCCGTTGGCATTACTTCATTTTCCACAAAGTGACATATCATTTCCTTAAGCATCATTTGTTCTTCATTTAGTTTAAAATCCATGATAACTCCAGATTTTTATAAATTTTTATTATATAAATTTTTAAAATAAGGATATAAGTTATGATAGGTTTTATTTAAATCTTCTAAGGTTAATTTTGTTTTTCCTATGATAGGCATAAAATTAGAATCTCCAACCCATCTAGGGATGACATGAAGATGATAATGATCCGCTACTCCTGCTCCGGCACTATGCCCGATATTCATTCCTGTATTGAATCCATGGGGATTATAGATTTTCCGAAGGATTTTAAGAGATTTTTTTAGAATATCTGTCATTTCGTCAGTAGATATCTTCTCTGCCTTTTCAATGGAATCAAGATGTTCGTAAGGAGCTATCATAAGGTGCCCTGGTGAATAGGGATATTTATTAAGAATGACAAAATTATATTTTCCTCGATAAAGAATGAAATCTTTTTTATCATTCTTTCTTTTTGAAGCCGCACAGAAGATACATTCCTTCATCTTATATGCATTTTTAACGTAATCTTCTCTCCAAGGAGCCGCAATATATTCCATTATTTATTTATGATCTGTTTCAGGATTTTACTTGGCTTGAAATAGATCACTTTTTTTGAGGAGACTTTTACTGGCTCTCCGGTTCTCGGGTTTCTTCCTGACCTTGGACCGCGTTTTCTTATTCTGAAACTTCCGAAGCCTCTCAATTCGATTTCTTCGCCTCTTTTTATGGCCTCCTTTAAAGTGTCAAAAAAAATGCTAACCCCATTCTCTGCTTCTTGTTTGGTAATGTTCATATTTTTTGATAATTTATTGATTAAATCAGCTTTAATCATGATTTATTCTCCTTTTTTTTAGACTTGTGATTTGGGGTCTCTATATTTTTAAGTTGGTCCTTCATAATATCGCCAAGGGTATGTTTCGTATCTTGACTTTGCATATACTTTCTGTACTCCATTTTTTGCATATCAAGTTGAGCTTTTTTAAAGCTCAATGATATTTTTTTTTCTTTTTTGCTCATTTTCAATATCTTAGCTGATTTTTCTTCCCCTACTTTAAAGGCTTTTGAAGGGTTTTCAATAGTTTTTTCACTGAGTTCAGATGTAAATACGACTCCTTCAATCCCGGGCATGATTTCAACAAATATTCCAAAGTCAACGATGCGGACAATTTTCACATTGACAATATCGCCGATTTTACTGCGTTTAAAGAAATCTTCCCATATATCTCCTTCTAGTTGTTTAATTCCCAAAGATAATTTTTCTTTTTCTACGTCTATATTAAGGATAATCGCTTCAATTTCGTCTCCGACTTTTAAAACGTCAGATGGGTGATTTATTTTTTTCCAGCTTATATCGGATATATGGATGAGTCCTTCAACACCTTTTTCTACTTCCATGAACGCTCCAAAAGCAGTTATATTCGTGATTTTTCCTTTGACTTTTTTCCCTGGGCCGTATTTGTTTTTCAATGTCTCTAACGGGTGAGGTTTGATTTGCTTTAGTCCAAGTGATATCCGTTTCTCAGCAGGATCAATGTCAAGGATGCTGACCGTGACTTCTTCGCCTTTTGAAAGAATTTTTTTAGGATGCACCATTTTCCTCGACCAGGTTAAATCAGACACATGAATCAAGCCTTCAACTCCTTTTTCTAATTCCACAAAAGCTCCAAAATCAGTTATGTTCAACACCTTCCCTTTGACTTTTTGTCCTTCTTCATATTTGTTTTCAATGTTTTCCCAGGGATTTTCTGTCAGCTGTTTATAGCCTAGAGAAATTTTTTCATTTTTTTCATCGAAATCAAGAATGGCCACTTCAATTTTTTGGCCTATTTTAAATAATTCGGAGGGATGGTTTACTTTTCCCCACGACATATCTGAAATATGGAGAAGCCCTTCAATTCCTCCGAGATCAACAAAAGCTCCAAAGTTAGTGAGTGATTTGACTTCACCTATAAAAGTTTTTCCTTTTTTTAATTGAGAAAAAACTTGTTTTTTCTTTTTTTCTTTTTTATCAATAAGAAGAAGCTTACGGGAGACCACTGCATTTTCACTTTTACGGTCGAATTTAATGACTTTGAACTTAAATCTTTTTCCTATGATCTGGGAAGGGTCTTTAATGGGTTTGATATCCGCATGAGATTCAGGAAGAAAGGTCTTGATCCCTACATCAACGAGATAGCCTTTATTTACTTTCTCTGTTATCATTCCGATGATCCAGTTATTGTATTTATGAGCTTTTTCAAGGTTATCAAGCGCTTTGACGGCAATAGCTTTGCTTTTTGACAGCAGAAAATACCCATCTTTAGGGGTGATTTTTTCTAAAATCGCTTCAATTTCATCGCCCACTTTTATTTTTTGCATGTTTTCGGGGCTACTGAAGTCTTCCACGGGAATGATTCCTTCTGATTTTGATCCTATATCGACTAAGATGAAAGAGGATGTTACTTTGAGGACTTTTCCTTTGATAAGCTGTCCTGGTATTAGCTCAGCGGCTTTGAATTTGTATTTATCAAGCAGTTCTTCATAATCTTTGGGTGAAATGCTGTTTTTGTTTTTTGTTAACTCTGACATTGGACTATTTTCTCCCTGTGATACTGATGTTTGAATTTTGATTTGATTTTTCTTGACACTTCGTGAATAACTTCGGGAGGTGTAGAAGCGCCTCCTGAAAGACCTATTTTGTTTGCTCCCTTTATCATCTCTGGTGTAATCTGGTTGGCCTTCTCAATAAAATAAGTGTTTTCCAGTATTTTTTTTGAAATTTGATAAAGTTTGTTTGTATTGGAGCTGTTTTTGCCTCCTATGACAAACAAGGCGTCAACACGGGAAGCCAATTTTGATGTATCATCCTGCCGGATTTTTGTGTACTTACATATGGTATTGTGGATTCTTAATTCTTCTGTCACAATCATAAGGCTGTCGATGATTTCTTTAAATGTTTTGAAGTCCTGAGTAGATTGGCTGATCACGGCCCTCCTTGATTTTTGGGGGAGATTTTTGGCTTCCACCGCACTTTCAATGATAGTTCCCTTGCCTAAGCTGTATCCATTAAGCCCTATGGTTTCAGGATGTTTTCTGTTTCCAATGATAATGATTTCACTTTCTTTTTCAGCTAATTTGGAGACCAGCTTTTGTATGTTCTTCACAATGGGGCATGTGGCATCTACGATTTTAATATTTTTTTGATTCAATAAATCATAGACTTTAGGAGAAGCGCCGTGACTCCGTATAATCACGGTTCCTTCATTGATTTCATCAGGATTTTCTATGGGAAAGATTCCTCTTTTTTTTAAGTCTGCAATGACCTGGGGATTGTGTATTAATTGTCCTAAGGTATAGACTTTACCAGAGCTGAGTCGCCGTGTCTTTTTTGCTATTTGGAGAGCACGCTTGACTCCATAACATAAGCCTGAACTTTTTGCTATTTCTATTTCCATTTTAATCGCTATTTTCTTTTGAAAAATCCAGTTTAATGAGGTGGATATACTATATGAGAAACATGCTTTTGTCAATGCTAAATAGTGGTGAAATATTGACTTAGGCAGATTTTATTCATTTAAAACATAATGGCTGTTTCAGAATTGTTGTTTAGGGTTCACTGATATTTCAGTCTTCTTCGTTTTTCTCCTCTAGTATTTTTTCGATTTCTTCTTTACTGGGAAGATCTTCAATACTGTTGAGCCCAAAATGAGTAAGGAAGTTTTTTGTGGTACGATATATCAGTGGTTTCCCAGGGCTTTTTTTTCTTCCTACGATTTTAATAAGCTTTTTTTCGAGGAGTGTTTTGAGACAATGAGAGGCATCGACTCCGCGTATTGCTGAAATTTCTGCCAGAGTGGTGGGCTGGTGATAAGCTATAGAAGAGAGAGTTTCGAGGGATTCTCTTGAAAGCTTCTGTTTTTTTTCATCTTTTAAGAGCCTTTTTATGTATTCGTCATATTGTTTTTTTGTTGCGAAGAGATAACCTCCAGAGATTTTTATGATACTGATGCCTCTTTGGTTATCTGCGTCATTTTTGATGAGCTCATCAACAGCCTCTTCAATTTCTCTTTCAGGAAATTCTTTGAGAATATCTTTAATTTTATCCAAAGTTAAAGGGTCTATAGAAATAAAAATGAGAGCTTCAATAATATTTTTTAAATTTTCTTTCATGAATCCACTTCATTTCTTAACCAAACTTTTATGGTATAAAAGAGTTTTTCCTGGACTGCAAAAACAATTTTTTCGCTTATCAGCTCTAAAAGACAAAAGAAGGATACCATAGCTTCTTCAATCGTTTTCTGATTGTTAAAGTAGGTTGCAAAATCAAGATAAACATTTTTTTTTAAATGATTGATGATTTCCCGTTTTTTTTCTTTCACTGAGAATTCTTTGCCCGTGATGACTTTTATGTGACTTTTTTGTTGTTTTTTCATTAAGTTAAAAAAAACTTCGGCTACGTCAAATAGAGAAACTTCCATAAAGTCAAATTCTTTGAAGGGGACTGATTTTGGGAGAGCGCTCCTTTTCCATTTTTTAGTTTGTTTTTCTTCTTTTTCTCTTAAGATTTCACAGGCTGCTTTTATATTTTTATAATCCAATAATCTTTCGACAAGAATTTCTCGGGGATCCGGTTCTTCTTCCAAGGTTTCTTGGGGGAGCAGCAGGCGTGATTTAATATGGATGAGAAGCGCTGCCATAAGAAGAAATTCAGATTCTCTTTCAAGGTTTATATTTTTTTTATTGTTCAGATATTGAAGATATTCTTTAGTAATAGAGGCAATCGGAATATCATGAATATCTATTTTCTTTTTTTTTATAAGGAAAAGAAGAAGATCGAGAGGGCCTTGAAAAACTTCTAAATTGATTTGATAGTCTTGAGAGGTCTCCATTTTAGTGCTTCTTATGTTCAGAATCCAATCTTTTCCCTTACTTCTTCCATCGTGGATCTCGCTTTTTCTCTAGCTTTTTTATTTCCCTGTTCAAGGATTTCCCATATCAGATCAGGTTTTTCTTCATAAATTTTTCTTTTTTCTCGAAAAGAAGCCAGCTTTTTGATGAGAGTATCAATAATGACTTGTTTGCATTCCAGGCAGCCTATTGATGCCGTTTGGCATCCGTGGATGATTTCCTCCCTTTTTTGTTTGGGTACAAATGCTTTGTGGAGGGTAAAAACAGGGCAGTCATCAGGATTTCCAGGGTCTTTTCTTCTTTTTCTTTTTGTATCTGTCATCATAGTGGATATCTTTTTTTTAATTTCTACTGGACTGTCTTTGAGGTTGATGGAATTATGAAAGGATTTGCTCATTTTACGTCCATCTGTTCCTGCTAGTTTAGGAACTTCTGTTAACATGATCTGGGGTTCTGGGAAAACTTTTCCAAATAATCGGTTAAAACGGCGTGCAATTTCTCTTGCCAGCTCCAAGTGGTAGGCCTGGTCTTCTCCTACCGGGACCACATTGGCTTTGTAGATAAGGATATCAGCTGTTTGTAGAACAGGATAACCTAAAAATCCGTAGGTATTCAAATCCTTTTCTTGAAGCTCTCTCTGCATTTCTTTAAAGGTAGGCACACGTTGAACCCAGGGAAGAGGGATGATCATAGAAAGAAGAAGATGGAGTTCGGCATGTTCTTTGACCTCTGATTGGATAAAAAGAGTGCTTTTTTGGGGATCCAATCCTATGCTCAGCCAGTCTGCAGCCACTTCAAAAGTGTTTTTTCTGATGTCTTTTGAATTATGATATTCAGAACTGAGGGCATGCCAGGTAACTATAGAATAATAACACTGATATTCTTCCTGAAGTTTTAACCAGTTGCGGAGAGCGCCGGCAAGATGACCCAGATGAAGAGGTCCTGTAGGTCTCATGCCGCTGAGAACAATTTTCTTTTTTTTCATTTTTTATAGGATGATTTTTTCTAGAATTCTGTATATTGGCCTTATTATGATATCAAGTAATCCCAAATATATTAAACCAAGGATAATTATAAAGCCGAAAGGACGGATTTTATCATAGGTTTGACTGGCCTCGTCTGAGAGAAAACCTGTGACTATTCCGCTTCCGTCCAAAGGAGGAATCGGAATGAGATTGAAAACGGCGAGAAGAACATTCAAGAAAACAGCATAAAATAAAATGACAGCCAGTCCTTCTATAGGATGAAAGCCGCTTCGAAGGCCTCCTCTGGAAAAAAAAATATTCGGATTTATTTTTTTTAAAAAAATCAAGGCAGTTAGAGAAATAAAAGCGGCTAAAAAATTTGCAGCAGGTCCTGCTGCAGATATGAGCATGTTATCCCGTTTAGGGTTTCTTAAATTCACAGGGTTGACAGGAACTGGCTTCGCCCAGCCGAACGGAGGGGCCCCCATGATGATGAGGATAGCCGGCATAAGAACAGTTCCTATGGGATCGATATGAGGCACAGGATTTAAAGTAATTCTTCCCATAATATGAGCGGTAGGATCTCCGAGTTTGTAGGCAGCCCATCCATGAGCTGCTTCATGGATGGTGATGGCAAAAAGAATCACAAACACGCTTATAATGATAGAAAATATATCCATTGGTTTAGAGACAATTTATAGCATAACTAAGGTTCTCCGTAAAGCTTACCCATGGATTATTCATAAAATAATGGCGATGTGTCCAATATTATTTCGTTTTCAGCGGGATGCAAAATTTTTCAATAGCTTTTACCAATTGACCATTCACCTTATTTTTTTAAGGTCGCTTCAGCCACAACTGAATTTCATGAAGATTTCAAACTTGGCTCGTGAATGATCTATATGAATATATATATTTTTTAGAGGATGGGTAGATATCTTTCTATTTCGTATTGAGAGACCTGTTTATCAAATTCTTTAGTCACTAATTTGTTGTACTCCTCGATTTCATATTTTTTATTTTGGATGAATTTTTGAAACAAGTGTTCTCCAAATAACTCCTTAAGAAGTCTGTTTTTTTTCATTTTATTGAGAGCGTTGCTTAGATTCGAAGGAAGAGTTTTAATATGGAATTTTTTTTGTCGGTTTTGGCTCATATTGAAGATATTTTCTTCTATGGGATTGGGTAATATATTTTTATTCTGGATTCCATTGAGCCCTGCTGTGATCATGGCCGCAAAACAGAGATATAGATTGCATGCTGGATCAGGAGATCTTAGTTCGATACGGGTTGATTCTTTTCTTCCGGGTTGATATTCAGGAACTCTGATGTAGGCTGATCTGTTTTTTTGTCCCCATGCAATATAAACCGGAGCTTCATAACCCGCAATAAGTCTTTTGTATGAATTGACCCACTGACAAAGAACCGGGGAGAAATCCTGTGCATTTTTCATCAATCCAGCCATATAATGTTTTGCCATGTCAGATAGATGAAAGTTGTCTTCGGTATCAAAGAAAATATTCTGTCCTTTTCGCCAGAGCGATTGGTGTACGTGCATCCCATTGCCGTTTTGTCCATTCAGAGGTTTGGGCATGAATGTGGCGTAAAGGTTATGCATCCGGGCTACTTTTTTGACTGTATAGCGGAAAAGCATGCCCACATCAGCCATTTCAAGGGCGTTGAGGTATTTCAGGTCTATTTCATGCTGACCGTTGGCGACTTCATGGTGGTCGTACTCTGAATTGATACCCATTTTTTTTAATAGGATTTGAATTTCTTTTCTGATTTCACCGTGCAAGCCTCCAAAAAAGTATCCCCCCTCGTCTAAAGGAAGTGCCTTTTTTTTATCAGGGAATATAAAGAATTCGAATTCAGGACCCATTTTGATTTCATCTATTTTGAATTCTTGACTGGCTTTTTTTATGACTTTTTTAAGAACATATCTTGGATCTCCCTGATAATGTTCTCCATCGGGCTTCAGAATATCTCCAAACATAACGGCTTCTCTCCATTTTATGTTTTCTGAAAATCCTAGGTAGTCCCATGGAAGAATTCTAAACGTGGAGGCATCAGGTTTGATGATAAGGTCGCTCTCTTCAATTCTAACAAAGCCTTCAATAGAAGAACCGTCAAATCCTTTGCCTTGTTCAAAGGAGGATTTAAGCTCATAACTTGGAATGGTAAAGTCCATATGCCGACCCAGGATGTCGGGAAATATGATCCTGACAAATTCGATCCTATTTTCTGGGTTTAATACGGTATCAAGAACTTCCTGTTGGTTTTGATAACCATAATTTTTAGTTTGCTGGTTTCTAATCAACATTTATCCCTCCTTGTTAACCTGAACTACTCATAAAAAAAATATCTTTGTCTTCATTATCAATTTATTTTCAGCGATGTTCAAGTTTTTTCAAGAACATTGACTTAAAAATTTTTCCTGTTTGTATTTTTAATTATAATCGCCATTTTTTTACTTCGGCTCAAAGCAGCTTTGACTCGTGAATAATCCAGGTTAGGGAAGCAAAGAATTTTTTTTCTGCTATAATGGAGTTGATGAAAAGATTATTGACTCTTGTTTTTATCTTTTTAGGTTTACAAATTGGGCCATTTGCTGCCCTTGGTCAAGATTCAGTCATTTCATATGAGGCAAAAAATTTTATTGATGATTTCAAAAAGTCCGTTGAAAATAGGAATCTTGAGAGCTATAGAGAGGCATTCTCATCAGATCTCAGAAATATTGAAGGAGAAAAATTCAAAATTTTTTTTAGAGAATTCTCTATGAATTCTGTTTCGGTAGAGAGTATTTCTATCAATGAACAGAATTTATATCAGTCAAGAGTTTATTTAACACTCATATTTCAAAATTCATATTCTGTTATATTGGATACATGGCTTCTTGATGTTATGAAAGTCAATGGGGATTGGAAGATTTTAAATAAGGATACTATTGGGCAAGCTCAAACTCTTTATAAACTGAAGATTCCCTGCGAACGGCGGGAGAGAGTCAAAAAAGTAGAAGTCAAGCACAAAGATATTTCGATCTCTTTTAAAAATTCTATTGTTTTTTATGATAACGTTCCAGATTTAGAAACAGCTTTGATTGTTATTGGTCATGGGGAAATTAAATTCACTCCCTCCCTTTCTCAAGAACAACATCATTTGGAAATGATGTATCATAAAAAATCATTAAAGAGCCGAATTGAGTCCATTTATCTCAGGTTCAGTCCTACTTTCTTTAAAAATAATATAAAAATAGCCAAAGAAGAATTAGGAGGAAAACCTATTGACATGGCTGAATATAATCTTGCTCAAGCCATTTTTAAAAAAAGTTATCCCAGATCTTTTACAGTTAAGAGTTCACTGACCCATGACTTTTTTTCTATTTTACCTAAAGGGGAGGAAGCCGCATTTGAGTTTAAGATAAAAGAAATTGGAGAGATGATTTATATTTTTTCTCCTTTTGCATTTGAAGAGATAAATCTGTATCAATGGAAAAAGGAGAAAATTGTTTGCCTTTATTCACCTCCCTTGGAGGAGGAAGGAAAGAGAATGTTTATTTCATTCGGGCAAAAGGTTGACATAAAAGATTATCGTTTGGATTTGAGTTATGAACCAGAGAGAAGTTATTTTTCTGGGAAAGCTAGAATTACTTTTGAATCCAATGTAGGGAATTTAAACAGTGTCCAATTGAAGCTAAATCCACAATTAAAGATTTTGAGAGTCATAGACAAAAATCAAAATAGCTTGTATTTCTCACAAGATGACTTTAGGAAGACGGTTTATGTTTATCTTCTTGACCGCCTTCCTAGAGGGAAATTGGGTGAGATAGACATATATTACAGCGGAAAATTGTCTCCACTCAAAGAGGGGCATGAGGGGGCAGAAGCTCTACAGAGGACAGCAGAAATAGAGTTTTTAGAAACAATGGATAAGTCTTATTTTTACAGCCGTTCTTCGTACTGGTATCCCGCTCCGCCCAGAGAGGATTATTTTACAGCTCAATTAAAGTTAAAGCTTCCTCCTGGATATTCGGCCGTTTCTAACGGCAAGCTCGTGAGTGACCAAAGAAAGGCGTCTGAAGAAAACGTAGAGGTGATTGATAAGGAAGATTATTCATTAAATATTTTTGAGGTCAAGGATCAAATTAAATATCTGGCATTTATAGTGGGAAAGCTGTCAAAAGAAGGGGAAATTCAAGAACCCATTTGCATTGATTACTATACAACTCCCAAGGTAGGGGATTATGATGGGGATTTATTTAGAACTGTCAGGGATATTGTTGATTTTTACCAGAAACGATTTGGCCCTTATCCTTTTGATAAACTGAGTATAGTAAGACAAGTCGGGAAGAGCAAGTGGGGGCACAGCCCCCCCGGATTCGTGATTATTACGGATCTTCCACCAATGGACCGTGTTCATTACCGCCGCATGGCAAGCAGTCCGGTTGATCTTTCTAACTGGCATGAATATTTTCTTGCCCATGAAATCGCTCATCAGTGGTGGGGACATGGGGTTTCTTGGAATTCTTATCGTGACCTATGGATCAGTGAAGGATTGGCTCAGTTTTCAGCTTCTTTTTATTTAAAGGAAAAATATGGTCAGGATGCTTTCAGTGAGATGTTGAAAAAGTTTTCCAAATTGACCCGAAAAAATACAAAATGGGGTGCAATCACAATGGGTTCCCGAATCAGTCATCTTAATTTTGAAGCCTTTCAATCCATAATTTACAATAAAACCGCTCTTGTTTTGAATATGCTTCGGGATTTTCTTGGAAATGACATGTTCTTTCTAGGCATGCAGAGGTTTTTTTCACATAATAAATATTGTGCTGCCGATACTCATTCATTTATTAAGATATTCAATGAACTCGAAGAGAATGATTTAGGTCCTTTTTTCAAAAACTGGTTTCATTCTTATCATTTACCTGAAGCCAGAATATTTTATTCCCTAGAAAAAAACGATTCTAAATTTATATTAAGACTAAGAGTTTGCCAAGATGAAAGGTTTTTTATGTTTCCTTTATGGCTGGAGTGGAAAGAGGATGGAAATAAAATAAGAGAAAAAGTATGGATAGACAAGAAAGTCGCCGGTTTTGAGTTTAAGTTGACACATAGACCCAAAAAAATAAAGATCAATCCTGATGATGCTGTTCCTGGCAGATTCTCTATAAATAAATCTTAAAAAATAATCAAGAGTGATGACGTTTTGACTCTGGAATCAAAGGATGTCTGAAGGTCATTCTCGGTCATTATTCGTTTCTATATTGAGACGCTTGATCATTTCATTCAATGTGGTGGGTTTAATTCCCAGCAGATCCGCTGCTTTTTTTTGGATGCCGTTTGATTTATTTAAAGCATCATTGATAGCTCTTTTTTGAAAGATCCTAATTCTTTCTTTAAGATTCAAATTAGGGCTTGATACCAATAAGTCATTTTGTTCACTTTTTGTTGAATTAAGAAGAAAAGAGGGAATTTTATCTCTTCCTATTATTTTAGAACGGGTTAATACAACTGTTCTCTCTATAAAATTTTCAAGTTCTCTAACATTTCCTGGCCAGGAGTAGTTTTCAAGAAGTTCCATGATATCTTCTGTCACTTTTAGATCCTTTTTGTTGTTTTCTCTGCTGTATATTTCCAGAAAGTGTTTGACTAAAAGAGGGATGTCTTCTTTTCTCTCTCTGAGAGGTGGGAGCTCTATTTTGATGACATTAAGACGATAGAATAGATCCTTTCTGAATTGGGTTTTTTCAATGAGCTCTTCAAGATCTGTATTTGTAGCGGCAATGACCCTTGTGTTTACTTTTATGACTTTTGTTCCTCCCAGTTTCATGAATTCTCTTTCCTGCATGACTCTCAGTAATTTTGCTTGTGTCTCCATGTTCAGAGTCGATATTTCGTCAAAAAATATACTCCCTTTATCAGCTTCCTCAAATAATCCCTTTTTATTACTGACGGCTCCTGTAAAAGCTCCTTTGACATGTCCGAATAGGTGGCTCTCCAGAAGTTCAGGAGGGAGTGAGCCACTGTTGACTGTGATAAAACGGAAATCAGAACGATTGGAGTTTTGATGAATAGCTCTAGCCACCAGCTCTTTTCCTGTCCCGCTTTCTCCTTGAATGAGTATTGTGCTGCGGGTGGGAGCTGAAGCCTTTATAACTGAGAAAACATCCTGCATTTTTTTACTTTTTCCTATGATGTTTTCAAAACTGAATTTTCTCCTTAGTTCATCTTTTAATTGAATGTTTTCCTCTTGAAGCTTTTTGTGTTGGATTGCTCTTTTTACAGAAAGAAGAAGTTCGTCGTGTTGAAATGGTTTTTGAATGTAGTCAAAAGCTCCTTTTTTCATGGCAGAAATGGCAGATTCAACTGAAGCATAGGCCGTGATGATAATAATGACTGCATTAGGGTCTATTTTTTTGATTTTTTGAAGCACTTCCATTCCGTCCATTCCAGGCATCAGGAGGTCTAGTAGAACCAAGTCAAATGACTCTGATTTCTGTTTTTTCAATGCTTCTTGACCGCTAGAAGACAACTCGCATTGATATCCTTCAGAGCTTAAAAGGTCTTCCAGGACTTCATGGATTATTTTTTCATCATCAATAATATGGATCGTTTCTTTTTTAGACATTTTTATAAAGATAAAGGTTTATCCTTTCCTTTTTTTTTCTGTTTGAAGGGAATCAAAATTGTAAAGGTGGTCCCTGATCCCACATGACTCTCAACCTCTATATGCCCTTCATGCTCTTTTATGATGGCATAGCTTATAGACAGTCCAAGCCCTGTCCCTTTTCCGAATCCTTTTGTGGTGAAGAATGGATCAAAGATATTAGGGATATTCTGTTCTTTAATTCCGACTCCTGTATCCTTGATTTTAACAGCATTATATCCGTCTTTTTGAAAGAGACTTATTTTAAGCTTTCCCCCATCTGGCATGGCGTCAAGTGCGTTGAGGATGATGTTGATAAAGACTTGCTGGAGTCCTTCTTCTTGGGCCCAGATGGGTTCCACTTCTTTAAGGTCTAACTCTAAAATGATATTCATATTTTTTAATTTGTAATCAATTAAGGAGATTATAGAGAGCAGGCTTTCTTTAAGATTGATTTGTTGTCGAGTGGATTTTGATGGATTGCGAGCCAGATTAAGGAGATTATTAACAATTTTCCCCACCCTGTCAGCTTGGCTTTCTATTTTTTTTAGAATTTGAGAATGAGGGGTGTCATTTAGTTTCTTTTGGAGGATTTGGACATAACTCGATATGCCTGTTAAAGGTGTATTTATCTCGTGGGCGACTCCGGCAGAAAGAAGGCCTAAGGAAGCCAGTTTTTCTGAAGTCAGCAGCTGATGTTGAAGTGAGATTTTCTCGGTGGTATCATCGAAAACGAGTATGGTTCCATAAGGGTTCATTTTATTGTCAAGAAGAGGGGTTTTGGCAATATCAAAAATCTTCTTTTTTCCGTAAGGTAGTTCAAGAGTTATTTCACTCAGAAGACGGAACCCTTTTTGAGTATCTGATGGGAATAGTGAGGAATAATTTTTTTCTCCCAATATCTGGATCAGTTTTTTCCCCTGCACATTTTCTTTCTTTTGAGAGAATGTTTCCTCCATCACTCGATTCCAGCCGATTATTCTCCCCTTTTGATCCATAACGACCACTCCAACAGTAAGGCTCTCAATGATGTTTTCGCTATAATCTTTAAGATGTCCCAGTTCCAAGGCTCTCTCTCTAGCTTGGTCATATAAGGTAGCATTTTCCAGAGCTAAGGCCATAGGGGAGGATATAGTTCTCAGAAGCTCCCAGTCTTCTGAGTTTAGAAAGGTGTTATCGATTTTTTTCCCCATTGTAAGGCAGCCAATCAATTTCTCCTCGACTTTGAGAGGGAGAAGATGGAAGAAACCCAGGGTTGGGAATCCGTTATTTTGATCCATTGATTTTTTTTCTTCTGAGAGTGAATAGAGCGAAACAAAATCCAGCTGCTTTATTTTTTTGAGCAGGTTGTTATTGAAATCAATGTTTTCTTGGCGGTGAAGAGAACTCCCTTTACTATTCTGTACATAAAAAGTATTTTCGTTATTTTTGGTAGGAAGTAAGAGTGCGATTGAGGTAAGAGATAACGCGTTGGAGATCAGTTCCAGAAGGGATTTTGATAGTTTTTGAAGGTCTTTCTCTCGGCTGAGTTCTTGGCTTATGGAAAGAAGAGTTTTTCGGTACTCATAACTCCTTTTATAAATAATTCTATCTAGTAGGGATTGGATTAGTTTTTTCAAGGGAGTGAACAAGGTTGCTCCCAGGATGATGGCTAGGACCCCTAATGTAAGAGCAGTGAGCCTGTTTTCGGAAAATATTTTGGTTTGAGAGCTCACCACAAAATAGAGGATGGCTATGGCCACATAAGAACTTATTAAAGTGAGTGCTTTTTTTAGAATGACCTCTAAGTCCATCAGTTTGTATCTCGAGATTGAATAGGCAAATGTAAGGGGGATAAGAGCCTGGAGTATCACGGTTAGTTCTGCGATTTTTGAAGGGACTTCTCCTAATATAAAAGGAATGGAGTACAGAATTGAAAAAGGTATGATTCCCAATCCCAGCCCATAGGCAATCCATTTGAGCTGTTTTTTTATAATAAAATCATTGAATTTATAAGAGTCACGAATGATGATTCCTAAAGCAGTTAAAGTAAAAACAGTGAAATGGAAGAGATCGAGTTTTTCCGAAGTTTCATAATATCGGCTTATAAAGGATTCCGAAAATTTCAAAAAATTAGGAAGATGAATGAAGACCCTAGTCAGAAGAAGGACTGCTCCCGGAAGATAGAGGATAGCTCCTGAAGAGATTATTTTTTTTGAAAATTTTTTTCTTTTAGGGAAGATAAGAAAAAAATGGAATAACAGTGGAGGGAAGATCACAAAGGCGATTTTGTCGATCCAGTAGAATAGATTGTCAAGCGTGTCAAGATGCCCGGTGGGTGAAAAAATATGGAAGCAGGAAAAGGTAAGGGAGATCAAGAAAAAGAAAATATAAGGAAGATTGAACTTTCCCCCTGCATTGAAAAGCACAATGAGTCCTATAACAACAGTGGTCAGCCCGATGAGAGCGAGGTAAAAATAGATCAGACTTGTTCCTTGGGTGGTGAGATAAAAAGATGGAAATATCTGGTCACCTTTATGAATCACTTCATAAATTACTTTTTGATTGAGATTTTTTGCCTTCCAGAGTTGTTTAGACAGGTCAATACTGCTTCTTATAGGTACGTCATTTATAGAATAAAGGATATCTCCTTTATCAATTCCTACTAGATAAGCAGGGCTGTTTTCTCCTACTTTCAAAGCTTTAAGTCCTTGGGCCGTTTCTTCCCAGGTTACTCCATCCGTAGGTTCTTCCCACACAAGTTTTTTATATATATTAACGGAGCCAAATACTAAGAGTATGAATACCGGAGTTAGTGCCAGATATAATTTTTTATTCATTTGTGATCACGAATTTTTCAAACTCAGCTTGGGAACTCAAGAATTGAATCATCATAATAAAAAAAATTTAATGCAGAATGTGACCTTTTTCAGCTCTTATGGCCCAACTTATAAGAGGTTGAGAGAGGTACCTTCTGAGGACAGGATTCTCTTTAAGCCCCAGGGGCTTGGGGCTTCTTTCGAGCAGGGTTGTCATATAATCAGTTTCTTTCTCCTGTTGTTGGACTGTCTGATAGGAGAATTTAAACATAGGATCACTGTTTATAGATGATGGAAAGGAGAGATTCACTTTATATAAGAAAATAAAGGACCCCAAAAGAAAAAAAAGGATAATATTTGATAAAAGCTTTTTATTCATTATCTTAAAAATAAAGATTTGTTGGGTTTTTGTCAATATATCTAGCAGTCTCTAAATTCTTATTTTTGCTTTACGCAAATCCTCCGTGCGTTGACAAAAGCGGGAAGATTATTTAATATTTGATTCATCTAGACTTATTAATGACAAGCTTGATGACACAACATGCCTTATTATAACTGCAGATTAGCCACTGAAAATGGGGAAGTTTTTTCAAGAAGCTTTCTTGCTCCCAACTCTGAAGTCTGCCTGAGACATTTTAGAGATAAAGGTTTCTGTATTCTCTCTATAAAACGAGACTGGAAAAGAATGAGGATTCCTATTTCCCTCCATAAAGGAAAGGTCAAAGATAAAGATTTTATCCTGTTTAACCAGGAGCTGGTGGCTCTCCTGCGTGCGGGTTATCCTGTTCTGAAATGTATTGAGGTCATCCTCGGCCGCATAAAAGATGTCAAGCTGAGAGAAGTTTTAATGAGAGTGGAAGATAAGGTGAGAAGCGGCAGCTCTCTTTCCGAAGCTTTTTCAGAACACAGCCATATTTTTCCTACGGTCTATGTTGCATCGATTATGGCTGGTGAAAGAGGGGGGAATTTAACGGAGACCATCAGTCGTTATATTGATTATAAGAATACCATCTCCCAGGCCAAAGACAGGATAAAAACAGCGCTGATGTATCCGACTCTGCTGATTGTCTTTTCTTTTGCCCTTATTTTGCTGCTTATTCATTTTATCATACCGAGATTTTCTGATTTTTATTCTGGTTTTGGAGCGAATCTTCCCCTGATCACTCGAGCTTTAATATCTTTTTCCATGGCCCTGCAGAGATTCTTTCCCTTGATTTTAATTTTAGTTATTGTGTTCACCCTTATTTATTTCCAGATGAAAAAGAAAGAAAAATTTCTCATCGGGATTGATAAATGGAAGCTGAAATTGCCTTATGGGGGAGTCATTATGAGAGAATCCTCAGTTTCTCTTTTCTGTCGCACTCTAGGGTTGCTTTTAAGCGGGGGAATTTCATTATTGTCTTCCATTGAGATTGCTCGTCGGGCAGTTCCTAATAAATTTATTTTTAACCGGATGAAGCACCTTCAAGCTCATATAAAAGACGGAGAAAATGTTTCTACTGCCCTGGAAAAAAGCGAAAGTTTTTCATCTTTGGCGCTGGATATGATAAAAGTCGGAGAGACTTCCGCCAACTTAGAAGGAATGCTTTCTGATATTGCCGATGTCTACGGTCAAAGGGTTCAAGCTAAAATTGATCGATTTGTTTCTTTGATTGAACCTATTATAATAGTGTTAATGGGTCTAGTAGTGGCCGGTATGCTTTTATCAGTCTACCTGCCGATATTTAATATTATAAGAGTCACTGGATAATGGAAAACGACAAAATAAAAAAAAGGGAAAAATTACTTCAGAAAGAAGAGCTTCAGGCTAAAAAATTGGCTGATAAATTTAAGGTTCCTTTTATTGATCTTTCCCATATTCCCATAAACAGAAATTTAGTTCAGTCTTTTCCCGTAGACTTTCTGTATCGATCCAAATTTATTCCTTTAGAGGAGAATGGAAATATTGTTAAAGTTGCAATGAGCGATCCGTCAGATATTTCCATTATCGATTCTATTGAGTCATTTTTGGGTAAAAAAGTTAAAGTATTTGTTACCACAGAAAGAGGGATCATGGAAGCGCTGAGGAAGAGCGAAGCGGCTCTGCAGGTTCTTAAGGATGCCACAGAAGGTTATGTGGTGCAAATCATTGAGAGAGATGAACAAACAGACGAGGAGTCTATTTCAGCTGAAAAACTGGCTGATCAAGATGGATCCATCATTAAATTGGTGGATTCAATTATTTTCACTGCGGTCCAGAGAAGAGCCAGTGATGTCCACATCGAATCTAAAGAAGATGATTTGATCATCAAATATCGGATTGATGGAGTTCTTAGTGAGGCTGTAGAACATATTGATAAAAAGTTCCAGTCACCCATCATATCCCGGATTAAAGTGATGTCAGATTTGGATATCGCAGAACGCCGTGTTCCACAGGACGGCAAATTCAGGCTTAGAGTCAAGGATAAAAGTATTGATTTCAGGGTTTCCATAATGCCAAGTATCTATGGAGAAGATGCAGTTATCCGAATTCTTGATAAAGAGATGATAACAGACGCCATTTCTGAATTACGGCTGGATATGCTGGGTTTTTCAGATGAAATTATTAATACCTTAAGAAGGTATATCATTAAACCCTACGGGATGCTTCTGGTGACAGGGCCAACGGGGAGTGGAAAGACCACCACTCTTTATGCCGCACTTACAGAAATCAAATCTCCTGAAGATAAGATTGTAACCATTGAGGATCCAGTTGAATATCAAATAGAAGGGATAACCCAGATCCCGGTCAATGAAAAAAAGGGACTGACTTTTGCCCGAGGTCTTCGTTCCATTTTAAGGCATGATCCAGATAAAATCATGGTAGGAGAGATCCGTGACCCTGAAACGGCACAGATAGCCATTCAATCTGCACTGACTGGTCATTTGGTTTTCACGACGGTTCATGCCAATAATGTCTTTGATGTCATTGGGCGCTTCCTCCATATGAAAGTTGATCCATACAGTTTTATTTCTGCTTTGAATGGTGTTTTAGCCCAGCGCTTGGTGAGAGTTCTTTGCCCCCATTGTAAGCAGAAGGAGCAGATCAGTCAAAATCAGTTCATAGAATCAGGCCTTGATCCTGATAGATATAAGGATCATGTCTTTTATAAACCAGTGGGTTGCGAGGAGTGTCATTTTACCGGATATAAAGGACGAACCGCCATTGCCGAGTTTCTTGAACTTTCTGATGAGATAAGGGAGATGATTCTGGATAAAAAGCCTTTATCAGAAGTCAGAAAAAGGGCTAAAGAAGAAGGTATGATCTTTTTAAGACAAGCGGGAATGGGAAAAGTCCTCAAAGGAATGACCAGTTTAAGGGAACTTAATAAAGTCACTTTTGTGGAGTGATTGTTTCAGTAGGAATAAAATGAATCAGTTAGGGGAGAGAATTATTAAATTTTTTTCAAATCAGCCCAAGCTTTTTACGGGTTTTTATATTTCGTCTCATTATATTTGCGGGATTCATTTTTCACCAAAAGAGAAAGGTATTATGAACACTTATATCCGGACTCTACCCAGAAATGTTGTTCAGCCTTCTTTAAATGAAAGAAACATCATTGGGAAAGAGGTTTTAAGTGAAGAATTCTTGAAGGCTGTTTCTAAATTGAAGGTAGAGTGTAAAGATATAGCTTTGGTCTTTCCGGAGATGTCTCAAAAGACATTTACTTTTTCTTTTGATTCTCTTCCAGGATCTCCTCATGAGATGGAACAAATTATTCGTTTTAGAATAAAAAAGAAAATGCCTTTTCTTCCTGAAGATGCAAAGATCTCATATGATTTAATATCGAAAGATTCAAAAATGAGAGTGATCGCCATTTTAGCAAGAATCTATATCATTAAGGAATATGAAGAATTTTTTCGTCAATTTGGATTTAATGTAAGAACCATTGTCCCTCCATCTGTTGGGTTGATGAATTTGTTGGATGATGGATCGAGAAAAAATTGTTTTCTATTAAATGTGGAACAGGATTCATTTTCTTTGTCAGTGTTTAAGGATTTTGAATTTATTCTTTATAGACAGAAGAATTTTAATTTTGGAGACAGCGGAGCTGGCGGTATTCAGGATAAAGTCGAAGATGTTTTTCAAGAAGTTGAGAATACATTGAATTTTATTGAGGAGGGAGAGGGGAAAAAAGAAATGCGATTCTGGATTAGAAGTGGAATAGATGATTCCCATGAATTTTTAGATAGTGCCGATAAAAGATTCAATTTTCGTTTTAGTCCCATAGGTTCCTGTCTCGATCTGGATTTGAGTTCAAAAGTGGATGAGAAATTAATGCCTATCATGGGAATATTATTATGAAAAGTAGATCCCTACTCAATCTCAATCTTGCTGAGGATCCTTTACGCAATAAAAGATTATTTCACACGCTTTTTTTCTTTTTGGGTGGTTTATCTGTTTTGCTGTTTTTTATAAGCATCATCACTTTTTATCAATATAAGACAAAAAATCAGAATATGAAGGCTGTACTCGTCAGGGTTCAAAATGAAGTGGATTATATAAAAAGGGAAGACCAGAGATATCTTAATCAGATTCATGATTTATCTGAAAAAAATCTTCCCAAAGTCGAATCTTTCAATCACTTTATTTTTCAAAAAAGTTTTTCGTGGACAGAACTGTTGACAGCTTTGGAACAATCTCTTCCAGATGCTTGTTATATTGTTTCTATCTCTCCTGTGAAGGCAGGAGATTCTGCATCAGAAATCAGTCTTAAGGTTGCTTCAGTTGGATTGGAGCCTTTTTTTAGGTTTGTTAACAATTTATATGCCATGAATTTCAATAATTATAAGCTTTTAAGAGAAGGAAGAGACGAAAAAGATTATTTTGTTTGGGAGATATCACTGAATTATGATCAAACTCATTCATCTTTTAAATAGGAAAGAACGCAGGATAATCTTATCAGTGGGATTGGTTTTATTTTTTATGGTTTTGTTTTATTTTTTTGGAGTTAGAAATCAGATAAAAACTTATTCTCGCTCTAATGAAATTCTTTCTTCTAAAAAGGCAGAACTTATTCGTGCAGAAGACTCATTGACCGAGAGGAAGAAAGAATACATGAGGTGGATTGTTGCTTGTAGGGATATTGAATATTTAAGTAAAAAATATTTTTATCGGGGCAAACAAAGCATTCACCAAATAAGAAGGGATCTCAACAAATTGTTTAGAGAAACAGGAATTCAGGTGGGGGATATCAAGTATGATTATGCGGGAAATAAAGAGGGGATTATTCAAAAAGCATTGATATCCTTTAGTATGACGGGAACGTATGGATTGATAAAAAAATTTTTATATAAAATAGAAATGTTAGAAAAACTTTTATATGTAGAAAAAATTACTTTTGAGGATATTGAAAGAGAGACAGGGAAAATAAGATTAGGCCTTTCTCTAGCGGTTTATCATGAAGAATAGAAAGACAATCGAGTTTTGGGCTGTTTTCCCAGTCATTGTGTTTTTATTGACAGGTTTGATTTTATATGGAAAAGAGGGAAAGTCCACAAACGAGAGCGAATCTCAAAGGCTTATTCGTTTGGATTTATTGAAAAATAGAGCGAGAGATCTCAGTGTCCCACTAAGAAATATTTTTATTGAGACAAGAGCCAAAGGAGTCAATAGTTTAAAAAACACATTATCTTCCAGCATCGAAAAATCAGGAGGAATTTTAGATATCGAGGGAGGAGAAAATTTTATTCAGAGTGAGGGAATTAACCCTGAGAAGCGGGGAGCTTTAGAATTTAGATATTTGGGATGCATTGCTTCTAGTGAGAAGAAGGTTGCTTTGATCTTCTATCGTGGTGAAGCTCTGGTTGTAGAGAAAGGAAGTTTTCTCCCTGAAGGAAGTGAGATTATCGACATAACATTAAACGAAGTGACTCTTAAAGGCCCGGGAGCAGATAAAATTGTCATTAAATTAGAGGGAGTAGAGTGATGAAAAAAACTATCTTATTAACTTTGTCTCTAATGATTTTATGGGGATGCGCTATGTTTAGTCAGAGTTATATAAGCGGAACTAAAGCGGAAATGGCTAAGAATTGGGATCAAGCTATAGAGTATTATGAGAGGGCTTTGCTTCAGGATCCCAATAATTCAGTTTATAGAATGGCGCTTTTGCGTGCTCGGGTGTCCGCTAGAAATGGCCATCTTTCTAAGGCAAGGAGATGGGCATCTCAGGAAGAAAAAGATAGAGCCCTCGAAGAATATCAAAAAGCTCTTTCATATGATCCGGAGAATCGAATGATTCTCATAGAAGCTCAAAATTTATCCAAAGAAAAAAATTATGGAGAGGAATCAGTACCCAAAAAGATGAAGACCCCTTTAGAGCTTGATGTCAGTGATGAGAAAATAAAATTGAAATTTATAGAAGAAGCTGAACTCCGCTCAATTTTCATGGCTTTAGGGAAACATGCGGGTGTCAATATTTTATTTGACTCTCAGTTTCGAGATATGACTCTTTCTATTGAATTAGAGGATATGAACTTTCTTGAAGCTTTAAATACACTTTGTTTGTTATCTCAAAACTTTTTTAGAATCATAGATGAAAAGTCAGTGTTGATTGTTCCTGACACTCCTCAGAATAGAGAAAAGTATGACATCGTAGCGATGAGGACTTTTTTTCTTTCAAACATTGAAGCTAAAAACATTCAGGCATCACTGATGCAGATGCTTCGAAGTTTGTCTCAAGTCCCGAAGATATCGATAGATGAAACCTTGAATTCGATAACCATCAAAGATACTCCTGATGTTTTAGAGACTGCGGAGAAATTGATAAGGCTATGGGACAAACACAAAGGTGAGGTTATGATTGACCTTGAGATCATGGAAGTTTCCAGAAAAAAGATAAGAGATCTTGGACTTAGCCTTGATTCCTATGCTGTGGGGGGCATGTATGGAGTTCCTGATGAGGAAGAGAGGACTGGATGGATTGGTGTCAATGAGATTGACTTTTCTAAGTCTGAAAATTACCAAATCAGTCTTCCGGCGGTGGCTCTTGATTTTTTAGAATCTGACGCAGATACTAGAATTATTGCTCAACCCAGGCTTCGCGGATTGGAGGGAGAAAAAATCGAGTATATGGTGGGTGATGAGGTGCCGATTCCTCGGACTACTTTCTCCCCCATAGCCGCAGGGGGTGTCAGTCAACAGCCCATAACTTCTTTTGAGTATAAAAATGTGGGGATTGAAATAACCATCACTCCGGAGATCCATTTTGAACAGGAAATAACTCTGGAAATGGAACTCAAGATCAAAGCCCTTGGAAGCCCTGGATACGGAGATCTCCCTATCATAACAACCCGGGAAGTAAAAAACATAATAAGGCTGAATGAAGGAGAGACCAACCTGTTAGCCGGACTTCTTAAGGATGAAGAACGCAAAACCATGAAAGGAGTGGCGGGATTAAAGAGCATCCCCTTAATAGGGACTTTATTTTCAAATACAGACCAAGAAATTCAGCAAACAGATGTGGTGCTTACCATAACACCTTATATCATCCGCTCTATTTCTCTTGAGGATGAAGATTATAAACCCATATGGATGAATATTAAGAAAGGGCTTTCCTCAGATTTGTCTGTGGATGTTTCAACGGAAAGAGAACTTTCGCAAAAGGGTCTAGAGAGTAGACAGCCACAGGCTCTTCCAGAAAGTAAGTCATTGTCTGGAGTTAATCGTATTTATCTCGCTCCTCCTGAATATAGAGGGCCTAAAGCAAGAGATTTTCAAGTGAGGATTCTGTTGGCTTCAGAAATGGAAGTTCAGAATATGTCTTTAAATCTTTCATTTGATCCTCAGGTCCTAGAATTAAAAGAAATTAGAAAAGGAAACATCATACAAGGTTTGGGAGAAACGCCTTCTTTCCTGGAAAGTATAGATAATGCTTCAGGCACCTGCACTATTGGATTTTCAAGTCCTGATGTGGCATCTGGATTTAAAGGTTCAGGAAATTTAGTCACTCTTATTTTTAAACCTAAAGATTCGGGTGAATGCCAGATCTCAATCTCTGGTTACTCAGGTCATAGTCCCACAGGTGAAAGCTTAATTTTTGATACGGACAGCAGTCGAATAATCATCCAATGATTCAGTTAAAGGAGGAAAATTTCATGAAGGCCCCCAAAAATAATCCTCAGATCGCAGGGAGCTTTTTAAAAGAGGTTTTATTTTTTATGGCGTTTATTGTCATCAGTCAGGCTGCTGGAATAATTGGATCTATTTTTACATCTAATTCTATCAGGACATGGTATGTTGAGATCTCAAGACCTCCTTTCACGCCTCCGAACTGGATTTTTGCCCCTGTATGGATTTCGCTCTATTTGCTGATGGGAATATCTGGATATCTTGTCTGGAAGAAAGGAGCCCGGAAAAAAGAGGTCAGGATTGCATTGATCCTATTTTTTATTCAATTGGCACTGAATTCAGTTTGGTCCATACTTTTTTTTGGCCTTCATTTGATTCTGGCAGCCTTTATAGAGATCCTTCTCCTTTGGATCGCCATTTTGTTTATGATTTTTAAATTTTGGCCTGTATCCAAGACTGCTGCTTTGATTCAGATCCCTTATATTTTATGGGTGAGCTTTGCCGCTGTTCTTAATTTTTCATTTGCAGTCCTCAATGTTTTTTAAAGGGGGCTTAATCACAAATATAGAAACGTCAATTGCTGAGTCGTGAAAAGGATTGACAATTTTTATGAGTAAAACTATACTTCTATGACTGTAAAATTGATTTTTTATGGCGGTGTAGCTCAGTTGGTTAGAGCATACGGCTCATACCCGTAGAGTCGATGGTTCGAGTCCATCCACCGCCATTCTTAATCCCACCCATTTTATCTTTATCTGCATTTCATAGGTTATAACTCTTTACCCCCCATAAATTAAATAGTTTTTAAAAGTTATTTGACAAGTATCAATCCTAAGGTATAAATATTACAAAACTACTTTAGAAGACTTGATATAGATGAAACAAGTAGGGTGTGAGGGTGAAAGTAAAAAACAAAACAAAGAGGTAGTAAGATGAAGAAAATAGTTATAATAGCTAGTGCGTTATTTATATTATATTTTTATGTCACAGCTCTGAAGGTGCCTTGCTAGAACCATCTACTACAATGCCTCTATCATTGGATGAGATTCCTGATGCATCACAGTTGGTTGAAGAATTTACAAAGAATCTTTTCGCTTTTAATGAATCCCAATATTCACAATATAATATTTCTGAATGGCACAATTATTCTTTCGAAGAAATAACATGGGAAGAATTGCTAAATAGCATACCCTCTCTTTCTATAGAACCTCAAGAAGGTCACCATTATTACAGACTGGATAAAGCTTTGACTTTTGCTTCTGGAGATTACGTTGAGAGTGTCCAATATTACGAAATGTACCTAGATGAAGATGACAATATGAAAATAAATCATTTCAAACTTAATACTAGAGGAGAGGTGGTGAAGATACGTGACTATACATATATTAGAACAGATTTACCAGAGCCTTGGACCAATGGGGCCAATATACCAGATAGGGTTAGAGCAAATGATTACCCTCTAGTGGTTGGTGAAGTAGGTAATTACTGGGCTAAGATGTCTGATATGACAGAATACTCACGTAATAGTTTTTTAGAAGAACTTTCATGGTCTAGATTAAATCCTGAAATTATTCAAAATGGCTTGAAATTCTGCGTTCTTGGAGCGGAACCTGCTTGGGTAGCGGAGCATAGAGGTTTTATGGAATTGCTGGATGTAGTTTATAGCTGGCTTGATGGTGAAATAGAATGGGAAGAGGTTGAAGATTTTGTATATTCTGAAAGTCTTCACGAGCAATCTCCACGCGTTAGCGAATTTGCACAATATAATTTTGGATGTTTAGCTGGAGAAACTTTTGATGTTACAAACCCAGACCATAGGACTCTCTTTGAATCTTATATGGTATTTCAAGTATGGCGTTCTGCGAGAAAAGCTATACCAGATATTGCTTCGAATGTATATGAGGTGGAATTAATACTTGCTGAACCACTAACAGAAGCCCAAAGGAATGAGCTCATAGAGAACGAGTTTTGGATTCTTGAAGAGAATGGAGATAGAGTTGTAGTGCAAAATACAGGTAGAAATTATTTAGATGCATTCTCACTTGATAAGGATCATGAAGTTCCATTAACTTTTGTATTAGATACAGTCACGAGGCCATTATCTGTAATAGGTGATGATAATCAATAAAGAATAGTTAGGCTCAGATAGGACTAGTTTTCTTAAAAATAAGATTTATACGAAATTAATTTTGACTCACTAATTCCTGGCGGGCTTTTTTCTTTTCCTACCTTCCAACCCAGTTCCGTAGTAAAATAATACTATAGTTATTAACCATTTAATCCTTTTAAGGAGGTGATTAAAGCTTTAAAGGAAAGCATTAGTAATTAGTAGGGGGTCTCAAAATCTGTGATTTTGACGGCTCATACCCGTAGAGTCAGTGGTTTAGCGAAGCATCCCGAGATGAAGTTATAACGGGGTACTCACCGCCATTTCCCGCCATTAAACATAAAAAGCTTAGATAATAAAACCAACAGTCCTTGGTTTTATCGATGTATTTTAATTGTGGTATAATTAAAATAAGAGGAAAGATATGGTAAAAAAACTTATCTTTATAGTTATAGCTTTATTATGTTTCTATTCAAGCGCTTTTGCTCGCAGAGTTAATCAGCCTCGTCTTCCCGCTGTTTTTGGTTGTAGTACCCCCGGACTTTATAAACTCTTGGAATATAGAGTTGTTGGTCTTCACATAGAGACGGCAGAGGATTTAAACAGGGAAGTTTCGCTGCCCTTATTTATCACCGACTACCATCATGGTCTGTTTTACTGGTTAAAAGATCAGGGATTGAATGATACTGTAGTTGTTAATTTAGATGCCCATAGAGATTATAGAAATAGAGTTGACGGCAGCGTTCAAATTACCGGAGAGATTCATTCCGGCAATTGGACTGAATTCGGAAAAGAGAAAGGTTTAATCTCAGATTTATATTGGCTTATTCCTTCTTGGGTTGAAGTAGAATTATCTGATCAGGAGCTTGCGGTTCCTATTCATAGTCTCGCGGAGATAGACTGGTCTCAGTATCGGGAGAAAACAGTTGTCTTAAGCATAGATTTAGACGCTTTTTCAAACAGGTTATTCCCGCGTTATAGAGTCTCTTTAGATCAAGCTGTTGCCTACTTAGGTGATATGGCTCAAAATCTTATAGATAACAATATAAGACCTATATTTCATATTAGCGAGT
>CAZRGM010000028.1:0-87270 GCA_964599635.1 uncultured Eubacteriales bacterium | reverse complement strand
TTTCGCCAATTCAGACATTATTCAAGAAACTGATAGCGTGCCTATCGGCATAGAAAAAAGACCAGATTTTCAGTAACATTTTTATTTGAGGCAATGGGGCCCGGAAAAACTATTGTCGCTGATCAAAAAAAGCATATTCAGGAATTTCCTTTATAAAGTAAAATTTCTCTTACTAATTTCCTTTCGCATATAAAACGATTTGGTCAGAAAGGATTCTATCAAAAGTTAAATTGGATAATGTTCGCATGTAATTTCTTTGGTATCTGTACAACGTATTATACACATGACAGCATGCCAGTCATTGTCGCCTGCACAACCTCCTTGGGTACAATTACCTGGAAATAATTTAGAACAATATAGATCATGTATCTCCTCTGCCTTTAAAATGTCCGCTTCAATCAAAAAAGAGGCTATTGAGATTAAGCAAAAAACAATTAACCAGAGTAGTCTAAAATGTTTCATAAATTCTCCTCCTTTTTATAAACTCCTATAATAATTTCACCCATATCTCTATCATAAAATGCAATATAAAATAATTTCCCATAAGTATCTAAGCTGTTTACACATAAATGAAAATTAGTTTTGTTCTCGGCAGAAAACAAAAACTTTTTCTCAATTTCTAAGTTGTTTTTACTTAGTTGCCATATTTCATTTATAGACTGATCATAATTTGCTTTAAGTCCATAACTGTTTAGTAATAAATAAATTTTGTCTTTAAAAAGACAGGATGCTTTTATTGATATTGGAACATTATAAGATCCATCTGGATTCCTGCTCATTCCTGTTCTAAAAAAAATACGTTCATTTTTTTGGATTCCTTTTAAATCATCTAATTTATTTTGAAGTAAAACCTTCCCAGAAAAATCAAAGCTATAAATATCGCCGAATAAAGAAGATACGAAATAGATATTTGTTTGGTCAGTACAAAGAAAACCCCTATTTACAATATTATCTACTATACGGCTTGATAAATTTTTGAATTTTGAATAGTCAACTTGATATTTTTTTTTAAAAGAGATTAATGGTTGTCCGTTATAATCAAAGATATTTATTAAATATTTTTCATCTGGTTGCAATAAAACGAAATTTTCCTTTGTTGCACAAATAGAATGAACCCTACTGAATGTTCTAATGCGCCTGATGAAATTTCCATCTTCGGAAAAAATTGAAACTCCGATATTATCAATCACTAATACTCTTCCTGTCTGTTTTTCGACACAGAAATAATAGGGCCACTGAAAATCTCCAGGTCCTTGACCCTGTCTCCCAAACTTTAATAATAATTTACCTTCAGGACTGAATTTGTATACCATATGCTCTCTATTACTTACGGCATAAACATTTCCTTTTGAATCAATATCAAGATTGGGAACTGTACTAAAATAGACTTCTGCTTTAGAAAAAGTTTTAATTAACGCAAGTTCTTCCTTAGTTTCAAGGTCTTCTTCAGAACTCTTCCCATAAACTTTATATGGACTCCAATATATCAAGAACAGCAATAATGAATAAATCAATCCTCTTTTTATCAACTAAAATCTCCTTATTTCAGCTATTTTCCCATTATTAATTAAAATCAAAAAGTTAGAATAATTAGATTTGCTTTTATTACATCTTAAATTTACTTTAGCCCATGCTTTATTCATTCGTTTTACTATATACTTTTCTTCAATATTAAAAGATTTTCTGAAATTTTTTATGTCTGCATTTGAAAAACTTTGTTCCACTAAGAATATAATTCTATTATCAGCGTTCTGTTTAAGCCTTTCAAACTCGCAACAAGGTCGGCAATAAGTATTAACTGAGTTTATTAGATATATTACCGAATTATAGTAATTAGATTTTTCTTTTTTTATGGTACTTTTTATTTCATTTTCACAATTATCTAAGAATGAGCTATGAAGTAAGGAGCCAATGTAGAGCACCAAAAAAAGGGAACCTGTCAAAAAAATAACCCTTTCTAATTTTGAGAATTTTCCATAAAATAGACGCATTTTTTTTTGACCAATTTGATTATCTTGATTGACCTTTCTTCCATGGTAAATATTATTTAATACGTTAATTGAGAATAAAAACATATCTTGCTCTTTAGATTTTTTATTATTAACTTCTTCCGCATCATTTTTATTCTTTAAATTTAAAATATTAATAAAATTTTAGTCTGTCAAATAAAATGATAATCAATATTTTTTGTTCTGATATTTTAATTTTTACCAATATTCGATTTTTTTAATTGATATTCAAAATATTTTTTCCTTATATCAGAAGGTGATAATTCGAATAATTTATGAAATTTATATGAAAAATATAATGGCTGATATCCCAAGTCAATTGCAATGGATTTGATCGGGTTATCAGTTGAAATAAGATTCCATAAGGCATTGCATAGTTTTACTTTTGTTGAAAATTCATTTAGAGAAACCCCAGATATATTCCTGAATTTATGTGAAAGCCAAGCTGGAGAATAACCTGTATTTTCAGATAATATATTGAGCGAATGATTAAGATTGGGATTTTCCATTATAAATTTTTGAATTTATTGTACTGGGATGAAAAGGAATTTCCGAAAACAAGTTTTTTCTAATTGATGTTTTTATTTTATTAAGGCAATATTTCTGTGAGTCCGATAAGTGATCTTCTCTAAAGAAGGATAAATAATATAATTTATTAACATTATAGGGTTCATTTAAAATAAACGGTCTCATTATCAAAAAGGGAATCCTTTTATTTTGAGATAGAAACATAAAATATTGAATACAATTATGAATTTTACAGGAATAATCACATCCTAAAATCATGAATTTTGCTTTGTCACTACAAAGAATATTTGCTCAGGATTTATATGATTAATTTTTTTTACAGAAAAAAGTTTATTAAAACGGCTTGAAATATCATTTCTAATTTGTTTGTTTTTACTGATTAGAAGAATTTCACATTTATGTATCATTGTAGACGCCCACCTTTATTTATTTAGTCGATTTAAATAAAATTATTTGAAATTTTTTTCTACAAGGTCTATTTAGTTCTCTTCCTATTCTGTTGTCGTTTTTTCCTCCAGTAAGCCCAGCCATATACCCAATCCGGGCATCTCTTGACTGTGATCCCCTCTGCTCTTAACCATCTTTGAATTGTCCTCCTCGGAACATGAAGAAGCCGGGATGTAGCCCTGACTCCCATGGTTTTTGCTTTTTCAATGGCAAAATCCTTTTGGTCTTGGGTGTAATGGCAATCCCATAGAGGAGGAAAACAGAATTCCCTTTTCAGTGAAGCTGCTGTAAGGTTTAGAAAAAACTTTACAGGAGCGAAAATGCCGGGGATATTATCTATATAGATGATTTTAACTATTTTATTGAAGAACAGGAGATGAATATGTATGTGTGCCGGAAGTCAGATCCTGAGACAAAGGGCAAGATCGAGAACGTTATAAAATATGTCAAATTGCGCCGCTCCCCCTCAATGTCCGTACCTTATTTCTTGCTAAGTTTCTGATCCTTTTCATTTTTTCTGGAATTTTTGCACTTGGGATAAACGTTTTGGTGGCTTTTTCCTTTTATAATACCTTTGCCACTTATATACCCAATAAAATATCATTTATTCCTTATTTTTTTCTGCTTATTACCTGTCAAGTCATTTAAAAATCTAACCATGGTCTTTATCATCTTGTCATTTAAGATCTAACCATGGCTTATGGCCACAAGCTTTCCCTTTTTATGAGTTCTGTCATAGACTATGACACCAAATATACTGGCAATGTCCTCAAGGGTTTCTTTTTCTTCTTGAGAGAGTTCTTGCTGCTCCTTACTAGCCTCTATTTTTGTCTTGGGAGGTTTATACCGGTAATGGGCTTTGTTCCAGATCTGCTGCAGTTTTCGATCCACCCTCTCCGCAAGCTCAAAAGGGTCGAGTCTCTCCCTTAAGGATATGAGTTCCTTTTTTTGACTTCCATCGATGTGCTCACTTGAAAGGAGTCGATCCAGAGGAGTGAGAGGCTGGCTATAGGATCGATTTTTTCTTGACCCCTTGCGCTCAGTCTTGAGAAGCTTAACTGAGGGCTGAAACAGGTTCATATAAAGCCGCAGTTCATTCTCATAGAGTGAATTCATGGCTGCAAGAGCTTGAGGAGAATCATATCGGTCCCACCCCATGAGCTTCCGAACATGGCTCCAGTTTTTTTGTTCGATATGAGCATTATCGTCCTTTTTATAGGGGCGAGAGCGGGTAAATTGTATTTGCCTCTCTTCGCAATAATTCCATAGATGGTGATTGATAAATTCTGAACCGTTATCAGAATCAATGCCCAAAATCTTAAATGGCAACCTTTGGGACATCTTGTCGAAAGCTTTTAGGATGCCTTCTCGTCCTTTCCCCATCACGGCCTGGGTTTCTACCCACTGGGAGAAGATATCGGTAAGATTAAGCGAATGCATAAACTCCCCGTAACCCGATTCTCCGCTGTGAGAGACAAGATCAGCTTCGAGATAACCAGGTTGCTTGACATCCCAATGATCGGTCTTGACAGGAATCTTATGCCGCAGCAAAGTTCCAGGCTTGGTCCGGCCGTAAATTTGCCGTTTCAGCCTTCTCTTCTTGTTTTTAAGTGCTCGATCTATGGTGCTGGCACTTATATCAAACAGCTTCTCCTCTACCTCAGCTGTAACTTGATAATGCTTCTTTATCCAGGGAAACCAGAGCCTCAGTATCTCTTTAAGCCTGACCGACCAGGGATAACCCGCCTTCTTCCATACCTTCTCTACAATCTCTAGGACTTCATAATCATATTTCCTCTTCCTCTTATTATGGAACCTGGGCTCCTCTTTCAAAGGCATCTGGTTCAGCTTCCATATCGCGTATTTTCGGTTATACCCGCATATTTGGCACAGCTCATCTAAAATCTTACTTTTGGATTCTTTAGAAGCGTTCTTGTAGCGTTTGTAAGTTTTCTCTAAGTATTTCATTCGAAGCTCCAATCTCATAACCTAACCTCCTTTCTCTCAAGGTTAGGTTATAATCATTGTTGACTTTCCTGTCTACTACGGTTAGATTTTTAAATGACAAGACATATACCCTAAAGTTAGATTTTAGATGATTTGATTCGTATTATTGACCTAAAAGTACATATCGTGTAAAATATATAAGTTATCTTAAGAAAGACTAAATTTTAAACTTTTATCCATCAGATAAAAATACATCAACAACAAATTTACTGAATTAAAAGAACTTTATCATGGACGTGAGGGAATGAAATGGACGACTTTTCTTTTAGCATTTCAAGAGAATCCACAAACAATGATCTGACAGACGAATATGATGTAGTCATATTAGGAGCCGGACCCGCAGGTCTTACGGCCTCAATCTACACTTCCCGGGCAAAATTGAAAACTCTTTTGATTGAAAAAGAAGCTCTAGGGGGGGAAGTCGCAAGCACGGATTTCGTTGAAAATTACCCTGGATTTCCTGAAGGAATCAATGGGGGTGAACTAGCCGACCGGATGCTGGAGCAGGCTGAACGTTTTGGAACTCAGGTTATTTATAAAGATATTGAATCGTTAGATTTAACAAGCCCGCAGAAAATCATCAAATTTGATTCCAAAACCATTAAAGCCAAAAGCGTTATCATTGCATCCGGAACTTCCCCTAAAGACTTGAATATTCCAGGAGAAAAAAAATTCAAGGGAAGAGGAGTTTCCTACTGTGCGACATGTGATGGACCCTTTTTCAACGGCAAAAATGTAGCGATTATCGGGTGTGGGAACTCGGGTCTCCAAGAAGGACTCTTTATGCTGAAATTCGTAAAATCACTGACCATGGTGGAATTCCTTCCCACTATTCAGGCTGAAAAAATTCTGCAAGATAGGATGAAAACACACAAAAACATAGAATGGTATCTTAATCACCAAATCACATCCATAAACGGCGAAGACTTTGTTTCGTCCATAACCATTAAAAATAGGGAAACCCAAAAGGAAAAAGAAATTCCCGTTCAGGGTGTCTTTGTCTATGTTGGTTTGACTCCAAATACAAAATATTTAGGCGATCAAATCAAGCTCAACAAATGGGGATATATTCTTTCGGATGAGAGAATGAAGACATCGATTCCAGGGGTTTTTGCTGCCGGGGATATTCGGGATAAAGATATACGACAGGTGGCCACCGCTGTTGGCGACGGCGCTGTCGCCGCTTCTTCGGCACAACATTTTATTGAAAATTCATGAGAGGAAAAAATTTAAAATGACGCATATCCAAGAAAAAGATAAAGAATATCTTCGCGAAGAATTCAGCAGGATGAAACAAAATGTCAAACTGGTTTGTTTTACACGAAAAGATTCATGCCAGTACTGCAAGATGACATGCGAAATACTTCAAGAATTACAAGAATTATCAGAAAAAATTTCATTGGAAATTTATGATTTTGATCAAGATAAAGCGAGGGTAGAATCCTACAAGATCGATAAGGTTCCTGCTGTTGTCATTGAAGGAGATAAGGATTATGGAATCCGATACTTTGGGATTCCTGCCGGCCATGAGTTTGGCTCTGTGATCGAAAACATCATGGACCTCTCCCATAAAAAGACATCGCTAAACGAAGAGACAAAACAGGCCCTCAAAAAATTGGGAAAACCTCTGCACATTCAGGTTTTTGTGACTCCAGCCTGTCCTTACTGCCCGAGAGCGGTGCGTCTGGCCCATCAAATGGCGATAGAGAGTGATCAAGTGCGAAGTGATATGGTTGAGGCGACTGAATTTCCTCAATTGTCCAATCACTATGAGGTAAGCGCCGTGCCCAAAATTATCATCAATGATGTTGTTCATTTTGAGGGTTCGCTTCCAGAAAGAGACTATCTCAAAAAGGTTTTGGAAGCCTTGGAAAAATAAGAGAAGACTCAAATGATTGAATGGATCAAAGATGATAAAGATTTCATTCATGCTGAAGAAAAAAATCATGAATTGTTCATGCTGCTCTTTTACGCAGACTTCTCCTCTGCGGCAAAACGTTCCTTATCTGAAATCAAGCTATTCAGCGAAGAAAATAAGCAGGTGCCCATTTATATTGTTGATGTACAAAAAGTATCAGGGATCCATAAACGATTTGGAGTCGAAAGTATTCCTACCGTTCTCATACTCCAGAAAGGAAAAGTGACGAAAAAAGTAGAAGGAGTGGAGAGTTCTAAATACTATTCTTATATTCTTTCGGGAATACATTCCACGCACTTTAGAACAGGTCACAAAAAAACAGCTCCCCAGGTGACAGTTTATGTATCACCCGGCTGTCCCCACTGTGGCTCTGCAAAAGCTTACTTACAGCGTCAGGGTCTTCAAATAAGGGTTATAGATATCTCTCGAGATCGATATGCAGCGGAAAGATTAGCTCAACGCTCCGGTCAAATGGCCGTTCCTCAAATTGATATCAATGGGCAGTTAGTGATAGGCTTTGATAAAGCAAAGATTGACAGACTTCTTTCATCTTAAAAGGAGGTAAATAAATGAAAATAGAACCCATCAAAGGACGGATTTTAGTAAAACCTATTAAAGCGAGAGAAAAGTCACCCCAGGGTATTTATCTTCCGGACACATCTCAAAAAAAGCTTAATGAAGGAGAAGTCATCGCCATTGCTGAGGATGCGACTGAAGAAATCGCTGTGGGTGATCATGTCATCTTCAATGAATTCAGCGGTACTGAGCTAAAGTTTGAAGGTGAAAAATACATTCTGCTAGACCAGGAAGATCTTCTGGTAAAATACATAGAACTGGATAAAATTCCAGAAAAATAAGGATGAAAAAGTTACCTGAATTATTCACGAACAGAGGTTCCTGCAGAAGGAAAGGGCAAGGGGTGAGGAATCCCCTGTGAGGGTTGAGCGGGCAAGGTTCCTCTTTAGAGGAGAGCGAAGCCCGAGCGGGAGAGAGATTCCTCGCTGGGGAATCGAACGGGTGACAAACCCCTTGCCCTTTCCTTCTGCATCGCCATTTTTTTATGAATTACTCAGACTAGTTTTCTCTCAAAGATCTTAGCTCACCTTCAATAATTTTTCTCGCCCAGATTTCCGCAACACCTCCGCCCAACATCACCACAACTCCTGCCATCTCAGAGATTTCCCTTGCATTAGCCCCTGCTTTGACCGCTCTTCGGATATGCAGTTTAACACAGGGCTCACAGTGTGAAGCAATGGCCACCGCTGCCGCCATGAGCTCTTTTATTTTATTGGACAGAGCACCACCCTTCACAGCTTCTTCAGCTTGGTCAAGATATAACTTCCAAACCCGAGGAACATATTCATCCAAATATATTTTTGCCATTTTTCCTCCTCAATGAAAGCAACACGATAATCCTATTAATCCGTTAGTTTAAAATTCAAACCTCGAAGTTAAGAGAAGAATTATATTGAAATGAGTCGTGACAATCAATAGTGAAAAAAAAAGGCGCCTCTCTTTCCCTCTCTATCTTTTTCCCATAATTTACCTTTAAAACCCATCAGAATTTAACTATAATATTTATATTTAACTCACGGAGCAGTTGAAAATAAAATGGATGAAAACAAAAGGATCCCCAAATGAATTATGAAGGAAAAGCTCTCACCATTGCAGGATCTGATTCAGGAGGAGGAGCCGGGATCCAGGCTGATTTAAAAACATTTCACTCTTTTAATGTTTTTGGCATGTCGGTTTTAACCTCCATCACAGCCCAAAACACCCTGGGAGTACGCGCTGTTCATGATCTGCCGCCTGAAATCGTCGGTAAACAGATCGATGCGATTATGGAAGATATGGGAGTTAACAGTGTCAAGACAGGAATGGTCTCCAATAAAAAAATAATAGAGACCATAGCGGAACGGATTAAAAAACACGGGATCAAACAGTTAGTGGTAGACCCTGTTATGGTCGCCAAAAGCGGTGATCGTCTTCTCCAGAAAGACGCAGAAAATTCACTGGTCAAAAACCTTCTGCCCCTGACTTTTATTCTCACTCCCAATGTGTTTGAGGCGGAAATAATCAGCGGTATCCATATAGAAAATAGTGAGGATGCCAGAAAAGCTGCTGAAATCATTAAAACCAAAGGACCGAAATTTGTACTTCTTAAAGGGGGACATATCCAAAGCGGCCATGAAGCCATCGATATTTTATTTGATGGGAAAACATTTCATGATTTCAAAGCAGAAAAAATTGACACCAAAAACACACATGGAACCGGCTGCACATTCTCTGCAGCTATCACGGCTTGTCTATCCAAAGGCATGAACGTGTGCAACGCCATTGAAGCGGCTAAAGATTATATTACAAGAGCCATCCAGCAGGCTCCCGGTGATATTGGAAAGGGGAGCGGCCCTCTCTATCACAAAATCGATCCCCTTATGCCCTCTGCTTTTGAAGAAGCAGCCGAAGATTTTGACGCATGGTTTGACAAAAATAGAATCATATTTGAAACAGAACTGCTTGCCGAAAAATACTTTCTGACAAATTCAGGAGATGCCGTGAGCATCGGAGTGGGAAGTGGGCTTTTTGCTTCCAAACTGGGAATACAATACGGGGTTGAGCCCGCCGAAGAAATGGCTAAACTGGCGAGAAAAAGAGGAATTAAAGTCAAAATCGGTACCGCTGAAAATATTCCTTTTCCTAACGAACGGTTTGACACGGTCCTTCTCAGCACTGTTTTAAGCTATGTAAAGGATGCTCAAAAAGCAGTGGATGAGGCCTACCGAATCCTTAAACCAGGAGGACAGGTTGTGGTTTCCTTTTTAGCCAGGGAGGGTTCCTATGCTATGATGTACGATTTGGCCTATCTGCGGGGGCAGCATGACTATTCCATTTCACCTGAACATCCTTACCCTGTCAAATTTATCAAAGGGACTCACTGGAATTCTACCAGGGAGATTACGGATTTATTACAAAAGGCAGGTTTTGTAAATCTCAAATACAGGCAAACCCTCACCGTCCATCCCAAATACAGCAATGAGGAAATAGAAAAATCAGTGGAAGGATACAAAAAGGGGGATTATGTGGTTATTCAAGGACGGAAACCGTGAAGACTGTCGAAAACCTCAGGAAAGATTCTGATCCCATTTGGAAAAAAATAATCGAACACCCATTTGTAGCCGAGTTATATAAAGGAAATCTACCCCTTGATAAATTTAAATTTTACATCCTTCAGGACTACCATTATCTCATCGCGGCCATAAAGAACTTTGGGCTCATTGCCTCCAAAGCTTCTTCGGTCAACGAGATGAGAGAGGTTATAGATATACTCCATCTTGAGGCAACGAGTGAATTTGAAGGGTACCATGAGTTTCTGAGCCGACTTGGTTATACGATACAAGATGCCTCTGAAATAGAGCCCATCCCTTCAAACATTTCTTACAGCAGCTTTCTCCTCTCGACAAGTTCCTTGAAATCTTATCCAGAAGCCATAACAGCCGTCCTCCCCTGTTTCTGGTCCTATGCTGAAATCGCTGATCATCACAGAAATAAATTGAGCACAAATCAAAATAGACTCTACAAAGACTGGGCCGAAGTGTATACCACAGATTCCTATCTCACACTGGTGGAAAAAATCAAAAAATTGGTCAACAGAGCGGGAGAAGGCTTTTCCTATCAAAAATTAATTTCAGTGTTTATGACTGCCAGCCGATACGAGTATATGTTCTGGGATTCAGTTTACCACAGGACAAACTGGCCGGATCAATAAAATTTAAGGAGTCCAAAAAATGAATGATGAAAATCAGATGATTGCATTTGGGCCTGTCCCCTCCAGGCGTCTGGGGAAAAGCATCGGAATAAACAACATTCCCCCGAAAATCTGTACTTATTCCTGCATTTACTGCCAGCTAGGAAGAACCATTAAACTGCAGATTGAAAGAAAGCCTTTCTACAATCCAGAAACACTCCTAGAGGCTGTAAAGGAAAAAACCCAAAAGGCTAAAGAAAACAAGGAGCCCATCGATTATCTCACCTTTGTTCCTGATGGGGAACCCACATTGGATATTAACATAGGAAAAGAAATAGATCTTCTTCGAGAATTAGGTTATAAAATTGCTGTCATCACAAATGGATCTCTTATTGGGGATTCTGATGTTCAAAAATCCTTAGCAAAAGCTGACTGGGTTTCTTTAAAAGTCGATGCCGTTGATGAAGAAACCTGGCATAAGGTGGATAGAGGTCATAGAGAACTTAAATTCCAGGAAATTTTAGACGGAATGCTGGAGTTCTCTAAACTTTTTCAAGGAGATTTAACCACTGAAACAATGCTGATTCAAGGGATTAACGACCAGCCCGAAAAAATTGAAAAAGATGCTGACTTTATAACCCAGCTGAATCCTAAAATCAGTTATATCTCTATTCCCACAAGACCCCCCGCCGAAGATTGGGTGAAGCCAGCCTCTGAATTTGAAATCAATTCAGCCTACCAGATTTTTAAAAAGAAAAATATTGATGTCGAGTACCTTATTGGCTATGAAGGGAACGCTTTCGCCTATACCGGCGATGCTGAAAAAGATCTGCTCAGCATCACTTCAGTCCATCCCATGAGAAGAGAAGGCGTCAAGAATCTCTTAAAGAAAGCGGGAAAAGATTGGGATATTGTTGATAAATTAGTTCAAAAAAACAAACTGATGAGAATCAAATATAAAAACAATGAGTATTATATGAGAAAGCTTCCAAAAAAACGCTCCTAAAATCTCTCAGGCCCTGTCATTTTTTAATCACTAGACAAAAGGTGTATAATCAAAAATGGTGTTCATTAACCTGGATTATTCGCGAGCCGATCGCGCAAAAAGCTTGGAGAAATTTAGGCGTGGCTTAAGCAACATTGAAGATTGTGCCATCTGAGGCCTGTGTTTGAGTTCGGCTCCCCTTTTTTTATGAATAGGTCAGGTTAAATAAGATTATTAGAAATAAGGAGGTGTCATGAAAGTCAAAATAACAATCATTTATGATAATGATGCTGAAAAGGGATTGGAGGCTGACTGGGGATTTTCATGTTTAATTGAGAATGAAAAAATCATTCTGTTTGATACGGGAGCTAATGGAAGGATCCTATTAGGAAATATGGAAAGATTAGGGATCAAGGCAAAAGATATTGATGAAGTCTTCATCTCCCATTCCCACTTTGATCACACGGGGGGTCTTGCTGAATTTTTAGGTAATAATGAGAAGGCTAAAATCTATATCCCTCAATCATTCAGAGGAGTCAAAAATAGGGAGGTTGTTGAAATCAAAGAACCCCTAAAAATCCATAATGATATATTTTCTACCGGGGAACTTGATGGGATAGAGCAATCACTGGTCATGAATACTGAAAAAGGGCTTGTCGTCATTGCCGGCTGTTCACATCCAGGGGTCGATAAAATTATGGAAAGGGCCAAAGAGATAGGGAAATCTATAGGGCAAGAAAAGATCTATGCTGTCATTGGCGGCTATCATGGATTCTCACGATTCGAGAAGCTAAAAGAACTCGAATACATTGGGGCAGGACACTGCACTCAATACAAAAGAGAGATCCAAGAAATGTATCCCGACAAGTTTAAAGAAATAAAGGCAGGAACAGTTATTGAGTTTTAAAATGAAAACATCGGACAGTACTCTATCTTTCAATTTTAAAAAAATAGGCATCATTCATACGCCTTACGAAAGCTATGCTCCCTACCAACCTGTCGAAAGTGACGACGGAGATTTCCGGATCGTACTTGAGCCTCAATATGCCAGAGGCCTTTATAAACTTTCTGAGTTTCGCTATATTTATATCCTTTACTACACTCACCTTATAAAACAAAAACCATCAATGACCGTATCCCCTCCCTGGACAGGCGGATTAAAAGTAGGTCTCTTCGCCAGCAGATCACCTGTTCGACCAAATCCTATCAGCCTCAGTATTGTCCAGTTAAAACAGGTCATAGACAACGAAATTATAACTTCTGGGCTGGATGTCTTTGATGGGACTCCAGTCCTTGATATCAAACCCTATATCAAAGAGCTCGATTCAAAATCTGAAGCAAATTATGGATGGCTTGAAGAGATGGATGACCTTGAACATCTCCTCTTACATATTAAAGGCATCCCCCATGACTACTGACCTGAATTTGCCAAAGAATGAATAAAAGCTTTAAAACAAAGCCCATCAAGCTTCATATGTTAAATGACCTGAATTATTCACGAGCCGAGGTTGCTGCAGATGCGAGGCACAGGGCATGAAGTCGTGGTCCTTCACTACGAATGCCCTGCAACGAAGCAGATGCCGTGAGATCGGCTCGCTTAAATGGTAAAAAAATGGCGATTAAAATAAAAATGCAAACAGAAAAAATGTTCAAGTCATTATTTTTGAAAAATTCTTGTAACTCGCTGAAACGAAATGAATGATGAAAACATCGCCATTTTTTTATGAATAGGTCAGGATGATTGATCATAGAGGTAAAATTTTATCATATCAAACAAAAAAAGGAGGATTCTTAAATGAAAACAATAAAATTAGAATATGATTGGCTGAAAAAATTGATTCCAGAAGGTTTCCCTTATCCATCATCCACTCTTATAAGCGGACCTGGAGGGACCGGAAAACCCTTGGTCGAATTTGCCTTTGTTGCTTCGTGGTTAAAAGAAGGGGGTTCCGTGATAAGCATCCCCGTCCAGTATCCGCGAATGGAACTTCTTAAAACAGCGATGAAAAAACTCTATCATATAGATTTCAAAGATTACCAAAAAAAAGTATCCTATATTCAATTTGATCCCCATATGGATAGTTATGAAGAAAAAGGAGACAACCTTTTCAGGGCGAACCTGTTGAAACCAGAAATATGGGACCAGGCTGTTTCAGCAGCAGATCATATAATTGAAAAAAGTGATTTAGGGACATTGGTTTTTGCCTCAGCTCTAAACTTACTCCTTTTTTCTCCCACATACAAGAAAGGATCCATCGAAAATCTAAAACAAATTCTGAAAGAAGACAAGAGTAAATCTTACATCTTTTCTGTGAGTACCAGTGCCTTCGCAGATAAAATTAAAATATGGGAAGAAGCCTCTGATAATCTGATGTATACAAGAATGGAAGAACCCATGAAGCTGTTCTTTAAAATCGATAAGATGAAAGAAACTCATTTTTCAACCGAAGAAATAAATGTCCCCATCTCTCGAGAAATGCTCTTGGAAATTAAAGATTTAGCCGAAGCTACCCGGAAAAGAATCATACCAGATATCATGAAAATATAAAGATGAAGACTCTAAACAAGGACTCATAATGCCTTCTTTCAAAATCAATTTCTGAGTATAAAGGGAGATGAAATCATATGAACGAATCAAACATTTTTATTTGGATCGCCTCATTCGCCATCCTCTCAACCCTAGTCAATGGTTTGGGAATTTTAGCGATCTATCGATATAAAGAGTGGGCTGAAAAAGCAAAAATCTACTTTATGTGTTTCGCAGCAGGACTTTTAGCCTCAGTTCCTTTGATGGTGACATTACCCAACGCCATAAAATCTAACTTCTATGCAGGATTTTCAGCTCTCCTTGGATTTTTGTTTATGTTTTTTTCTAATAAATTAATAAAATATCGGACAAAAAAGAAAGAACTCGCGTTTGGAATAACCGCCGCTGAAGGAATAGGGATTCACTCTCTCATTGACGGAGTCATCTATACCATAACTTTTAAAGTTTCAATTCTCGTCGGTGTTCTTTCCGCACTAGGTTTGGTTATTCACGAATTCGCCGAAGGTGTCATCACCTATGTTTTTTGGATGAATGGAGGGGCTAAGAAAAAAACCGCCGCTCTCTATGCCTTCTTAGTGGCGGGACTGACAACTCCCTTAGGAGCCTTCTTGGCTTATCCCCTGATAAGAAATGTGAAAGAATCAGCCCTAGGTTTAATGCTCGGATTTGTATCTGGAATCCTTATTTATCTTTCTGCCTCTCATCTTCTTCCTGAAGCCAGAGAACATGAGACAAAACATTCCACTCTAGCTTTTCTTTCCGGAATCGGATTAGCGGTGCTTATTGTCCTGACAAAGCTCAAACAATAACTGATAACTCAAGGCACTGGACTATTAATCCATTAGATCCTTATTTGCCTGACCTATTCATTGTTAGCGGATATCCAAGATTTTTCTTTGTAATATTTTTTCAAAAATATCTTTTTAAAAAAACACCAATTTGGTATCATGATTTTTGTGTGCACGGTTTTCCCTTTTTTTCATTGTATGTACTTTAAAAAATATATCATAAGAGGAAAGAGTTTTTTTATGAATAGATCAGGTTAGAAATGTATCCTGAGGGAGAGAGTGAATATGGAAGAAAAGATTAAAAAAGTAAAAAAAAGAGATGGCCGAATTGTTCCTTTTAACCGTCAAAAAATCGTTTATGCCATCTCTAAAGCCATGAAATCTGTAAAGGAAGGAAATCTCGAAAAAGATCCGATCCGCGTTGCAGATAGAGGGGTTAAAGAATTAGAAAAAAGATATTTTCCTAATTATATCCCGAATATAGAAGAAATCCAGGATGTGGTGGAAGAAAAACTCATATTGATGGATTTTCCAAAGACAGCTAAGTCCTATATTCTTTATCGTCAGGAAAGAGCCAAAATAAGAGAAAAGCAAAAAGCTGTTCCTAAAAAAGTTAAAGAATTAGCCCAGAAGAGTAAAAAATACTTTCAAGATGCCTTAGGAGAATTTATTTATTATAGAACCTATTCTCGCTGGCTGCCCGAAGAGCAGAGGAGAGAAACATGGATTGAAACAGTGGATAGGTATATTAACTTTATGCAAGAAAATTTGGGTGACAAAATAACAAAAGAAAAATATAAAGAAATTAGAGAATATATCCTCAATCAAAAAGCAATGCCTTCCATGCGCCTCATTTGGTCGGCAGGCAAAGCAACCAGAGCCACTAATGTAGCAACCTATAATTGTTCTTATATAGCTCCTAATAAATTCAAAGATTTTGCTGAAATCATGTATCTGCTCATGTGTGGAGCCGGAGTCGGTTTTTCTGTAGAAAATCAAAATATTCAGCAGCTCCCTATTATAAAATATCAAACGGGAGAAACAATGCCTGTACATGTTATTGAGGACAGTAAAGAAGGATGGGGGAACGCCCTAACCTTAGGGATGAAAACTTGGTATGAGGGCAAAGATATTCAATTTGATTATTCTAAAATAAGGCCCTATGGGGCTCGACTCAAAACAATGGGGGGGATTAGCTCCGGACCGGAACCGTTAAAATCACTGCTTGATTTTACCAGAAAGAAAATATTAGGGAACCAAGGCATGAGACTCAGCAGCATTGATGTTCATGATATTATCTGCAAGATCGGACAGCTAGTGGAAATGGGAGGAGTGAGAAGAAGCGCTCTTATTTCTCTTTCTGATTTGGAAGATGAAAAGATAAGAGATTCGAAGAACGGCCATTATTACATCACGGATCCTCAACGTTCCATGGCGAATAATTCGGCTGTTTATAATAAAAAACCATCGTCCACTAAATTTTTAGAAGAATGGTTATCTCTAGCAAAAAGCGGAACCGGCGAAAGAGGCATTTTCAATAGAGCCGGACTAGAAAAACAGATGCCCCCACGAAGATGGAAAAAATTCAAAAAATTCTTCCAAACCTCGGGAACCAACCCTTGCGGAGAAATAACCCTCCGGGATAGGCAGTTTTGCAATCTAACTGAAATTGTTGCCCGTCCAGAAGATACCGAAGAATCTCTATTAAAAAAGGCTGAAATCGCAGCAATTTTAGGAACCTATCAAGCAAGCCTGACAGATTTTCCTTTCATATCTAAAGAATGGGAAAAAAATTGTGAAGAAGAAAGACTGCTCGGAGTCTCTATTACCGGCCAATGGGACTGCCCAGCCGTACGCAACGCAAATGTTTTAAAGAAAATTTACAAAAAAATCCTAGAAACGAACAAAAAGTATGCCAAGAAATTAAATATCAATCCTTCGACATCAGTCACTTCGGTTAAACCATCAGGAACCGTCTCTCAGTTAGTCAATGCGGCTCCTGGGATGCACCCCAGGCACAGTCCTTATTATTTAAGAAGAATTCGGATCTCAGCTGGGGACCCTCTTTGTAAAATGCTCATAGAACAGAAGGTTCCCTACCATCCGGAAGTTGGACAAACTGAGGCTTCGGCCACCACTTATGTGTTTGACTTTCCAGTCAAAGCTCCAGACAAATCAACCTTTAAAAAAGATCTGAGCGCCATTGATCAATTGGAATACTGGAAGATGGTTAAAGAAAACTACACAGAACATAATCCTTCTCAAACCATCCTCACTAACGATGATGAATGGATCAAGGTAGCCAACTGGTTGTATGAAAACTGGGATATCATTGGGGGGCTCACCTTTTTACCTAAAGATAATACAGTTTACCAGCTAGCCCCTTTTGAAGAAGTCAGTCAAGAAGAATATGAAAGATTGGTTTCAGAATTTCCAGAAATTGACTTCTCCCAAATTCTTATTTATGAAAAAGAAAAGGAAGGAAAACCTTATTAAATTTAAATATGATCCCACATAAACGTGATCCCATCAAAAATAAGGGTAATATCTCTGCGGTTCAAAGCCAGAAAAGATTATATCCGGATTCAAGGGTAGAATTAACTCCTTTCATCCAAAAATACTACGACATTCAACTGGATATGGCCACCTTGGGTCTCTACAAAATACTCATAAAAAAGGTCATCAAATCTCTGCATATTCAACCTGAAGACCATATTCTTGATTTTGGATGCGGGACAGGACGTAATGCCTGCCTAATGGCCAAATATTTAAACTCAGACGGAAAAATCACAGGATTGGATATATCAGAAATCATGCAGCGTCAGTTTGAAAAAAAATGCAGAAATTATCCCCATATCCAGTTCAAAAAACAGCGGATCGACAGACCCTTCGATCTCCATGAAAAATTTGACAAAGTCTTCATGAGTTTTGTTTTTCACGGTTTTCCCCAGGAAGTCAGAAAAATTATCTTGCAGAATGCCCTAACCCACCTCAAAACAGGAGGAACTCTTAATATCCTTGATTACTCTAAATTTGATATCCAGTCGATCCCCTTCCATCACCGCTTTGTTTTTAACTTTGTTGAAGGACAATGCAAGTACGCTTATGACTTTATTCAAAAAGACTGGAAAAAGATATTACCCCAATATCATTTTGAAAAGATTGAAGAATTCTTCTTTTCCAAAAATTACATACGTCTTCTTAGGGCTCAAAAAGCTGAACTCAGCAAAGAAAAACATACCCTCGTCGCGGTTCCCAGCAATGACGGAATAAATATCTTCCCTAAAATGTTAGGCATGGCCAAATACATGTTCATCTACGAAAGAAAAAAAGGAGGGGAATTCAAGTTCATCGAAAAAAGAACCAATCCCTATGAAAAAACTCTGCAGCATTTAAAAACATTGGACGTTTATGATTTAGTCAACGATTGTGAGATCATTTTATCTACAAGAATCGGTAAAAAGGGAATTCAGAGGCTTCAGGATAGAGGCGTAAAACTTTTCTTCAAAAAAGGAAATATCCAAGAAGCCTTGACCACTCTAATCAAAGAACAATTAGAAGCATCATAAATAAGAAAAAATTCCGAATTGCTAGAATTTGATTGAAAAGGGAATAATGATCCTTACAGTATTGGCAAACAAATAAGAAATGGTATATTTATTATGTAAAAGTAGTAATGTTGTCATAAATATTACAAAAAATATAATATTATAGATCTATGTTTTTTTTATGTCCCCTGGCTTTAAATGCGGAATGCTTCTGTAAAATAATAAAAACATATCCATAATAATCTGAATAATTTTGAAAGATTTCGATTTCCAGCTCAAGAGAATCTAAAAATTCCTGTATGTTCTTTTCCTCCGGATATTTTTTACGTATCTGGGGAATTGCCTGAGTCATCGGCTCATAATAATCCTCCCACCAGGCTTCATCCGGGAGAAAAAAATGATCGATATTTCGGTATCCCTGCCTTTCAGCATCCGCAAGAAGGTCCTCCGTCAATTTCACTCCCGGAGTATCACTCCTTAAGAATTCTCTAACTTTTTCAGGAGGATCGGACCTGAGCCATACCAGGTCAGATACAGCCATATATCCCTTCGGCTTGAGCAGCGGCCTCCACTTTTCCAGTCCTTTTTCAAAGCCAATAATAAAAATAGAACCTTCTGCCCAGATGAGATCAAAACTCCCGGCTTTAAAATTCGGAGCACTCATGTCCCCCATGACTCCGTGAATCCGATGGGTGAGACCGGCTTGTTCAGCCTTCTTGTTTAAAATATCAACAAAAGGAGGGTGATTATCCATGGCAGTGATGTCTCCGTTTGTCAGTCCGGCCAGATCAAAGGTCTGGGCACCGGTTCCGCATCCGATATCGAGTATCTTCGGATTCGGGGGAAGCCCCTGGATTGCTTCAAACGCTTTCTGAGTCGCCGCCTTGTTCCCCACTCCCTGTCTTGGCAAAACCTCAAAAATCTCATAAAAAAAATCTTCCATAGGAGGAGCCTCCTTCTTAAAAACTCTAATAAATTAGGATAATAAAAAAAATTGTTCGGACTTTTTTATAGAAAACCTGAGTCAATAAACCTGACCTATTACAGGTAACATGCCTAATGATCGAACTCATCAAAATCTTGCCTTATCATAAAGATACTGGTATGTTATGAATTTGTTTAGTATATAAATCCATTTTAAAGAAATTTATGAAGAATTCCTATAGGAGGATTGAAATTGAAAAAGAGAAGCTGGTTTACACCCTTCCTCATGATTTTTGCAATCACCTTAATGGTAACAGTAGGGGTGACACTGCTGTGGAATCTGATTGTGCATGGTGAGGCTCAAATAGATTGGGAGACCTCATTTAGATTTGCCATTATCTTTGCTATTGTCATTCCTCTTTTAAAGCGGTGGAATCATAGATAAACACTCGAAATAAATCATTTTCTTGAACATTCATGAAATCGTTTATAAAATTATTCTCCTCAATTAAACTTTCGGTTTTCCTTCTTATCATCATCACTCTCACCACCATTGTAGGCACCTTTATTCCCCAGGGACTCAGCAAAGAAATGATGACCCACAGATACGGGAATTGGGCGCCTATCCTTTCGAAATTAGGATTCACCCATCTCTATCAATCCCCCTGGTATTTAGCTCTGCTGATTCTATTCTCCATAAACACCATCACCTGTTCCTTAAGCCGCATAAAGCCAAAATTTCATAAGACATTCAAACCAAAAATTTTCATTCAAGAAAAAAAATTCTATGCCATGAGCGTGAGGAAATTTTTCGACTCCTCTCAATCTGTTTCTCAAACTCAAAAAAGCTTAAAAAATATTTTAAAGTCAAGAGGCTATAAAGTTAAAGTCAATTCTCAAGAGGAAATTACCTATCTTTTATCCCGAAAACGATTCTTCGGTTTATTTGGTTCAGATATAGTCCATCTGGGAATTTTGATCATAATCATGGCCGGGCTGATCAGCAGTACAGCCGGCTTTAGAAATCATCTTCCACTCCTCATAGAAGAGACAAAACCAGTGCCTGGAACGGATCTTTCCTTGAAACTCAATCAATTTGAAACCCTTTATTATCAAGATCAAAGTGTCAAAGACTGGAAAAGCACGATCACACTCATAAAGGATAATCAAAGTATTCTGACAGAAACAATAGAAGTCAATCATCCCCTCTCTTATAAAGGGATCCTCTTCTACCAGACTGGATACGGGTGGGATTGGAGAAATCCATGGGTTGAACTTCTGATTCAAAAAAAAACAGGAACTCCCTTTACCGACAGCATTAAACTCAAGGTAGGCGATAAGATTTCATTGGATGATAAAAACATTGAAATCAACGCAATGGTTTTTGTTCCAGATTTTGTTCTTACTGAAGAAAATAAAGTCACCACTCGTTCTCTTGAACCCAACAATCCAGCCGTTTATGTGAGAGCTCTAGAAAAAGAAAAAATCATCTTCTCCGGCTGGCTTTTCTTGAAATATCCTGAATTCTCAAGTTCTCATTCTCAAAAATATCCTGACATCATGATAGAATTTAAAGACCTCAGAGCTGATCAATACTCAGTCATAGAAGTTGCTAAAGACCCCGGCGCTTTTTTTATTTGGATAGGATCTTTTTTTGTTATGATAGGTTTGATAGCAGCCTTTTACTTTATTCCCAAAGAAATAAGGTTCATGATAAAAGAGGAAAACAATCATACCAAAATTTATGCCGGAGGAACCGTGACCAAAGCAAAAAAAGCTTTTATTCAAGAATTTAATGAAATTTTAGAATCCTTCAAAAAATCCCAATGAATGAAACAACGCTATTCTCATTTGCCTTTATTTTTTACGGCATTTCTATTCTCTTCTACTTTATCTTTCTTTTCTCTAAAAAAGAAAAAAAGGCCAAAACAGGATATACAGCCCTTTGCATAGGATGGCTCATACACACAGCCGCTCTCATCTTAAGAACCTTAGAAAGCGGGCATGCTCCATTTACCAACATGTATGAATCCCTTTCTTTTCTGGCTTGGTCAGGGGCCTTAGCCTATATAATCATAGAAGGAAAATTTAAAATAAAAAGAGTGGGACCCTATTTTATATTGATCATCATCCTTCTCATGGCTCTAGCCTCATCTCCCCTCATGCCTAAGGAAGCCAGCCCTCTCATCCCGGCACTCCAAAGTTACTGGCTGTGGCTACATGTGTCACTGACTCTTTTAGGGGAAGCCTTTTTCGCCATAGCCTTTGTCACCAGCATTATGTATCTCATTGCTGAATCCAAAAAAAAGTCACGCCCCAAATCAAATCAAACCCTGACTCCTGAAAAATTAGACTTTCTTTCTTACAAATGCATTTCGGTCGGATTCCCCCTGTTCACTTTAGGGGGATTGATCTTTGGAATGGTGTGGGCCTATAAATCTTGGGGGAGATACTGGGGGTGGGATCCCAAAGAAGTCTGGAGTCTCATCACCTGGTTTGTGTTTGCTCTTTACCTTCACACCCGGATGGTCATGGGTTGGGAAGGGAAACGCTCTGCTTTCATTGCTGTGATTGGATTTCTGGCCGCCCTGTTCACTTATTTTGGGGTGAATTACTTTCTAGCCGGATTGCACAGCTACCTCTAACCAAAATTTTCTATTAGGTAAGACCGGTAATCTCTCCCTCATCAGTGATGTCAATGCGTTCAGCGGCAGGAACCTTGGGAAGTCCAGGCATGGTCATGATATCTCCGCAGTAAACCACCACAAATCCAGCCCCAGAACTTGCAGAAACGTCCGTTACAATCAAAGTAAAATCCTCAGGCCTCCCCAGAAGCTCTTTGTCATCAGAAAGAGAATTCTGGGTTTTAGCAATACATATGGGAAGGTCCTTAAATCCGTCTTCTTCAAGCCGCTTTATTCTTCTCCGGATCTTCCCTTCCATGGCGATCCCCTGGGCTCCATAAATCTTTTTGGCGACCTGTTCTATCTTATCTATAAGAGGCATCTCTGTTGGGTAGGTATATTTAAAATCCTTTTTATCTCTCTCAACAGCCTCCATGACCTGTGCAGCCAATTCCTTTCCTCCCTGGCTTCCTTCGGCCCAAAGCCGGCTCTCAGCCACCCGTGTTTTTTCTTGTTGGCAGAGCTTTTTGACTCGGTTGATTTCATCATCGGTATCGGATGTAAATCGATTGACCGCTACCACCAGAGGGACTCCAAAATTCCTCATGTTCTCAATATGTTTTTTTAAATTCTCAAAACCCTTTTCAACCGCATCCAGATTTTCTTTCTGAAGTTCATTTCGTTCGATTCCTCCGTGGTGCTTCAATGCCCTGATTGTTGCGACCAGCACCACGGCATCCGGAGGAGGAATATGGCCTGTCCTGACCACAATATTGAAAAACTTTTCCGCGCCCAGTTCCGAGCCGAATCCAGTCTCTGTGATCACATAATCAGAAAGCTGAAGCGCCATTCGAGTCGCAATCACCGCATTGGTTCCATGAGCAATATTGGCAAAAGGACCTCCATGCACAAAGGCTGGATTCCCCTCAAGAGTCTGAACAATATTAGGCCTCAGAGCTTCTTTAAGAAGAGCAGCCATAGAACCCTGCGCCTTGATCTGGCGGGCAAAAACAGGCTTTCTCTCTGGAGAATAGCCAATCAAGATATTCCCAAGGCGTTCTTTCAAATCCTTGATGTTCTTGGAAAGACAAAGTATGGCCATGACCTCTGAAGCCGCCGTGATATCCATCCCGGTCTCCCTGGCAAGACCCCTGAGAGGACCTCCGATTCCCACGACAACTTCTCTGAGAACTCGGTCATCCACATCCAAAACCCTCTTCCAAGTCACTCTCCGGCAGTCTAAAAGACAGCTGGGACCATCAAAATGAAGACGATTATCCACCATGGCTGCAAGAAGATTATGGGCAGCCGTGATCGCATGAAGATCCCCCGTGAAATGCAGGTTGATCTCATCTGAAGGAACCACCTGGGCCTGTCCTCCTCCAGTCGCACCCCCTTTAAGACCAAAAACAGGCCCTAGAGAAGGCTCACGGAGCGCTGCTGTGGTTTTTTGACCCAGATTGTTCAGGCTATCTGTCAATCCTATCGTGGTGAGGGTTTTCCCTTCACCTGAAGGAGTGGGAGTCATAGCCGTCACCATGACCAGCTTCCCTCTTTTTCCCTGAGGATTATAACTGTCTTCCCGGTTTATTTTGGCTTTATACTTTCCATAAAACTCCAGTTCATGCTTATGGATTCCTATTCGAGCAGCCACTTCTTCAATAGGAATAAGGCTGTCTTTTTGAACTAAACGGTGTTCACCCATATTGTCCTCCTTTGTTATGATTGAATATATCATGAATCGCTTCTCTTTTCTATTTTTTAACATTAAACATCACGGTTTTAGAAATACTCCCAGCAAAACCATGCAATTGACTTACCTGTCAGATATAACATAACATTGACAATTGAGGGACAGTTGAAACCTCAGGCTCAAAAAAACATCATCAAAGAAATGAAAAAGAAATTAGCGCGGATCCTACTTGCCCTTATCATTCTATCAGGCATCTCATTTCCCCAATCATTTCAAACCAAGGGGCTGATCACAGGATGGCTGGCTGGAAGTGCTGAAAAAGCCGTCCAACCTCTCCTCGGACTTCGTTTTATCCCAACATTTTCTGTGGACCATTCATGGAATAAAAAATATACACTGGATGCTGAACTCTCATTAAATGCTTATGGAAACCTGAATTTTTTGACTCTCGAAAACGTCGAATCAGACGGAGATATCAAACCCTATCGAATGTGGATGCGTTTCTCCACAAGACAGTTTGAAGCAAGACTGGGCCTTCAAAAAATAAATTTCGGCTCTGCCTCTATGTTCAGGCCTTTGATGTGGTTCGACCGTCTGGACCCGAGAGACCCCCTCCAGCTGACTGATGGTGTCTACGGACTGCTGCTCCGCACTTATTTCCTCAATAACGCCAATATCTGGCTTTGGGGGCTTTATGGAAACAACGACACCAAAGGATGGGAATTTATTCCGACATCTGGCAACACCGCTGAATTCGGGGGGAGGACTCAGATACCCGCGGGAAAAGGAGAACTTGCTTTTTCCTTTCACCACCGCACTGTTGATTTAAGCGAATTCCTTTCAGACAAAATTCTGCCTGAAGAAAAAAACATACCTGAAAATCGCTTTGCTTTGGACGGTAAATGGGACATCGGCATCGGTCTATGGTTCGAAGGAGCTGTATTCAGACAAAATTCCTCTAAACTTCCTTACCCCTGGCAGCAAACCCTTACCATAGGGATAGACTATACTTTTAGTTTGGGAAACGGACTCTATGTGATGGGAGAACATTTTCTTTTCACCCAGAGCAGTGAATTTCTTTCTTCAGGGCAGAATATTAAGTTCTCGGCCGTTTCTTTGAATTACCCTTGCGGACTGCTGGATTCTCTTTCTGGAATGATCTATTATGATTGGAAAAATCATGACTTTTATAGATTCATTAACTGGCAGAGAACCTATGACAAATGGAAAATCTATGTCATGGGATTCTGGAATCCGGAAAAATTCCTCCTATACCAAGGAAATGTGGACAGCAGCCTTTTTACAGGGACTGGATTTCAGATTATGGTCGTTTATAATTACTGACAGGATAAAAAAAGGCAGGATGGCACATGAATAATTCATCTTTAATCAAAACTCAGGATTTGGTCAAGATTTATCCCATGGGATGGAAAAAACTGGTGGCCCTGGATCATGTCAGCCTTGAATTTAAAAAAGGAGAGTTTGCAGGCTTGGTGGGTCCCAGCGGTTCCGGGAAAACAACTTTTCTAAATATCGTGGGCTCTCTGGACTCACCCTCAGAGGGAGATGCCGTCGTGATGGGAGAAAAAGTAAGCACTCTCTCACATAAACAGGCGGCCGCTCTCAGAAAAAAACACATAGGCTTTATCTTCCAGACATTCAATCTTCTCCCGGTTTACAATGTGTATGAAAACGTGGAAATCTCTCTGCTGCTTTTAGGACTGACTCATGAAGAACGGAAAAAGAAAGTGATGCAGGCCCTGGAATGGGTGAAGCTGGCCGATAGAGTCAAATCAAAACCAGCCCAGCTTTCCGGTGGTCAGTGCCAGAGGGTCGCCATTGCCCGAGCTGTGGTTAAAGAACCGGCGATCATCTTAGCCGATGAACCCACAGCCAACCTGGACGCTGAAAATTCCTACAATATTTTAGAAACCATGGTGGACCTCAATGAAGAGCTCAAAACAACTTTCCTCTTTGCCACACACGATGAAAAAGTCATCCGATACCTGCGCCGTAAAATCACCCTTTTCGACGGAAGAGTGGCCAAAGACGAACAGGTCACTCCTCAGAGAGAAGGAGAAAACGCATGACCCTATTCAAACTGGCATTTAGAAATCTTATAGGAGCCGGAATCAGGACATGGCTGAACGTGTTGGTTCTCTCCTTTTCTTTTGTGGTCATCATCTGGATGCAGGGGGTCTTAAAAGGGATGAACAATCAGGCTGTGACTTCCCTGGTGGATGCCGAATATGCGGGAGGGCAGATCTGGCACGAAAGCTATGATCCCTATGATCCTCTCTCCCTGCAGGACGCCCACGGAAAACCTCCTGAAGAGTTAAATTCCCTGATTGAAAAAGGGAAGGCCACTCCTATTCTCATCATCCAGGGCACCGCATACCCCGAAGGCCGGATGATGACTCTCCTTATCAATGGGATCGATCCAGAACAAAAGATTGTCTCACTTCCTTCTTACTTTTTAAAAGAGGAAAGTGAAAATCTTCCTGCCATTATCGGGAACCGGATGTCTGAAAACATGTGTCTTAAAGTCGGGGATACGTTCACTCTAAGATGGAGGGATGCCAATGGGACCTTTGATGCTCGAGACGCCACCATCGTCCAGGTCATGAGAACCACCGTCCAGTCCATCGACCTAGGCCAGATATGGATTCCCCTCGAAAAATTAAGAGATCTCTCCAATATGGAAGGGGAGGCCACCCTTTTGATCGTGGATAAAGACACAGCTGATCCACCCCAAGTCAATGGATGGGAATTCAAGAGTCTTGATTTTCTTATTAAAGATATCACCCAGCTTGTGAAAACCAAAACATCAGGAGCTTCAATCTTCTATGTGATTCTTCTCCTTCTGGCTATGCTGGCCGTCTTTGATACCCAAATTTTATCTATTTTCCGCAGAAGAAAAGAAATCGGCACCCTCATGGCCATGGGTTTCACCCGCGCTAAGGTCATCTGGCTTTTCACGATCGAAGGGGCCGCGCACGCATTGCTGGCGGCTCTCGTGGCTGCTTTTTATGGAGTCCCCTTCCTGACTTGGTTTGCCAAAACAGGATGGCCCCTTCCCGAATCCATGGACAGCTATGGATTTGCTATCGGCGAAAAAATATTTCCTGCCTACAGCGCCGGTCTTGTTGTCGGAACCACACTCCTCATTCTTGCGGTCACAACCCTTGTGAGCTTCCTTCCCACAAGAAAAATAGCCAAACTTAAACCCACTGAAGCTCTAAGAGGAAAAAGCTCATGATCCAATTTCTTATCAAAGGAGTCTTGAGAGACCGATCCCGCAGCCTTTTCCCCGTTTTAACTGTGACCGCAGGTGTTCTTCTAACCGTAGTGGGATTCAGCTGGCTCAATGGAATCCAGTCCAATTGGATAGAAGTGACCGCCAAATACAATACAGGCCATCTTCGGGTCGCGAGCCGGGCCTATGCCGAAGAAATTGAACAAGTTCCCAATGATCTAGCCTACATTGGATTAGAACAGCTTTTAAAAAACTTAAGGCAGGATTTTCCGCAACTGACATGGACTCCCCGAATCAAATTCGGAGGCCTCCTGGATATACCGGATGAAAATGGAGAAACCAAAGTTCAGGGACCCTGCACAGGATTGGCGGTTGACCTCTTTTCTCCAGCCAGCCCTGAAAAAGACATATTGAACCTGGAAAGCTCTATACTTAGGGGAAGGCTTCCTGAAAAATCTGGTGAAATACTCATCACCGAAGAATTTGCCCAAAGACTCAAAATCTCTATGGGAGACACAACTACTTTGATCAGCGCCACCATGTACGGAAGCATGGCTATCGCCAACTTTTCGGTTACAGGAACCGTCCGGTTCGGAATCACAGCCATGGACCGCAGCACCATTATCGCTGACATCTCTGATATCCAAAGAGTGCTGAATATGGAAGACACCAGCGGCGAAGTGCTGGGATTCTTTAAAACCAATTTATATGACAATGAACAAGCTGAAGAAATCAAGGAACGCTTCAATCTGAAATACAGTGATAAAGAGGATGACTTCTCGCCTTTTATGGGAACTCTTCTCAAACAGAGCGGGATGGAAGATATATTGGGAATGGTTGATACGTATGGAGAAGTTATTATCATAGTTTTTATTATAGTTATGTCCATTGTGCTGTGGAATGCAGGCTTGATGGGAAGCCTGAGGCGCTATGGAGAAATCGGAGTACGGCTCGCCATAGGAGAAAATAAAGGTCATCTTTACAGAACCCTGATCATAGAGGCCCTTATTATCGGTTTTATAGGTTCAGTCCTAGGAACCGCGCTCGGTCTGCTTGTTTCCTATTACCTTCAGGAAACCGGGATCAATATCGCCTTTATGATGAAAGACTCCACTTTGATGATGTCTGATACCTTTCGGGCCGATGTCAATGCGGTCAGTCATTATATCGGATTTATCCCGGGTTTGGCCGCTACTTTTCTGGGAAGTGTTATCTCTGGGCTGGGAATCTACAAAAGAAAGACTTCACAATTGATGAAGGAGCTAGAAACATGAAACATGTGACACGAATCTTTATATTTCCTTTGATCCTCATGATGACAACCGGTTTTTCAAGTCAGGAAAAGGCCCCCGCTGGCGACTGGATCTTGGAAAAAGTGGATGAGAATTATGGATCTGACAATAAAATCATGGTCGCGACCATGATCATTCACGGCCGAAGGGGAAAACGGGAAGTCACCTCTAAAACCTGGGTCAGAGGAGACGACCAATCTTTCACCGAATATCTGGCACCTGCCAGAGAAAAAGGCACCAAAATGCTCAAACTCGGTGATCAGTTATGGATGTATTCCCCTTCTTCAGATCGGACCATCCAGATTTCAGGCCACATGCTCAGGCAGTCCGTGATGGGTTCAGACCTTTCCTATGAAGACATGATGGAAGACACTAAACTGCAGAATATGTATCATGCCCAAGTCACCGGCGAAGAAAGCTATAGGGACCGTCCCTGCTGGGTGCTTGACCTGACTTCCGCCAAAGAAGATCTGGCCTATCATTCCAGGAAGATATGGGTGGATAAAGAACGATTTGTGGCGCTGAAAGAAGACCGGTTTGCCAAAGGAGGAAAATTATTAAAGACGACTGAGGTGAAAAAAGTCGAAAAAATGGATAACCGATGGGTCCCCACTCATGCCGTGTTTAAAGATGTACTGAAGGCAGGTGAGGGAACGGAATTTATTGTGGAATCCATGGAATTTAATGCTGAAATCCCAGAATATATTTTCACCAAGGCGGCTCTCCGAAGATAAATAGAGTCTTTCATATGATCATCAACAAAGCCATTGTCAGAATCCCCCCAGAAAATTTCTCAAAAGGGATCACAACCTCGAGCTTAGGAAAGCCGGATTATAAACTGGCTCTCAAACAGCATGAAGACTACTGCCAAACCTTAAAAAAATGCGGATTGGACCTTATCTTTTTAGAAAAAGACCCGGATTTTCCTGACTCCTGCTTTGTGGAAGACACCGCGGTGGTCAATGAAAAATGCGCGGTCATCACAAGATCTGGCCACATGAGAAGGAGGGGCGAAGAGTTGAAAATAAAAAAAGTGCTTTTAAAATACAGAAAAATTGAGGTCATCCAAGAGCCAGGGACTTTGGACGGCGGCGATGTGCTGAGAATTGATAATAAATATTATATTGGCCTTTCCCAAAGAACCAACCAAGAAGGGGGTAAACAGCTCAGTGAAATACTTAAAAAATACGATTATGAATCTGAGTTTTTACCCGTCAAAAACATGCTTCATCTTAAATCAGGAGTCAATTATCTTGAAAGGGGAGTCATTGTTATAAGAGAGGAAATATCTGGCCTCTCCTGTTTTAAAAACTTTCATAAAATTGTAGTGAACCCCCGGGAATCCTATGCAGCCAACTGCATTTTTATAAACGGCTCGGTTCTCGTGCCTGCTGATTTTCCTGAGACCCTTTATCAAATAAAATCCGCAGGATTCCCCATCCTTGATCTTCAGATGTCAGAATTTGAGAAAATGGATGGGGGAGTGAGCTGCCTTTCAATCCCGTTCTAATCTGTCTTTGGTTTATTTCTCGCCTATTAAAAAAATAATTCTTAAACAGTATAATGAGATAGAAAAGGAGTTTTCATAATGAATAAAATTAAATCAAAAAAAATAATATCTTTGTTTGTTCTCATGGTCACGTTTTATTTGCTGTCCGCATATTTCTCCTACGCTGACGAACTCTGGGGATGTGTCAGCCATCAGAAACACAAATTATTCGGAAGAATCTACGTCAATGATGTCACAGGAAGTGGATGGAATGGGGAAATGCCTCCAGGATGGATTCAGGTTAAAGGCCCAGAAAAAACCGAAAAATACACTTTTGACCTTGGTCGGGTCAAACCTATAAAAAGCAAAGATTCCCTAATTTTTCAGGCTACCCGATGGGATTCCATCAACAATTTTCTTCAGGATGGATTCACTGAAGAAGCCGTCATAGAAAAAATTAAAGAGCTGCGATCATCAAACGCCATTCAATTTAAAGAAGACCTCACCATGCTTGAAGCTAGAAAGGAATTTAACGATTTAGATAAAACTCAAATCCAAGAGATCATAGCCAAGGATAGAAAGAAAATCGACTTTTCCGTAAGCGCCAAAGGGATTATCGTCATTGAGACGACCACAAATAAATTGATGAAGCTTTTTGTTGAAAATTATGGTTCAGCAGGCTTCATTTCAGCAGAATCTGTTGACCATTCTGGAGTAACTCCTAGGGAAAAATATCTTCTGGTTAAGATCATCGAACACAGTTGGAAAGCCGATTTAGATGGAGACGGATTGATTGATATCCAGTGGAATCCGATCTCACATGTCAGGTCCTCTAGTTTCGAAGTTCTTCAGGATTACAGGTTAGAACTTGTCAAAATATATGAACGTTAAAAAATTCCCGTTTCCAAAAAAAATAGTTGATCAATGCAACCATTCCATATCCCATCAATATTAAAAATATAAGAAAAATTTAGTTTTAAACTATATATTTTTCTTATATCGTGTATAATTCAAGATTTAGTCTGACTTATTTTCTATAAAAAGCTATCTTAGAGGAGGATCGAATGTTAGCTAAAATAATAAGAATATGGATTTTATTCATTCTTTTAGTTCCTTCAGCACTGATCGGCCAAACTGACGATTCCCTTTCCCTTTCCCTTAAAGAATGCATCCTGAAAACAGTTCAGAATAACCTGGGACTTGCCGTTGAAAGGATCACTCCTGAAATCGCTGATGCCTCAGCCTTATACGCCAGTGAAAAATTCATTCCCACTCTTTCCATGGATTTCAGCAAACAGGATTCGAACTCAGCTTCTTACTCTTTTCTAGATGCATCGGAAACGGTCTCCACTCTTTCCGATAATTATTCAACACAAATCACTCAACTTATGCCAACTGGAGGAACTTTATCTCTCAGCCTCAATGGATACATGAGTGATACCAGCCGGAGATTCCAAACGATAAACCCTCGCTACGGAACCACACTGCGGTTTAACTTCAGCCAACCTCTGCTGAAAGATTTTGGCTTTCAAATAAGCCATAGAGATATCATCATTGCTAAAAATAACAGCTATATATCTGATGAAAACTTTCGCAGAACCTTAGAAGAAACTGTTTACCAGGCTGTCAATGCCTACTGGAATTATTTCTACAGCCTAGAAAATCTAAAAGTACGTAAACAATCTTTAAGGCTGGCCCAAGAACTTCTTGAAAAAAATAAAGCTGAAATCGATGCGGGGACTCTGCCCCCCATTGAGATCCTGACAGCTCAAGCGGATGTAGCTACTCGAGAAGCAGATATTTTGGAAGCAGAAGCAATGGTCAAAAACAATGAAGATCTTCTGAAAACCATTATAAATTTAGAGGGAGAAATCAAAAATTCTGCTCTCATCACCATTGTCCCCATTGATAGCCCTTCTGTATTAAAAGAAGACCACAGCCTTGAACAGGCCTTACACCTTGCTATGGAAAACAGACCTGAGCTTCAGGCATCGCGCATTGAACTCAAAAACATGGAATTTAATCTTCGTTATGCCAAAAATCAACTTTATCCTGACCTCCGTTTTGAAGGGTCTTACTGGAGCCCAGGCGTTTCTGGAAGTCAAATACTGTATGAGGACGGCAATGCTTTAACCGGTAAAATCATCGGGACAATCCCAGGAGAAGGAGCCGATGCTCTCAAAGATTCATTTAACTTCAAATACAAAAACTGGTCTGTGGCTCTCACTCTTTCTTATCCTCTAAGCAATATTTTCTCGAGAAGTCTTGTGACTCAAGCAAAGCTTAACCATGAGCAAACTGAATTAAAGATTAAAGATCAGGAACAGCAAGTATTTCTAGAGGTTAAAACAGCAGTTCGAGACGTCCAAACAAATTATCAGCGGGTTCAAGCCTATAAGGCAGCCCGTGAACTGGCTCAAAAAAAGCTGACTGCTGAAGAAGAAAAATTCAAAGTTGGGTTGAGTACCAATTATTTTATTCTTGAATACCAAAAAGACTTGGCTGATGCTCAGATTATGGAGCTGCGCGCTATGGTGGATTATAACATATCCCTAGCAAATCTCTATCGGGTCCAAGGAACTGGAATGGATGCTCAAAACATAGAAATAGATTATTAGGCTGACCTATTCATAAAAAAATACAAAAAAAGAAAGAAAACGAATATATTTTACGTCTAAATAAAGAAGTCTGTAGTGATAAAGGATTAAATGATGCCTAAAGAAGCAAAGAAGAAAAACCTAAAAACAAAAAATCTGATCATCATAGTCATAAGTGTCTTTATAATAGGATATTTAGGTTGGAGAATTTATCAAAAAGCTTTTGGAGGAGGCATGAGAGGCAGCCACGGGGGCGCTTCTGTCGCCGTTGAAATCGCACCCATCACAGAAGGATCTATTATAGATATAGGAACCTTTTCAGGCTCCTTAATTCCTAAAACCCAATTCACAGTTGCCCCTAAGATTTCTGGTAAACTCGAACAGCTTCTTGTGGATATTGGCGACAAAATTCAGCCCAATCAGCTGGTGGCTGTTCTTGAAGATGAAGAGTACCAGCAGCAGGTCATCCAAGCTGAAGCTGACCTTCGAGTCGCCATAGCCAATCTGGAAGAGGCTAAAAGCTCTCTAGAAATTGCTCAAAGAGATTTGGAGCGGGCAGTCACTCTACACGAAAAAGGCATTCAATCAGACTCACAGCTTGATGCTGCGAAAGCCCAGCATGCGGCACAGGAAGCCCGGTATAAAGTGGCTTTAGCCCAACAGCAAAATCGAGAATCAGCCTTGGAAACCGCTAGAGTACGCCTTTCCTACACCCGTATTAAAGCCACCTGGGAAAAAGGAACCGGGACCCGCTATGTGGGAGAAAGATTTGTCCATGAGGGTTCCATGTTATCCACAAACACACCCATTCTCTCGATTATAGAACTTCAACCCATTACGGCTGTCATTCATGTGGCAGATAAAGATTATTTCCACTTAGCTCTTGAACAGAAGGTCACTATCTCCAGCACAGCTTTTCCGAATAAAAATTTTATAGGACAGGTGGTCAGAATAGCTCCTCTTCTCCAAGAGACCTCCCGCCAGGCACGAGTTGAGATCGAAATCCAGAATCCGGAATTTCTCCTCAAACCAGGAATGTTCATCAATGCACAAATAGAATTTGACAGGCATGAACAGACCACTATCATTCCCTACAGTGCTTTAGTCAACAGAAACTCTCAGCAGGGCATTTTTCTAGCAGACGTGGAGAACATGAAAGCCAAGTTCATTCCTGTCAAAGTCGGTATTGTGGAGGGAGAGAAAGCAGAGATCCTTGAACCTTCTCGTCTTTCAGGATTTGTGGTTGTGCTGGGACAACATCTTTTGGAAGACGGAGTCGGGATCATCCTTCCCCAAGATAATACGGCCACCGCTCAGCTTCATCCAGAATCTGCCAATGAATCAACCCATCATAAACTCGATTCTTCAGGAGGCCCCCTGTGAAGCTATCCGATTTCTCAATCAGACGTCCTGTTTTTTCAGTTATGTTGACCCTGGCTATCGTAGCCATCGGGCTTGTCGCTTTGAGTCGACTCCCTATTGATCTCATGCCAGAAATAACTTACCCCACAATCAACGTATCAACTTCCTATCAAAACACCGGCCCGGAAGAGATGGAGCAGCTGATCACACGGCCCTTAGAAGAAGCTATGAGCGCGGTCCCGGGAGTCGAAGAAGTTTATTCCATCTCCTCTGAAGGAAGCAGCACCGTTCGAGTCATGTTCTCCTGGGGCACTAATCTGGATGCAGCCTCGGATGACATCCGGGAAAGGCTTGACCGGGTGGTCCCCCGTCTCCCTGAGGATGCTAACAGGCCTATGCTTCGCAAATTCGATCCCGCTCAATTTCCCATCCTGATACTCGGTGCTTTGAGTAATCTGGATCCTGTTCAAACACGGCGAATCATTGATGAACAGATTTCCTACCGGATCGAAAGAGTTCCTGGTGTTGCCTCCGTTGATGTTTGGGGTGGACATCAGCGTGAAATCCAGATTAACTTGTATCCAGACAGAATTAAAGCATTAGGTCTTCCCTTAGACTTGATTATCAGTAAAATCAGACAGGAAAATATCGACACTCCAGCCGGAATCATAGAGAGAGGAAACTATGAAGTCCAAGTCAGAATCCCCGGCGTTTTCACCAATCTTGATGAGATCAGGAATACTGTCGTGGCTTACCGCGAGGGTGTGCCTATTTTCCTTAAAGAGATTGCCGGTGTTGACGACACACACCAAAGAATAACCCGTATCGTGCGTATCAACGGAATCCCAGGAACAAGAATTGCCATCAACAAACAGTCAGGTAAAAATACAGTGTCTGTCGCTCAGGGAGTTTTGAAAGAAATTGAAAAAATCCACCAGGATATCCCCCAAATTCAAATGATCCCGGTTTCTGACAGCTCCCAGTACATTAAAAATGCCATTAGAAATGTATCTTATGCTGCGATCTACGGGGGAATTTTGGCCGTTTTCGTACTCCTTTTCTTTTTGACAAACATAAGAAGCACTCTCGTCATTGCCACAGCCATCCCCATTTCTATCATTGCAACTTTTGCTCTCATCTATTTCGGAGGTTTCACCTTAAACATTATGTCCTTGGGGGGATTAGCTCTTGGCATTGGAATGCTGGTGGACAATGCCATTGTGGTTCTTGAAAATATCTTCCGACTGCATGAATCCGGTCTGCCGCGTCTTAAAGCAGCCTCTTTAGGCACTCAGGAAGTCTCTTCAGCCATTCTAGCCAGCACTCTAACAACCTTAGCCGTGTTTCTGCCTATGGTTTTTATACGCGGGATGGCTGGAATTATGTTTAAACAGCTGGCCTACGTGGTGAGCTTCGCCTTGATCTGTTCGCTATTTGTCGCTTTAACTTTAGTCCCCATGCTCTCCAGCCGCATTCTAAGGCCTACAAATATTGGCAACCCAGGCACAAAAAGTAAAACGAAAAAATTAGCCCAAACGATTCGGAATTTTTTCTCCCGACTCGAGGACAGCTATAAAAAAATCCTTCATTATTCACTTGACCATCGAGCCTTTGTGTTGGGAATAACTGCCGTTCTTTTGGTTGGGAGCATCGCCCTTATTAAACTTGTAGGAAGCGAATTCATGCCTTCCACCGATGAAGGCGAAGTGCGGGTAACCGTAGAGATGGAAGTGGGAACCAAACTTGATTTGATGGATGAAAAAGTGCAGATGGTCAAGGAAATAATCCGTGCTCAAGTCCCTGAGATTGAGAACCTTGAAGAAAGCTTCGGAGGAGGAGGTTGGCGCAGAGGAGCTAACAGCGGATCTATTACTCTTAAACTGAATACAGAGCGATCAAGGTCCAGCCAGGAAATCGCCGATGCCCTCCGTCCAGCATTGATGAATATTCCTGGAGTCATTATTCGGACACGTGCCAGTGGAGGTATGTTTTTCTTCCGAGGAAGTGGATCACAGGAAAGAGTCCAACTTGAAATTCGAGGCTATGATTTAGAAACCAGTGAGGCACTGTCCCAGGAAGTCAAAAAAGTGGTAGAAAATGTGGGGGGAATTACGGATGTAAGATTAAGCCGGGACGTGGGAAATCCTGAGGAACTCTTTCACATTGACCGACAGGCTGCTGCAGATATGAAACTCTCAGTCAGCCAGATCGGAAGTACTCTAGAGACCGTTTTATCCGGAAGCCAAGCCAGTATGTATAGAGAAGGGGGTTATGAGTACAGAATCCTGGTTAAAGTTAAAGACTCAGAATATATGAGTCTCAAAGATATCCTTGATCTGACCTTGACCAATTCAGACGGAGAACAGGTCAGTCTCCGCAATGTTGTGGATGTTTATCCACGTAGAGGACCCGTTCGCATTGAGCGGAGAGATAGGGAACGAATTGTGAATGTCACAGCCGATTATACAGGAAGAGATTTAGGGGCCATTCAAAATGATATCCGCCAGGGCCTGCGCTCTATCCCTGTCCCTAGAGATTTCTCTATCGCTTTTACCGGAGACTTTGAAGAACAGCAAAAAGCATTCCGAGAGCTCCTCACCAGTATCATCCTAGCCATACTCCTTGTTTATATGATTATGGCAATGCTGTACGAGTCTATTCGTGACCCGTTCATCGTCATGTTCTCAGTCCCCCTGGCAGTTATCGGAGTGGTTTTGATGCTGTTTATCACCAATACGACTTTCAATATCCAATCCTATATAGGCGTTATCATGCTGGGCGGCATCGTGGTTAATAATGCTATTCTGCTGGTTGATTACACAAATCTTCTCCAGAAGAGGGATCAAATGAAAACAAGAGACGCCATTGAAGAAGCCGGGAGAAGACGGCTTCGTCCCATCTTAATGACCGCTACGACTACGATCATGGCTATGATACCTCTAGCCATTGGACTCGGTGAAGGCAGTGAAGCTCAAGCTCCTATGGCCCGAGCTGTTGTGGGAGGCCTGATCAGCTCGACATTAATCACATTGGTCATCGTCCCTGTTGTGTATTCTCTTTTCGAAGACCGTAAAAAGAAAAGAAATAAAAAGATGGATACCCCTCCTGCTCAGAATCTAAACTAGAGTTTCATCCGATGATTTATCTTGATTAAAAATATATGATCGCCAGGGGCATTGAATAAAGCTTGGATATCTCTTGAAAAATCAAATTGACCTGGATAAGAATAATCAGCCCGATTTTGAGTCCACACAATAAAGAATGTCGAACCTGGACGATACTCCCGCCTGATGACTACGGTACCCCGCATTGACTTCAAATAATTTAAAAATTCCCCTTCCGCATTAAATATATAATTTTCATTGATTCTGTTCCCTCCAAAGTCATAACCCCGGCAGGCTGCTAGAGTGAGCTTCCAATTTCGGAAAAGGGATCCCGGATGGAATGCCTGATATCCTGTCTCTAGATGCCCATTGATGACATCTCCCCGGGTATGATAATCCATGTCCATAGCATTGAATCCAGGGGATATAAATTTCAGAGCTGTATTAAAAACGATATTCCCTTTTTGTTTATTAGGGAAGATGCGTCCAGCCCATCCGTTCAGAGAAATGGCCTTCTCATCAACATGTCAACTCCTGATCGCTCTGAAACTCATTTCCTTGCTCCCCAGGACCAAATAGAGCCTTTCCCACAGCAAAAGGGAAGAGCTCTAACAGCCGCAACAGGATTGATATCATGAATTCCTCTCAGAACAGCAAAACGGGACACATATCCACTCCCCTCTTTAGGAGTCCATGAAAAAAAATCTTTTTCATTTTTCCTTTTAATAAGCCGGATAAAATTAATCCCCCATATATATTCATCTCTCTTCTTAAACCTCAGTTGATTGTAAGGGATCCTTACCTCTACAGACCAGCCTTCTTCATCTTTATGGGCAGCAGAGAGCCGCACTCCATCCCATGTATAATCTTTGCCCTCATCATTTTAAAGAGTCCCATCCCTAATAGAGCCAGAAGGATTAACCTCAAACTGAAAACCGCTTCTTTTATCAAAATAAGGGTCGATGGCAAAAATAAACCAGTCAGATTCCAGTTCATCATCTCTTCTGCCTAATCTCGTTATGATTTTTTCAGGTTCAGAATCATAAAGACGGGCAGCAACGTAGAGATGATCCGAATCATACCCCACCCAAACTACTGTTCTCTCCGTAGCCGGTTCCCCATCCAATGGTTCAGATTGAATGAATCCTGTAAATCCTTTTAACTGCCAGGAAGCTTCATCTAAAACACCATCCACATGAATTCGTTCTTTGATCTGGACAGCCTGAATTTTTTTTGCTTTGAATCCACCGGCATCAAGTTCATGACTATGAAAAAGAAAAAACAAACACAAAATGAATATTAATGAGTCCCTAATCTTAAAAAAATAACCATGAAAAAATTTCATGACTTTCTCCAAAAATTTAAGTGTATTAGAATACAAGTTCTGAAAATTTTCTTCAATGAGAATTCTTTGTGATATAATGATTGTTTAGAAAAGGAGGATAAAATGATCAAATTATCTATCATATCTTTTATCTTTGCCGCATTTCTTTTCAACCCTCTATCGGTCATTCATGCCAAACAGCATCCTTTCTCTATCCATGACATGCTGGCCATGAATAGGATATCTTATTATCATGTGTCACCGGATGGGAAGAAAATTGTTTTTACAGTCCGGGTCACAGATTTGGACGCCAATAAGGGCCGCACAAATCTTTGGCTGATTAATACCAATGGTGAAGACTTAAGGCAGTTGACTACCCATACAGCTTCAGATTCTAATCCCCGATGGTCTCCCTGCGGGAAATACATTTGGTTTCTATCCACTCGGTCAGGTTCATCTCAAGTCTGGCGTATAAGGATAGATGGGGGAGAAGCCGAACAGATAACTGATCAGCCTTTAGATATAGGAAATTTAGTTGTTTCTGCAGACGGAAAATTCATTGCTTTTACAATGGAAGTATTCCCAGAATTCAAAGAACCTGAAGAAACAAAAAAAAAGTTAGATCAAATCGCTGACCGAAAAAGTAGCGGCCGCATTTATACTGAAATTTTCATCAGGCACTGGGATACCTGGGAAGACGGCCGAAGATCCCACCTCTTTGTGATGCCTATCCAGGGGAACCAAGTTAAAGATCTCATGGACGGAATGAATGCAGACACACCCTCTCAACCATTCGGAGGCCCCGAAGAAATCTCGTTCACACCGGAAGGCACCGGTCTGATTTTTACAGCAAGGATGGGCGGTTCTAAAGAAGCCTGGTCCACCAACTTTGATCTTTATTTTGTTCCCCTAGATGGAAGCCAGGAACCTCAATGCCTCACAGAAAAAAATAAAGCCTGGGATACCTATCCTGTTTTTTCTCCTTGTGGTCAAAAACTTGCTTATCTTGCTATGGTAAAACCTGGATATGAATCAGACCGATTCCGGATTATTGTTCGAGATTGGCCTCAGGGTGAAGAACAGACCCTTGCTGAAAATTGGGATCTCTCACCTTCATCCTTACGCTGGTCTCATGACGGAAAAATGATTTATGCTGGGGCTGCAAATTTAGGTCAGCATTCTCTTTTTTCAATAGACGTAGCCACTGAAAAAATACAGACTATCATAAAAAACGGAAATATCCACCCTCCTGAAATATTTGAAAATCATATCATTTTCGGGATGGACAACCTCAGCTCCCCAGTAGAGCTCTATTCTTCGGAATCGGATGGAAGCCAGTTCACTCAGATCACACACATCAACACAGAAAAAATGTCTCAAGCCAAAGTAGGAGAATATGAGCAATTCACATTTAAGGGATGGAATGATGAAACGGTCTACGGTTATATCGTGAAGCCTATCGACTTCGACCCAGGGAAAAAGTTTCCCGTGGCCTTTCTTATCCATGGAGGTCCCCAAGGCTCATTTGGAAACAATTTCCATTACCGCTGGAATCCCCAGGTCTATTCTGGAGCCGGATATGCGGCTGTCATGGTGGACTTTCACGGCTCAGTAGGTTATGGACAGGACTTCACGGATTCAATCCAGGGAGATTGGGGAGGCAAACCACTCGAAGACCTGAAGAAAGGCCTTCGTGCAGCTCTGGATCGCTACTCCTGGATGGACGGAAGCCGAGTCGCCGCCTTAGGTGCTTCTTTCGGAGGATTTATGATCAACTGGATCGCAGGGAATTGGCCGGATAGATTTTGCTGTCTTGTTAATCATGACGGCAACCTGGATGAACGCTTTGCCTACTTTGCTACTGAGGAACTCTGGTTCCCTGAATGGGACCATATGGGGACTCCCTGGACAAATCCAGAGGGCTATGAAAAATTTAATCCTATAAACTATGTCAAAAATTGGAAAACACCCATGCTGATCATTCATGGAGCTCATGATTTTAGAGTTGTGGAAACGCAGGGCATGGCCACTTTTAACGCTTTACAGCGTCTCGGAATTCCAAGCAAACTTCTTTATTTCCCTGATGAAAATCACTGGGTTTTAAAACCTCATAACAGCATATTATGGCACAATACAGTCATCGCATGGTTAGATCAATGGTGTAAAAATAACAAAAAGTGAGCTGAAAACTCAGATAGAATTTAGCCTCGGTAGATATTTTTCTATCAGTCAAGAGGGTTGTCAGTGCTCTATCTGAGTTTAAGGGTGATACTCCCAATTCCGGTATCAATATCGACTCTGACTACATTTTCCGTTTTTCCATAAGCCTCATTAACTAGATGATCCCCTTTCTTAATAAAATCTCTCGAGTTTATGGAACCAATCCCCTTATCCACATGGACCATGACTCCTATATCTCTGGGAAGATATACCGTGGTGGATCCCACCCCGCCATCAATAAGCACCTCCACGTCCTCTGAGTAGAATCCTGAGAGGTCCACACTGAGATCTCCGACTCCCATATCTATATTCAAAGACCTCAAATTCAAACTTTGGAGATGGAGATCCCCCTCTCCAGCTCCTATATCCACAATAAGATCTATGGGTATTTTTTCGTTCAAAGAGATATCCCAAAAATTTTTCCCATTCCCAGCTGGGATTCCACTGGAGTTACCCTGGCGGACCGAAAGAAATGCTTTTGATTCCGTCATCTGATTTTCAATTTCAGGCTTCCATAGTTCAATATTATATTGGAAAACACCTTCCATAAGTTCCTCAGCTCCCCCAAAAACCTCCAATTCACCAGCACCAAAGTCAAGCTCTATTTCAGCCGATTTGGCTCCTTGCAATTTCACACTTCGGAAATCCTCCTGAAGTTCTCCCACGGGAATACAGGAAATTAATGAGAGCATAAAAGAGATTGAAACGACAAATCCAATACTTTTGTTTATCTTCATTGTTTTTATCCTTGTATTATTGTATACGAATTTTGATTAAAGAAAGTTCAATCTAAGCCCATTCATTTCATTTTTAAATCAAGATTTCAATCTGCGCGATCATCTCCCATAGAACTCAGTGAATGTAAATAATAAAATGAAGGACCGTGACTTCATGCCCTGCGCCTTGCATCTGGAGCAACCTCTGCCTGTTCATCATCCAGGTTAATTGAAAAAACAAAGAAGTCATGTTATAATTTTAACAAGCAATAATCTGATTTCCTTATAAAAAACATTTCCTCGGAGAAATCAAATGAATAGAAAGTTAATCCGCCCGAAATTTTCTTATTACAAAAACGATAAAAATAACAATCCCAGCCAGAAAAAATCTCATCCCCGATATGAAACCTATGCAGAGAACTATTATTATTTGAAGCAGATGAATAAAAAAACCCTCATTGGGATGGTCCTTATTGACGGCGAGAAAGTTGAAGGCCAAATAGAATGGTATGATATGAACTGTTTAAAAATAAACAGAAAAAATGCTCCCAACCTATTAATTTTTAAAAACAACATTAAATATATATACAAAGTGGAACAAAAAACAAGATCAAAAAAATAAAAACGGCATACCTTCTCCAAATAAAATGTCATCCATAAAAATCGGAATCAGTATAGGAGACCCAGGAGGGATAGGTCCTGAAGTCACCATAAAAGCCCTTTTCGGGAACTCCAAAATCCCGAAGGCAGAGTATATTCTATTCGGCCCGAAAGAGATCATAGAAAAAGAGATAAGAAAATCCGGGCGTAACATAAATACTTCTGACTTTAGATCTAAAAAAACATCCGATATACCTAAGATAAACATTTTTAATATTCCTTGTTCGCTAAAATCATTGAAATCAGGTTACCCCTCTAAAGAAAACGGAGAAGTATCTTTTAACTGTTTCGAAAATGCGGTCCAAGAGGCTAAAAAAGGCACTCTTGATGCTGTAGTCACAGCACCCATATCCAAGGAGTCATGGAAACTTGCCGGAATCAACTGGGCTGGGCATACCGAATACCTCAGCAGGGATTACCCCGAAGCGATTATGTCCTTTTTCTCTAAAAACCTGAATGTCGCTCTATTCACCCATCATTTATCTTTAAAGAATGCTTTAAAGAAAATCAATAAAACCGATCTCTATCATTTCTTCTTAAGATTAGATCAATTCACTCAAAAAGCCATCCATAAAAAATTCCATCTTCTTGTGCCAGGGATAAATCCTCATGCAGGAGAACGTGGAATCATGGGAAATGAAGAAATTGATGAAATCATACCTGCTATCCAAGCGGCTCAAAAAAAAGGAGTCAACATAAGCGGGCCTTTCCCTTCAGATACGATTTTTAAAAGAGCCTATAAAAAAAGCAATAAAATGGTGGCTTCTCTCTATCACGATCAAGGTCTTATAGCCTTTAAACTCATCTCCTTTAACGATGGGGTCAATGTCACTCTAGGCCTTCCATTTATCCGGACCTCTCCAGATCATGGGACAGCCTTTGATATCGCTGGAAAGGGGACAGCTGATCCCACCAGCATGCTTGAGGCCATAAAATGTGCTTTTCAATTCTCATCCAAAAGGCAAAAACGTTTTTTATGAATAAAGCCAGGAGTCACTTGCTTTATTCACGAGTCAAGATTGCTGCAGATGCAGTAAGATCGACTCGCTCGAAGAGGTAAAGATGCCTGCATATCATTAAAAATCGTGCTGATATAAACCCATAAAAGTTGTTTTTTTTAATCTATATGAAAAAACGATGGATCTTTTGTAGATATTAAAAATGCAGGCAGATTTTATGAATAAAGCTAGGAGTCGCTGGTCATGATAAACAAAGGCTTATCATTAAAACTCTTGTAATAAGGCCTGAGCCTTTCTGTGTTATAATATTTGTCGACATCGACTGTTTTTTTGGTACTTGTCACCATCTCAATCGGGACATTGTCATATCGTCCGTTTCTTAAAGAAACCATTCGGCCTGAAGTTTTCTCTAAAATGAGATCTAATGCTAAATTACCAAAAGCCATCGGGACAATAGAATCAATGGCGTCCGGATCCCCACACCTTACCAAATAGCTTAAACGTTGGTTGATAACATTTATTCTTCTTCCATGGTTGTATTGAGGAGACAATTCTTTCAACTGATTTGAGACCAGATCACCGATTCCTCCTAATTTTTTATGTCCAAACATATCTTTCTCATCACTTTCAAATATCATTTCGCTTCCCTCAAAAACAGCTCCCTCAGAAACGAGGACCACTGAATACTTGCTGGGATTTGTCAATCGGTCTTGAGTGAGTAATTCGCATAATCGGTCGATTTTGAATTTATATTCAGGGATCACGCATCTATTGGCTGCCCCAGCCATAGTGGGAATCAACGCGGTGTATCCTGCATACCTGCCAAAAACCTCGATCACTAAAAATCTTTCATGAGAGCCTGCCGTCGTTCTTAAAGAATGAGTCAAACTTATAATTCGGGTTACACAGGTGCTAAATCCAATACAGTAATCAGTCCCAGGAACATCATTATCCATTGTCTTGGGAATCCCAATAACTTTGACTCCTTCATTGTGCAATCTCACGGCATAACTCAGTGTGTCATCCCCTCCTACAGGAATAAGATAATCAATGCCAAGATAATCTAAATTTTTCAATACCTCTGACGTAAGGTCATTTATTTTCTTATTGTATTTGGTTTTGAGAAAAAGAGGAACATTAACATCAGGAATGTGGCTTGGTCGGGTCCTTGAAGTATGTAAAAAAGTACCTCCTGTCCGACCTGCTCTATTCACAATATCTTCTGTAAGTATCTGATAATGAATAGGTTGCGAGGGTTCTTCGTCTCTGTTAATCTCTACCAAACCTGCCCACCCATTGCGGATGCCTATCACTCTGTATCCTTCGCGCAGGGCTCTAATCGTGATGGCTCTAATCGCTGGGTTCAATCCAGGCACATCACCCCCACCAGTAAGGATCCCTATCACACCCTTCTTTTTTTGAATATGAGCCATTTCCCCTCTTCAAATGAATTGTTTTATTCTTTTCGGGCTCTTTTCATCTCAGCCCTCATGTCTCTTTCACGGTCTCTCTCTTTGATAGCCTCTCTCTTTTCATAAACTTTTTTCCCTTTAGCCAAAGCTATTTGAACTTTGATAAGTCCTTTATCATTAATCACGACATTGACAGGAATGAGTGTCAAACCCTTTTGTTTGATCTTCCCTGTTAAACGTTTAATTTCCTGCCTGTGAAGAAGCAGCTTCCGATCTCGCAGAGGATTATGATTGAAGCGGTTAGCGGCATCATAGAGACTGATGTGGCAGTTTAAAAGGAAAACCTCTCCATCCCGGATCTCAGCATAGCTTTCCTTAATGCTTATCCTTCCCTCTCTTATAGATTTTACCTCACTCCCTGTTAAAGAGATCCCCGCATCATAAATATCAATAATATCGTAATTGAAAAAAGCCTTTTTGTTTTTTGCAACCACTTTCATCTTTGATTTCCTATCGACATCCTATCCATTCCAATCTTAAATCATTCATTTATATAAAATGAGATACTCGCTTTAAGTGGGAATAAACGATTGTGGGTATCAAGAATCCAACCGAGGTGTTATATCCCTAAAACATATGGATAAATTCTTTAAAACTCTTCGCTCAACATCCTCTTCTGGCATATCTATAACTTCAGAAATCTCAGAGAACAGCAACTGCTTAGCTTTTTCCATCATCTTCTTTTCACGAAAAGATAAAGGCTTGGTGAGATTAAGGTAATAAAGGCTTTTAAGAACAAAGGCTATATCAAGGATGGAACCTGTTTTCATTAGTTCTTCATGCTCCCTATGTCTTCCCTTCCAATTCTTACTGATATCTACAATTCCATTTCTCATAAATTCATAAATTTTCTCAACTTTTTTTTCGCTCACCAACTTTCTAATTCCCAATTCCTTGACACTTGAATAAGGAATTAAAACCAGAATATCATTAGAAATAATTCTAAGACGACAAACTCTTGATTCTTGTCCATATAATCTTTGTTTATGTATATCTTCTACGATCCCAATCCCCTGATTAGGATATATGACCTTATCCCCAATCGATAAATAATTCATATTAATAGTTAATTATAATAAACCCAATCTCCCAAGTCAAACAAAAAACAGACTCATCGGACAACCGAGAGAAACATATTTCGTGAACTGGAAGTTGTCATGTTGATTGAAAACCAGCTTGACAGAAAGGATATTGTTTATTAACATACTTATCCAAACCAATAGGATGAAATAAAAAGAAGATGAAGAAGACATATCAGCCGAACAATAGAAAAAGAAAGAAAAATCATGGTTTTCTTTCCCGGATGGAAACAAAAAGCGGGCGTAACGTCATAAAAAATAGACGCAAAAAAGGCAGAAAAAAACTTTCTGTTTGATGAATGAGTCCATTACTCCTAAAGAAAGAATCAGAAAGAAAAGGGATTTTTTATTCATATATAAAAATGGAAATAGATATAGAGACAGAAACTTCACAGTCGTATCCCTTTCGAATGACCTCAAATATTCGCGATTAGCGGTGGTTGTCCGTAAAAAAGTCGGGAATGCGGTAAAGAGAAATAAAATTAAAAGACGGATAAAAGCTCTCTTCCGAAGGAACAAAGATTTGCTGAAAGATTCAAAGGACCTTATCTTTATCGTCAAACCAAATATTGTTAAGGCTTCCTGGGAAAGTCTTCGAAAAGATTATATCAAAGCCATTGAGCATATGAATCAAAACCAGATTATATAATGAAAAGAGCAATCCTTTTTACACTCAGGCAATACAAACATTTTATCTCTCCATTATTAGGTCATAACTGCCGGTTTTATCCAACCTGCTCTACCTATACTTATCAAGCGATTGAAAAATATGGTTTGATCAAAGGTATCTTTTTGGGTATCAAAAGGATTCTCAAATGTCATCCTTTCCACCCAGGAGGAATCGATCCAGTCCCATAAAAGGAAGTATCTATGAATACAGAAAAAAGACTACTCATCGCCATTGTCATCTCATTTTTAGTTATATTTCTTTATCAAGCTTTATTTGTCAAGCAGCAGCCCCCCCAAAGCACACCCCAAAAGATAACAAGCCCAGCAAAAACTGAACAAAAAGAGGTCCTGCCAGAAAAACAGGTCATTCAAGAACCTGAACCGATTAAAACAGAGGAAATAAAGCCTATAAGCGAGGAAAGAGAAAAGAAAATCTTGATAAACACATCCCTTTACAGCGCAGAATGGACAAATAAAGGAGGAGTTCTCAAAAAATGGACTCTCAGAAAATATGAAAATGAAAAAGGGGGGCCGGTTGAGCTGGTTTCTGATTCATCAACAGAAATCAATCGATATCCTTTCTCACTAAAAACGGATAATCCCGATTTCGATGATTCAATAAACCATGCGTTATTTAAAACTTCTTCGACTCAAATAAATCTCAGTAATGGTGAATCACAAGAATTAAAATTCACCTATGCTGATGAGCAAGGCCGTCAGGTTGAAAAAATATTTACTTTTCATGATGGTCACTATGCAATAGATATCCAGATCAATATTTGGGAAAATAACCAAAAAATTGAACCCTATATTGTTTGGGGACCTTCGTTTTGCAATCTATCCCTTGAAACCCAGGAAAATAGATTCGGCCAGCAAACGGGAATTTCTATTTATTCAGGAGGCAAACCGAATCGACATCAGGAAGAAAAATTTGATGAAGAAAAAAGTACTTATAATTTTGTCCAATGGGCTGGTTACGAAAGCCAATATTTTACAGCCCTCTTCCTCACTTCCCCCCAAAAAACAAGCGCGGCTTTTCTAAAGCAGGAAATAAATGAAATCCCTTACTTTTTCCTGACCGTTAATTATGTCCATAAAGCATATATAGGGCCAAAGAGATATGACGTATTATCAGAACTGGGAAATGATACGAAAAAATTGGTGAAATTCGGACTTTTCGGCTTTATCTCAGAAATCTTATACAAATCCATAAAAGCTGTTCACCAAGCTTTCCCTAACTGGGGATTCAGTATCATCATACTCACTATCATCATAAAAATTCTGTTTTTCCCCCTTACTTTCAGTAGTACAAAATCTATGGCCAAGATGCAGGAACTCCAGCCAAAAATAAAGGCGCTTCGATCAAAATATAAAAAAGCAAAAAAAGATATTGAACAGCGGAAAAAACTGAATGAAGAAACGATGAAGCTCTATAAGGAACACGGAGTTAATCCCGCAGGAGGATGCCTGCCTATACTGATCCAACTCCCCATTTTTTGGGGATTTTTCCGCCTGTTAGTCGTCGCCATCGAATTCAGACACAGCCCCTTTATTCTTTGGATTAATGACCTGTCTGTTAAAGATCCCTATTATATCACTCCTATCCTCATGGGGATAACTCAATTCATAAATCAAAAAATGACCCCTTCAGCTGGAGATCCCACTCAAAAAAAGATGATGCTCATCATGCCAGTCATCATGACCATCTTTTTTATGAATTTTCAAAGCGGGCTTGTTCTTTATTGGCTGACTAATAACGTCCTTCAGATTGGACAACAATATATTATGAACCGACTCATGAAAAAGAAAAAAAAGGAATCTCATGTCAAAAAAAGAAAAAAATAACCAAAAAAAAGAATTTAAAGGAAGAAATTTAGAAGATGTCATAAGCCATGCTGAACATGTGCTAAAAATTCCCCGCTCCAAATTTAATTATGAGATTGTCGCCGAAAAAACAAAATTATTTGGGATAAAAACCAAGGAAATAGTCATCAGGGCCTGGCCAAAAATACAAAATAATGAATCATTAACCCATGACTTTCTGGATAATATCCTGTCCTATCTCCCTCTGGATATCAAATATAAAACAATGAAAAATAATGATATCAGATATTTCATATTTGAAGGACCTGACAAATATTTACTCCTTCAAAAAGACGGCTCTCTTTTACTGGCTCTTCAGCATCTCCTGAACAAAGTATCCACAGAGAAAGTTCAAACTGATTGCGATCATTATAAAAAAAGAAAAGAAAGAGAGCTTAAAGATTATATTCATCAAATCGCTCTCAGAGTTAAGGAATCAGGAAAAAATGAAATCCTAGAGCCTATGAATCCTTATAAAAGGAGGCTCGTTCATATCATAGTCAACCAAATGCCAGGCCTATCTACCGAAAGCCTGGGCAATGGTTTTATGAAAAAAATAAAGATTTTTCAGAAGAAAAGATAACTTTTTTGTCCTGGATTATTCATGAGTCAAAGCTGCTGCAGATGCGAGGTACAAGGCATGAAGGTGTGGTCCTTCACTGCGAATGCCTTGGTACAAAGCAGATGCAGTAAGATGGGCTCACCTCGATGGTAAAAAAACGGCGATTAAAATTGAAAGTAAAAACAAGGAAAATGTTCAGATCATTGTTCTTGAAAATATCTTGTATATCGCTGAAATAAGATTAATAATAAAAACATCGCCATTTTTTTATGAATAGTTCAGGTTTATATATTTCTTTCTTTTTTTGATCTCTCATGCCCCATACTCAGCTCTGTATCACAGTTGAATGTTTTTATTTTCCGTTCTAAAATAGAAGAATGTTTGACGATACCATCATTGCCATCTCAACACCCTACGGATTTGGAGGACTCGGTGTTGTCCGGCTGAGCGGGAAAAAATCATTAAAGATTGCTCAGAAACTATTTCGCCCAAAAAACAAAAATGAACACATCCAACCAAGAACAGCTTCACTGGGGACCCTCTTTTATCCAGAAAATAATGAACCTTTTGAGGAAACTTTACTGACCTACTTCCCCGCACCCAATTCATACACAAAGGAAGATATGATAGAAATCAGCTGTCATGGAAGCCCGGTCATTCTTGAGGAAATTCTTAAACTAGGAATCAGTTTGGGAGCGAGGCATGCCAAACCCGGCGAATTCACCCTGCGAGCCTATACGAACGGAAGAATAGATATCATACAGGCAGAAGCCGTGAACGATTTCATCCATGCTTCTTCTTTAAAACAGGCTAAGATTTCTTTCAAGCAGATGAGCGGCGGCTTATCGAAAAAGCTATCGACCCTCAGGAACGAACTTATAGACACTCTCTCCAATATAGAAGCCCGTTTAGAATTTCCCGATGAAAATCTGGCTTTATCCAGAAAAACCATATCAAACTCTTTGGACAAAGCCATAAAAACAGTTGAAAAATTAATCAAAAGTTATGACATGGGTAAATCTTTATCAGAAGGATTGAAAATAGCCCTCGTTGGAAAAACGAATGTGGGAAAATCCACTCTATTCAACACCCTCTTGGAAAGCCAAAGAGCCATTGTCACTCCTTATCCTGGAACAACGAGGGATTACCTCTCAGAAAAGATAAAAATAAAAGATTCGATTTTTACAATCTTTGATATGGCAGGTCATGGGAAACCAAGACATCCCGTTGAAAAAGAAGGAATCAAAAAGAGTGAAAAACTCGCCAGCCTATCTGACGGAATCCTAATTTTGCTGGACAGTTCCAGACAAGAAACTGATGAAGATATCAAACTCTTAAAAAAATACAAGGGAAATCGTTCAGTCCTTGTATTCAATAAAATTGATCTCCCTCTAAAAATGAATGTAGAAAAAATAATAGCTTTGGCTCCGAACTTGCCCTCATTAAAAATATCAGCTCTTAAAAAAACAAACATCCAAAAACTCAGGGAAATCATATATTCCGAATGGATCAGAACAGAAGAAAACGAAAATGAAATGATCCTTCATCTTCATCAGAAACTTCTGCTTGAAGACATATTCAAAGCCTTACAATCCGGAAGAGAAAAACTTCAAAAAGGCTACTCTGAAGAAATATACGCTGAAAACATACGAAAATCCATCCCTTCTTTCAACCAACTGACAGGAGAAATCCACAACGATGATATCATCAAAAAAATATTCAGCCGATTCTGCATCGGAAAATAGGAGGCCCATGAACGCAAACAATCAATATGACATCGTCGTCATCGGAGCTGGGCATGCTGGATGTGAAGCAGCCTATGTGGCCAGTCAAATGGGAATGAAAACCTGCCTTGTAACGATAAATCTTGAATCCATCGCCCAGATGTCCTGCAATCCAGCTATTGGAGGTTTAGCCAAAGGCCATCTGGTAAGAGAAATTGATTCTCTTGGGGGAATCATGGGGCTTTTAGCGGATGAGACCGGCATACATTTTAGACTTCTCAATAAAAGTAGAGGAGGAGCCGTTCAGGCTCCTAGGGCTCAGTCTGATAAAGCACTCTACAGAACCACCATGAAAACCTGGCTTGAAAATACAAAAAACTTATCTCTGTTTCAGGGAATCGCCAACAAGATCCTTATTAAAAAAAACAAAGTTTATGGAATCAGTACAAGAGAAGGTCATATCTTAAAGGCAGGCTGTGTCATCCTCACTCCTGGGACATTTCTTAATGGCCTTATCCATATTGGACTCACAAATTACCCCGCTGGAAGAGCCAATGAACCCGCTTCCATTAAATTAGCCGACTATTTAAAAAAAATCGGGCTTAAAACCTTTAGACTCAAGACAGGTACCCCCATGCGCCTTCATAGAGACACTATAGAATGGAATAAATTTAAGCCGCAGTCCGGTGACAAAAAACCAGTCCCCTTTTCTTTCCGCACAACAAAGAAATTGGAAAACAAAATCAAATGCTATATTGGGCATACAAACACAAAAACACATGAAATAATAAATGAATATTTAGATCAATCCCCTCTTTATAGCGACCGCGGAACAATCACAGGAATCGGCCCTCGTTACTGCCCTTCTATTGAAGTTAAAGTTGTCCAATTCCCACATCATGAAAGACATCAGTTCTTTCTGGAGCCAGAAGGAATTCATACGGCAGAAATCTATATAAACGGTGTCTCAACCAGCCTCCCTTTCGAAGCCCAAATGAAAATCTTAAAAAGTATTCCAGGGCTTGAAAAAGCACTGATATTAAGACCGGCCTATGCGATTGAATATGATGCTGTCCTTCCCACACAACTTCTCCCTACATTGGAGACCAAAGAAATCAAAAATCTTTATCTGGCGGGCCAAATAAGCGGCACTTCAGGATATGAAGAGGCTGCCGCCCAAGGATTGATGGCTGGAATAAATGCCGCACTCAGAATAAAGAAAAAAGAACCGTTCATACTTCAAAGACATGAAGCTTATATCGGTGTTCTCATCGATGACCTTATCACCAAAGGGGTTGAAGAACCTTACCGGCTTTTTACTTCCAGAGCCGAATACAGACTCCAGTTGAGAGTCGACAATGCGGATCAGAGGCTCTTGGATTATGGGAAAAAATTCGGATTGATATCAGATTCAGACTATGAACGATATTTGAAAAAACAAGAACGAATAAATGAAGCCTTTTCTTTACTGAATTCTACAAAAATAAAATCTGACACTGGGGAAAATATTTCACTCAAAAGATATTTAAAAAAACCTCAAGTGAAATTTGAGGATATCATCAAAAATTATGAATTGTTTAAAAACCTGACAGACGAAGAGGCCAGACATATTGAATCTGAAATTAAATATGAAGGCTATATTAAAAAACAAGAAAAGGAAATCCAGAAAATAAAAAAGATGGATCAGCAAAAGATTCCATCGAACCTGGATTTTAAGTCTATTCCAGGATTAACAGCCGAGGTGATAGAACTCTTAAATAAATTTAAGCCGGAAACAATCGGAAAAGCTAAAAATATATCGGGGATGACCCCTGCAGCCATCTTAAACCTCCATGTTTTCATTCAAATACAAGCCAAAAAAAGAAAAGAATGAAAATATAAGTGAGTGTAATTTAATCTCAATTATGATAAATTATATAGCTAGATTATTCATAAATATTTTCATGAAGGACCTGGATCAATGATGTTTCACGTGGAACATAAGAAAAAATGGGTAAGATAATCGCTATAGCCAACCAAAAGGGAGGAGTAGGAAAAACCACGACTGCTATCAATTTAGGTGCTTCCCTGGCATTAAAAAACAAACGCGTTCTTATTGTAGATTTTGATCCTCAGGGCATGGCAACAGCAGGAATGGGAATTGAGAAAAAGGAGAACAAAGGCATCTATTCTGCTTTAATGGACGGACAAGAACTCATGGGACAAATCATTCCTTATGAATTAGATAATCTATATATCTGCCCGAGCTCTCCTGAATTATCAGGATTTGAAGCAGAAATTCACTCCCAAAATAATAGAGAAACAAGACTCTTGAAAGAACTTCAGAAAATAAGGCATCGGTTTAACTTTATATTCATAGACTGTCCTCCTTCTCTGGGATTTCTGACTATCAATGCATTGACTGCGGCTGACTCTATATTAATACCTGTACAGACAGAGTTTTTCTGTATGGAGGGAATACCAGAACTTTTACAGACTTTGGATGATGTCCGCTCTTATCTTAATCCTTCATTGAAAATAGAAGGAATCATCTTAACTATGTTTGACGAAAGGACCAACCTCTCCAAACAAGTCGCGAATGAAATAAGAAAGTCTCTTAAAGAAATCGTGTACGAAGTGATTATTCCGAGAACAGTTAAACTTGCGGAAGCCCCTAGTTTTGGAAAGCCTGTTCTTCTTTATGACATTAAATCAAAAGGGGCTCAATCCTATTTAAATTTAGCTCAGGAGTTCATAAGAAAATGAAAAAGAAAGCGTTAGGAAAAGGATTGAAAGCTTTTTTACCTGATGACTACGGCATTTTAAAAGAGGAAAAATTTGTGGAGCTGGATATTGAAAAATTAAAACCAAATTTTGACCAACCTAGAAAAAACTTTGACCCAGAATCCATAGAAGAACTGGCTAATTCTATTAAAAACACAGGGCTGCTTCAACCCGTCATCGCTGTTCCAGAAGAAAATCATTTTAAAATCATTGTAGGGGAGCGAAGATGGCGTGCAGCCCAAAAAGCTGGACTCGAAAAAATCCCTGTCCTTATCCGTTTTATGAAACCTGAGCAGCAGATTGAGGCCTCTCTAGTTGAAAATCTCCAGAGGGAAGATCTGAATCCCATTGAAATCGCTGAAGCTTACCACAGATTAGCTGAAGAACTCGGATATACCCAGGACCAAATTTCTGAAAAGGTCGGGAAAGACCGGTCCTCTGTAGCTAACTATCTTCGTCTCCTCAAGCTTCCACCCATCATTAAAAAAATGTTATCCAATGGGGATCTCAATATGGGGCATGCCAGAGCCATCATTCCTATCGATGACCCAGAACTTCAGGTCAGACTTGCTCAAAAAATATCAAGTGAGAAATTAACAGTCCGAAGAATCGAGGCTCTTGTAGGGAATCTAAAAAAAACTGAAAGAAAAAAAAGTCTTAAACCCATGGATCCAGACTTAATGGCATTTAAAGAAGAGTTAGTTAAAATATTAGGAACAAAAGTCAGCATTACCGGCACTCCAAACAAAGGGACATTAAAAATTAGCTATTATTCTCTGGATGAACTCAATAGAATATATGAAATCATAAAAGGAGCCCATTAATGAAAGAAAAAAAACAAACATTAGAGGAAACAAAAATAACAGGCTTTTTTGATAAAAACACAAAGTTTAACGGAGATTTAGAATACAGAGGTTCTTTCAGAATTGATGGGAGATTCAAAGGCAAGATTAACTCTGAATCAAGCTTAATCGTAGGAAACAACGGAAAAGTAGAAGCGGATGTTATGATCGGTTCGGCCTCCATCAGTGGAGAGGTTAAAGGAACTATTCAAGCCAAGGAAAAAGTTGAAATCCATTCAAGTGGAAAAGTAATCGGGTCGATCGTAACTCCAAAGCTCATTGTGGAAGAAGGAGCTTTTCTTGAAGCGAACTGTCAGACTACAGATAAAATACCACAAACCCCTCCCTTAAAACCACCCCTACAAAAAAACAACATCAAGGATACTCAAACAGAGAAAAAGGAGGGATAAAGAGCTTGAAACCCGCTTTAGGGATCATACCAGCTCGATACGATTCAAACAGATTTCCAGGGAAAGCTCTCGCGTTGATACAGGGAAGACCTATGATAGAACATATTTATAAAAGAGCCCTCAAGGCTCAATGTCTGAAACGGCTCATTATCGCAACAGACGATGAAAGAATATACGAAAAAGGAACCTCATTTGGAGCTGAAGTCCGGATGACATCCCCTGATCATAAAACAGGGACTGAAAGGGCTTTAGAAGTGGCTAAAGAGCTCAATTTTCCAATCATCATCAGCATTCAAGGAGATGAACCCCTCATAAACCCGGTAATGATTGAGAGTCTTGTCAAGATTCTGCAGAAAAAAAATGTTCCTATGGCAACCCTCCGCAAAAAAAATAAGGATTTAAAATGTCTTCATGACGAAAATATTGTCAAAATGGTCATAGATAGCAGAGAAAACGCTCTTTATTTTTCTCGATCTCCAATCCCTTCCTCTCCTCCCGACTTTTTCTGGCAGCACATCGGAGTCTATGGATTCCAAAAAAATTTTTTAATAAAATACAAAACCCTGCCCTTTTCATCTCTTGAAAAATCAGAAAAATTGGAACAGCTCCGAGTTCTAGAAAACGGATATAAAATCAAAACAGTAGAAACCTCATATCCAAGCATGAGTGTTAATATCCCCGAAGATATAACTAAAATTGAGGATTTCTTTAAAAAAACAAAATATAATGAGTAAATTTATCTTTATTACAGGAGGCGTACTTTCAGCTCTCGGTAAAGGAATTGCGGCAGCTTCGATCGGTAAACTTTTAGAGAGTCATGGATACAGCATAACCATTAAAAAGTTCGACCCTTATTTAAATGTAGACCCAGGAACCATGAATCCTTTTCAGCATGGAGAGGTTTTTGTCACAGATGATGGGGCGGAAACCGATCTTGACCTCGGTCATTATGAACGCTTCACCTCCACAAATACAACTCAAGCCCACAACTGGACCGCCGGTCGGATATATGAGTCTATACTCAAAAAGGAACGCCAGGGTGAATACCTCGGAAAGACCGTACAGGTCATTCCCCATATGACAGATGAAATTAAACATGCTTTTCGCGCTGCCGCAGAAAAAAATGACATTATCATCATTGAAATAGGCGGAACAGTCGGAGACATTGAAAGCCAACCTTTTTTGGAGGCCACCCGTCAGATGAGACTCGAATATGGGATAGAAAAAACCCTTTTTATTCATCTAACTCTTGTTCCCTATTTAAAAACTTCTAAAGAACTTAAGACAAAGCCCACCCAACACAGTGTCCGTGAGCTGAGAGCCATTGGGATCCAGCCTGATATCCTTCTCTGCAGATCAGACCGGATTCTCGGCAAAAATATCAAAAAGAAGATATCGCTCTTTACCAATGTCCCCTATGAAGCTGTGATCACAGCCAAAGATGTTGATATTATCTATGAAATACCTCTGTTTTTTGCTAAAGAAAAATTAGATGAAATCATTCTGAACAAATTCAATATGCCTGTGAACAAACGGAAACTTGATGATTGGAAAGAAATGGTTGTACGAATGAAGTCACCCAAAGATGAAGTCAATATAGCTTTGGTGGGAAAATATGCCGGTCTCCCTGATTCGTACATAAGTCTCATTCAAGCCCTGGACCATGCCGGCACAGCCCATCAGCTCAAAATCAATATATTCTGGATTGAAGCCGAAGACATTGAAATGAACAATCCAGAAAATTTATTAAAAAATATGGACGGCATCCTTGTCCCTGGAGGATTCGGAGTAAGGGGCATCGAAGGTAAAATCAAAACCGCCTCCTACGCAAGGATCAATAAAATACCTTACTTTGGGATATGCCTGGGGATGCAGTGTGCCACCATTGAATTTGCCCGAAACGTCGCCGGACTGAAAAAAGCAAACAGCACAGAGTTCGACCCAAAGACTCCTTACAAAATATTTTTCAAATGGAGAGAACTGAAAGGGATCGCTGATTTAGGCGGAACAATGAGATTGGGAAAATTTCTCTGCCGTCTCAAAAAAGGCTCTCTTGCTGAAAAAGCCTATAAAAAAATGAACGTTTATGAACGACACCGCCACAGATACGAATTTAATCCAAAATATGAAAAGATACTCTCGGATAAAGGCCTTTTTATATCAGGCAAAAATCCAAAACATAATCTTGTTGAGGTCATAGAGAATAGAAACCACCCCTGGTTTCTTGGATGTCAGTTTCACCCTGAATTTAAATCCAAACCTCTAGAGCCTCACCCAATTTTCAAATCTTTCGTCGGAGCATGTTATGTCTATCGATCCAAAAGAAATTGAAATCAATAAAAACCTACGGATAGGAGGCTTTAATTCTCTTTTTCTTATTGCGGGACCCTGCGTTATAGAAAATGAAGATCATGCCTTTTTTATGGCTGAAGAAATCAAAAAAATCTGTCATAAACTGAAACTTCCTTTCATATACAAATCCTCCTTTGATAAAGCCAATCGTTCGTCTATTGACTCCTACCGAGGGCCTGGTCTCAAAAAAGGTTTAAAAATTCTTAATGAAATAAAGAAAAATCTCAACATCCCCGTTCTATCAGATATTCATGAAACATGGCAGGCCGAAAAAGCAGCGGAAATATTAGATATTATTCAAATTCCTGCTTTTTTGTGCAGACAAACCGATCTGATTATCGAAGCAGCCAAAACCGGCAAACCCTTGAATATAAAAAAAGGACAGTTCTTGTCCCCACCTGAGATGAAAAATATTACTGAAAAGATTCTAAAACAGGGAAACGACAACATCATACTCACGGAACGAGGCACTAGTTTCGGTTATAACGATCTCGTTTTTGATGTCCGGTCGATCCCCATAATGAAAAGGCTGGGATTCCCCGTAGTGATTGATGCCTCTCATGCTGTACAAAAACCAGGAGAGAAAGGAACTTCTTCAGGTGGAGAAGCTGATTTTATTCCTTTCATAGCGAAAGCAGGAGTCAGCGTGGGGGCTGATGGAGTTTTTATTGAAGTTCATGACAATCCAGTTATGGCTCGCTCCGATCCTTCTAACTTGCTGAATTTAAAAGAGTTAGGAAGATTATGCGGGTCTCTTCTTAAAATTAAACAGACTTTAATTCCAAGAGATAAGATATAATCAATGAATAGAGGCGCCCATGAATAAAAATGAGATACTAGAAACAGGCAGAAATGTCATCCAGAGCGAATCTCTTGCTTTAAAAAAACTCATTTCGGCTCTTGACGAAAATTTTGTTAAAGCTGTAAAACTTCTCTCTGCTATAAAGGGAAGAGTTATTGTTACGGGAATTGGAAAGTCAGGTCTGGTAGGACGAAAAATTGCGGCCACGCTTTCAAGCTGCGGAACTCCTTCTATGTTCATACATCCTGTCGAAGCAGGGCATGGTGATTTGGGCATGGTTGTCAGAAATGACATCATCATCGCTATTTCTTACAGCGGAAATACAAAAGAAATTATCCCCATTCTTGATTTTGTGAAACGAATCAATATTAAGCTCATCGGCATCACAGGAAACAAAAATTCCAAATTGGCAAAATACAGTGACATCCTGCTTGAGGCTAAAATTGAAAAAGAGGCTGAGCCAGATAATTTGGTTCCCACCTCAAGTTCAACAGCTGCAATGGCGATGGGAGACGCACTGGCTATTACTCTCATGAAGTTTAAAAAATTCAACAGGCATGATTTCGCATCTTATCATCCTCGGGGAGAACTAGGAAAAAAATTTTTGAGAGTCAAAAATCTTATGCACAAGGACCAGGAAATCCCGTGCGTTCAAGTGGATACCCCAATGACCGAGGTTCTTAAAGAAATGACTGTGAAACATCTAGGGGTTACCTGTGTGACGGATATAAAGGGAAGACTCAAAGGCATTATCACAGATGGAGATCTAAGGAGAAAAATGGAAGGATTGGGAAAAGATATTTTTAACAAGAAAGCTAGAGAATGCATGACATCCAAACCTCTGGCTGTGGATAAAGAAGCCTTAGCGACAGAGGCACTCAATATAATGGAATCTAATAAAATAACCTCTCTCATCATAAAAAATAAAGAGGACAAAATTGAAGGAATCATTCACCTTCATGACTTGTGGCGCACGGAGATGTTTTGATGAAAACAAAAGAAAAAGCAAAACGAATTCAAATGATCCTTATGGATGTGGATGGGACATTGACCAATGGCTCTCTTTACCTTCTCCAAAACGGTGAAGAAATCAAATCATACAATGTCAGGGATGGCCTGGGCATCCTTCTTGCCCATTTAGCTGAATTTAAAACGGGGATTATTACCGGGAAAAACTCAAAAGCTTTGGATTTCAGGGCCAAAAAACTCCAAATAACAGAACTCCATCAAGGGATCATCAATAAAATAAAAGTTTTTCTCCAAATCAAAGACAAATATCAACTTGAATCTGAAGAAATAGCCTATATCGGGGATGATCTGGGAGATCTAGAAGTCATAAAAGCGGTCGGGCTCTCTGGTGCTGTTGCCGATGCTCATCCTTTAATAAAAAAAAATTCAGACTATATATGCACTCATAAAGGGGGATGCGGAGCTGTGAGAGAATTCATTGAATACATCATCGGTGCTCAAAACAAATGGCCCATGATCGAAAATAAAATCAAAGATTTAGGAAAAGAAACAATAAAAAACATATAGATTAAGCTTAAATATTTAAAGGAAATAACCTTTAGCCTTTAGGCCTTTAACTTTAAATTTCATTTAAAAGAGGAGCCATAAAGATGGATATCAAACCTGAAATATTCAGACAATACGATATTAGAGGAGTCGTTGATGAAGACCTGACTCCAGAAACTGTTACCCTATTAGGAAAAGGGATCGGCACTTTATTTCGAAGAAACCAAAAAACTCAGGTTGCGGTTGGAAGAGACTGCCGGCTGAGCTCTCCTTCATTTTTTGATTATCTGTCTGAGGGTCTGAGATCCACAGGATGTGATGTGATTTCACTGGGCACCATCCCGACTCCGCTCTTATACTTTAGTGTGTACCAAAAAAACATCCCCGCAGGAGTGATGATCACAGGTTCCCACAATCCGCCAGAATTTAACGGTTTCAAAATAATGATGGGAAAAGAAACTTTATATGGGGAAAGCATCACTCAAGTATACGAACTGATCAAAAATAAAGATTTTATCAAAGAAAAGCCAGGTCAAATAAATAATCTTGATATAAGCCAAGAATATGAAGATTTTGTTGTCGACAACATCAAGATGAAAAATAAAATTAAGGTCGTGATTGATGCCGGGAATGGGACGGGAGGGCCTGTGGCTGTCCCTATTTTTAAGCGACTGGGATGTGAAGTCGTCGAGCTCTACTGCGAAATGGATGGAAACTTCCCCCATCATCATCCGGATCCCACTTTACCTGAAGCCCTAAAAGACTTGATCCAAAAAGTCAAGGAAACCAAAGCTGATCTGGGAATCTCCTATGATGGAGACAGTGACCGAATTGGGATTATCGACGAAAAAGGAAACACTATTTGGGGAGATAAACTCATGATCTTGCTTATCAGGGATATTCTTCCCTCAAATCCAGGCGCTTCCGTTATCTCCGAAGTTAAAGCCTCCCAGCTACTCTACGATGAAATCAAAAAGCTAGGGGGAAACCCTATCATGTGGAAGACCGGTCACTCTTTGATCAAGAAAAAAATAAAGGAAGAAAAGGCAATTCTTGCGGGAGAAATGAGTGGCCATATCTTCTTTGCCGACCGCTTTTTTGGATATGATGATGCGGTGTACGCCTCAGCACGGGTGGCTGAAATTGTATCTAAAAGCAGCCTAAAGCTGTCAGAAATGCTTTCGGACCTTCCACAGACATTTACGACCCCTGAAATTAGGATTTACTCCTCTGATAAAGTTAAATTCAAGATAGTCCAGGAAGTCAAAAAAGAACTTTCGAAGCAGCATGAAGTCATTGATATTGATGGAGTCAGGGCACTCTTCCCCAAAGGTTGGGGACTGGTCCGGGCTTCTAATACCCAAGGAGCCTTGGTGCTTCGTTTTGAAGCTGAAACAGAAGAAGACCTTGAATCAATACAAACAGAAATCAAAAAAACAATAGAAAAAGCTATCCGGAGAATCAGCGAGTCTTGAGCTTAACAAAAATAATACTCTTAGGCATTATTCAAGGAATAACCGAATTTTTCCCCATAAGCAGTTCCGGGCATTTAGTTCTCATGCAAAATCTTCTGGGTCTTAAAGAACCTCAACTTCTGGTTGATGTGATGCTCCATTTGGGTACAGTCATTTCTCTATTATTTTTTTTACGGAAAGAAATCAAAGAAATCTTCATCAGCTTCCTTCGATTCTGCAAAAAACCTTCCTTAAAAACTAAAGATCCGGACATCTTGCTTGTTTTCTCTTTATTGCTGGCTTCTATCCCCACATTTTTGATCGGTTATTTTTTCAGCAGTACTTTCGAATCTCTCTTTGAGTCTCCCAAGGCCGTCTGTGTAGCTTTGTTTGGGACGGCTTTATTCCTCTTTTTTACTCAATTCGCCAAACTAAAAAAGCCAAATTATTTCTTGCATCCTCTCATTATTGGAGTGCTCCAGGGAGCGGCCATTGTTCCCGGATTTTCTCGGTCAGGATTGACCATAGGAGGAGCTCTTTTTTTGGGTTGGAAAAGAAAAAAGGCAACTCAGTTCTCCTTCCTCCTTTCAATCCCTGCCATTTTAGGAGCCTCCCTTTTTCAACTGCAAAAATCAGTTATTTCCACCCAACCATGGGGAATCATAATCACAGGAGTCTTAACGGCTGCTGTTGCTGGCTATGCCTCGCTGGTTTTGCTGGTCAAAATCGTCAATAGAGGAAAGTTCTATTTATTCTCCTTTTACTGTGCAGCTGCTGCTGCTTTGGGGCTTATTCTAATAGGATAAAATGAAAAAAAAGAACAGGAGGAAACAATGAAACTAAACGCCGTGATCATTGCTGGGGGGATAGGAAGTCGGTTCTGGCCTTTGAGTCGAAAAGAAAAACCGAAACAATTTCTTCCCATTATAAGTGATAAAACAATGGTTGAAGAGACCATCCAAAGGATCTCTCCTCTTATCTCCTCTCCCAATATTTACACCATCGCAAACAAAAAACAGACAAAAACATTAACCAAACTCCTTCCCCATATACCACCAGAAAATTTTCTTATAGAGCCCCAAGGAAAAAACACAGCTCCCTGCCTTCTTCTTGCCACAGGAAATATTTATTTAAAAGACCCGGAATCCATCATCTCTGTTCTTCCCTCCGATCATTTGATTAAAGATGCCCCCACCTTTTTAAAAAAATTAGAAGCTGCAGCTCATGCAGCAGATCAAAACCCCTCTCTGATCACCTTTGGCATCCCCCCAACATATCCCTCTACAGGTTATGGGTACATCCAGTTCTCTAAAAAAAATCCTTCTCTCTTCTCTGGGGAATCTTTCTTCAAAGTCAAAGAATTTAAAGAAAAACCTGAGCAAGATGCCGCAAAAAGTTTTTTAAAATCAGGAAACTACTTTTGGAACTCAGGCATGTTTCTTTGGAAAGCCAAAGTTTTCTCTGAAAATCTCGAAAAATACGCACCTGAAATGTTTTCATACTGGAAAAAAATTCTGGATGCTCTCCAAAATAAAGATCAAGGTAAACTCAAAAAAATTTTCAATGAGATTCCCTCTATTTCTATCGATTATGCCTTGATGGAAAAAACCCATGAAGTTCTTATGGGAAGAGGCGATTTCGGATGGTCTGATGTCGGCTCCTGGTCTTCGCTCCTTGAAATCTGGGAAAAAGACCAAAACCAAAATGCTTTAAGGGGAGAAAGTGTAACCATTGATACCCAAAACTGTCTTCTTTACAATCCCAACAAACTCACGGCTCTTATAGGAGTTAAAAATTTGGTGATTGTCAACACAGAGGATGCTCTTCTCATCTGCCAAAAGGATGAGGACCAGAAAGTCAAGCAAGTGGTGAACACCCTCCAAAAAAAAAGCCAAAAAAAATATTTATAAGATTCCATATGGATTTCCTTTTCTGTCACTCACTTAAAGTATGATATAAACTCCCTTCCCATACTGGCTTATTCTTTTCTCTTTGTCTTTTTAAGTAAAATTTTTTATTGACGGGATATATTTTATAAAGGTAAGATTGTCATTAACGTTAATCATAAAAACAGAATAGAAATGAAACAATTTACCACTTTCAAGAAAAAAAGGAGGTTCTATGCTAAAAGAGCACCCTAAAGGTTTGTTTGTTGCCTTTTTTACGAACATGGGGGAACGGTTTGGTTTCTACACCATGCTGGCAATATTTATCTACTACATCCAAGCAAAATTCGGCTACACGGCCACTCAAGCTGGAGCTGTCTACGGAACATTTCTCTTCGGCATCTACTTTTTTCCATTATTAGGAGGGTGGCTGGCTGACCGGGTCATTGGATATGGGAAAACAATCACCCTAGGAACCATCCTCATGATCCTGGGATATGGGCTCATGGCTCTTCCTGGATTTGGTCAAGTGTTTCTCTTCATTGCCTTAGGCATTATCTGTGTGGGGACTGGTTTCTTTAAAGGGAACCTCCAGGCTCTGGTGGGAAATTTATATGATGATCCCAAGTATGAAAAAAGCCGTGACTTTGCCTTTAATATTTTCTACATGGGGATTAATGTGGGAGCCTTTTTTGCTCCTCATGCCGCCACGGGAATAAGCAACTTGATTCTCCATAGAGCTGGACTCACCTATAATGCACGAATCCCCGCTTTGGCTCACCAATTCCTTGATGGAGCTTTAAAGGATACCTCAGAGCTTCTCTCTTTGGCTAAAGCTCAACTGGGCAGCAGCTTTACAGACCTGCCCTCCTTCTCTCAAATGTATATAGAAACACTGAGTCAATCTTATAATGCGGCTTTTGCCATCACAGCATTGAGTATCGTCGTTTCTCTTCTCATATTCGTAGGTTTCAAAAAATATTATAAACATGCTGATTTAACAGAAAAACAAAAAGAAGCTTCCGTAGAGCACCGGGATAAAATGATCCACCTGACTAAAGAACAAACCCGTGACCGACTTTTTGCTCTTTTCTTTGTTTTCTTTGTGGTCATTTTTTTCTGGATGAGCTTCCATCAAAACGGCTTCACACTCAGCATGTTTGCCAGGGATTATACGGTTAGTAAGGTCAGCAGAGCTACGTTTACCTTTTTTAACCTTAAATCGTTTCTGCCTTTTCTTACCGCTGTGGTAGGGCTGGCACTCCTGTTCAGAAAAAAAACAAAGACCCTAACCAAAGTCATAAGCCTCGTTCTTTTGATTGGAGGCGGATTTGTCACTTACGCTGTGGTCTCTGGATTTAACCCAATTATGCTTATCAGCCCTCAGCTTTTCCAGCATTTTAATCCCATTTTTATCGTATTCCTGACTCCGGTTGTCATCGGATTTTTCAGCTTCCTCCAGAAACGGGGAAAAGAGCCCAGCACCCCAAAGAAAATTGGGATTGGTATGATCCTCACAGCTTTCTCATTCGGAATCATGTTGATCGCTTCTAGAAACCTTCCTTCCCCGGCAGAACTGCAGGGGAATGTCTCCCCGGTCCTCATTTCTCCCTATTGGCTGATCGCCACCTACTTTTCTGTAACCATAGCTGAACTCTGCCTATCTCCTATGGGAATTTCTTTTGTTTCTAAAGTCAGCCCCCCTAAATATAAAGGAACTATGCAGGGAGGATGGCTGGCAGCCACAGCCATAGGAAACGCCCTGGCTGGTTTTATTGGCTATTTCTGGGATAGATGGGAGGTCTGGCAGTTTTTCCTGTTGTTGATTGTGATGTGTCTGCTTTCAGCAACTCTTATTTTCTCTGTCATGAAAAAACTGGAAAGGGCTTCCGAATCCTAAACAGAGGTATAAATACAATCAAAAATGACACAACGAACATTACCCAGACTCTTTAAAGACAGTGTCCAAAAATACGGCAGCCATATCCTGCTTTGGGAAAAAAAGGAATCTAGATATCAAGGAACAACCTATTCGGAGATGGAGAAATATGTTGATGACTTTTCAGCCGGTCTGATCAGTCTGGGATTAAAAAAAGGAGATCGGGCTGCTCTGATATCAGAGGGGAGAAATGACTGGGTTTTGAGTGAACTGGGAATCCTTTTTGCAGGAGCTGTGAATGTCCCGATTTCAATAAAGATCAATGACCTTTCTGATCTCAAATTCAGGCTCGCTCACTCAGGATGCAAAATGGTCATGGTTTCTAAATCACAGGCAGATAAAATAAGAAAAATCAAAAAAGACCTTCCTGACCTTGAAAAAATCATAATCCTTGACGAAATGGATCAATGGGAATCTGAAGAAATCCACAAAGATGAAGTGATCACCAGGGGTCAAGATTATCTCAAGTCTCAAAAAGATGACTTCGAATCAACATGGCAGTCCATTAATGAAAATGACTATGCGAATATTTGCTATACATCTGGAACCACAGCTGACCCAAAAGGAATTCTTCTCACCCATAGAAATTACACCGCCAATATCGAACAGTCAAATTCCCTTGTTTCATGCCCAGAGTACTATGTGACCCTTCTGATTCTGCCGTGGGACCATGCTTTTGCTCATACCTGCGGTATTTACACCATGATGAAAAACGGAGCCAGTCTGGCTTCAGTTGAACAGGGAAAAAGTGCTCTGGAGACCCTGCGGAACATTCCTAAAAACATCCGAGAAATACGGCCCACCATCCTGTTGAGTGTCCCAGCTCTTGCTAAAAATTTCCGCAAAAATATAGAAAGCGCTATAAGAAAAAAAGGGACTAAAATTGAGAATCTTTTTCACAAAGCGTTAAAAACAGCCTATGACTATAACGCCAACGGCTGGAATCGCGGTCAAGGACTCAAAAGAAAACTAAAAAAACCCATTCTTTTATTTTATGACAAGCTCATCTTAAAAAAAATTCGGCAGAATTTTGGGGGACGCTTGGAATTTTTCGTGGGGGGAGGAGCTTTGTTAGATATAGAACTTCAGAAATTCTTTTATGCTATAGGAATCCCCGTGTTCCAAGGATACGGCCTCACAGAAACAGCCCCTGTCATCTCATCCAACTCTCCCCAAGTTCACAAACTGGGCTCCTCAGGTAAAGTAGCCAAAAATTTAGAGCTCAAAATAAGAGATGAGAACGGTCATCCAGTTGGACCCGGAGAAAAAGGAGAAATCACCGTCAAGGGAGAAAATGTCATGTCCGGCTACTGGAAAAACGAAAAAGCCACTCAGGAAGTGCTGAAAGATGGATGGTTGTATACAGGAGACTTAGGATATCTTGATGAAGATGGATTTCTATACGTTTTGGGAAGAGAAAAAAGTCTGCTTATAGGAAATGACGCTGAAAAATACAGTCCTGAAGGAATAGAGGAAGCCATCACTGACAACTCAGAATTCATAGAACAAATGATGCTTTATAACAATCAGTGCCCCTATACGGCAGCGCTGATCGTACCCAATAAAAATGCTTTGCTCGAGTGGCTGAGAAAACAAAACCTTTCCTGTAAAACAGAAAAGGGTCAGGATGCTGTTTTAAAGATGATTCAAGAGCAAATCAATGCCTTTATATCCGGAGGAGAACATGAGGGGATGTTCCCTCAGAGATGGCTGCCTTCGGCTATTGCCGTCCTAGGGGAACCCTTTACAGAAGAAAATGCTATGCTCAACTCAACCCTAAAAATGGTCCGTCGAAAGATCGCTGATTTTTATAAAAACAGAATTGACTTCCTCTACACTCCAGAAGGAAAAAATATCTATAACCATCAAAACAGGACTATTGTATCCCGCTTCACAGAATCTTAGAAATCACCCTCATCAAAGGAGCCTGTTTAACTTTTACCGCTAAAGAAAGCTTGGGCCTTTTCTCTGATTTTTTCAGGAGTCCACTCTGAAGGATCTTCTATCCGCTCTGCCTTAGGTCCCGGGTCGAATGACCCAGCTTCCAGGATGGTCTCTAACGCAAGAGAAGCCGTATCTCTGGCATTAAACACATTGACCATCATGTGATAAACAAAATCTTCCACTCTTTTGATCATCCGTTCCCTGACTTCTCTAGGCTGACCCAGGAGCTTGTTCTCAAAAGGAAGATTCAGCTTCTTATAATCTCCACCTTCGAGCCCTTTTTCTTCCGCATAAGATTTCATCTTCTCCCACATTTCTTCAGTTACCCCTTCGCCTTCCATCTTAATGAAGTTACCCTCATCATCCTGTTGGACATTCCCATAGTCATTGACCTCTAGTCCCCAAGATATCATCTGAAGGGCTGTCGCTACATTGGCTTTGGTGGTCCGAGTCTTTTGCGCTATCTCCTGCAGTCTCTCGGAATTATTCCCTGATGTCCCATGCTGGGCCCCGGAGACATGGTATTTCTCAAGAGCTTTATGAATTTGGGAAGTCAGCTCGACCTGAATTCCCTGATCGCTTTCTTGTATTCCATGAGTGGTGCCGTTGTTGAGAGCGATCCAATCCGGAAATATATCATGAGCATTAAGCCCTTGAATTTGGAATAAAGCTTCCTCCACTGTAGAGAGACCTTCCTGTCCTTTTATTTCTCCCACTTCGGTCTCTAAAGATGCCCAATCAGGTATGTATTCCCGAAGCTCTATATTGACCATTAAATTTTCGTCCTCACGAAGGTGAGAGGCATCCACAGCAAGTGATGTCAACCCTGCTTCAAACAGAGTCGGGATCTCAACCCGAGCTGATTCGATATCTTCTCTCTTTTTTATGGCATAGTGATCCGCATGAACGGCGACGGGAACCGTTATCCCAAGCTCGTTGCACACCGCATCAACCTGTCTGGCTATATTCCAGAAGTTAACTGCACAATAAGCATCGGCTCCTCCCTCTGACTTCGCAATCTCAATGATGATCACTGAATTCGCCTTCTGGGCAGCCCTCAATGCCCCGCGTAGAACAAAATGGCTCCTCCCATTAGCAGCGATACATATGGCTTCTCCTTTCTTGAGGATAGCCCTGTCAATAAATTTCCCACTCACAATCAAAGCCTTCGAATGGGGGAACAGCGTTTTTATATTAGGCGGCCGCCCTAAACTTAAAGCTTCCTGATATTCAGGGCTCACACGACTCTTATTTTCAATCATCCTTCATTCTCCCTTGATCTCTTCTTATGATTTTTATTCCCAGTTCCCTAATCTGCTGTTCATGCACCTCTGATGGGGAATCTGTCATAAGGCAGAGAGAACTGGTGGTCTTTGGAAAAGGAATGACGTCACGGATAGATTTTTCTCCTGCTAAAATCATCACAATGCGATCAAAGCCTAGGGCTATTCCCCCGTGAGGGGGAGCCCCAAAGGACAATGCTTTTAAAAAGAATCCAAATTTTTGTTCTGTTTCCTCTTTAACCAAGCCCAGAACATTGAATATTCTTCTCTGGATATCTATATCTCTGATCCTTACGGAACCTCCTCCAATCTCAATTCCATTGACAACCAGATCATAAGCATTTGCCTTGACCTTTAGAGGTTCTCTCTCCAATTTGGCTAAATCATCTTCTTTAGGGGATGTAAACGGATGATGCATAGAAACCAATCTCTTTTCATCCTCACTCCATTCGAAAAGGGGAAAGTCTGTTATCCAGACAAATCGAAACTCTTGACTATCCGGTTCTTCCTGAAAAGAAAAATCCGTTCTTAAATTTCCTAAAACACGCGAAGCTGTCTCTTCATGATCCGCCACTAAAAGAACCAAATCATCCTCATCCGCTTGAACCTTTTCCCAAATACTGATAAATTCTTCATCTTTGAGTTTTAAAGAAGATCTGAACTCCGATTCCTTTTTAATCCATATAATCCCCTTGGCTCCTAGCTTTTCTGCCTTTTCCCTGACCTTATCGAGCTGACTCCTTGAGATTTGTCTCCCGTTCTTAACCTGAAGGCCTCTGAGCACCCCATTTTTATCAAGGGCTGCTTTTATAACAGGAGAATCTAACCGCAGACCAATATCAGTCAGATCTTTGATTTCCAAGCCATTTCGAAGGTCAGGTCTATCCGTACCAAATCTTTTTAAACTTTCTTGATAAGTCAGCCTAGGAAACGGGCTCTCCAGATTAACACCGATCAAAGCAAAGAGGGAAGTCATCATTTCTTCAGTCACAGAAAGCACTTCTTCCTGTCCAACAAAACTCATCTCCATATCTATTTGAGTGAACTCAGGCTGTCTGTCAGCCCTTAAATCCTCATCCCTAAAACATCTCACTATCTGAAAATACTTGTCAAATCCTGAAATCATAAAGATCTGCTTGAAAATTTGTGGAGACTGGGGAAGAGCAAAAAAGCGCCCTTTATACTCCCGACTGGGCACCAGATAATCTCTGGCCCCTTCAGGGGTCGATTTCGTTAAAAAAGGCGTTTCAATTTCATAAAAACCCTTCCGATCCAAAAAATTTCGAACTGTCATCGCCGCCCTGTGGCGAAGCCTTATATTCCTCTGCATTGAGGGCCTTCTTAAATCCAGATATCTGTATTTTAACCGCATCTCTTCAGATGCTTTGACAGGGTCGGAAATCACAAAAGGAAGAATCTCGCTTTCGCTTAAAAATTCCATTGTCTTGGCTTGAATTTCGATATCTCCAGTAAGAAGTTCAAGATTCCTCATGTTTGGCTCTCTAGGTTTGACTGTTCCCTTGATTCCTATGACATATTCCATCCGAAGATCTTTAGCCTTGTTGATAAGATCCTTTAATTCCGAAGATATGACGACCTGAACCAAACCTTCCCGATCTCTTAAATCGATAAAGATAAGATTCCCTATGTCTCTGACCCTACTGACCCAACCGAATAAAACAACCTCTCTGCCTACATCTACCATCCGCAGCTCACCGCAATAATGTGTTCTTCCCCTGCTCAATCTATTCTTAGATCCCATGGTCTCTCCCCTAAAGGTCGGATAAATAATTCCTATCTATGAAGTCATTCTTTTTAAAGCCTCTTCTTTAGTGACTTCCTTTTGCTCCCCGGTTTTCATGTCTTTTAACTGATATCTCTTCTTCTTAACCTCTTCCTCTCCAATCACCAAGCCCCATGTGGCTCTCAGCTTATCTGCACGGCTCATCTGTTTTTTCAATTTTCTGTCCTTATACTCAAGGATGCATTCCATCCCATTCTCCCGGAAATACTTTGCCAGCTTCATCCCCCTCTTCTTGGCTTCCTCTCCCATATGTATGAGATAAAGAAATTTTTCCGGCTCTTCGTTATCGGGTATCAATGAAAGAAGCCTTTCCATGCCCATTGCGAATCCTGTCCCGCTTATATCAGGCCCTCCAAACTGTTTCATCATTTCATCGTACCGCCCGCCGCCTAAAACAGCATCCTGAGCCCCTAGTTTCGAAGAGACAATCTCAAACGTGGTCTTGGTATAATAATCCAATCCCCTTACCAATTTCGGTTCAACCGTATACTCTAAATCATAAAAATCGAGGAGACGGCAAAATCTTTCAAAATGATCCCTGCACTCATGACAAAGGAATTCCGTGATCTCCGGAAAACCCTCGGCCACATTCCGACAGCTCTCTTTCTTGCAGTCAAAAATACGAAGAGGATTTGTGTCAATCTTCCTCTGGCAATCTTCGCAAAGTCTCGCTCTCTGCTTTTCAGCTTCCATCTTTAATTCCCTTTGATAAGAAGGGCGACATCTTGGACACCCCACAGAATTTACAAGGATTTTGATATCTTTGACTCCCAGCTTCACCAGAAGAGTATGAGCCATTTCCACGATTTCAGCATCCACTTCAGGATCTTTTTCTCCGAATACTTCGATATTTGCCTGATGAAACTGTCGGAAACGGCCTTTCTGAGGCTTATCATACCTGAACATAGGCCCAATAAAGTAAAATCTCATGAGATCCGGTCTCAGATAAAGCCTGTTCTCTATAATAGCCCGAACCACCGAAGGGGTGTACTCAGGTCTTAATGTTAACGATCTCCCTCCTCTGTCAGTAAACGTATACATTTCTTTGATAACAATATCCGAAGTCTCCCCAGTCCCTTTTTCAAAAAGCTCCGTAGCTTCAAAAACAGGGGTTCTTATTTCTTGATATCCATAAAGCTCAAATATTGTCTTTGCCGTCTCTTCAGCTTTCTGCCATTTTTTCACCTCTTGAGGCAGAATATCCTTGGTTCCCTTAATAGAAATCAATTCCTTTTTCTTACTCCCGTTCATCACTTTCCACCAAAAATACCGATTCCCCTATATTTTTCATATCTTTTCTTAAGCCTTTCATCGACAGTCATTTTTTCTAAGTTCTGTAAAGTCTTTTTCAATTCTTTATCCACACTTTTAAATGTCTTCACCCAATCGACATGAGCTCCCCCGGGGGGTTCTTTCATGACCTTATCCGCCACTCCAAACTCCACTAAGTCATTTGCTAAAAATCTAAGATTTTCTGCAGCCTGGGATACAGCACTCTGATTTTTCCAGAGAATCGCTGCACATCCCTCAGGAGAAATGACAGAATAAAAAGAATTCTCCAGCATCAAAAGTACATCGCCCACTCCGATACCAAGTGCACCCCCACTCCCTCCTTCTCCAATAACAATGTTCACTACCGGGACTTTCACCTTTGAAATCTCCTTGAGATTATAAGCGATAGCTTCCGCCTGGCCTCTTTCTTCTGCCTGTAAACCAGGGTAAGCTCCTGGCGTATCTATAAAAGTAATAACGGGAAATCCAAATTTTTCAGCTAACCTCATGACCCTCAAAGCTTTGCGGAATCCTTCAGGATTGGGCTGGCCGAAATTCCTCGCGATTCTCTCTCCGGTTCTCCTCCCCTTTTGATGTCCGATAATGGCTGCTGACTTTCCGTTATAAAAACCGAATCCAGCAACCAGTGCCGGGTCATCTCCTGAACGCCTGTCCCCATGAAATTCCAGGAAATCGTCAGTGAGAGCATCGATGTAATCCAATGTATAGGGCCTCTCTGGATGTCTGGCGATCTGGACAAAGTGAAGGGGAGTGAGCGTTGGTTTGATATTTTCCCATTCCCTCCTTATAGCTTCTCTCAGCTGTCTGACCCTCTCTTTATCAACTTCTTCTTCCTCCTCCAGCCTATCGATTTCTTCTTTATACAATTGTATTTCTTTCTCAATCTGATAATAATCTTTTCGTTCTTCCATAAAATTTCTTATTTCCTCTTACTTTATCCGTCTATTCTATAGATTTGCCCAAATAATTTCAAGAAATCACAAATCCCCATCTTAAATTAATGGGCTTCAGAATCCTTAAACTTAAGTTGGGTTTCAATGGGATTGGCGTCACGAAGCAGCCTAAAAGATACCTCATCTCCCCATCTGAATCGAGAAAGATATTTTCTAAGATCATTGATAGAAGTGTACCTTTTCCCGTCAACCAAAAGTATAATATCTCCCTTCTTGAAGTTTTGCCCTTGAGCTACTCCCGAGACAGGATCCCGCTCAATGACTGGGTTATCAAGACCCTCCACTTTTTTAAGCGCAATCCCCGGTGATGGATAAACGGGCCTTTCCTCATAAGGAAGTCCATAGATAAAGTCAGAAAGGCTTCTGGAAACTTCAATGCTTTCTTCTCCTTTGGGGACATTCACACAGATGACTGTTTTATAAGGGAGGGGCGCTCTCTCATAAACACGCCGGTTAATTCCCAGATTGTACAAGAGATGTCCTGAACCAGCCAGAACCATGACTCGGCTGTTCTTGACTTGAGCCGATTTCCATATATTTTCAGCCATCACTTCATCCCAGGCTGACTGCGCTCTGTAAAGACCTTCAAACATCATTTGCTCACGACCTTTCATAGCCTCGGGCATATCCATCCCCCCAAAAAATGTTTTTATGAGGAGCCTGTGCTCTTTGTTTGAAAGCCCGGGTTTAGGCACACTTTTTTTTCCCTCTTGACTTAATGACTCCCATCCTCTCATTCTAATTTTATGAATAATTTTTCTAGGCACATTCAGTGCACAGAGTGGAATCTTATATTTCTTAACCCATTCAAATATCTTCCGGTAATAATCAAAGTTGAAATTCCAGTTTTCATACCACTTTGCCTGATCAATAAATTCATCTGAAGTTAAAATCCCAGCGCTCCATTGATTAAGTTTTTCCTGCCAGTTTATATCAAACATCTCCAGCCCGACACAGAGGTTTTGACCCTGCTTATAAAGAGCCTCTGCGATTTGAAATTGGATCTCATGCATAGGAAGACTGTTGTGAGTCTCGCCCACATAAACAAATCGGGACTCTTTCATTTCAAAAATCATCTTTTCAAAAGTAATCGCTTTCCCTTTCTCAGCTGAATATATCTTCCCAGGTTCTATGATTAAAGTCTTGCCTTTATAAGATGGGTTTCCTATTTGAAGCTGGAGTGTTTGATTGTTTTCCTGGGCAGTCAATCCAATCCCCCAAAAAGAAAATATCGCAAACAAAACAAATGCTTTTTTGCTGGGCATCTCTTTCCTCCTGTAACAAGAAATCATACCATTGAATCCTGATCGAGACAACAATCTTATATTAAGATCAAACATCTCCCTTTATGTGAGAGAGACTGTTTATGTAAAGAAGGAAAGGGTCGGGGATGAGGAATCCACTATAATGATTCTTTAATTTCTTGAAATTTACACCCATTTTACACTGATGGCGCTCTTTTCATTTCAGGGAATGGCTTTCCTGAAGAATATAATCTGAAATCTATACACAGACCTATAAATATTATATTGATTTTGCTTCTGAGTTCGGACTGAAAAACACTATCCTGGAGGAGGCTGGGCTGCTGAGTTTAGCAAAAAGCAGAAAGGATGAGTTATTACTAAAATTTTGGCTATTTTTTTAACTGTTCAACCACCATCTTGTATTTTTCATGGATCATTTCTTTGTCGAAATCCCAAAATTCTTTAAGCATGGCCTGCTGCTCTTCTTCTGAAAAGTATTTTTCAGAATTTGGGAAAAAAATATCATCCTCTTTTTTTATGTGTTTGGGATAGAGATCAACCAAGGCATTAAGCTTATCTTGGATAATTTTTAATCCGCTTCCGTCTTTCACATAATTTTTCTTAGCTTCTATCAATTCAGTAACCACTTTTCTCCCGAATTTGTGTTCTTCAATAAGCTCATTCATCAGCTTTCGGTCTCGTTCAGACATGTTTTTCTGTTTGCATTCTCGAAACAATATCTCTTCTTCTTTTCCATGATGAGCCCTGTCCGCATAAACACGTATAAAATCAACAACCGTATCAATAAACTCAGGATCTGCTTTGTTTGTTTTTTCTATTCTTGATTCTTCTTCCTGAATCAAAGATATCATTTTTTCAATAAGTCGGTGCTCGATCATTAAGGGACCTCGCGGTTTCATAATGCACCTCCTTTTATATATGGATTAATCTTTTTCTTTTTCCCAAGCTTTGATCCCATTTTTCATCCAATCCGGCATGGGACCGCCTTTAAGGTAGTGATCAAAAAACTGCTGCATGCGGATAGTCCAGTCTTTCTGGTTAACTCTTTTACGAAGCCCGTGAGGCTCCCCATTGTAGTTGAACATATAGGCTTCTTTTCCAAGCCTTCTCAGCGCCATAATGAACTCTATCCCCTGATACCAGGGAACAGCTCCGTCTTCATCATTGTGCATGAACATGATGGGAGTTTGAATTTTATCCACCCAGAAAATGGGGGAATTTTCTATGTAACGGAAAGGATATTCCCATAAAGATCCGCCTATACGGCTTTGAGTATGTTCATATTGAAACTGCCTGACCATTCCGCTCTGCCAGCGAATTCCATTGTACGATGAAATCATATTGGAGACCGGAGCTCCCCCTTCGGCGGCGGCAAATATATGAGTCTGGGTGATCATATAGGATATTTGATACCCTCCCCATGAGTGTCCTTGAATCCCTATGGCCTCTGAATCAACAAAGCCCTCTCTGATCAGCATCTGGATCCCGGGAAGAACACATTTCAAAGCGTCCCTCCCAGGGTAACCGGTGTTGTACTCAATATCAGGCATCCATAGGATATATCCATTGCTCACATAATACGGCATATTTATAGAGGTTCCCGGCGAAGGGTTTCGGTAGTAATGAAGACCATTATGAAGAGTCTCATAGATGTAAACCATTAAAGGATATTTTTTCTCTGGATCAAAATTGTCTGGTTTGATGAGTATCCCCTTTAAAGGAATCCCATCGGAGCTCCTAAAATCACGAAGCTCTGCTTTCCCCCAGATATAGGGTTCCATCTGTTGGCCCAGATCCGTGACTTTTTGAGGATTCGAAAAATTCAGATCACTGATCCACACATCCGGGTATTCATCAAAGGCCATTCTATTAAAAATCAAAGTGTCCGAATTCTCTGCTTTTCTAGGATAACCAAAATTCTTATCATCCATGAGAAGCTTATGAGGATCTTTATTGCCTTTGACTCGGTCTGAGTAAAATCCACTCGCCATGGTTTCTTCATCTACCACCCGGAAGAGAAGAGTCTCTTTTGAATCAATGATCTTTTCCTTTGGATCAAGCTGGACATAACGGAAAGAGAGGTTGTTTTTTCTCCCGAATCCCTCTGTAATCATATGGGCATTGGCGCCATCCGGCTCAACCTGCCAAATGTCATACTGGTCATAAATGAGAATAGAGCTGTCATCCTCTGTCCAGCCAGCCACACCATAAGGGTACGGGGGACTGGGCGTATCCCAATCTTGCCTCTCAAAAGGCACTTTGATGTCTTTGGTCACATTTTTTACGGCTCCAGAGGCAACATCATAGATATACCAGCCTTTATCCTCAAACCAGTAAACATACTGGCCGCCCGGAGATAAACGGGCCTGTGAATACAGTTCCTTTTTAACTAGGGTCTTTTCCCCGGTATGAGGATCAATGATGTACACATCATAAAAAGAACCAAAGTAAGCGATTCTTTTGGCATAGGGCCAAAATGTCTGACCAAAGGCTATTTCCCCGTTATCTGAAATCTCGACATCTGGGATTTCTTCATCAGCAAGTTTCACAAACTTTTTATCTCTCAAATAATAAATAGACTCCCAGGTATTATTCCGCACTTCTTCTGCCATTTTTTTCTGCTGAGGCTGGGGTAAAGGGTCCTCCCAATGCCAGAGGTCAAATTTTGCCTTTTCTTCATCTTCCTCTTTATCTTCTTTTTTAGGCTCTGGGATCTCTTTAATCCCAAACATCAGGATCCAGCCGTCCTCAGTAAAAGATATATCAGACTTATCGCTGACTGCCATTCCTTCAGGGAAATTGGGAGTGGATGTGTGCGAAACCCATAGAGAAGCTTCCTCCCCCCCTACATCCCATCCGTATAGATTGAATGTGGGTTCATCCGCTTCATAATCATCCCTGTCCGTCAAAAAAGCAAGCCGGGTTCCCTCTTCATCCATAGAGAGTTGGGTGTAATTTCCTTCTCCTGTCAAAAGAGGCATACTATCTTGCTCCCCGGTTTCTAAAACATAAATACCATCGGTTTCAGGATTTTCCTCACTGGAAACCGTATAGATGAGATATTCCCCATCTTTGGTAAATCGATATTCCAATACAGAATCCCATGTGGTCTCACGACCGTCTTGAAGAGACCGCAATACCAAGGGAGTCCCGTATTTTTTCTCTTTCTTTTTCTTTTCCTCTTTTTTCTGTTCCCCGCTTTCTTCTTCTTTCTTTTCCTCTTTTTTTTGTTCTTCTTTTTTCTCCGGAGCTTCCTTTAAATAAGCCGCCCATCCTCCAGCTTTTTCAGGAAGCTTAAAATTCTTAACTCTTTCTATAACCTCGGTTTCACCATTGGAAAGATTCATGATGCCTAATTTTTTCTTGATCTTTTCATCACTCTTTTTCTTTTCGTCTTTGGCTTTCTTCACTTCTTCCTTGATGGGAGAAATTAAAAACACCACATGGGTGGAATCGTAACTGAACTGAGCCTTGGCTTCTCTTTCTGAATCTGTTCCCTCTCCTGAGTAGCCGATAACATGGCGCATTTCTTGAACCCCTGAAAGTTTAATAACAACAATTTCAGCATCCCCGTCCTGAGGTGTTTCTAAATATAAAACCCAATTCCCATCAGGTGATATTTGCGACTGGTCAATAGACTTCCATGAATCATAGACATCATGAGTCAGGGGTTTTTTCTGTTGAGACCAGGTAAAATTCATCAATAAAAAAAGAGCCGTGATCAGAACCACCAAATACTTGCCTCTTCGATGCATAAAAACCTCCTTAAACTTAGTTGTAACTTTTTATATCATAAACTTAAACTAGGAACAATCAAGTCTCATCCCTTATGGAATAACCAATAGTTTCAAAGCCATGAGCCCAATGAATACAGCAATGATCGTTCTGAATTTCTTTTGTGGAATCTTATGCACCACTTTTTTGGCGATATAAGCTCCAAGAAAAGAAATGGGAATGCAGACTGCAAGTGTGACTAGAAAAAATGCAGGAATGGATGGGCCAGCAGAAATGTATTTGGCGATTCGGGTTATATCAACAAAAAGAGCTATGGCTCCAGCAGTAAAAATATAGACCTCTTTGGGAAGGTTATAGGCAGTCAGAAAAGCACTTCGAACCGCACCTCCAATGCCAAAAATCCCTGCAGAAAATCCATAAAGAGATCCTCCAATGACCCCCGTGGCTATGCTCTGAGGAACCCGCCATTCCTTCTTAATGAAGAGGAAAACCACATAAACTAGAAAAAATACAGCCAGAATCCGTTTCATAAGCAAACCGGTTACACTAAGAACCAGCGAAGCTCCCAAATAACTCGCAATGATTCCAGGGATACCAAAGCTTAAAATGAGATTCCACCGGATACCATGTTTGAAAAATAAAACCTTCCATATATCTCCAGTAAAATGAATGATTCCTACAAAAAGAAGGGCCGCGGGAAGAGGGTAAAAAAACAAAATAACCGGGACCATGATGGTGGAAATCCCAAATCCGGTGCCCGTTCCAAAAACCGCAGCAATAAAAGTAATCGCAGCAATGATAGCCGTATTCAATAGCATGTTTCGTCCTAAACAAGGCTCGATTTGATAGGCTCAGTATACAAAAAAGGCTCAAAAAAGAATAGGTAAACTTTTGAACAGATTGAAATTTAAATGATTATGTAAGATTTCCTCATAATCCTGATATTCGCAATACTCAGTCATTAGAAATGCAATCCATCTGTGCACTCATCTCACATGCAAAAAACTATAGGATTAAAAAAAGATGAAGGATTAGATCAGAAATAAGTGTTCTTCAATGAATCAAACACGGTGCTGATTAAAGGCTAGGGCCCCAGCCAACAATATAAATATCTCCTAGGATGGTCCACAGGGAACAAGTGCTTATCCTCTCATCGGAAATGAATCCTTAATCACATCTACAACCAGAATATCTGAGCTGATTTTATAACCACATGTTTTGCCTATTTTCATAATATCAACAGCACCCGCAGGGATCAGTAAATTGAACCCGACAAAAGTCAATAAACACGCGATTAAAAAGATTCCTAATTTTGTTCTGAATTTCATTTTATATTCTCCTTTTGTTGTTTTCATTTTCAACACTATAAACGTATGATGATGAGAAAAAGTTGTCTCTGTGAAAAATTTTTAAGTGAGAAGAAGAGAAAATAAAATCAAATTAAATGAAATGGAAATAAAATATCATTCTCTTTGACTTCCGTTAAAAACCTGCCTTTACATGTCCGGCAATTGAATCAATAAAAGAAATGAGTTCCTGTGATGGGACCATAAAGTTGGTTTTTATTCTGGTGTAGCCATGTTTTTTTCTGGGACTATCTTCAGGGTTATTTTAGCTTCCTTCAAACCGCAAAATAATTCACCCCATATTGGCTGGTCACACTTATGAGGAAAATATAATCAATATTTTTCCCTTTCAAAGCAAAAATGCCTTCTGCTTTTGCTGCCCCCACGATAATTTTTTTATGAAATGAACCCTTGGGTCATCTTTTCCAATTACCTCAAAATCTATGCCTCCATCGCGGAGATTCTGAGAATAATTTTTTATTCTTTTCTCATGATCCTTTTTTCGTTTAGAAAAAATAAACGGCAGTAAAAAGGCAGTTAAAAAGGCTGCGACTGCTGGAAGAATCTGGCTCCATTCCATTTTATTTCTTTCCACTGTTAACCTGACCTATTCATAAAAAAATGGCGATGTTTTCATGATTCATTTATTTTCAGCGATATGCAGGAATTTTTCAAGAACAATGTCTTGAACATTTTTTCTGTTTGTATTTTAATTTTAATCGCCATTTTTTTCCCCTTAAGGCGAGCCGATCTCACGGCATCTGCTTCGTACCAGGGCATTCGCAGTGAATGACCACGACTTCATGCCCTGCGCCTCGCATCTGCAGCAAGCTCGACTCGTGAATAATCCAGGTTAATAAAATACAACAAAAAACAACTGATTTCCATGACAGAATGACCAAACCTATGTCAAATCCTCTTTTCAAATAAACTAAGGTTAGATTTGCAGATAAAAATCACCTTTTGAGATTATATTCTTTCTCAAAAATTCATCACTAATGAGGATTGTAATTTATGACCACCCGTATAGCATAAGAGAAAGGTATCATTCCATGATGATCAATTCAATAAAAAGGAGTATGTGGGGGGCCCTTTGTGCTTTTTTTATGTTCAATCTTATCCAAGGGACATCTTGGACCTACAACAAAAAATTAGAGATCACAACCGAAAAAGCAAATGTCTTTCTTAAACCCGACATCCACAGCTCCAAAATTGGGCTTCTAAAAAAAGGAGATACCGTAACTTTGGCTTCTCCGATTAAAATAAAAAAAAGCTGGTATTATATCTACTTCAATGCGGGAGAATCTGACCTGACATCATCTGGATATATACTTGAGGCATCAGTGAGAAAACTTTTTAGCATAACGAAGGTTATATCAATAGATAAGGGGGAAAACCAAAAGAATAGACATGAATATGGGGTTCATTTCAGAAATGCCCGCTGGGGAATGAACCAGAATCAAGTCATTTTCACAGAAGGCTCCCCTTTAAGCAGAGAAACATCAGGCAAATCCGCCACCCTGAAATATAAAACAAAATTTATGGACCTAGACTGCCTTTTAATTTATAAGTTTTTTGAAAATAATTTAATCGCAGCCAAATACAATTTTCCCAATAAAAACACGGGAAAACCAATACATATCGAAGATTACAATTCAGTAAAAACCGCATTGATTCAAAAATACGGGCTTCCTCAAAACAAAAAGTCTTGCGAAAATTCTTCTTCAGACGAGAATCATTCAATATCTGACTCCGATTCTACAAATTTACATGACTTCTTACAAACATCCTGTTGGGAGACAGCAAAAACGAGGATATGTCTTTATCTTTATCAAAGTAAAAAAAATCTTGAAATGGAATTAGAATACACCAGAAACAACTCCAATCATTTCAGCTTATAAACACTCATCATTTGTAAGACGTCCATAACGTAAATTTCCCTCGAAATGAATGGAAAGATTTCTTTTAGATTTTTCTCCTAACCACAAGGAATATCTGCCCTATTAAATAGGGCAGTAAACTCATCCCTAGAACCAACCCCCAGCCTTCCAGACCAGGGTTAACCAATTTCAGAACCATGGACAGCAAAGGAATATAAATCACCATAATAAGAAGTGCAGTGCATAAAGCTAAAGCACCCCAAACATATTTATTGAGGGTGATGTCGTTCAGGAACCAATTCGAATGTTTCTCCCGCATGTTGAAAACATGCCACAGCTGAGCAAAAGCCAAGGTAAGAAAAGAAATGGTTACCGCACGCTCATCCGGCATTCCAAAACAAATCAAAGCTAAAGCTAAGGCCCCCAAAACCGAAGCCGTTATTAAAAATCCATACCCACTTATTAAAACCCAATGCCTGCGGGTGATCATGGATTCTTTAGGGTCACGAGGAGGATGCTTCATGATATCAGGGCCTCCTTCTCCCGCTCCCAGAGCCAGTGCGGGAAATACGTCTGTCACAAAATTAAGAAACAATATCTGTAAAGGCAAAATAGGAAGGGGGGCCTTGACCAAGGACGCAAGGAAAACCGCCAATATTTCACTTATATTGCATGAAAGAAGATAAATCACAAACCTTCGTATGTTGTTAAAAATAACCCTTCCCTGTTCCACTGCAGAAACAATGGTCGAGAAAGCATCATCTTGAAGAACCATGTCAGAAGCTTCACGGGCTACCTGGGTCCCTCTCTTACCCATGGCTATTCCTATATCTGCTTTTTTTAAGGCAGGCGCATCATTAACTCCATCCCCTGTCATAGCCACAATATTCCCGTTTCTCTGATATAAATCGATAAGGTCTAGCTTCTGTTTAGGACTAACCCGGGAAAAGATGGAGGTCATGAGAATGTGTTGAGTTTTTTCTTCATTCTCTAACTCACGAACACTCAATATTTTCTTACCCTGGATGACCTCTGCATCATTCTCATTCACTAATCCCACAGCCAATCCAATCTGGCGCGCTGTAATCTCCTGATCTCCGGTGACCATAATGGTCCTGATCCCTGCTTCCTTACAAGATTGAATCGCTTCAGCAACCTGTTCTCTCGGCGGATCCAGCATTCCAACCAACCCCACAAAGGTGAGGCCTTCATAGGGATCGGACTTGATTGAATCAGCAGTCTTGATTGCTAAAGCCAGGACACGCAGCCCGTCTGCAGCCATTCTTCTATTCTCTTCTATCCACTTCTTCCGTCTCCCTCTCTTCATCTCAACTGGACCCTCCTCTGTTTGAACAAAGGAACTGGCCTCTATGACAGATTCTGGCGCTCCTTTAACAGCCACTTGGTAATCTTCTTCCCGCTCATGAAAAGTGGCCATCATCATCACGTCAGAATCAAAGGCTTCCTCACGAGATTCCGGTAACTCTGAGACAACTTCATCCCTATAAAGTCCTGCTTTAGCTGCGGCCACCAACAAAGCCACCTCCATGGGTTCCCCGACTGCTTTGGCTTCATCAAAGGATACATCCTGCGGTAAAAAGGCATTGTTGCACAACAGGCCTGTCTCTAAGGCCAATCGTAACAACTTATGATTCAGAGGATCCATGGATTCCCCATCTTTAAAAAATATTTTATTGACTTTGATCTTTCCTGATTCAAGGAGAATTTGATTCACCGTCATCCGGTTTTCGGTTAACGTGCCCGTCTTATCTGTAAAGATAACGTTTGTGGAACCCAATGTTTCGACGGCTGAAAGCCGATTGATCAAAGCATTCCGTTTTGCCATTCGCCACATCCCTCTTGCCAGAGCTATGGTGGCGACGATGGGGAGACCCTCAGGAATGGCTGCAATGGCCAGAGCAATCGCTGTCTCTATCATTAAAAAAGTATCTTTGCCAGCCGTGACGCCACTGAAGGCCACGACTAAAGCTATCACTAAAGTTATCCAGATCAGTTTGTGTCCCAGAGTGTTGAGCTGCCTTTCCAAATGAGTCGTCTCCTCTCCTGCCTCCTCCACTAAAGATGAAATTTGTCCCAACTCTGTCTCCATGCCTGTCTGAACCACCACTCCTTCCCCGGATCCCCGAGTTACGGCCGTTCCTTTAAAAAGCATATTCCGTCTTTCTGCTAAAGGAGCTTCCTTTTTTACAGTCTCAGTCCCCTTACTCACGGGCATAGATTCCCCAGTTAGAAGAGATTCATCTGCTTGAAGTTTAGATGCTTCGAACAGACGAACATCTGCGGTCACCACATCTCCACCTTCAACAATAACAATATCTCCAGGAACAATTCCCTCAGCACGAATCTCCTGGATCTCTCCATCTCGACGAACTCTTGCGGTCACTCCCCCTAATTTCTTTAAAGCTTCCATGGAACGGACTGCTTTCAATTCTGTAAAAAATCCAATCAGTGCATTGATGATGATCACCCCAGATATGGCAATCCCCCCTATAATCTCATGAAAAGAAAAAGACAAGATCGCAGCCACAAAAAGCAATCCAATAATAAGACTCTTAAACTGATTAACCCAAATCACCCAAGCTCTTTTTTTCTTCGTTTCTCTAAGCCGATTGAGTCCATATTTTGCTTTCCTTTTTTTGACTTCCGAGGCATTGAGGCCTTCTTTATCAGAGACTCCAAGTTGTTTCAAAATTTTTTGGGAAGAGTCAGCCCATGGTCTGCTCATGATAGAATTAAACATACTCTTCTCTCCTTAATAAGCCAAATGCCTGAATCCACTCTCTATTTGTACAGGAAATATTCAAACAAAATCAACTACCTTTTAAGATAGGAATCAATTTTTTGCCCCATCTGAAGTCCCGGGCATTCAGTGTTGACTTTTAATGACACCTATTCTAGAATCGTGATACTTTTCAATGATTTGGCGCAAAAAATTGATTCCAGATACCTTAGATACCCATACTCCACCCCTTGAGCTGACATCATCTTATCGGAAATTTATTCGCAAAAAATGGCTGCTCCTTTTCGGCCTTCTGGGACTGATGGCCTTGATCTCTGCCTTTGCAATATTTTTTGGAAGCTATCAAATCTCTATCTTGGATGGAGTCCGGGTTCTACTTGGAAAAACCGAAGGTCCAGCCTCTGTGGTGATCTCAAGAATTCGGCTTCCCCGAGTTACCGCTGCTATCGTCTCAGGATGGGGAATTTCTCTATCAGGACTCTGTATCCAATCACTTCTGAAAAACCCTCTTGGATCGCCTTCCACCTTGGGTATTAGCCAAGGAGCCGCTTTTGGCGCCGCACTATCAGTCATAGTCTTTGGGGCTCACTTGCTCCCAGTATCTTTATTCGCTTTCAGCGGAGCAGTTCTAGGAACGGTCGTGATTCTCATCCTAGCCAGTCTCCGACGGCTTTCACCTGAAGCGGTCATTCTCTCAGGCGTTGCCTTAGCCTCGCTTTTCGGAGCCGCTATGATTGTTATCCAGTATCTAGCTACAGAGATAGAGCTGGCAATGGCAGTTTTCTGGACTTTTGGAGATGTGGCCCGTTCTAACTGGGAAGAAATCGCCATCTTAACGGGAATGACACTCCTATTCTCCATCTTGGTGGTCCTGCGACGCTGGGATCTTAACGCTCTCGCCTCTGGTGATGACATCGCTAAATCGCTGGGTGTGAATGTAAAAAGGCTGAGAACATCGGGAATGCTGGCAGCGGCTCTGGTTGCCGCCATGGCTACCGCCTTTCATGGTGTCATTGCCTTTGTGGGACTGGTCGCACCCCATATGGCCCGGCGTATCACCGGCAATGACCACCGGCTGCTTATCCCATACTCTGCTGTCATTGGCGCTCTCCTCCTGCTCTCAGCTGACACCCTAGGCCGAATATTAATCGGTTCCGGCTCTCTGCCAGTTGGAGTCACCACGTCTTTTTTAGGAGCACCCATATTCATTTACCTTTTGCTCAGGGAGTATCAATGAATTTAACCGCTTCCGATATCCATTTCAGTTACAACGGCCCTCCTGTCCTGGCAGGTGTGAATTTCAAGCTCAAGCAGGGAGAAATTCTATGTATACTGGGTGTTAACGGAGTGGGAAAATCTACTCTCCTCAAATGCCTGAACCGCATTCTTAAACCCCAAAAAGGGAATATTTTCCTTAACGAGAAAAATATTTTGTCTATGACCCGCAACCAAGTTGCGCAAAAAATAGCCTACGTCCCCCAGCAGCAGTCTGATATTCGAATCCGGGTGATTGAAGCTGTCCTCTTAGGGCGAAGGCCCTACATGAGCTGGACCCCCTCAGATAGGGATTATCAGGTTGTGGAAAAAACCTTGATTCAAATCGAGCTCGAACATCTTGCGTTCCGCTTCCTGAACGATCTAAGCGGAGGCGAACTTCAGAAAGTAGCGATTGCCCGGGCTCTTATTCAATCACCAAAAATCCTGCTGCTGGATGAACCGACAAGTAATCTGGACTTGAAAAACCAGCTTGATATGATGAAACTGATCCAGAATATCGTCAAGACACAAAATCTTTCAGCTATTGTCGCCATTCATAATCTTGACATTGCCTTCCGATTTGGAGACAGATTTCTTTTTCTTAAAGATCAGAAGGTTTTTTCGGTTGCACAAAAAGAGGAACTTTCAGAGGAAACCATCAGGCAGGTGTACGGTGTCGACGTTCGTCTGGTGAAAATTGCCGAACACATCATCGTTGCCCCTGTCTAAAAATTGAAAGATAAAATGAGAAAAGTAAATTTGAAATCGGCCCTGATCATTTTTTTTATCCTTCTCTTTCCCTCTGCCTGGGCTGAACAACTAACCATCACAGACTCTGCCGAAAGAGTCATCTCTGTCCCTCCTGACCCGGATCGGATCGTCTGCCTCGGGCCGGGAGCTTTGAGATTGATCGTCTATCTCCAAGCCGAAAACAAAATCTGCGGGATCGAGGATATGGAAAAAATGGATTCCACGGGGCGCCCTTATCTGATCGCTCATCCTGGCTTAACAAAACTCCCCCGCTGTGGACCAGGGGGACCAGCCGGAATCAACAAAAAGCCTGATTTGGAAGCTATCCTGAACACGGAGCCTGAGATTATTTTCATAACCTATATGGACGCACAGAAGGCCGATGATGTCCAGAAAACCCTCAAAATTCCTGTTGTCATTCTCACTTATGGACCCTTCTCAACATTCGATGAATCCGTTTATCAATCTCTCCACATTGCGGGCAAGATTTTAAATCGTGAGGACCGTGCCCGCAAGATTCAAGATTATATTGAAGGCTCCGTAAAGGACCTCAGCCAACGTGTTAAGGGTGTGAGATCTGAAAATAGGCCGCGAACCTACGTGGGGGGACTCGGGCACCGAGGCTCTCACGGCATCGAAAGCACACAAAAAGATTATGCTCCTTTTGACTGGATAGGCTTAAAAAATGTAGCGAGTCAGGTAAAAACTCTCAATGGAGAACATACATTCATAGACAAAGAAATCCTGCTCCAACTCGATCCGGATGTCATCTTTATTGACGGCGGGGGATCGACGCTCATCAAAAATGATTTTCAAAGGAAATCCAAATTTTATAGGGCTCTAAAAGCCTTTTCCCATCATCAAGTTTACATCCTGCATCCATTCAATCTATACACAACCAATATTGGAACAGCTCTCGCTGATGCCTATGCCATAGGAAAAATTCTTTTTCCGGATAAGTTTAAGGATATCAATCCAGAAATCAAAGCAGATGAAATTTACACATTTTTAGTCGGGAAACCTGTCTATCAAGCTATGAAAAAAGACTACGGCCCCATTGGAGAAAAAATTCATCACTAATAAAAAACCAAATTTTTATCCTTTTAATCATCCCCAGTTTTGTTTAAAAATATTATTTTTTGAATTTTTTTGGTCTTTTCTTTATTCTTAGTTAGACTGATAGCAATAGATTGATTTTTCGGAGGTCATTTATGGCAGTAAAAAGAAGGGATTTTCTTAAAATTGGAGCCTGTTCGGCCGGAGCCGCTCTCCTGGGTTCAGCCTGCTCTTCAAGCAAAGACAGGGTTAGAGATGCTGATCCCCTAAGCCGGCTCAGTGCCATGACAGATGATGTGGTCCCTATTTCAGACAAAGAACGGTTGGAACGTATGGAAAAAGCAAAACGATTCATGAGAGAAAACGATATAAAGGCCATATATCTTGAACCTGGTTCCAGCATGTTTTATTTTACGGGTGCTCAATGGTGGCAAAGTGAAAGAATGTTTGCTGCCGTTCTTCCTGCTCAGGGAGATATAGTCTGGATATCGCCTGCATTTGAGGAAGGTCGGGCCAGAGAACAGATCCGTTTCGGAGATGATATCAGAACCTGGGAGGAACATGAAAGCCCTTACGAGCGGGTGGTCCAGGCTTTAGCGGATAGAGGAATAAGGACCGGAAAAATCGGTATCGAAGAAAGAGTGAGATTTTTTCTTTTTGACGGGATCCGCAAGCAGGCTCCCCACCTGGAATACGTGAGCGCAGACCCGGTCACAGTGGAATGCCGGGTGGGAAAGTCTCCGGCTGAAATCGCTCTTATGCAGAAAGCAGCGGATATCACCATAGAGGCTTACAAAGCTTCTGTGGCCATGCTGGAGAAGGGAATGACCAATGAGGATTTCAGAGCCATTTCTTCTGCTGCACATAGAGCGCTGGGTGCTACAGGAGGGATCGGTGCCCAGATTGCTGAAGCTTCTGCCAGCCCCCATGGAAGCGTGAAGAGGATTGAGCTGAAAGAAGGCGATATTGTTCTTATGGATGGAGGATGCAGTGTGGATGGATACAGATCTGATATCAGCCGGACCATTGTTTTTGGAGAACCAACACAGAGGCAGAAAGAGATGTGGAATCTGGCAAAAAAAGCGCAGACCGCTGCGTTTGAAAAGGCAGCAATGGGAATGCCGTGTGAGGAAGTGGATGCAGCCGCCCGAAAAGTCTATAAAGACTATGGATTTCCCGGAGGATATAAATTGCCCGGATGCCCTCACCGTACAGGACACGGCATAGGTCTGGATGGGCATGAATGGATCAATCTGGTCAAAGGAAACAAACGGCCCATGGAGCCGGGGATGTGCTTCAGCAATGAACCCATGCTGGTGCTTCCCGGGGAGTACGGAATAAGGCTCGAGGATTGTATTTATGTGACCGAGCAGGGACCCAAATATTTTTCTCAGCCTTCTCCTTCTATTGACCAGCCCTTTGCTTAGAGAGGAATAACCTTAGCTTCTGTTCGTTATTTCAAGCCCTTAAAAATTTAAAGAAACCAAGCAGATGAGACTGAACCTGCTGTTGAGAGCATTCCTTATTTGTCTCCGGAGCTTTAATTTGGAAACACGGGCTTTGGGATAGCTTTACAGACCCATAAAAAAGAAAACCCTGTTATCATGGTCAATTGACGGGTACTCAAGGGACTCCTCCAGGGAGAGGGATTGAGTTATCCCCTCGCCGCAAGGAGATATGGACCTGAAAAAGGTCCGAAATTTGGGGACATCCCATAAGGAACCACCCTATTCAATTTTAAACACATCATCCAATAATAAGTCGTGGGATCTTGTTTGCAGAACATATTCTTGGAATCTCTCCCGACGTTCACTATTTGATTTGGCCATTTCCAGATAGCAGGGGTTGGGATGTTTGATGATAAGGTC
>CAZRGM010000027.1:0-13426 GCA_964599635.1 uncultured Eubacteriales bacterium | reverse complement strand
ATCCGTTTATTGAAAAGATAAAAAAGAGAGCAGATTCAAAAGTCTTTTATCTGGAAAAGAGGAATTGGGAAAGAGTCCTGATTGAGATTAAAACTTTTTTCCAATCGGCATAAGCGCCAAAGGGATCTCATCCTTGGACAATCCCAGCACCGATTGAACTCTATGATCGTAAAAGGCCCCGACTATCACTGTGCCTAATCCCAGAGATTGGGCTTGAAGATAAATATTGAGTAGAATCTGACATGTTTTTCAAAAAATTATAAAAATACTCTCTATGTTAAAAAACAAAGCAGTTGTATAATATCAATAAAATATTCTGTTAGGCATAATTAAAAAGAGGGAAACAAATAAATGAACAGCAAGGTAAAAAACAAAAACTCTGCACTGGTGGAAGTATTAGGCCCGGTTGAAGACTTGGAAAGTTATGTTAAGGCGGACTGGTGGCGGCTTATCTTTAATGCCAATTATCTGCGAACAGATGCAGATGTGGTGGAAGATTCTAACATCACAAAAACGGAGCTCAATCTGTTTATGACAGCTTTAGACCTGCCCAAAGATGCTCAGATCCTTGACCTCTGCTGCGGACAAGGGCGGCATTCCCTCGAATTGGCCAAACAGGGACACACTCAAGTCATAGGACTTGACCGATCCCACTATCTCATCAATCGAGCCAGAAAACTTAATAAACAGGCTGGATTAAATGTCCAATTCAAGGAAGGGGATGCCCGAAAACTGAGGTTTAAAGACAACAGTTTTGATGCAGTCATTATAGCTGGTAACAGTTTCGGCTATTTTGAATCACCCAAAGATGACCAAAGGATCTTGGAAGAAGTTAAACGGATATTAAAACCTGATGGAAAATTGCTGATTGATGTGACAGATGGTGAATATATGAAAGAGCACTTTGAGCCCAGGAGCTGGGAGTGGATTGATAAGAACTACTTTGTATGTCGGGAACGGTCGCTTTCAAAAAGCAGTGATCGATTGGTCTCTAGAGAAGTCATCACTCATGTCACCAAGGGAGTGATTGCAGATCAGTTTTATGCTGAAAGGCTTTATACATTTAAAAACCTTGACGAACTCCTTACTGAAGTAGGATTTACAAAAATTCAAGAGCATTCAAAAATATCACCTGAATCTCAGCGTAATCAAGATCTGGGCATGATGGCGAAGCGAATCGTTCTGACTGCGGTCATTAAAAAAGAATGGCCAGCTATTAAGAAAGAATCCATAAAACCTGAGAAAGTCATTGTCCTTTTAGGCGATCCGAATAAAAGGGATATTATCAAACCAAAAGAAAAATTTGATGATGATGATTACTATACCATTAATCAGCTAAAGAAAGCCCTTTCTCAACTAAGCCAATATAATTTCGTTTACCTGGATAATCATGACAACTTAATTTCTGAACTGCAAAAGATGAAGGACAAAACCAGCTTTGTGCTGAATTTTTGTGACGAAGGCTATAACAATGAAGCCTCTAAGGAACTTCATATCAGTGCGCTTTTGGAAATACTGAACATCCCCTATTCAGGCGGCACTCCCCAATGTCTTGCTTATTGTTATGATAAATCCTTGGTGCGAGGAATCGCTCAAGAAATGGACATCCCGGTCCCTAACGGCTTCTTGATAAAGCCGGAAGATGTGAGTTTTATTGAATTCCCGCTCAACTTCCCTGTGATTGTCAAACCCAATTTCGGAGACTCCAGCTTTGGAATTTCAGCCCAGAATGTCTGCAATGATGTCCAATCTCTTGAGAACGCAATTGTCCAGGTCAGGGATAGATTCGGCTACAGTAATCCGATCATCGTTGAAGAATTTCTAACTGGTAAGGACATCAGTGTCGGTATTATCGGCAATCCTACCATATCCTATTCTGCGCTGCCTATTATTGAAGAAGATTATTCAAACCTCCCCGAAGATTTACCGAAAATCTGCGGCTATGAGGCTAAATGGGATCCCAAATCTCCCTACTGGAAACTGAAGTCAATTCCTGCAAAATTGCCTGAAGAGGTTGAAAGGTTTTTAGTCGCCAGCTGTCTTAAACTGCACGAACGCCTTGAGTGCCGCGACTATGCTCGCTTTGACTGGCGGCTTGACTCAAATGGCACACCGCGGTTATTAGAAGTTAATCCCAACCCGGGTTGGTGCTGGGACGGTCATCTGGCAAAAATGGCAAGCCTGCAGGAACATTCCTACAGCGACATGCTGAAAATGATCTTAGAAGCCACCAAAAGCCGCATAGAACATCAAAGGTCCCACGGCCAGCAAAAACAGTAACACAATATGATGTTACTGTTTTTCGTGTGCATTTCTAGTTGACCGGACATCTTTTTTGTGGGTATTATAATGGGTGAAGTCTTTTAGAGGGCGGAAGTTTGATGGAATGGAGGAATCATTTCAAATCAACAAAAAAACGAACCTCCTATGTTTGATTTTTTTCAGGGACCGTATCTTTTTAAGAAATAATAATGGCAGAGACAGAATGATTTTAAAGGAGGCCATCAATGAATCCAAAAAATGCAGAAAAGGTCATAAGAGAATTACTTAGTACCGCTGGGATTACGGTTAATGGCTCTCAAACTTTTGATATTCAAGTTCATAACCCCCGATTCTATTCCCGAGTATTGAGAGAACACCTTCTCGGTTTGGGTGAGTCTTACATGGAAGGCTGGTGGGATTGTGAATCCCTGGACGAATTGATTGAAAAAGTATTATTAGCAAAGCTGGAAGAAAAAGTAAAAAAAAATTGGAAATATAGTTGGTATGTCTTGAAGTCGAGACTGTTTAATCTTCAAAAAACCAGCCGTGCCTACCAGGTTGCTCAAGGTCATTATGATATTGGCAACGATCTTTATCAAGCGATGTTGGATAGGCGGATGAATTATACCTGTGCCTATTGGAAAGATGCCAGGAATCTTGATGAGGCACAAGAGGCAAAACTTGATTTGATCTGCCGGAAAATGGAGCTTAAAAAAGGAATGAAAATCCTGGAATTAGGCTGCGGTTTCGGTTCATTTGCCAAATATGCTGCGGGAAAATATGGAGTTTCAGTTACAGGAATCAATGTATCCAAGGAACAATTAGCTTTTGCTGAGAGTTCCAGTCAGGGTTTACCCGTAAAATTTATTTTGGATGATTACCGTAATGCCAGAGGAACCTATGATCGAGTTGTTTCTATCGGTCTTATGGAGCATGTGGGTTATAAAAATTATCCCACCTACATGGAAGTGGTCAATCGAACCCTATTTGATGATGGGATCGGTTTTATCCATACTATCGGGGGCAATAGAAGTGCAACCTGCAGTAATCCCTGGACCACAAAGTATATTTTCCCAAACGGGATGCTACCCTCCATTGCCCAGATTAGTTCAGCCATGGAGGATTACTTTATTGTCGAAGATCTGCAAAACATGGGTCCAGACTACGATTTAACCTTAATGGCATGGTATCATAATTTCAATAAGGCTTGGCCTGAACTCAAAAAGAAATATGATGAGCGGTTTTACCGTATGTGGAGGTTTTATCTCCTGAGCTCAGCAGCAAGTTTCAGAACCCGCACCACTCAACTGTGGCAAATCGTGATGACCCGCGTAGGCCGCAAGCAGCCCCATTGCCGCTTGACTTGATGAAATGAAAGAAGTTGATGTCATTATTGTCGGTGGGGGACCGGCAGGTTCTACCTGTGCCTGGAAGCTCCAGGAATCAGGAATAAACGCCCTCATTCTTGACAAGCAAGCTTTTCCCAGAACCAAATTATGTGCGGGATGGATTACCCCAAAAGTGGTTCATGATCTAAATATAGATAGACATTCCTATCCTTACTCCATGACAAAATTCAACAGGCTGTATATTCATCTTTATGGCCACCGTTTTTCAATCAAAACCATCCAGTATGCGATCAGACGAAAAGAATTTGATTCCTGGCTTATCCATCGATCTCAAGTTCCCCTTATCCACCATGAGGTCAAACATATCCGGAAAGAAGATGAATATTATCTTGTTGACGAGGAATTCCGTTGCCGAGTCTTAGTGGGCGCCGGAGGGACTCACTGTCCGGTTTATCACACCTTTTTTAAAAATAATGTCCAAAGACCTCAAAAAAAAACCATTATCACCCTGGAGACGGAATTCCACTATGATGTTTCAGACCCAAATTGTTATCTATGGTTTTTTGAAAACAAATTACCCGGCTACTCATGGTATGTGCCTAAGGGTAACGTTTTAAATATCGGAATTGGTGGCAAACAATCGGTATTGAAATCCCGAAACGAAACCATCCGACAGCATTGGGATTATTTTTTGGATAAGCTGAAAAAATATTCATTGATAAGCAATATTGATCCGAAGCCCAGAGGCTATCTATATTATCTGCGTCATAATCAGATAAAAGCCCAAAAAAGAAACGTGTATCTGATCGGTGATGCGCTGGGATTAGCGACACTGGACATGGGTGAAGGTATCGGACCGGCTGTTGAAAGCGGTCTCAGAGCCGCTGCGGCCATCCGTTCTGGAAAGGAAATGTCTTTAAAGTCAATCAGGAAATACAGCTTTTTTCAGATTATTCTTCAGCGAAGATATCACTCAAGAGCACTCAATATACCCTAACACCTGACAACCGAAGTGTTGCCCAAAAAACCACCCGGTTTATTCAGGTAGAAACAGAACATACTGGTTTGCTTTTCTATCTGTTTTTTGGAATGTATCTCCGGGAGATGGATGATTAATGAGAGAAGAAAAACGAACTCTCTATCTTCAGCGATAATCCATGATTTTTGCAATTTTCTCATAGGCTTCAGGCAGGGGATACTCAGGATATATCCTGTATCCTCTGGGCAGTTTAGAGTCCGTTTTCTCTACATATCTGAGTCCATCCATGATGTCATTTATCTTGGCTTCAGGAATGGTGAAAATCATTTCATTCTCTGAGGCCATAGCCGAGTAGTGATCTCCCCGACACGGTATAGCCACTTGACATTGACCGTTTTGTATAGCTGGAACCACAGCATAAACACAGGCCGCATGACTGGATAGGGAGCATTTAAGGTTAGAACCTTCTTTATATTCTCTGCCCAAAAGTAAAAGACTCAATTGTTCAGGATCACAATAAATCATCATCACATCAGGTTTGAATTCTGTATTTTTTAAAGGCCCAAATAACAAACCTATGTATTTCCCTGTTTCTAAACGAGGAAACTCCTGCGCATAGCGGCGTCCGGCTTCTAAAGTCTTTACATCCCGTGGATAACGGTTGTGACCTTCCATGAAATATTCAGGCGGCTCTCCAAGACCATACCCAACGACAGGTTCAAAACACCAATGATCCTCTTTTAACATAACGATCGTTTCTCCATCACGACGCGCCACTTGATAACCCTGGCAAAGGGATAAATGGTAACCGAAGTCTTTTAACGGTCTCTTGGCATGATCAGGGATCTCTTCTTCTTGCTCCAACAATTTTATGGCTAAAGGAAATGTTTTTAATTTGAGGCGCCTTTCCAGTTCTTCTCCATAATCTTGATAATTTTTAAAATCAGACATGATTAGTTCTCTCCTTTCTAACCTGAACTATTCATAAAAAAAACGGCGATATCTCTATTATCATTTTATTTTCAGTGATATAGACAATATTTTCAAGAATAACGATTTGAATATCTTTCCTGTTTTTATTTTCAATTTTAATCGCCGTTTTTTTTACCTTATAGGCGAACCGATCTCACTGCATCTGCTTCGCACCAGGGCATTCGTAGTGAAGAACCACGACTTCACGCCCTGTGCCTTGCATCTGCAGCAACCTCGGTTCGTGAATAATTCAGGCTAATTGTTAAAATAATGGTTTCAAGAATAAAATTAAAGTGATTATTTTTTTAACTCGATCCTTGTCTCATTTAAGAAACCATAAATGAGTTAACTTTTCACTTTACACGCCAAAGCGTCAAACATATACTTTATCAAAAAGAGCTTAATTTATGCTTAAGGAATACCACCCGTCTCTACGTAAATTGAGAATAAAATCAAATCAATACAATCAATTAGGAGGGCAACCATGAAAAAATCATGGATCACAATCGTTGTTTTCTTTGTGCTGACCACTCTGGTTATCTACGCAGCCGAAGAAAAACTGTTTAATGGTTTGTATCTAAATTTGGGCAATCTTTATCGTCTGTCCCATGCCAAATCCAGATCCATCAGCCCTGAAAATTTTACCGGGCAAAAAGGAAAAGGCGGCATGTCTGTGGACGGACCTGCCATGAATGCAGCCAGAGACTTGGGGCAGGGATGGAAAGTCTCTCCCTATATCCACATTCAACCCAAAGAAAACTTTGTGCTGGCCGAGGTCGAAGGTCCGGGAGCCATTCAGCAAATCTGGATGACGCCGTCCGGAAACTGGCGGTTTTCCATCCTGCGCTTTTACTGGGATGGAGAGGAAAATCCTTCTGTGGAAGTCCCTGTGGGAGATTTTTTCGCCTGCGGGTGGGGAAAATACGCCCAAGTCTCCTCTCTCTCCATTTGTGTGAATCCTGGAAGCGGCCTGAACAGCTACTGGGTCATGCCTTTCCGTAAATCCTGCAGAATCACTATGGAGAATCTGAACGATGAGAAAATGACTCTCTATTATCAGATTAACTACACTCTGACCGATGTGCCGGAGGATGCTGCCTATTTCCACGCTCAATTCCGTCGCACCAATCCTGTTCCCTACAAATCGGTTTACACCATCGTGGATGGGATCAAAGGCTGGGGCCATTATGTGGGCACCTACCTATGCTGGCAGTCCAACAATACTGGCTGGTGGGGTGAAGGTGAAATCAAATTCTACATGGATGGAGACAAAGAATTCCCCACGATCTGCGGCACAGGGACCGAGGACTATTTTTGTGGTTCTTATGGGTTCACAGCTGATGGAAAATACAAGGAGTACACGACACCCTATGCCGGAATGCCGCAAGTCATCACTCCTGATGGACAGTGGCAATCCCAGCAGCGTTTTGGCCTCTACCGCTGGCACATCATGGATCCAGTGCGGTTTGAAAAGGACCTCAAGGTCACTATCCAGGCTTTGGGATGGCGTTCCGGAGGACGGTATCTTCCCCTTCAGGATGACATCTCATCCGTGGCCGTGTGGTATCAGCAGGAACCTCATGCCAAGTTTCCGAAATTTCCCAGCAAAGACGAATTAGAGATTATATGATGGAGGTTTAGGAACTAAAAAAAACTTACTCTACGATAAACTCATAAGACTGCTCCAAAAAAGTCTTTTTGTAGTTATCTTTGATGGTAAATTTAAAGATGTACTTTCCTGGAGGAATATCAGTCACGCGGTTGGTTATGTAAAACGGAATGACCGGACTTACAAATCCTCTGTGGTATTCAACCCAGTTGTTTTCCTGAAAAATTACATCTCCATCCTCATTGACAATAGAGGCATCTTCAGAAACCCAAATTTTATACTCACTTCCTTCTTTCCTGATCTGATATCCAGCCGGCTCAATGTAGAGCAGAAACGGTTCACTGGATCTCAGGGTGGTTCCTTCTCTCTTTATATAATCTCTGTATCCATTGATCTCTTCGCAGAGAAATAATTGATCTATGCTCAGCTCTTCACTGCTTTTTATCATCATCATCGCTTCAGCAAGAAAAACCACCGCTTCACGGGTGTCTCCCTTTTTAAACTTGGCTAAAGCCTCTAAGATGGTTTTTTCTATCTCTTTAGATTGATCTGCTGATTCATTATCAGGGTTTCCGAAATCCACCCCTGCTTTTAAAAAACAAGGCAGCAGAACTAATGCTAGAGCCAATCCAAAAATCAAGAATCCCTTTTTCATTTTTATCCTCCTTTATTATTTCATTTTCAGCGATATGCACGACTTTTTTTTAAGAAAAATAAGTGGAACATTAATGTCTCTTCAGCCAATCTCGACTCGTGAATAACCAGGTTAAATAAGAAACAGTCAACAATCCCATTTCTTTAAACAGAACTTTCTGATATATTATACATCATAATAATTCTACACAAGGAGGTGTTTATGTTAAACAAGCGTATTTTCTCGATTTTCCTTGTTGCTTTTTTGGCCCTGTTCCTCATCGGAGGAATATCTACTTCATCTTTTGCTGCCAAAAAGAAAAATCCACCCCAAGTTATCCAGAAAACAGATCCTGAGCTTCGCTTTGAGTGGTTCTCCAAACATCTGGGAATGAAAGCCAACTCTCAATTCAAAGACCTGAAATGGTGGCATCTCGGCCCTACAAACATAAGCGGCCGGTGCACAGACATTGCCGTGGTCCAGCCTAAAGGAGAAAACTACACCATTTATGTGGCCACCGCTTCGGGGGGAATCTGGAAAACCGTTAACGAGGGGACAACCTGGGAACCCATATTTGAAAACGAAGCCACAGCTTCGATTGGCGACATCGCTATCGATCCCACAAATCCTCAGGTTATCTGGGCAGGTACTGGAGAGGCAAATATTTTCAGAAGCTCTCAAAACGGGGCTGGAATTTATAAGTCTATAGACGCAGGTCAAACCTGGACCCATATGGGGCTTTCCGATACACTCACCATTGCCCGGATTGTCATCCACCCTGAAAACTCAGATACGGTCTATGTCGCAGCCTCTGGACATGAATGGACAGATAATGAAGAAAGAGGGATCTATAAAACCACAGACGGCGGCCAATCATGGGAGAAAATACTTTATAAAGGTCCTCGGACCGGCGGATATGATTTGGTCATGGATCCTGAGGATTCAGATACCTTGTATGCAGCCCTCTGGCAGAGGATTCGTCTTAAATGGAATGACCCCCGTAATTTTGAAGGATATGATCAAAGCGGTATCTACAAGACTACAGATGGAGGCCAAAGCTGGAACCCCTTAAACAAGGGACTTCCTGAAGCAAAAAACCGAGGCCGCATAGGACTGGACTTGTGTCTCAGCCAGCCCAACACTCTTTATGCTCTCGTTGATAACTACGAAATCGCCAGAGAATTAACAGAAGAGGAGAAAACAGACCCCTACACTCGGAGCTTAAAAGGTATTATCAAAGGAGCTACTGTGTATCGATCTGACGATAACGGCGAAACCTGGGAACAGACTAGCGGTCAAACAGAACAGATGAAAGCTTTCATGATGCGCCATTCCGGAACTTACGGATGGGTTTTCGGGCAAATCCGTGTCGACCCCAACGATCCCGACAGAGTCTACATCATGGGAGTTCCTCTCAGTGTCTCTACAGATGGAGGGAAGACTTTTAAAAGCATCGGAAGAAATGTCCATGGAGACCATCACGGTATGTGGATAGATCCTGATAACTCCCATTATATCCTCAACGTAAATGATGGCGGCATTGCCGTCTCTTATGACAAGGGAGAAAACTGGAGGACCTTTACGGACAATCTGCCTGTGTGTCAATTTTTCAATGTTTCTTATGACATGGCCACACCATTTCATGTCTACGGCTCCATGCAGGACCATGGGAGCTTCCGAGGAGAGGTCCGGAAAAGGACCGCCTTCGGAAGATATGGGACGGCCATGGCCGGTGCCGGAAGAAATGAGATGGAGGGATATCAAGCCGTAGAATGGGAATCCGCCCCCGGTGGGGAAGGCTCCACTCACGCCATTGACCCTACAAATCCAGACATTGTCTATTCCGCCGGATTTTACGGACACATCACGCGATCCAACCTTAAAACCGAAGAAAGAAAGAATATTTTTCCCCCCCAGACAGACGAATTAAACATTCTCCGTGGACAATGGCTGGCACCCATCATTCTATCCCCCAGCCATCCGCAAACGGTGTATCTTGGGCTTCAGTATTTGTTCCGATCCCGCTTCCAGGGAGATATCTGGGAAAGAATCAGCCCGGATTTAAGCTACGGTCAAAAAGACGAACTGGGTGATGTCCCTTATCAGACTATCTTTGCTATTTCCGAATCCCCGTTCAATCCGGATCTCATTTACGCAGGTACGGACGACGGGAAAATCTGGGTCACCCATAACAGCGGGAAGTCCTGGACTGAAATCATGAAAGGACTCCCCTATAGAAAATGGATCAGCCGTATCGTAGCCTCTGAACACAAACCCTCCGTGGTCTATATGACCCAGAACGGAAAACGGGAAGATGATTTTAAACCCTATGTGTGGATGTCTGCCGATTACGGACAGACATGGAAAGACATCTCCTCAGGAATCCCCCTGGGACCTGTCAATGTTATCCGTGAAGATCCTATCAATCAAAACATTCTCTATGTAGGAACAGACATTGGAGTCTATGTTTCCAAAGACCAGGGAAAAAACTGGATTGTTTTAGGGGGAAACCTTCCCACTGTCTATGCCCAGGATCTCATTATCCATCCCAGAGATAATATCATTGTGGTGGCCACCCACGGACGTGGAATGTGGGCTCTGGATGCGAAGCCAATCAACGGAGGACGCCGCTTTTTCCGGAGATACTAACTTTTTTATCTAGACGCATAAGCCTGGGGGCTCTTTAAGCTCCCAGTCTTATTTCATGAACAGCCAGGTTAAATATACTCTATGGTAGCCGGGGGCTTAGGTGTGATTTCATAGGCCACTCTTGTAACAGAAAGTATCTCGTGAGTGATCCTCTGTGAAATTCTCTCCAAAATTTTCCAGGGCAATTTGGTTGGCTCAGCTGTCATCGCGTCTTGACTTTCCACACAACGGATGATGACAATGTCTCCAAAGTTCCGCTTCCCTTCTTTAATTCCGGTCCCTTTATCGTTTAATAACACCGCAAAAGCCTGGAAAGGCTCCAGAGAAGCGATTTCCTGTTCCACGATTTGAGTGGCCTGGCGCAATTTTTGAACTCTTTCTTCCGTCACCTCACCGATGACTCTTGCCGCCAATCCAGGCCCCGGGAAAGGCATCCTTTTATAAAGTTCTTTGGGAAGCCCCAGAGATTTAGCGACGTCTCTTACCTGACCTTTAAACAGCTCCTTTAAAGGCTCTATCACCTTAAATCCATATCCTTTCTCGGAATCGATACCAATCTGTTCTAAAATGTTGTGCTGGGTTTTGACCCCCCCTCTAGTCTCAATGATATCCGCAGCAATCGTCCCTTGAATCAAATATCTGGCTTTGCTTTTGATCACCGCCTCACCGAACACTTCATAAAATTTATTTCGAAATATTTTTCTTTTCTCTTCAGGATCAGTAACCCCCTTAAGGACAAAGAAAAACTCTCTGCGGGCATCAATAATCTCCACACCGATCCCTATATCGGAAAAAATCTGGGAGACATGCTGACCTTCATCCTGTCTCATTAGGCCGTCATCAATAAAAATCACCTTCAATCGCTCTCCCAGAGCCTTATGAGCCAAAACCGTGCAGACAGAGCTGTCCACCCCGCCGGAAAGAGCGGAGATAGCCTTCTCAGCCCCTACCTTGTTTTTGATTTCATGAATTTTCTGTTCGATAAATTTTTCAGTTTCCATTCTGTGTTTTAAAATCCCTTCTTTCATAAAATTGATGAACACAGTCTGCCGTGGGATCCATTTCTCCTAGAAAAAATCCCCTATTCTTTAAACTTCTCCAGCTCCTTTTTTAGATGAGGGATGACATTAAATAAGTCCCCGACCACTCCAAAATCTGCCACATTAAATATGGCTGCTTCTGGGTCTTTGTTCACGGCGACAATAAATTTTGAAGAAGACATCCCTGCAAGATGCTGAATGGCTCCAGAAATCCCGACAGCTATATAGAGATTGGGTGAAACAGTTTTTCCTGTCTGCCCAACTTGGTGCTGATGATCCACCCATCCCGCATCCACAACCGTCCGGGAAGCACCCAAAGCAGCGTTTGGGAATAAGGCAATAATATCTTTTAATAAGCTAAAATTCTCAGGCCCTTTGAGGCCTCTGCCTCCTGAAACAACGACTTCTGCCTCTGTCACATCAAGCTCTGTCCCCTCTCCTCTCAGAATTTCAACCACCTGGTCCTTAGTCCGGTCCTGTGATAATTTTACCTCTTTCTTAACAACCTCCCCCTTTTCAGGCAGGGGTTCTCCAAGCAAAGGAAAAACATTCGGCCTGAGAGATACAATTTGGGGTTCTGTTTTGAATCGGAAAGCCGCAAAAGCTTTCCCTGCAAATATGGGTCTCAAAACTTCCAGCATGTTATCTTTAGCCGAAACTTCCGTGCAGTCTGTGGCGATCCCCACATTCAATTTAGCGGCTACCCTCGGAGCCAAGTCTTTTCCCATAGATGTGGCCGAAAAAAACACCGCCTTGGGCTTCATCTCAAGCATCATTTCTGATAAAACCGAAGCATAAAGAGAAGAAGAATAATTTTCCAGCATGGCATTCTCTAGGGTATAGACTTTAGAGGCTCCGTATTTAAAGGCATCTTGTGTCATCCCTTCTAACTGTTTTCCTGCAAATACAGCAGCCGACTCTTCACCTAGATCATTTGCCCGTCTCTTGGCCTCAGACAAAGCCTCTAGTGAAGACTTTTTTATCTTCCCTTCCCTAACTTCCATATATGTTAATATCATTGAATCCTCCTATATAATTTTGGCTTCTTCATGCAGAAATTTTACCAGCAGTCTTGCTGCTTCTTCAGGTTCTTCTTCAATCTTTTTCCCCGCTTCCTTAGTAGGAGGCGAGGACATCTTCACTAATTCCAATTTTGGCTCTAGGTCTGACTCTTCAATCCCAAGCTCCTGGAGAGAGACCACAGGAACCTGTTTCCTTTTGGCAGCCATGATGCCTTTCAGAGTTTCATACCGGGGTTCATTAAGCCCTTTTTGGGCGCTAATCACAGCCGGAAGAGAAAATTTTACTTTCTCCACAGCTCCTTCTATTTCTCTCAATGCAGTTCCGGATCCCTCTCCGAGTTCGAGCTTCGTCACAATATTGACCTGAGGCAAATCCAATAACCCAGCAACCATTGAAGGAACCTGAGAATCATCTGTGTCAATAGCCTGTTTCCCGAAAAGCAACAAACTATAGTCCGAAAATTTTTCTTTGACAACCCGCGCAATAATTTTTGCTGTCCTTAATCCATCATAAGTCTCTACCGCATCATCTTTGACCAATAATGCCTCATCCGCTCCCATAGCCAGCGCTTTCTTGAGAGTGGTGAGCGATTCATCAGACCCAACTGAAATAACCTGGACAGTCCCACCCTTGGCTTCCTTTATCTGGAGAGCCTCCTCAACCGCATACTCATCATAGGGGTTCATGACAAAATTCAAACCTTCCATATTAATCTGGTTTTTTGAATGATCGATTCTTATTTTTGATTCTGAGTCAGGAACCCTTTTCACAAATACAAGAATATTCACTGATAACCTCCTTACGTCTATTAACCTGACTTATTCATAAAAAAATGGCGATGTATCCATTATTATTTCATTTTCAGCGATCTGCATGATTTTTTCAAGAACAATGAACGGAACATTTTTC
>CAZRGM010000026.1:0-46586 GCA_964599635.1 uncultured Eubacteriales bacterium | reverse complement strand
GAAAAATGTTCCGTTCATTGTTCTTGAAAAAATCATGCAGATCGCTGAAAATGAAATAATAATGGATACATCGCCATTTTTTTATGAATAAGTCAGGTTGATATGAATTTCACCTTATTCGGTTATCCCAAAACTGGAAAGACCACTCTGTTTAACCTTTTAACCGGGGCTCAAATTGAAGTAAAAAGCTACGACCAGGGGAAGAGAGAACCCAATGCCCGGACATGCCCAGTCCCTGATCAGAGACTGGATCAATTGAGCCAACTGTTCCCTGATAAACAAAAGATTCCTGCCCAGATAGATTATATTGATTTAGCAGGAGTGTCCTATGGGGAAATCAAAAACGAATCTTATTTAGATTATTTAAGAAAGGCAGATGGGCTGACTCATGTAGTGAGAAATTTTCAAAATATTCAGGTCCCTCACTACAGAGAAAAAGTAGAGGCTCTGGCTGATATAAAGTCTATTGAGGAAGAAATCCTATTGGCTGATCTTATTTCTGTTGAAAACAGGTTGGGAAAGCTTGACAAAGAGCTTGAAAAAACAAAATCATCTGAAGGGAAAAAAGAAAAAGAAATTTTAGAACACATCAAACAGAGCCTAGAAGATGGGGTCCCGGTAAGACATTTAGACCTAAAAACCACAGAAGAAATATTTATCAGGAATTTTGCTTTTTTGAGCCAGAAGCCTCTTATACACATGGTCAATGTGGATGAAAAAGAAGTTGAACTTATAGAAAAGCCTGAGAAAATATATTCTCCAGATAAAAAAAACACATGCGTCTTAGCTTTTTGTGGAAAGATTGAGTCTGAAATCCTTGAGCTTGAAAGTAAAGATCGGAAGGCTTTCATGGAAGAATATGGGCTTAAAGAGCTCAGTACTTCCCGGTTTTTAAGATCATCTTATGAGCTGATGGATGTGATAACTTTTTTTACGGTGGGAAAAAACGAAGTCAAATCATGGACTATCCAAAGAGACTCAACCGCACTCACAGCTGCTGGCAAAATCCACTCAGATATAGAAAAAGGATTTATTCGGGCTGAAGTCATTTCATGGAATCTCCTCTTAAATCACGGTTCATTTCAGGAGGCAAGGAAAAGCGGGGATTTGAGATTGGAAGGAAAAGAATACTTGGTTCAGGATGGGGATGTCTTGTATTTCCGCTTCTCCAAATCTTAGTCATCTTGAACTATTCATAAAAAAATGCCGATGTCTTCATTATTATTTTATTTTCTGCGATAACAAAGGTTTTTTCAAGAATATTGACTTGAACATTTTTTCTGTTTGTATCTTTTATTATAACCGCCATTTTTTTACCCTTAAGGCAAGCCGATCTCACCGCGTCTGCTTCGTACCGAGGCTATTGAAGTGAAGGACCACAGCTTCATTCCCTGCGCCTCGCATCTGCAGCAACCTCAGCTTGTGAATTTCCCAGGATCATATACATGCTATCAGAAGGCACAATCTTCAATGTCGCTTCAGCCACACCTGAACTTCATGAAGCTGTGCGTTTTTAACGGTTAGAATACTTAATATTGATTACTCATGATTCATAAGGAAAGGGCAGGGGATTCCTCATCCCCTGCCCTTTCCTTTGACCCCATTTAAGCTCGAGAATAAATCTTGAGGTTTAAATAAAAGTATTTGATGAATTGGAAATTTTGAGTTATATTAGTGAACTTATTCCCAATGAAAAAACAAAAAAAGAGTAAACAAAAAAAGGAAGAAAAGAAAAGCACTTTCAGAGAATATTTTGAACTTATTGTGGAAACAGCCCTTTTTGTATTTTTTGTCATGACCTTTGTAGTCCAGGCTTTTCAAATACCCACAGGTTCCATGGAAGATACTTTGTTGGTGGGAGATTTTCTGCTGGTAAATAAATTCGCCTACATCGAACCCATGTTCTCACTTGAAGAATTTCTTCTGCCGAACAAGGATTTGGAAAAAGGAGATATTGTTGTATTCAAGTACCCCAAGCAGCTTTCGAAAGATTTTGTCAAGAGGTTGATAGGGTTGGAAGGCGATGAGGTTAAAATTGTGGATAAACAGGTTTATGTGAATGGGAGCCCTCTTATTGAGGATTATAAGGTCCATAATGATGTCCAGGTTTATACAGAAATCAACTCCTATCATTATGATGACTATATAAGAGACAATTTTGGCCCGATTACCGTTCCTCCGGGACAGTGTTTCGTTCTCGGTGACAACAGAGATAACAGCATGGACAGCCGTTATTGGGGGACACTTCCTTTGAAGTATATTAAGGGAAGACCGTGGGTTATCTATTTTTCTTATAAAGCCGAAAGAGATGCCTATCTCAAAACCAGTCTAAAGGAAAGACTCAAAAGGCTGGTCAAGTTTATCCCGCTGGCTAGATGGAGCCGCCTCTTCAAAATCATTCACTAACCTGAACTATTCATAAAAAAAATGGCGATGTTCTCATTATTAATTTATTTTCAGCGACATGCAAGATAATTTCAAAAATGACCATTGGAACTATTCTCCTGTTTAGGTATCTAATTTTAATCGCCATTTTTTTACCATTTAGGCGAGCCGATCTCACTTCATCTGCTTCGTTACAGGGCATTCGTAGTGAAGGACCACGACTTCATGCCCTGTGCCTTGCATCTGCTGCAACCTCGACTCGTGAATGATTCAGAATAATAAACAAAATCAGATTGTCTCGCTTTTCTTGACTTTTCCGCTATCCATAAAACCAATAAACGAAACTAACGCAATCAACGCAACAAACGCAAGTAACGCAACAAACGCAAGTAACGCAATAAAATTATAGGCGAATAAGCAAATCGTTTTCAATTTAATGATATAATGAGTGACTCATGTCCAAAACATTCGAAGTCATAAAGGAAGATAAAAACTCAAAAGCGAGACTCGGCATCATCAACACTCCTCATGGGCAAATACAGACTCCAGCTTTTGCTCCTGTCGGAAGTCAAGGAACCATCAAAGCCCTCACCCATTCCATCGTCAAGGAACTCGGGGCCCAACTGCTGCTCGTCAACGCCTACCACCTTTATCTCAGACCAGGAATGGATGTGATAAAAAAAATGAAAGGAATCCATTCGTTTATCTCATGGGATAAACCCGTTCTCTCTGACAGCGGAGGATTCCAAATATACAGCCTTTCTCCTCTGGTGAAAATCAAAGAGGATGGAGTGAAATTCTCTTCTCACCTCGACGGGACCAAATTATTTATCACCCCTACAGACGTTATCGATATACAGCTAATCCTCGGATCGGACATTATGATGCCTCTAGATCACTTTGTTTCCTACCCATATGGGAGACAAGAATTAGCTCAAGCCGTCTCTCTGACCACAAAATGGGCTCGTTTATCCCGAGAGCATTTCTTAAAACAACAATCATCCCAGCAGCTCTGGGGAATAACTCAGGGGGGTATCGAATGGGACCTCCGGAAAAAAAGTATCCAGGAACTGACAGAAGTCAGCTTTGATGGTTATGCGCTGGGGGGACTCGGAATTGGTGAGCCTAAAACTCAATTTTTTGAAACCGTTGAAAAATCAACACCTCTTCTCCCTCGAGATAAACCCAGGTATTTAATGGGAATCGGCTATATTGAAGACATCGTAAAGGCTGTTGGGCTCGGTGTTGATTTTTTTGACTGCGTTCTTCCCACCCGAAACGCACGAAACGGAACCCTATTCACCAGTAAAGGGAAAGTGGTGATTAAAAATAAAAAATATGAAAATGATCCCAGACCTTTGGACGAAAATTGTTCCTGTTATACCTGTCGAAATTTTTCCAGAGCCTATCTCCGCCATCTTTATGAACGGAGTGAAATCAGCTCTTCCATACTCAACACAATCCACAATCTTCATTTTTACCTTGACATCTTTAATAAAATTAGGCAAGCTATTCAAACAAATTCGTTTGACAGATTGAGAGAGAAAATAATAAAATAAGAGGAATACTAAAGAATGCTGATAGCAAGTCTATTTACCTTAGTGAGTCAGGAACGACCTCCTGCCGCCTCAGGCGGAGGAAGTTTTATGACGGCCATCATCCCTTTTATTCTGGTGTTTGTCATTTTCTACCTGCTGATCATTCTTCCTTCAAGAAAAAAACAAAAGAAGCATCAACAGATGGTCGATGAGTTAAAACCCGGAGATAAAATCATCACCACAGGCGGGATCTATGGAACAGTTATGGGTGTCCAGCAGAATAAAATAGAACTCAAAATTTCTGCTAATGTTAAGATTGATATTTCGAAGAATGCAGTGGCTGTGATTCAAACTCCAAAGCAGAGTAAAAAATAACAATCCTTCCTGATATAAAAAAACATATATATAATATATTGGATATAGAAATATGAGAAAAAAATTACGATGGAAGATCATCCTGGTTTTAGCTGTGGTTGCGCTCTCTTTATTTTTAATCATTCCCCCTGCAGAAAAGATACATCTCGGGCTTGACTTAAGAGGAGGGATGCATTTAGTGCTCCAGGTCGTGACCGATGATTCCGTAAGAGCTGAAACAGACCAGGAAATCTCCAGACTCCGGCAGAAGCTTGAAAAGGAAAACATCGGCTTTGATTCTCTTGTCAAACCAGAAAATAAAATCGAAGAGTTTACCATCCAGGAAATTGATTCTGAAAAGCAAGGACAAGTCAGAGAAATTCTGGATGACGAATTCAATCAATGGAGTTATAGAGTTTCAGGCAACAGTATCCATATGACCATGAATCCTGGAGTGGAGACTTACCTGAGAGAGCAGGCTGTCCGCCAGTCATTAGAGACCATCGGAAGCCGAGTGGATGAGCTCGGTCTCACAGAACCCACCATCCAGCGTCAAGGCCTCACCGGGGAACGCATCATTGTTGAACTCCCGGGTGTCGAAAACCCGGATAGAGTCAAAGAAATATTAAAGACCACCGCTCAACTTGAATTCAGATTGGTCAAAGGCGGACCTGCCCCAGACAGGGAAACTCTTTTAGAAGAATACGGCGGAGAAGTGCCCCCGGGTATGGAAGTTTTAAAAGGCGACCCCAAAAGAACCAAAGGAGAATATTATCTGGTCAGCAACATCGCGGAAATCGTTGGAAAAGACCTCAGAAACGCCAGACGTTCCACAGATGAGTGGAATAACCCGGCAGTTTCCTTTACTCTGAATCCAGACGCTTCCAAAAGATTTGCCAAATTAACCGAAGAAAACCTTGGGAAACCCTTAAGCATTGTCCTGGATAATAAGATACAGCAGGTGGCGACCATTCAAGACCGAATTCCAGGTTCGGGGATCATTCATGGGAGGTATACCCCTGAAGAGGCCGAAGATATTGCCCTGGTCTTAAGAGCCGGAGCGCTGCCTGCCAGCATTAAATTTCTTGAAGATCGAACCATAGGCCCTTCTCTGGGGGCTGACTCTATAAGAAAAGGCCTTCGATCCGTCATCATCGCTTTGATTCTGATCATGATCTTTATGGTTTTTTATTACCGGATGTCCGGACTCAATGCAGTGACTGCCCTTACTCTCAATATCCTTATCATCGGTGGAGTCCTGGCTTATTTTAAAGCCAGTCTCACACTTCCAGGAATTGCCGGCATCATCCTCACGGTGGGAATGGCTGTGGATGCCAATGTGCTGGTTTTCGAAAGAATCCGAGAAGAACTTTCTCAAGGGAAAAGTGTCTTGAGTTCCATTTCCTCTGGTTTTTCCAGAGCATTTCGGACCATTCTAGACGCGAATATAACCACGATCATTGCAGCTATTTTCCTTTTTCAATTCGGAACCGGCCCTATCAAAGGATTCGCTATAACTCTGATCATCGGAATAACAGCCAGCATGTTCACCGCTGTTTTTGTCTCCCGGCTTATCTTTGACTTAACCGTGACAAAAAAGAAAAAGCATAAGGACTTGAGTATATAAAGATGCAGATAATAAAAAAATCCAATATTGATTTTATGAAGTACAAGTTCATCGCTCTTGGCCTTTCAGGCCTCATCATAGCCATTGGGTTTATCAATATCATTGCAGGGAAAGGCATTAACTACGGCATTGATTTTGCCGGGGGAACTTTAATCCGGGTCATCTTTAAAAATCAAGTTCCTATTGGAGAAGTGAGAGGTGCCCTGCAAAATGCAGGAATCGAAAATCCTATCATTCAGGAAATGGGCAATACCCAAAGAGAATTTATCATCCGAACCCTCCAGGAGGTGGCTGAGGATCAAGATATCGAAAGCCTCGAAGCTCACGAAATTATAGGTCGAATGGTGGTGGATTCTTTAAGAACTGAACAAGGGAAAAAAGCTACCGAGCAGGGTATCCCTGATTTAAACAATATGAATAAGGAAAATCTTGCAGAAATCCTCAGATCAGAATATCCAGAAGAAGCTTCTGAAATATCCGAAAAAATAATAGACTTCAGACAATCCTCTGAATTAAAAGGGATCATACAGGATTACTCTCAGCTTGAAGAACTGGAAGGAGTCAGCCCGGAAATCATCAATCACTTAAAAAGCAAGACTTTTCTGAGCAGTGTGGCTATTTTAAGCCGTGAAACCGTAGGGCCCCAAATAGGGCATGACCTAAGGCGTAAGGCCACTCAGGCCACGATATGGGCTCTCATCGGCATGCTTATCTACATAGGAATCCGTTTTAAATATGCCTATGGTGTGGCGGCGATCATAACCTTAGCCCATGACGTTTTGATCACACTAGGAATTTTCTCACTCACCAACAGAGAATTGAACCTTCCCGTCATTGCTGCTATCCTGACTATTGTCGGATATTCCTTAAATGATACCATCGTGATTTTTGACAGGATTAGAGATAATCTTAAACTTCTCAGAAAAACCGATTTTGGGACCCTCTTAAACACCAGCATCAATCAAACCCTCAGCCGAACCATAATCACCTCAGGAACCACTTTCCTTACTGTAGCAGCCCTGTTTCTTTTTGGAGGTCAAGTGATTAACGATTTTTCATTCACCATGATGATCGGGGTTATTATCGGAACCTATTCATCTATTTACCTATCATGCTCCATGGCCTATTTCTGGAAAATTATATTTAAGCCGAAAAAAGGGATGGGAAAATGATTTTTTGACTTGTAAAAAGTCTTTTTTTTATTTATACTTTTATTTACTTTTTTGGTATTATATAGATGATAAAAACATTTAAAGAGGTAAATAATGACAGAAAAAGAAAAGCCGAAAAAAACTGTTGAATCATCGATTATGTTCAAAGACTCTTTTTTCAAAGCTGAAAGAGGGACTGTTCGTAAAGCTATCGTTTTCCCGATTGCTTTTTTGCTTCACGCCTCTATCATCCTTGCTGGCCTTGTCATCCCTCTTCTCAATCCTGGGGATCTTCCTGAAGTCCAAGTGTACAGCGCGTTTCTGGCTCCCCCTCCGCCACCACCTCCTCCTCCCCCACCTCCTGCTAAAAAACGATCCGGCTCCAAATCAACGACCAAAATTAAACCCGTTAAAGCCCAAACCAATATCCAACCCGGCCAACTGGTCGCCCCTGTCGATATTCCTGACGAAATCGCAGAAGAAGAACTCACCGATTTCGGTATCGAAGGCGGCGTGGAAGGCGGCGTGGAAGGCGGCGTCCTCGGTGGTGTTGTTGGCGGCGTCCTCGGTGGCGTGGTTGGTGAAGTCGAAGCCCCTGTCAGAGTCGGAGGCGAGATCAAAAAACCAAAGCTTATTCGCCGAGTTCAACCTGAATATCCCGAAATCGCTATTCAGGCCAAAGTGGAAGGGATTGTTATCCTCGAAGCCACAACAGACATTTACGGTCGAGTTCAGTCTGTGAAGGTTCTTAAATCAATTCCCCTGTTAGACCAGGCTGCTAAGGATGCGGTTCGTCAGTGGGTCTATGAACCCATGGTCATTAACGGCCGTCCTAGGCCTGTTGTTTTTACAGTTACGGTTACTTTTGAATTAAAATAAGAAAGCTATTGAATGCTTACGATTATTAAAAGGAGGCACTTAAAATGCAATTTAGTCTAGTAGAGTTATGGCAATCAATGGGTTTACCAGTCAAGTTCGTTGCCGCTCTTCTCGTATTTCTTTCTATCTTAACCATCTACATTTATCTCGAACGTCTAGTCATATTTAGAAAAGCAAAGAAGAAATCTCGAGCTCTTGCTCCAAAGATAGAAGAGTTACTCAGAGCAGGTAAAAATAAGGAAGCCCTGAATCTTGCAAGCAAAAAAGAAAACAAAAGAAGTCATTTAGCTAGAGTTACGGCAGCTGGAATCAAAGAATTTTTAGAGGGAGAAGAAGCAGGTCTTGGTTTTGACCAACAAGTCGAAACCGCTGAAAGAGGAGCTGACAGAGCTTCTGTTATGTTCACTCAGGAACTGAGAAGAGGACTCGTTATTATGGCAACCGTAGCCACATCTTCACCCTTTATTGGTCTTTTCGGAACAATTCTCGGTATCATCAATGCATTTCACGGCATAGCCATGACTGGATCAGGAGGGCTTGGAACGGTTATATCCGGAATTGCGGAAGCTCTTATTTCAACAGCCTTTGGAATCGCGGTAGCTGTTTTAGCTCTGTGGACTTACAATTATTTATCTGATAGAGTCGAGGTTTTCGGAGCAGAGATGTCAAATACAGGATCTGAAGTTGTCGACTTCTTCGCAAGAAGAAAAGAAAAAGAAGGGGTTTAATCGAAAAGATCATTGTTTAGAAATATAAATTTTGAAAGAGGTATAAGATGGCTTTTAAAAGCAAAAAAAGAAAAGCTGATTTTAATGCAGAGCCTAATGTAGTCCCTCTTTGTGATGTCCTACTCGTTTTGCTCATCATCTTCATGGTTGTCACCCCACTCGTTCAAAAAGGTGTGGATCTCGATCTCCCCACAGCTTCCAATACCATAGAGATGCCTGATAATCCCGAAGTTGTTCTATATATAAAAAAAGATGGCACATTATTTGTCAATGAGCAAAAAGTCGATGACAGGAACCCCCTTCAAATCCTGCTGGAGGATGCTTTGATGCAGGCCAGCGATAAAAAGCTGTATTTAAAAGCAGACGAAGATCTTCCCTTCGGAGAAATTGTCAATCTCATCCAATCCATGAAAAATGCGGGTGTTGAAGACCTTGGAATTATCACTGAGAAAAAAACAGAAGAAATTAAGTAATATTAGAAAAATCAACCCGTTATCTTTTGACCGTATCAAAAGCAGGGAGTAAAGAAAGGAAGGCTTCGACTTCCTCTTTACTCCCTGGTTTTTTGTCAAGAACTTTTTCCCATATTTCCTTGCTTTCCATACAAAAATAAAAAGGAACTTTTTCCCCTATATGTGATCGGAGGGCTTTAACTATCTCAAGATATAATTTAAGCCTCAAGGGTTTAAAATATCTCAATTTACCATCAATCCCACTAATCATTTCCTCATATATTATTTTAGTTGAAGGAAATCTCTTCCTCATCAAACTCTTAAGTGGTTTAGGAAAACGCAGCGAACCCAAGCTGATCCACGCAATTCTAGAGGGACTGATCTGAGAAAAAAGCCTGTCTATAACAGCCTTGTAATCCTGCTCCCATTCTGGATATAAAATCAATGGATCAAAGTGAAAGGCAACCCTGAAGCCTCTTCTCTGCACTTCGGAGGCCGCTTCAATCCTGTCCTTGACTGGAGGAGCTCCCTTCTCTTCTCTCCGAGCCATAAGTTCTGTGTTAAGCGACCAGGCAATAATAATATTTTCAGCTGGTTCTTCATTCATGACATTCTCTATATTGGTGGTTTTTGTTTTCAGCTCAAAATTTGCTCTAACTTTTCTCTTAAAATAAGGAATCAATTCTTTTGAACGTTCTGTCATAAAGTCTAATGCCAGGGAATCTCCTAACTCTCCCGTTCCGATACGGATAAAACGTTTTCTGTGTCTAAAAAGGAATTGATCCAGCTCTCTCCATAAATCATCTGTATTGACATGCACAGTCAAGAGGGGATTATCAAGATAATGCTGCAAAATACAGTAAGAACAATCCATCGGACAATTCAAGTCGGTATTTATCACATAATAATTACATCCCATATAATGAGGCGTGCAGGGACAAGGTTTGACAAAATTTCCCTTTAATGGCTTCAACAGCAACGCTTTTTTCCCTTCTCTTATGGGATCTTTAAACAAATGGAACCTTTCTAAAAGCTCCTCTTCATCCTTGATCACTTCTACAGGAACAGAATTCATTTTTTTTAGTACTTTTTGGGAAAGGGGATATCTGAAACTGTCCTGAGTGATGAAGATTTTCTTGATTTTTTTGTGAAGATTAATCATGAATAAATGGATTAAAAAGTAAAGAAATTTCTTTTTTCGTCGATAATTTTCTGAGTTTATCTATATATTTCTTCAATTCTTCAGCGTTTCTTATATCCAATTTGATTGAAATGATGTCATCCTCAAAAAATTTTGAGGGTATCACGGTGATCTCTTCAGGGAGATCCAAATTTTCAGTCAACTTTTCAAAAGCTTTTTTCCAATCATTCAATGAAGGAAACCTCTGCTCTCTTGCTAACTTGGTAACTCCTTCTGCTTTCTGTATTGAATCAAGATTCCTATCTTTCTGTATTCTTAAAAATTCCTCAGAGCTTAACAAATCCTGAACAGAAATATCCTTTTTCCTGGAAATCTCAAAGATATTTTCAATCAGCTGTTTCTGCTTATTAAGACTCAGCTCTCTAAGAAACGGATAAAAAGCCCGAATGTCCTTTTCCGGCAGTTCTGTTAACATCTCTAATGGTCCAAGCGGCCATCTTTTCTGGTGGGCTATCTCCTTAAGGTTTTCTTTTAATTGATCAATGTTTAGGTAAATGTCCATAACATCCCGCCTGGGAGGTATTTTTAACAAAGTCATATAATTTTTAATGATATTTTCTAAGGTCTCGCCAAAGCGGTAAAGCTTACTTATGACCGCAGCTTTTTCAATGTGTGAGTAATCTCTTATGGACAAATTATCATAGACAGGAATTTTAAAGGCTTCCAGATCACTTTGTTCCTGCATCATAAATACAGGGATGAAAGACATCTCTAATTTTTGACAGGCTGACACCCTCCTCCAACCTGAAACAATAATATTTCTCCCTTCTCTAGCCGTAAGAACCGGAGGGTTTAATAACCCGGCTTTCTTAATGGAAGAAATCAATGAATCAGACGAGTAAAAAGGGCATATCTGGAATCTTTTATCAGACATATCAATCTTATTAATGTCTATCTGGGTAAATTTCATGTTTTTCATACACTCATTCTAATCCAATTTATTCCTGGAGTCCAATCCTGATCTATGCATAAAATCAATGAATTTCAGATACGGCTGGTGCTCCCCAAAACCTTATAAGGGGAATGGCAAGGGATTCGTCACCCGTTCGATTTCCCAGCGTGGAATCTCACTCCCGCTCGGGCTTCGCTCTCCTCTAAAGAGGAACCCTGCCCGCTCAGCCCTCACAGGGGATTCCTCATCCCTTTCCCTTCTCCCTCTGAAGCCATATCAGTTCATGGATAATCTTAGATACAATTTAAAAAGTTAACAATGTAAAGCCTTATGAAATTCAGTTTACTAATGGATCTCTTTTTGTTATGTTGATTCAATCAGTTTCAATGAAAAAAAATAACAAATCTATGGTTCATATACCGAAAATCAAGAATCTTAATCTGCAAAGGGCCTTTTTTATTCCTGCCGATACCCCCGGCAGCACCATAAAAAAATATTTAGAGAAAAAAAAATTCAAAAAACAAAAACTCCTGTTCTCTCAACTTTATAGATCCAAAAACAATGTTATTCTCCTCGGTGGAATTGGTTCGCCCGCTGCCGTGCTAGCCTTAGAACCCCTGATTTGTTCAGGTGTGAATGAACTTATTGTTTTAGGATTTTGCGGAGGGCTTACAGAAAAAGCAAATCCCTTTGATACTTTTTTAATAAGAACCGCTTTTTCTGAAGAAGGCACCTCCTCCCATTATATTCCTCATAAAAATGAATTCCTTTGTTCCAACAATTTATTTGAAGAAGTGGGGAAGAGATTCCAATCAAATCATATTGATTTTAAAACAGGTTCTATCGTCTCAACAGACGCTCCCTATAGAGAATCAAAAAAATGGATCCTAGAAAAAAAGAACAAAGGAATTGATTTAGTGGATATGGAAACCTCAGCTGTTTTTGCTCTGGCAGAATATTATCAGATTAAGGCTGCGGCTGTCATGATGGTGTCTGATGTTTTTAAAGGCAAACTTCATCAAATTGTTTTAGCAAGGCCCAAATTCAACCACAGAATAAAACAAATTTTTTATCCCTTCTTTGACTCATCCAAATAGGAGGCTGTCATGAAACCAAAAGCTTTATTGACTAAAAATCTTCTTCCTGAGGCGATGAAATATTTAAAAAAATACGTTGATTATGAAGTGGCGGGTCAAGATCGATACCCCACCAAAAAAGAAATCATCTCTCGTATCAAAAACAAGCAGGGGCTGATTTCACTCCTTGTGGATCAAATCGACAGAGATATCATCAAGGCGGCTCCTGATTTGAAAATAATCGCTAACTGTGCCGTCGGCTACAATAACATCAATGTCAAATATGCCGCCCACAGAGGAATTTATGTCACCAATACTCCCGGAGTTTTAACAGACACCACCGCTGACCTCACCTGGACACTCATCCTTTCTGTCGCGAGAAAAATTATCCAAGCTGATCGGTTTACCCACGAAAAAAAATATAAAAACTGGGAGCTGGATCTTTTTCTTGGGAAAGACCTCTCTGGAAAACAACTGGGAATCATAGGTATGGGTAGGATCGGAAAAGCGGTCGCTTTAAGGGCTCAGCCTTTTAAGCTCAAAACTGTTTACACAGACCCGAAAAGACTTTCGCCTGAGGAAGAAAAAAGATACGGGGCCAAACCCCTTTCTCTAGAAAAACTTCTAAAATCCTCTGATATCATCACAATCCACACAGCTCTTACAAAAGAAACCCATCACCTGATTTCTGAAAAAAACATCCATTTGATAAAAAAGCAAGCTATTCTGATCAATGTATCCCGCGGCCCTGTGGTGGAAGAAAAAGCATTGGCCAAAGCTCTTGAAGAGGGAATCCTCTGGGGAGCGGGTTTAGACGTTTATGAGAAGGAACCTGGGATTGAGGAAAAACTGTTTTCTCTGGATAATGTGATTTTACTTCCTCATATAGGAAGTGCGAGTTATGAAACCCGCCTCAAAATGTCTATGATGGCTGCCAAAAATCTGGTTCATGTTCTCTCAGGAAAAAACCCTTTGAATCCAGTCCATTAATAAACAGGAATTAGCCTGGATATTTTCAACATTAAAAACGCACAGCTTCATGAAATTCAGGTGTGGCTGAAGCGACATTGAAGATTGTGCTTTCTGAGGGAATTTGTATGATCCTGGGAAATTCAGCCATACCTGAATTTCATCTTACTCCCCTGTTTCCTTGGCTGCGGCTATCACTTCTTTCACAAACTCTTCAACCATATTTCCGACTTTGACCTTGCGGAAAGGCTTTCCGTGTTTGAATATCAATCCTACTCCTTCCCCAAAGGCTATGCCGATATCCGCTTCTTTGGCCTCTCCAGGTCCATTGACTTCACAGCCCATAACCGCAACCGTGATCGGTTCCTTGATATCTTTGATCCTATTTTCTATCTCAGCAGCAATCTTCGGCAGATCCACATCGCATCGAGCGCAGACAGGACAGGAAACAAAATTAAGCCCTCTTTTCCTCAGCCCTAAATTGGAGAGAATCATATAGGCTTCCCGAACTTCCTCTTCGGGTGGAGCCGTCAACGAAACTCGAATAGTATCGGCTAGCCCTTCCTTTAAAATCAAAGCCAATCCTGCGGCTGATTTCACTCCTCCTGAAAAGAGAGTCCCGGCTTCAGTTATTCCTGCATGAAATGGATAATCAACATGTTTGGCTAAAAGCTTTAAGGCTTCCAAAGTTCGCATTATGTCTGAAGCTTTAATGGATACTTTGATCAGGTGAAACCCTATTTCTTCAACAATCCGAATATTTTTTAAGGCGCTTTCGGCCAATGCCTCTGGAGTCGCATGCCCAAATTTTTCCAATATATTCTTCTCCAGAGACCCTGAATTGACTCCTATTCGGATGGGGATTCCTTCTCCTTTGGCCGCTTCGACGACTTCTCTGATTCTCGTTTTTGAACCAATGTTCCCGGGATTTATGCGAAGCCCGTCAATGCCTTTCTTGATTGATGCTAAAGCCAATCTATAGTCAAAATGGATATCCGCTATCACAGGAATATGAACCCTCTTTATGATTTTCCCTAAAGGCTCAATCGCATTCTCATCAGGAACAGCCACTCTGACGATCTCGCATCCCGCCGCTTCAAGTCTGTTGATCTGTGAAACGGTGGCCTGAACGTCCTGAGTGTCCGTCTTGGTCATGGACTGGACCACAATAGGGGCCTTACCTCCTATGGGCACCTTTCCCACTTTGATCTGTCTGGTCTCTCTTCTTTTAAATTCCATTTAAGACTTCACCATCTTCCATCTCTATCCCCACGGCAGCAGACTCTCCCACCCATTTGGCAAACGCTTGGCCACATCATTAAGGATCACAAAAATAATGAGAACAACAAATATGGCAAATCCAATCTGCATAACGATCTGCTTCACTTTGAAGCTGAAGTCCCTTCTGAATAATCCCTCTAATGAAAGCACCAATATCTGACCTCCATCCAGCACAGGGATGGGGAACAGATTGATGACTCCCAACTGAAGGCTTATGAAGGCAATCCAGCCTAAAAGGGTAATGACGCCTCCTTTCAAAGCAGCATAAGAAAAATTGGCTATGTCAATGGGTCCCCCAAGCTGAGAAGCTGGAGTTTCTCCAGAAATAAGATCCACAAGAAAATCAAATACCAAGGAAATCAATTCGATATTGTAACGGATGCTTTCGGATATGGAGGCAAAAAATCCGAATTGTTCAATAGTGGATTCTGTGATCAGCATGACTCCAATTTGAGCCAGTCCTCCTTTTTCCTGAGGGGTGACCTTCAAGTGCCTTTTCTCACCGTCTCTCCGGATTAAAAAATCCAGCTCTTTCCCGGGGTTCTTTTTAATAATATCTGTAAATCGATAATAATAGACAGGATCCTGTTCTATGGCTAAAATGACATCCCCGGCTTTAAGACCCGCCTCATCAGCCGGAGAGCCTGGATTCACCATCTGAATTTGAGTGTATAGCTTTCCAAAAAACCCCGCATAACCCAAATTGTATTGAGTCTGGCTCTCTGTTTTTAAATCAACATCAAGGACCCTGCCTTCTCTTTTAAAATCAACTTTAATGGTCTTGTCCGGTTTGGTTCCCACCTCAAGTTCCACGTCCCGCCAAGTATCTGTCCTTTTATCATTGATTCTTAATATTTGATCATTGGGTTGAAGGCCTACTTGTTCGGCTGGAGAACCGGGTTCAATCCATCCAATGACAGGCGCCTGACTTTGATAAACAGGAATCGAAACACCCACCATATTGATAAATGACATAAACAAGACTGCCAGCAATATATTCATCACAGGTCCCATCAATATAACCAAAAAACGCTGCCATCTCTTAGCGCTGAGAAAATCACCGGGCTTGAGCTCCGGGGATTCAGACAAACCCTCCACCATGGCTTCTTCACCCGCGAACTTCACATATCCCCCCATAGGGATCAGACTCACTCTGTAATCCGTATCCCCCTTTTTGACTCCGAAAAGTCTTTTCCCATAACCGAATGAAAAAACAGTGACTCTTATCCCGACCAATTTTGCGGTGAAAAAGTGACCAAATTCATGGACGAAAACAAGAATTCCAAAAACAATGATAAAAGCTAATAACGTTCCAAATAATGATCCCATTTTAATCCCTTCGTCTGATTTTATCCCAGGTTCTCTCTCTGGTCTCCTGGTCTATTCTGAATATATCTTCAATATTTTTTACTTCCATTTTGGGTGTCTCCTCAACCGCCTCTATCACAATCTCCCAGATGTCAGAAAAACTGATTTCCTGCCTAAGAAACGCATGGACAGAAGTCTCATTGGCTGAATTAAAAGCTATGGAAAAATAGGGCTCTTTGGTGAGAGCCTTGAAGGCCAGCCTGACTAAAGGAAATTTTTCCAGATCAACATCGTAAAAATCAAGAGATTTTACCTGAGTCAGATTCAATGATGGAAGAAATGATTCTATTCTGTGAGGATAGGTCAGAGCAAATTGAATTGGAATCTTCATATCAGTCAGACTCAATTGAGCAAGAAAAGAGCCATCTCTCATTTCCACCAGGGAATGCACAATACTTTGGGGATGAACCAATACCTTCAACTTCTCCGATGGAAGGTGAAAAAGCCATTTTGCTTCAATCAACTCCAACCCTTTATTCATCATGGTAGCCGAATCGATGGAAATTTTTTTCCCCATCCTCCATCTGGGATGATTGAGGGCTTTCTTAACAGATTGATTCCTTAACTCCTTCTGACTCAGACGGAAAAAAGGCCCTCCCGAAGCTGTCAGAATGACCTTTTTAACCTCATGAATATTTTCCTTATTTAAACATTGAAAAATACCACTGTGTTCGCTGTCAACAGGAATGACCTCAGCCCCTGATTCAGAGGCTTCCTTATTGATCAATGCTCCCGCTGCAACCATAGCTTCTTTATTGGCAAGACCCACTCTTTTTCCGCTCTTGACCGCAGCGACAGTAGGCCTTAATCCATTAATCCCTGTTATAGCACAGATAACAATATCATTTTTATGATATCCCCCTACCTCTTCCGCTCCTTCCGGACCATAGGTGATTTTTACCCGATGACTAAACTTCATGGCCCTTAATTCTTCAGCATCTTTTTTATCACGCAGTGAAACAATTTCCGGTTTAAATTCTTTGATCTGTTCATAAAGAAGCTTTTTGTTCCTCCCTGCAGACAGCCCCACTACATGAAATTGATCTTTAAGATGAGAAATGATTTCAAGAGTGCTTCGTCCAATCGAGCCCGTGGACCCAAGAATGGATATGTTTCTTAAGATTTTTGTTTTTCCCATATCAGTTCATACCCAAATATTTCAATACATAATAAAAAAAAGGAATTGCTAAAATCAGGCTGTCTATTCTATCCAGGACTCCCCCATGGCCGGGTAAAATGTTGGAAGAGTCCTTCACTCCAGCCGCTCTTTTAAAAAGAGACTCAAGAGGGTCGCTCAATTGGGCAACGACCTGGATCATCAAAGAAATAAGGATGATTTTCCATAATAAAATTTCACTCCCGAATAATATGAATCCCGCTGCAATACCCATAATGACGGCAAAAACAATCCCTGCCACTCCACCTTCCCAGGTTTTATGGGGGCTTGCTAAATAAACCATTTTATGCTTTCCCCATTTTTTCCCTATGAGAAAGGCTCCTGTATCACCTGTAAAAATAACCGCTAATAAAAAATAAATAGAAAAGGGGCCGTATTCTTGTCTGAGAAGAAAGATGTGATTAAAAGTAAAGCTTAAATAAACAGACCCCAAAAAAGTCAGCGAAAATTCCGCAGGGAACGCCATCAATTCCTCAATCGTCTTTATGGAAACAAGATATCCAATGGCAAAAATAAAAAGTCCAACCAGCAAAGCCATCCCAATGGTGAATGCATCAAAAAGGAAACTACTCCCGATAAGCAGAACAAAAATGATTCCCATCGCCTTATTAGGAAAAATCATTTTTTTATGCATCAGATTACAGAATTCTACAAACGATAAAATCACGATAACCTGTATAACTGTAAAAAAGAAAATATCTGAAGAAAACTGAATTAACAAGAAAACAAGGGGCAGCAGAACAAGTGCGGTAAGGGTTCTTTTGAATAAATTCATTTCCTCTATCTCATTTTTTTATGAACTATCCAGGTTAGATGACACTCCATAAAGTCATAAACAATATCCCAGATAAACATTTATTATACTAAAAATCACTAGAGAATAGAAAACAGAAATACTTCTCATGATGAATGAAAATGGGATCATTGCGATTGAAAACAGATTTAAGTTTGAGGTTTTATATCTCCGAACCTTCTTTCTCTTTCTTGATAATCCAGGATGGCCTCCATCATATGCCGCCGATTGAAATCAGGCCATAAAACAGGAGTTACCCAAATTTCAGAATAAGCTATCTGCCAGAGCAGAAAATTGGAAATCCGGAGTTCTCCACTTGTCCTGATAAGCAAATCAGGATCTGGGACTCCTGAAGTGTAAAGATATTGGGAAAACAGCTCCTCATCCAAATTCTCTTTATCGACTCCATCTGTATGGATTATTTTTTTAACAGCATCAATGATTTCAGCCCGACCACTGTAATTCAAAGCCAAATTTATTGTAAATTTATTAAAATTTTTGGTTAGATTCACCACCTTTATCAGCTCTTTTCTTGTTTTCCGGGGAATTTGCTCTATCTGTCCAATCACATTGAGTCTGAATTCATTCTCTATCAGAACATTCGATTCTTTTCTTAGATAATCAGCGAGCAGTCCCCAAAGTGTCACCACCTCTTTTCTCGGCCTTTTCCAGTTTTCTTTAGAAAAGGCATACAAGGTAAGATATTTTATCCCCAGCCGGGGACATGTCTCGACAATTTCTTTGACAGCTTTTGACCCTGCTCTATGCCCCTCTTCCCTGGGAAGATTTCTCTTTTTGGCCCAACGCCCATTTCCGTCCATGATAACAGCCACATGCTGGGGTAATTTTGAGAAATTTATCTTATTGACCAGGGCTTCCTCCTCGCTTCCTGGTTTAATGAATCCCTTCAAGCTTTCAATCATAGATTCATTATAGGATTTGCCCTTTCTGTTGTCAAAATACAATCATCATTTTTCCCCTTTTTATTCCGTGGCTCTTTTCGCTGCCTGATTCTCTATTTTCCGTTTTTTGGGTTGATGGAAAACTCATCCTCAGTTATAATACAGCCAGATTTAATATATCAAAGAGAAATAAAATGTGCTTAGGCATCCCAGCAAAAGTCGTTGAAGTCGGCCAACAAAAGCAAGGTAAAATAGATTATCTGGGAACCCGGGTCAAAACAAATTTCTCTCTGCTGGAAGATATCAAGCCTGGAGATTGGGTGATCGTGCACGCTGGCTTTGCCATATCAAAACTCAATGAAGAAGAAGCGAAAAAAACATTAGAACTTATCAAAAAATTCTTGGAGTCGACTCAAGATATTCAGATGAAATATGATCCCAAACCCGGAGCCTGATCCTAGCTAGCCTGGATTATTCATAAAAAAATGGCGATTAAAATAAAAAATTCAAACAGGAAAAATGTTCGAGTCATTGTTCTTGAAAAAATCTTATATATCGCAGAAAATAAAATAATAATGAAAACATCGCCATTTTTTTATGAATAGTTCAGGCTAGATGATGAAGGAATTACGCAATAAGAATGTCATCCTAGGGCTTCTGGCTGAAATCAAGAAAAAATCTCATTCCCTCCCCTATCCTTTAAAAATAATGGAGGTGTGCGGAACCCATACCATGGTCATACACCGATTTGGGCTCAAAAAAATGCTCAAACAGGCCGGCATCGAAATGCTGTCCGGCCCAGGATGCCCAGTCTGCATCACTCCTAACGAAATCCATGAGGCGGCTATTGATCTTGTCACTGAAAATAAAAACCTCACTCTCGCGACTTTTGGCGATATGACCAGAGTTCCTACTCGAAAAGGTTCACTTCAAACCACAGTCCCCCAAAAAGGCTCACAAGTGAAAATTATCTATTCTCCTTTTGAATCTTTAACCATAGCTAAAAATAATCCAAAAAAAGAGGTGGTGTTTTTTGGAGTGGGATTTGAAACCACCATCCCTTCGATAGCTTTTACCCTTAAAAACGCGGTCCAAAATAATATCCATAACTTCTCCCTTCTCTCTGCTTTATGGCTTATCCCTCCCCCCCTAAAAAAAATTGTGGAATCTAAATATAATCAAATTCAAGGATTCCTCTATCCAGGTCATGTAAGCGCTATCATTGGTGAAAAACCCTATCGTTTTATCCCGGAAAAATACTCTATTGCTGGGGCCATCACGGGCTTTGAGCCCGTTGACATCCTGATTTCTATTTCCTCCATACAGGATCAGATAAAAAACTCAAAACCGAGAGTGGATAACACTTACTCCCGAGTGGTTAAACCACAAGGGAATCCCTCTGCTGTCAAAATCATGGAAGAGATGTTTGAAAAAAAAATCAGCTCCTGGCGCGGTCTCGGGCTTATTCCAGAAAGCGGATTGAAAATCAAAGACAAATACAGAAATTATGATGCTGAATTCAAATACAAGATCAGCACTGAAGGCAGAAGCCAAGACCTTCCTGGATGCCGCTGTGGAGACGTGCTCCAAGGTCAAATATCTCCCTCTGACTGCCCTCTTTTTGCGAACCAGTGCACCCCGAATTCTCCCCAAGGTCCGTGTATGGTCTCTTATGAGGGAGCCTGCCTGGCTTATTTCAAGTATGGGGAGAGGGATTGAGTCGCTTCAGCAATACCCGAATATCCGTTAAAGTTAATAAAAAGAGAGAAAATACAAGGAGGCAAAAATGACAAAGATCCCTTTGGAGATGGGAAGCGGCGGAAAACTGATGCGCGATTTTATAGATCACTACATTGTCAATACTTTCAGCAATCCTTTTCTGAATGAGCTTGCTGATTCAGCTCTTTTGCCTAATGATATCGGTTTTACAACGGATAGTTATGTCGTGGATCCCATTTTTTTTCCTGGAGGAGACATCGGATCTCTAAGCGTAAACGGCACGGTCAATGATCTCATCGTCTCTGGAGTAAAACCTGAATTCCTTTCGCTTTCTTTGATCATCGAAGAGGGGCTTGAGATCGAAGCCATAAAAAAAATACTCAATTCTATAAAAAAAGCATCCAAAGAAGCTCATGTCCTTATTGCTACCGGAGATACAAAAGTCGTTAAACAGGGCCAGGGGGATAAAATATTTATCAACACAGCTGGAGTTGGCTCTATTTTAGCCAGACCTTCCCTTAAAAAAATTAAATCCGGAGATAAGATCATCGCCACAGGCACTCTCGGAGAGCACAGCCTTGCGGTTATGCTGGCGAGAGAAGAATTCGGCATTGAGGCCGACGCCAAAAGCGACTGTGCTCCTTTGAATTATCTTATTCCCTTGTGGAAAAAAGGGACCCGCTGGATGAGAGACATCACAAGAGGAGGGCTTGCCACCGTTCTTTCAGAACTTTCCCAAAAACTTCCTTTTTCTGTTGTGATCGAGGAAGAAAAAATCCCTCTCTCTAACCCTGTTCAGGCAGCCAGCGAACTTTTGGGGATTGATCCTTTATATCTAGCGTGCGAGGGAAGAGCACTGCTGGTTGTGGAGGAAGAAAAGGCAAAAAAAATACTCAATGAGGTAAGAAAAAACAAAAAAGGCAAAAAAGCTGAGATCATAGGATCTATAGACGACAAATTGGGAAAAGCCGGTGAATTACTTCTCTCAACACTTTCAGGCGGGTTAAGACTCCTGGAACCTCTGACATCAGAGCTGTTACCCAGAATCTGCTAATATAAACTTCAGGTGGAAAGGTTCTGGATTTTGGATTTATCCACTGAAGGCTGAAAAAGAAAGTCAAAATTATCCAGATGCATTCCCTTGGGCAAAGCTGAGACCTTAAGAGAGGCGGCGATTCGGCTTTCTTCCCTGGCTTCCACTTCAAGGGTCAAGAGTTTTTCAAAAAATTCCAGCGTGCTGCTTTTTTGTTTGGTGGCCTCGGATACAAGCTCAGATATTAAAGGCAGTGTGTGGTTGAGTTTGAGTTTTTCCATCTTTTGCTGGATCTGTTGGATACTCATGCACTTCTCCTTTGGATGATTTCCTGATAGATTTGAACCTGCCGGCGGGCCACACTCAAGGCCCACTGCCGGACTGTGTCGCTGAGATGATTATCTCTTGTGGCTATGGCACGCTCTGAGAGCATCATCATGCCTTTGCAGATCAGCTATATCCCGAAACACCCGGTGTTTAAAATCCATACGTGAAAAAAGATCCAGTATCCGCTTCTCACCTTTGCCTTTATCCTCAGGAGTTCCCGGACGGGCAGGAAAAGCATGGATCCCAAAGTTTCCGAGATATCTCTGATAGCTTTCATTAAGAACAGACCGGCTCCCTTTCCACTTTAAAATAGCTGACTTCAGGCAGTCAGTCCGAATCACTTCCGGCAGTCCGCCCAAAGTCCGCAATGCTTCCTGATGGTAGTGAAGAAAAGCAGAGCTCCGGGAGGCGTCTCTATCCTTATCCATGCCCCTTTTTTATGAAGCTCCGGAAAATGTTTCCTCACATATCGGCGAAACGCATCATAAGAACGCTTGTATCCATGGTCCCTCCGAAGCCATTTATAGAGCGTTTTCAGAGTCGGCCTCCGCCGGCTGTCTCTATAATCTTCTATCCGCCTCTCAATAACCGCACGAAAACGATCCAGACTCGATGACTTATGCTTCCGGCCGTCTTCTCTGCCTGTTTGCGTTTTATCCGGTAGCGGATAGTCCCTTCGCTGACTTTCAGCTTCCGGGCAATCTCCAGGCTGCTGTATTCCAATCTCTTCATGTTCATGATAAAATCATCCTCTGAATGTGGCATCCACACCTCCTCTTTTTTTGATAATTTTTCTTTAAGAGGAGAGGATGTCACATGAATCCTCTTTTTGGAATCCCTTTGCCCGCCTCAACGACAACTAAAATTCCCGATCTATGTCTGAAAAAAGCTGATTTTGATTCTTCTGCTAGAAACAAAGCTTTTAAATGCTCTATAATCCATGATCTCATTTTTGTTCGAGGAATATCCTTGGCTCCGGTGCGTAAAACTACGCGCCGATCCGTGCGTAATTTATCACGCCTCTTAACAGCTTTATTTCAATGTCTCTTTAGCCACACCTGAATTTCATTAGATTATGCACAGTTAATTAAATTTTATCTAAGATTATTCGTAAGCTGACCTATTCAGAAATAAATGGCAATGTTTTGAAATAGGGATCAAGTTTAGATCAACGCTTAATAAGGATCATGTGACTCCAATTTGGTGAGTGGATTTTAGAGGCTGGAAATTAGTTTTGATGCAAATCTTCTTGAAACTTTTATCTGTAAATTTCTTTAATTTTAATTATCCATTAATCAGTTCGCCAGAATAGATTTCTTTTACCTCTCCTTCAAGTGTAATTTTTGAGATTAAACTATCAAAATTTACAAGAAGGACTCCTGCTGAAGATATAGCTTTAAGAGGAAGTGAACATTGTTTTTGTCTGACAGCAAAAAAAGCTGAAGAAATTGTCCCTGTCCCACAAGATAAGGTTTCTTCTTCTACTCCACGTTCATAAGTTCGAACAAAAATTTTGTCCTTCTCAGCTATTTGAACGAAATTTACATTTGTCCCCTTAGGCTGAAAAGAGCTATGGTAGCGATATTTCTTGCCCAAGGAATCAACATTGACAGATTTCACATCAGGAACAAAAATGATGTAATGTGGTACCCCAACATTCAAATATCCGCCTTCTTCAAATTCTTTTTCCTGAACGACTCCAGGATACTCACGAATCTCTAACGGTGGGGGCATGACTAATTGAACAGAATCACCTTGAATTAAAGCATGATAAGTAACACCTAAGACATCGATATTTAATTTCGCTGGAGCAATTCCATGAGTAAATGCATAAAATGCCGAAGCGCGGGCGCCATTACCACACATTTCTCCTAGGGAACCATCCGAATTAAAATAACGCATGGAAAAATGATTATGTATGCTTTTCTCTAATAATAACACTCCATCCGCACCAACAGAAAGTCGTCTTTTACAGATACGGCGAAAAAGATCGATCTCATTTCCAGTCAAAATATTTTCTCTATTATCGATGATAATAAAGTCATTCCCAGTAGCGGATAATTTACTGAATTTTATTTTTTTCATTTTTTAATATAAAAAGAAATAAAAAAGAATTAACAGATGCAGTATTCGATTTTTAACTCCTTTTTATAGTGATAAAAAAGTTATTTTAACCAATCTTCAACTCTTTCTCTCTCACGAACCAGTTCTACCTGATTTCCGTCTACCCACACCTCTGCCGGACGGGGACGAGAATTGTAATTTGATGCTAGTGAATAACCATAAGCTCCAGCAGTCATAACCGCTAAAAAGTCACCACGTTGTACGGCAGGTAATTTTCTCTGTTTTGCTAAAAAATCACCGCTCTCGCAGATCGGCCCAACTACATCGGCAACTTCGAGATTACCTTTCATATAAGTCGTTGGTACGATTTGGTGATAAGCTTCATATAAACTGGGTCTAATCAAATCATTCATACCCGCATCCGTAACTATAAATTTGGTATTCTTGATATTCTTGATATATAAGACTTTGGTGACTAATGCACCGGCTTCGCCGGTTATATAACGACCAGGCTCAAAAACAATCTCACAGCCTAGAGGTTCGAGTACGTTTATGACTCTTTCTGCTAAGTCATATATAGATGGTATTGCTTTTTTCCCATCAGCATATTCCGGAATAAAATTTTCGTACTCTACACCCAATCCGCCACCTATATCAATATGTCTAATTTTTATTCCGGATTCTATTAATCGGGTCACTAACTCATGCAATTTTTTGGCTTCAGCATCATAATAATCAATATTCAGAATCTGAGAGCCAATATGGGCATGGATACCCACAACCTCGATTCCAGGCATCTCTTCTGCGTGCATAAAAACATCGAATGCCTTTGTGATATCAATACCAAATTTATTGATGGCTTTGCCTGTTGAAATATAAGGATGTCCGTGAACATCAATATCAGGATTGACGCGTAGTGATATAGGTGCTTTTCTATTCATGTTTTGAGCGATTTCATTTACCACCTCTAGCTCGGACACGGATTCTACATTAAATGCCATAATTCCTTTCTCTATGGCAAATTTGATTTCACCATCAGTTTTGCCGACGCTTGCATAAACTATCTTATTAGCTGGAATACCAGCATTTAATGCCAAAGATAGCTCGCCTCCAGAAACTACATCTCCACCAGCACCAAGATTTGCCATTAATTTCAGAATTTTCATGTTGGAATTTGCTTTTAGAGCAAAACAAATGGTGTGCTTAACTGATGAAAATGCATTATTTGTAGTTTTGATTTTGTCAACGATCATATTTTTACTGTATACATATAGTGGAGTGTCGAATTCGATTGCGAGCTCCTTTATTTTTACATCTTCACAGTAGAACTCTCCGTCTCGATATTTAAATTGATTCATATTGACTCCAGTTTTATTTGTTCTTAAAAACCTCTTAAATAAAGTTAACTTTTTTTTCATAAATGAGGGGAGGAGCAGGGAGGGACACAAAAAAATCGCAGACTCTATCTAAATTAATCTCACAAATAAAAGAAGTAAACATTAGAATAAGCTTAAAATAGAAATCATATTTTTATATAGTTTATAAGTTTATAAGGTTATCAGAAAAAAACTAAAAGTTCAATAAAATTTTGTTGGGTCGGTGAATTGTCACTAATTTATTGAACGAGTACATTCTATTGACTTGTATTTATGTTTTTGATAGATTGTTTGACGAAAAGTTAAATATCAAAGATGAAAGAAGGGACTATAAAAAATGGATAGGAGAAAATTTTTCAGCTTTATGGGATTATCTGGACTAACAGCTTTTCTCTCTTCTCCAAAGAGTTTAATTTTGCCATCTCTTAAAATTATCAAGCCTAAGCGTTTAAGACCTGGAGATACTGTAGCTCTGATTAATCCCGCAGGGGCAACGGCTCATCCAGTCGACATCGAAATCGTCAAAGAAAGTATGGAGGCTTTAGGCCTCAAGATTAAATTAGGAGCTCATTTGATGGATCGCTACGGTTATCTGGCAGGTAAAGATAAGGATCGCGCTTCAGACGTCAACGCTCAATTTGCTGATCCATCAGTATCAGGGGTCGTTGCTGTAAGAGGGGGTTGGGGTTGTGCACGAATTCTCCCTTTCCTTGACTTTGAATTAATTCGCCGGAATCCAAAAATTCTTATTGGCTATAGCGACGTAACGGCACTGCTCCTTGGTGTATACGCAAAAACAAGCCTTATAACATTTCATGGTCCATGCGGTCTCGGACAATGGAATTCTTTCACAGTAAATTACTTAAAGAGAGTTCTTTTTGACGCTGAGAGCGTCACAATGAGGAATCCTATAGAAATCGGTGACAACTTGACACAAGTAAAGGATCGGATACAGACAATTGTTTCAGGAAAGAGCTCGGGAAGGCTTGTAGGCGGTAATCTCACAGTACTGACGGCTATTATCGGATCAGAGTTCACACCGAATTGGAAAAATGCGATTCTGTTCTTAGAAGATGTTAACGAAGAGGTTTATCGGATCGACCGTATGCTGACTCAGCTCAAGCTGGCTGGAGTTCTGGATCAAATCTTAGGTTTTGTTTTTGGTAAATGTACTGACTGTGATCCTGGAACAGGATACGGATCTCTTACTCTTGAGCAAGTATTCGACGATCATATTAAACCTCTAGGAGTCCCTTCTTGGCATGGCTCTATGATCGGACACATTTCAAAGAAATTTACAGTTCCCATCGGAATAAAAGTAGAGATTGATTCGAATGAAGGTACAATTCGGTTGCTTGAGCCAGCAGTTTTGTAAAATGAATATATATTTTCGATTTATATAGAACTTTTTTTTGCTAAAGAAAGCATTATTCAGTCAAGATTTAGTGGAAATAAGCAAAAGAGAGACGCTTTTCCATAAAAATAATACTTGGAGTCAAATTTTTTCTTATCCCAGGCTTATACTTTGATCACAAAGACTAGCTGTTATCTGGGAAGATTCATAATACTTCAATGGCTATGAGGAAAAGAACTATTATTTAAAGTTTATACAATTCCTTGACAAAGAAATATTCTTGAATTATTTCAAAAGAAAAAAAAAGATGGAAGAAGTAAATTTGGGAAGGAGGAGCCTCTTCAAGAATACTATTTTGATTCTTTATATATATGTGGTTTTTTAAATTCAATAGGAGACAAAATTTTATGAAAAAGTTAACATCTTTAACCTTTTTTTTAAGTAGCTTCGTTATTCTTTTGCTTCTATCCCAGATTGCATACTCTCAAGAAACGGGATCAGTTTCAGGTGTTGTTAAAGATGAAGAAGGACAACTATTAGAAAATGCTACAGTCAAAATATTAGGAGTTTTTCTACCTGATGGTCGTCAGATGGTAACAAAAAGCGATGGAGAATTTAGATTTTTATACCTTCCGCCTGGAAAATACACCATAGATGCCACCCATCCAGATAAGCTGGATATGGCATTAGAAGTAGATGTTCAACTTAACCGTGATACACATGTACCAGTAATAATGTATTCATCCATACAAGAAGAGATGAAGATTACAGCAATAGCTCCTTTAGTGGATATCAAACATACTGAAATTTCAACTAACTGGAAAGCTGATAGTATAGAATCATTACCTTTAGGGAGGAGTTTCACTTCGCTTTTCGAACTAGCTCCAGGTGTAGCAGATAACCAAACTACGTCACCTAATGCTGGAGGAAACAGACAGGATAATGTTTATTATTATGATGGGGCTAATATTACAAATCCACATTTCGGAACTTTGAGTGCAGATTTTAATCGGGACGATGTGGAAGAGGTTGAGATTAAACGAGGTGCTATTAACGCTGAGTTCGGAAGATCAAGTGGAATGGTAGTCAATGCTATTACGAAATCAGGTTCAAATGAATTATCAGGAAACTTAAGATTTCTATACGATCCTGCTGCATTCACTTGGGATACTATAGATCCATTGTTAAAAAGAAAAAATGATGAGATGAATCTTTCCTTTGGTTTAGGAGGGCCCATCATAAAAGACAACCTATGGTTTTACACATCTGGGAGATATTTAGATAATTTAGTTAAAGATAGACATAATAATTTAGGAGCAGTTCCTGATTCAGAAACAAATACATATGAACTTTTTGGTAAGCTCTCATATCGGCCTCATCAGAGTCATCTTTTTGTAGTAAATTATAGACTTCAACCCTATAAGAGCACGAATACTGGAATCGGAGTGAACAGTCATCCTGACATCGCACGCACCGGTAAAGGAAACAACAGCATTATCACAGGAGCTTGGAACTGGCAGATTTCTAACGACTCATATGCTGATATTAAGTTCATTCATGTAAATGAGAGGAGTGATTCTCAACCATTAAATGATATTGGCTATGATGTCCCTTTTAATCCTGTGGATCCTAGCCAAAGTGGAGAATTCCTAACCACATCAGAATTTATCGTTGGAGGTGCTACAAAAAGCGGTCAGTATGTGGGTGTATCTGCTAATGGTGATATGGAAACAACTTATACTCGAGACGATTTTAAGGCGGTTTTTACTCAGTATCTTGATTTCTCCAGTCATTCTCATCAAATCAAAGCAGGTTTTGGTTATGATAGTGGTTCAGAATTTCTAGATTGGATTAGAAATGGCTGGGGAGAAATTAGGGTATGGTCAGACGATCCCACAGCAACAAACAGATTTCGTGCACGTTATTATACACCACAAACTCAGGATTCTATAGGTGCAACATATTCAATTTTTGCCCAGGATGATATTACGATCGCAGATCGGGTAACGCTTAATCTGGGGGTTCTTTTGAATCGGGACGAATTCAGCACGGAAACAGAGGAATTAGGAAAGGAGAAATTTTTGACATTCGGCTTTTTCGATCAAATCCAGCCAAGATTAGGCCTTAATGTCGTGATAGATAAATCGGTAGGAGACAAAATTTACGGAAGCTTCGGCCGGTATAATAACATGGACAATAAGAGCATTTCTCGTGCTGCAGCCCCTATTCGACTTCACTATTCTTATACATTTTTTAACAATGATGGAGAGATAACAGAGGAAGGCGTTTATGCAGCTGAAACCGGTAAGAAAATTTCTCCAGATATTAAGCCAACATATACAGATGAATATGCTTTAGGTTACAGTCGGCCTATAACACCGTTCTTGGTGGTTGATGCATGGTACCAATATCGCCATACGAAGGATATTATTGAGGATTTTGCTCAAATAAAGTATCCTAGACCAAAAGATTTTATCTACGATAATTATCCTGGAGCTTTCAGGAAATATCAAGCTTTCACTATCAGTTTAGAAAAAAGGTATACAGATAATTGGTATCTATCTGCTAACTATACCTTGAGTAAATTATACGGAAACTAGGATTTAGACTATAGTTCGGTAGGACTATACTATGCGTCTTCCTGGATTGGAGATGGACCTGGTCTTTATCCAGAAGAACCAAATCGAGAGGGACCTTGTTATGGGGACCACACTCATGTATTTAAACTTCATTCTTACTGGCGATTTCTTAAGAATACTATCATGGGAGGATATTTTATAGCTCAGAGTGGTGGTGCGTGGCAAGCTTTAGAAAAAACCTATTATGGAAATTATTTGGGATATATGGAACCAGCTGGAAGCCGACGAACTCCTGCATTGTATAATCTTGATTTGCAGCTTCAGCAGATTATCCCTTTAGGAAAGTTTAAATCTACTCTTGAAGCAAGGATTATGAATGTATTTAATACCCAAACTGTAACAAGCTATGATGCAAGATTTGATCAGCCTACTTTCCTAGATCCTATTGCATATACTGCACCAAGAATGTTCGTTATAAATTTTTCCATTAATTTTTAATGAAATGGTAATAGTTTAATTAAAATTCAAGGAAAAAAAATATCTTAGTTAACTATAAAAAAAGCTGTCGACTGAGCTCAGAATTCTTATAAATAAAGAAAAAAAGGGAAAGATTTTTATTATTCTTCTGATTCCTGGAAACATTCTCCGAAGTATTTCCATAGATTGTGGTGAAACTGCAGACTGTTATCTTTCTGTATTATTTCAAAGTAAGTAAAGATTTCTGTATCATGGGGCATTACTTTATATTTTTTTGTAATCTCTGAATCATAGAGAGCTTTGACTTCAGGATGAAACTGTAAACCTAAAACATTCTTATATTTTTGATGTATAATAACTTCAATTACTTTACCGTCCATGGAAGTGGCGGCTACTAAAAATCCTTTTCCAAGGTCTTTTATTGCTTGATGGTGATTGCTGTAGACAAGCGGGTGGTCATTCCTATCAATTTTAAGGTTCTTGAGAAGAATAAAATCTCCTTTAAATTGAATATTGTGAATGTTAGAGCCTATTAATTCGTTATCTAAAGATACCTTTCTCCAGTAATTTCTATGAAGTTGATTTTTCTTGAGGTTTAAAATATCTTCCACATATTTTAAGCCGTAAATATCAGAAGGGATGTCCTGATAAAGTGAGCCCCCTGCAGCGACATTCATGGTTTGCATTCCAAGACAAAATCCCCATACCAAATAATCAGGATTTTCTTCTAAATAAGGACGGAAATTATCATCCTGACTGCCCCCGAGGAGATGGAACAAAAACGAAAGTTCATGATAATGACGATGGGGATTTGTAATATTTGTCAGTAGAGAAGTTTTTTGGCCATAGATTGACGGTGGGAAGTCAGGGCCGCCAAAAAATATAATTCCATCCGATTCTTTAAAAATTGTATAAAAACCATCACTGCAGGAATTCTTTTGAAAGATATTTGTCTCGTTAAGATTTCCGTCAATTTCTTTTAAGTGTATAAAAGGATAGTTGTTTTCTTCTAAAAACTTTTTTGCCCGATTAATGTCGGTTCTGGCTTTTTTATAATACACACCGATCAATTCAACATCATCTAGATCAATAATCTTATGATCCAGGAAGTAGATGAATGACTGGATATTCCCTAAACTTGGATTAGTCAAAACAATCGTTGCTTTATCTTGTGAGAAAACGTGCGTGGTATAACCTATAAACAAAAATATTATAAAGGCGAGAGATAGACCTAAACACTTTTTCATTTTAATTAATTTTTTCTTCATGGCTTATCTCCTTTAGAATTATTAGATACATTCCTATTTTTACATAAAATAAAAATGATCCAAATGATTTATAAAAAACAGCTTCCTTTTATAATTAGTGATATATAATAGTACGTTAGAAATAAAGAAAGAAACATTTTGATAAATTAATAGCATAGAATGGCTCCTTTTTAAAGACTTTTTTAATAAAAATATTGAAACTGATTTCGATGGTTGAGAGATAGACTCTGATGACTATTTCCTTTCCTTGTGATTTAGAAAAACGGATAGGTTAATGCTAAATAAAACAATTCTGTCGTTAAAAAAGATTTATTTGCCATCATGAATAAGAACCATATAGTTTTCTACCTTGATTTACGAAATCAATCGCTGTATATATTATGGCAGTGAGTAGAGTGAGTATTTAACCTAAGGAGGTAGCCATAAGATACAAACAGGAGTTTTAAGGAAATAAGGATGCAAATATATATATATTTAAAAGGAGGATTTGAAATGTTCCAGCGTGCGAGAGAAAGATTAATTAAATTATGTGTGTTGTTAACTTTTTTGGCAAGCGTTCTTGGCGTTGCCTCACCAGAAGTATCGAAATCGGGAACAGAAGTCCTGCCATGGAGCATAGCGCCGATTATTATTTTACAGGGATCAAACTACGAAATGGGTTATCAATACTACCAACAAATTGGTCAGATGGTTGGAAAGTGGCTTCTTGAGACCTACAAGCGTGAACTTAGTTCAGAGGAAATGGAGAATTTATATAAAAACGAGAAATATCTCAAAGAATACACACCTCAATTAATAGATTACTTTAAAGGGATGGCTAAGGGAGCTACTGATGTGGGTGTCTCATTGTCATACGAGGAAGTTCTAGCAAAATTTATAGGAACAATAACATATCCTGATGAGGAATGCAGTGCTTTTTCTGCTTGGGAAAATGCAACAATTAAGAAGGATCTTATTGCTGCTAACAGCATGGATGGTGGCTTTGGCTACATCGTAACACTCGTTGCCTTTCCAGAAGAAGGTAATCGATGGATATCAATCACCCGGATCGGCGGTTTGGCTGGAGGGCACCCAGGGATAAACAATAAAGGGCTCTTCATAGGCGCTAGTGGTGGGCACGGTGTACGTCCTGAAGATAAAGGAGGTTACGGTATCCCGCGTTCATGTCACTACACATCATTACTTCAATATTCTGACTCCGCAAAAGAAGCCAAAGATACGTTTCTATCGTGGAAACATGTTAGCGCAGGGGGCGGTGGGGCCAGCTACCTCTTTTCAGATGTAACTGGTGATGCTTATGTAGTCGAATGGACCAGATCTCTCAAAAGTGTGAGAAAACCGGGAGACTTTGGTGAAGAAGATTTTATTTATTCGACCAATAATTTTTTTAATGATGAGATGATTCCTGCATGTAAAAAAACTAAATTTATGGAACATGCAGGCCGATTTACAGGATCCACAAGTGCTGTGGCTCGAAATATGGAACTCTGGAATATGCTCCATAACTATCACGGTGGAATAAATCTGGATTTTGTCAAAATGATGTGGCGCTTTCCCGGTAAAGGGCTACCCTGTTTTTCTGGTGGCCCTTGGCCTGAAGGGGAAGAACAAGAAAAGATATTGTCTTATGGACGGATAGCCAATTTAGATAATGCCTTTTTGGCTATTACGCTACCTGATAATGGAGATCAAGGAGTAGCCTATATATCCACTGGTCCAGCAGCGAAAATAGCCTACCCCCTTGGTGGTGATCGCCATTACCAAATAGCTAATACTTATACTTTTTATAAATTACACCTGGCATCCAGCCCAGCTGCAGTTGCTAACGCTGCAAAACAGGATGCAGTCTGCCAAACTTACCAGAAAGGAGAGGCTTACATCGCTAAATCACATAGTGAGCTGAAGAAGCTAACCTATACCGATCCTGGATATGTTTACCTGAATGATCTGTTTTCCAAATCGGTAGCTGAATTCTACAGAGGTGAGAATGCTCATACCAAGGCGCGGTTAACAAGTGGAAATAAGGCGCTTTTCTTCTATTCTAAAGCCACCACAGCCTTTACCAGGGCTCAGTCTTTCGCTTTACAGGTTTATAATCACTTAGTCCCTCCGGCCACTAGCCCTGAGGAACTTGATCTTAGAAACTATGGAGGCCCCTGGGCAGAGTGGCTTGACCTTGAACGCCAACCATAAAAAGAAATACATACTTTTGATTTAAATAGCACCGCCTTCTCTGAATTACATAGTGGCTTGCCTGAATGGATCCATCGCCATTATACCTATGCAACTTGGGAGACCTTGAAGGAAGCTCAAAAAGAATAATCTATGACAATCGGTTAAAAAAATTGGGATGAGCGGCAAGATCAAGATCAGATGATTAGACCTAACCGCTCATCCCAAAAGGGCTATCATTATTAAAATTTCATGAGAACCTGAAACTGAAACCATCGAGGAGACTGCCGACCGTATACTTGGCCAAAAAGAACAGAGGTTTCTGAATTCATGTAGGAAAGAGGCTTCTGGGAATTTAAAAGATTCTGTATGTTTGCCCTTAGCCCTATCGTCATTTTATTAAAGAGGGCAAAGTCTTTCTGTAGTGACAGATCAATATAAGTATGAGCTGGGGCAACTTCTTTGCCTCGGCCATATGCAAAACCAAAGTCAGAAGTATAAGCCGGAATATTCGTGCGGATTGACCAATGATAACCAGAGTAATATTCAAAAGCAGTCGAAGCCGTTATTCCGTATGGAGCCAAATAATTGGTTATTATTTTTACAACATGATCGCAACTTGTAGGGAGAAACCCATACCATCCTTCGTCCCCCCATTCTTTTCCTCCAAGGCCAGTTGTTCTATTCTTTAGATAAGCAAAAGGAGAATCATCAGGACCAGAGTGATGATCTCCAAAAACACCAACAACATTGTAGGAAGAACCACCTCCCCATTGAGCTGCCTCGCCGTATCCAGGATTAGTCCCTTTTGCTTGTGACCAGACGTAGGATGCGTAGAGGAATAATTTATCGGAAACGCTTCCGTTGATTTCTAATTCAATTCCTTTATAATCTCTTCGCTTAGCATCAAAATTTTCCAGTCTATAAAAGAAATCCTCATAGTCAAAAAGAGCTAGACCTTCTAGCATATTGTAATGCTTTTGATAAATTCCACGGAGTTTCAAAGCCCAGTTTACCCCAAGAAGACGATCATATTCCACAAGGACCCTATAACAAGGATCAGGTTTTATTGATGGATCAGCCAATAAAGGCTTACTTGAGGAACCTTGCTGGAAATTGAATTTCCAGTTATTGGGATTGTACAATTCACTATCACTGGGATCACTAGGCCCTATCCAGTTGTAACTACGGAATCGATTTCCACCTTTCATGTTAAAAAAGATAGAATACTCCATTATAGCTGTATCTTTAAATGATCCTGCTCCTAATTTAAAAACATTGACTCCGTCACCAGTAATATCCCAGGCTAGAGAGAATCTGGGAGCAATGAATTTATCAAGTCCCCAACTGAAGATTTCTTCACCTAGGTCATTATAGAGAATCTGAGTTTCTGATCTAATGCCCAGCATCAATGTTATATTGCCAAATGTCACCTTATCCTTTAGATATAGTCCAATTCCATTGGATTTATTATCATAGCTTTGCACATCGTATTCTGATATGGCTATTGGATTTCCCGGAGAATTCCAGGTGAGTGAAACACCATCATCAAATCCATTATTTGGCCAGAGATCATAGGCTTTTCCTGTATGATCGACAATCTGTCCGCCGAATACATTATAATAAAGAAATCCGGCTCCTATTTCGTGGTTTCCAAAATTATCTACATCAAGATATTGTGTTAATCGTCCAGTGAAGTCCCATCGGTTATCATCATATATCGTTGAGGATCCTAGATTATTTGTTCCTTGATTTATATCCCTAAACCAGAATGAAGGAGTATCATAGTCATCACTGAGCGGAGCATACTCTGAATGTCGATAGGAACGGCCAACAGCAGCTTCAATCACCGTGTTCGATCCCATAATTCCTTTGTAATTAAGACGAAAGGCATAATCAAGATAATCTCGTTTTTGATATCTTTCTGGGACACCGAATCCTCCACTTTGACTGAGATATTTATCCAATGTTCCGCTTAAAGAAATATTGTGATTTTGAGATAAGCCAAGAGTTAATTTCGTAAATAAGTTATTTGTGAAAACTCTTCTATCTCCTTCAGGTATGCTTAACCAACCAATGGACTCAGAGTCCATCAATTCTGTTGTTCTGTGTGCATTATCTGATATGAAGAACCAAAGTTTGTCTTTAATAATTGGGCCGCCTAAATTTCCAAAATAAGTATCATAAGATCTTTCTGGCTCGATGGCAATTGCCAATTGTTCCTGCCTCTCCGCCCTCAGTCCAGTATTCATAATTACAGCACCTAGCTCTCCGTGGAAATCATTTCCTCCTGATTTTGTTATAATATTGACAATGCCGCCATAAGATTTTCCAAGGTCAGGTGAGAATCCATCAGAAATAACTTGAATTTCTTCCCAGGAGTCATAGTTTACTCTAACTCCAGCCTCATTATCTTTTCCTCTTATAGACAGACCATCTACTAACCAGTCATTACCCGAAGCACCTTCTCCTCTAAAACTAGCTTGACCATAAGATGTACCACCTCCACCCGTTCCTGTTTGAGTGTTATCTCTTACATTAGTTACACCAGGTGTATAACCTACAATCTCATGGATAGTTCTTCCTAGGATTGGAGCATTATCCAAAATTTCTTCATCTATCTGGAAACTTGTATCAGCTTTGGTTGTATCAATCAAGGATGCCTCTCCAACAACTGTTATTTCCTCTTCAACTCCGGCTATTTTCATGGGAACTGTGATACGGGACGTGGCTCCTAAACGGACTGTTATTTCTTTGATAACTGTAGTGAAACCATCTAGTTTGAAAGTAAGAGTGTATTCTCCGACTGGGAGAAGTGGAAACCGAAATGAGCCGTCACTCTCGGTAATAACGTTTCGAGTTCCTTGAAGATTTGGACTTTCAGCAACTATTGCTACTCCTGGAAGATCTATGCCTTCTTCGTCTGTAACTTTCCCTCTTATTTCTCCTGTCTCAACTGCAAATATTAATGTTGTGAGAAGGAAAAAAAAGAGTAAAGATGAAAAATAAATTAGTTTATTTCTTATTCAATTTCTCCTTATTATTTCTCAATTTTTTTTCAATTAAGGCGGATTCAATAATCTAATGCAACACTCACATAAAAAAAGTAAAATGCGACAAAGGAGGAAATACTGTGAGGAATTGTTGCTACAAAAGGTTGAGTTCGGAAGAACGAGAAGAAATAAGTCGAGGTTTAGCGGAAAAATTATCTATAAGAGAAATTGCCGGACGACTGGATCGGTTGCCCAGTACAATTAGCCGTGAGATTCATAAAGGAGGCTGTAATAAGTACACATACAGGGCACAGCGGGCACATAGAAGAGCAGGCCGAAACGCCAAAAGCCGAAAATTCGGTCGCCGGAAGCTGATGAAAAATGGAGCATTAAGAGAATACGTTCATGAAAAATTACGGTTGAAATGGTCACCCGAACAGATTGCCAATAGGCTGAAAAACAGATATCCTTATAATGAGACCATGCAAATATCACATGAAGCAATTTATATATATGTGCTGCCCCGTGGGCAGTTAAAGAAAGAACTTCTGAAGTGTTTAAGACAAGAGCGTAAATACCGGCGTAAACGAGGCAAGAAGGCTGAAGAATCAACGAAAAAGCTGGAAGATATGCTCAGTATAGAGGAGCGGCCCTCTGAGGTGGATGATAGAACTATCCCCGGACATTGGGAGGGAGATATACTCATAGGAAAAAACAGACAATCGGCAATGGGGACTCTTGTAGAAAGGACTACAAGAACGACAATATTGGTTCCGTTAAAGTCAAAAAAGGCAACAGAAGTAAGGGCAGCGTTTTCAAAGGAAGCATTACATTTGCAGGAGCAAATGAGGCTAACCTTAACATATGATGTGAGATGGCAGAGCATAAAAAGTTTACCAGGGCTACAAAGATAAAGGTGTATTTTGCCCATCCGGCGAGTCCATGGGAACGGGGAACGAATGAAAATACTAACGGTTTAATCAGACCGTTTTTTCCAAAAGGGACTGATTTCAACAAAGTTCCACTAAAGAAAATAAAGCGCATACAGGATTTGCTTAATGGTCGACCACGGAAAGTATTGGATTTTGAAACACCTTATGAGGCCTTTGAAAAATTGGCGGGTGTTGCGTTAGAACCTTGAAACCAAGTAAATTTAAGTTGAAAACATAAAAACATAAATTTTTTTTCATGGACCTTTCATTTTTTCCTCCTTAGGCCATGATGGCTCTTATTTTGTTATAAAGTAGTCCGGTTGTCAACCCCAGTTGTACTTGATTTATATGATATTATCCGATAGAATTTGAGGAATTAGAATGAAATTGGAGAAATTAAAATGAGAATAGATTACCCTATAAGAATTAATCTAGCAAATTTGCCCACCAGGATAGAAAAATTAGATTTTTTGAGTAAAGAATTGGGAGGACCTGAAATATTTATAAAAAGAGATGACCTTACAGGATGCGCAACTTCAGGTAATAAAATAAGAAAACTGGAATTTGCTCTGGCCAGAGCAATAAATGAAGGTGCAGATACCATTATAACCTGTGGTTGGGTTAATTCGAACCATGTACGGGCAACTGCCCTGACCGCTGCAAAAAAAGGACTTAATTGTATATTATTACTTCGGGGAGAAAAACCTGAAAGTATAAAAGGTAATCTTTTTCTGGATATTATTACCGGAGCTGAAGTTCGCTTTTTACCTCCAGAACAATATGAAAATGTATATAAACACATGAGTAAGATAATAGAGGAATTAAAAAATAGAGGAAAGAAAGGATATGCTATACCTTCGGGGGCTACAGATTCTACAGGTATATGGGGTTATATTAAGGCAGCAGAAGAAATAAATAATCAAATTCCCAGAATAGACAATATAATTGTTCCTGTTGGAACAGGAGGTACCTATGCAGGACTTTTTATAGGTAAGAAATTACTGGAATGGGATGTAACTCTTTACGGTATCAGTGTAGAAAAAGATGAAAAATTCCATAAAAAAGAAATACTTGATATAATCAAAAATTGGGAAAAAAATAATACAATCTTAGACTATTCAAAGAAAGATATAAAGGTTATCGAGGGGTATCAGGGAGAGGGTTATTCTAAATTCAATAATAATGAACTGGAAATTATAAAGTTACTTGCAGAGAATGAAGGGATCATTCTTGATCCGGTGTATACGGCAAAAGCAATGAGAGGTTTAATTGGAGAAGTAAAGAAAAATAAATTTAAAAGTAATGAAAGCATATTATTTTTACATACAGGAGGAATTTTCGGATTATTGTCCCTTACAGATGAAATAAAATTGTAAATATTTTTGTAAGCGCCGATCTACTGGGTAAAAATATACGTTTTGGCATCCCAACGTGTTTCTAGTCTATTTGTTTGTTTGCAGACCAGGATAGTAAGTTATCAAGGTATGATCGGCAATCTCTTCAGCAGTAAACCAGACAGGTCGAAGTTTGTGGGTGGCGAAAAGCTCTAACTGTTCACTGCTGTAATCTGAGTCCCAAGAGGTCGTCTGGCCATAAGCCAGAACCGACCAGGCACGTAACGGTTTTTTGAAGTGCACCAGCATGATCCATCCGTCCCCTCCTCCCACTGGCTTAGAGTCAGAAGCAAGCACCCCAGCTACTCGAGAGCCATCATCTTGTTCTTCGTAACGCATTACACGAAAGGTTCCATAGCTACCATCGGCTCCCTCTGCAGGAAGATCGATTCCCTTGTGACGGAAACGATGAATATCTCCCCATGCAATGTTTTCGGATCCATAGCGATCGCGAGTCCATCGGACTGCCTTTTCAAGATGATTTACTGCTGTGCCTGGGTCAGCTAGGCCCCGCGGTGTGCCAAAAGGATTGTCTTCAGACCAAGGAACAGCGAAAGGCTGTGGCAATGCCTCTTGGTATGTATTCCAGAAGCGTTCGAACAGGACCGCACCTCGACTCTGAGCTGACACTTGATGATCCCAGTCTTCTAGCGTTTTTATACCAAAGAGGATCTCATCTGAAGGCCGCTCCACATGACGAAGAGCTTCAAGGAGATCAGGTAAAACCCGCTCGGCTACAAGCATACGTGTTCCGAACTTAAGACTGATTACGTCATTGACGGAAAACTGCCTTTGCTGTTCCATCAGATCAAGAGCTAGCTGTGGGCGCAGCGCTAAGTGTGGGCGCTCAAAGTAGGTGGGATAGTTAGTAGGATCTATTTGGTCGCGCCGTGAAGGATACCAGGGGCTATTATTGGCATTCTGTAGGACACCTCCTGGGGGATTGAGCAGACAGGGCAAATCCTTGAGGGAATGAGTCGACGACCACACATATCTGTCGGTATCACCTGGGACGTCCAATGAATAATCCATGCCATCATCGATGCGTTGGGGGATCTGAGCGTTCCAGAGATACAGGATATTACCCTCAACATCGGCGTAAATGAAGTTGCATGTGAATGTCGGCGTCTTACGCATTGTGTGCATGAACTGGTCCAATGTCTGTGCTTTGGCCAGTTCATAAAATCCTTCGAAGTGCCGATGTGCGTCTAAGCGTGTGGACCGCACGGCAAAGGCTTGATCATCGGTGCGATAGACTATAGGGCCCAGGTGAGAGTCCCAAACATCCTTTTGCATAATGGTTGACCCACCTTCTTTCTGAGCGACTTCTACTGATGATGTTTTCTTTTTTAGTTTCCGCGATATTCCTTCGAAAATGTAATGATCCGGAATGTCCGGATCCAGCCGCAATGCGAATAAATCATCAAGGTCGGCTCTATTAACGGTATTGGCCCAACCTAAGTTTTTGTTAAAACCAGCCCATAGGACCGGATATCCGACCAGCGTATTCCCAAAGAAATCGAGAACGCCTGGCACAGTTATATGGGCTTCCCAGTAGAGCGATGCCCATCTCAGGTGGGGATTCGCTAAAAGAATAGGAGACCCAGATGTAGTTCGCGTACCGCCGAACACAATTGCGTTCGACCCAAAGCTAACAGGAAACTTGTCGAGATCAGTGCCCAATAACGAGTATGTATCCTCTGACATGTCGGAACTGTACTTCTTCTCAAGAGCTCGTGCTATATGAGGCGGCATCAAGGCTCTGACCGATCGGGCCCGGATATTGGCAAGGATATCTGCATCGGTAAAGGAGGGCAGCCAGTCAGGCAACCGGTCGCGGTTAGCAGCTATGTAGGCATTCAACCCGGCAGCATAGCCGCGCAAAACAGCACGAAAGCTTGGACCCACTAACTCAAGTCCTTTTTGAGCCTCTTCTAGATTATTAAACTGCTTCATGGCAAAGTCGTTGGATATACCAATAGGTCCGAAATACTTCGCTTCCTCACCTCTTCCTCTGATTAGACGCCGTGCGATCGTCATGAGATGATCTTCAGCCTGGGCGTAGCCGAAGCCAAATGCCGCAGCCTCTTCGTTTTCGCCAAAAATATGGGGAATCCCAAATGTATCGCGGCGAATTATCACTTGATCCGCAATAGATTTGGTTGGGAGTTTTTTCATGCAATTGAAAAACCCTAGTGCCACCCCTCCTATAAAAATGAGCAGTGTGATTACTTTCCAGCACCTCACTGAACAAGCTAATATCTTTTTTTGTTGTTGATTGTTATTTTTGCTTGATATCATCACATTTTCACCTTTTAAATGAATGTAACATTAATAATATACACAAAAACAATTTAATGCCAAAGAAGTCCTCCATAATTTCCCCTGAGAATTTTGAGACAAAGAGTTTAAGCAGCGAAATCCCTTGAAGCTCTCGAATCCTTTCTGGCGGCAAAAAGGCAGATTTCGAATATCACCAGCTTTATGCCGCTGGTCAATATGAGGGGAGTCTAAGTTTCTTTTCCAGCTTTTTGATCTCGGCCTTGGCCTTTTGGACATTGACTTCACTTTCACCTTTGGAATTTTCCACGTAAAGCTTAAAATACTTTAGAGCTTGTTGAAAATTTCTGTTTTTTTCATAAGTCAAGGCCAAGTTAAAATAGCCATCTAGAGTTGGCGTTACAGTCAAAGCCTGATGAAAAAGAGAAATCGCCTTGTCTAATTCGCCAAGATAAGACCACGCAATGCCTGCATATTGATAGAAAGCCTGCTCCTCTGGAAAATCATCGATCAATGTCTCGTAAACTTTGATCGCTTCTCTAAAATTCCCTCTGGAAGCTAGATTCCCAGCATAGCTCATTCTCAAATGTCGGCTTTCTGGTTCCATATTCAGGGCACGTTCATAATAAGGAAGGGCTTCATCCTTCCGACCCGTTGCATCAAGGATATCGGCACAGACAGTCAAGGCATTGACGTTTTTAGGATTTAAATCAAGAACTTTATCCATTGTTTCCAGTGCTTTCTGGGATTTCCCAGCGACCAGATAAGTATGACCTAGTCGGACTAGGAGAACTTCTGAATCTTTAATCCTATCTATACCCTGTCTCAAAGTATCAATAGCCAGATCAAGTTTGTTTTGTCTCGCTTGGACGATAGCCAGGTTGACGTAGACTTTTGGAGATTCTGGGAGATCCTTCGTGACTTTTAAATAAACCTCTTCGGCGTCGTGATATTTTTCTTCCTCCTCAAATTTTTGGGCTTGTTGGATCAATTGAAGAACATCGATCTTTTCCTTTGGATCGGGTAAAACGGAACCAGACTTAGCGGGAGCAAAACTCAGATAGCCGAGAGACCCGAGTTTTTTCAATATTTCTGTCCTATCTACAACCTGCACATCCGGATTTTTTGGAAATCTGCTAAAACGAACAAGCTCCTTTTTCAATTTTTTAGCCATTTCGCTGGCTTTATCATTCAATTGGCTGTAGAGGTTCATTTCTTCGCCTGGGTCGTTCTTTAGGTCATAGAGCTCGCACTGCGGAGCCTGGATAAATTTCCAGTGATCTTCGATTATTCCCACAAGTTCAGACCAGCCGAAATTTTCCCTGGGATAAACAGTTTCGACAAAGCTGTTAAGGTCTTCCTTGCTCTTACCCTTTAGCCAACCAGCCAAACTCTGTCCCTGCATTCCCGCGGATTCATCTTTCAAACCAATGATATCCAGAATAGTCGGAGCTACATCGATCAGTCTGACAGTGCTTTCGATGACCTGAGGACGAGGAAAGATATTAAGGTTATGGAAGATGAGCGGTACTCGAAGGGTTTCTTCATAAATGAAAATACCGTGACCGGTCTCTCCCTTATCACCAAGTCCCTCACCGTGGTCACCAGCAACAACGATGATGGTTTTTTCTATGATTCCTTTCTCTTTCAGCTCTTCCAAAACACTGCCCACATAATGATCCATGTAGGCGATTTCACCGTCATAAAGATGGTCTTCGAATTCTTCTCTATAAGGCAAAGGAGGGTCGTACGGAAGGTGTGGATCAAAATAATGAATCCAGGTGAAAAACTTGTTTTGCCAATTGTTATCAAGCCATCTGGAAAACTTAGCGAAAGTATTCTCGGCCCGGCGCTCAGCATTCGGACTTTTAAGGGGCATCTGTGATTGAAAGGTATCATCGTAGACCTCGAAGCCCCGGCCAATACCGAATCGAGAATCGACTGAAAAAGAGGACACAAAAGCCGACGTCATATAGCCATGACCCTTTAGGATTTCAGCTAGCATCTTTATTCCCGGCGGAAGATTGTGGCCGTTATTGCGAACGCCATGTGTGATTGGATAAAGGCCAGACATTATCGAACAATGGGAAGGCAGAGTGGTGGGAGCCGGACAATAAACTCTGGCAAAACGCATTCCCTCTCTAGCCAGGCTGTCAAGATGAGGTGTCTTGGCCTGTTCATATCCATAACTACCTAGATGGTCGGCTCTGGTGGTGTCGAGCGTTATGAGTAGAATATTGTAAGAGGGCTCACCTGGGAGCTTAACCTTATCTCCTTCAGGGAGGATAACGATTAGATAGACAAGAACGCCTAACGCGATAGCCACCGTTCCCGCAATTCCGAATATCAATATCGATTTAGAGAAGGATTTCAGCCCTTGAGTTTCTCGTGAAGTTAATCTTTTTTTAGTTTGGTCCCTTTCTTTTTTTTTATTCATCTTATCATTCATCATAATTCAATCTTGAAACACCTCTTGATATTTGGCAGAAAGTTTCTCGTTTAAGACATTTTCCTCAATATTCAAAAAAGCCCTTCCTTTACTGAAAGGAAGGGCTTTTTTGTTAACTGCTTACAGATGTATGATCAAAAAGAGAACTTGATACCCAAACGTGCAGAATAAGGATGAAACCGACTCGACCATTGACCGAATGCAGGGTGCATATCGTTCTGTGCCTCAGTAATGCTCTTATAGTTGGTGGCAAAAGTTCCGTTAAGGATCTCGTTATCGTAGCCTGAGTAGCCGTCCAGGTTGTATTGCATGATTCGGCTTTGTACCGTTTTTGTATTGGTCAGGTTTTCGACCTGGAGGTTTAAGGATACCATATACTTTGTACCTAGATTCAGTTTGTATTCAAAATAAACATCGGCCCACACAGTAAACGGCAACCGACCCATATCACCGCGGCCCTCGGGATAAAAGTACTTCCAATTGTAATTGAGTCTAGTCGTCAGAGGCAGACCACTCTGACCGTGGGCAATGGCGCCCACGGTCAATCCGAACGGAAAATTATAGGAACCGTACAATTTTAAGACATGGGTCCGGTCATGGGGTAACGGTCCGTCGAGTACATTACCCTTAGCGTCATATCCCATGAACCACCGGTCGTAATCCTGTTCCACGTTCGGTCCGAGGCGTCCTCCTTCGTCTGAACTGGCTAAGCCGGAATAGTTTCCTGCAACCCGACTCAGAGTATAGTTGAATCCGCCCTGCCAGTTGTTGCTAAATCGCTTTTCCAATGAAATGTTCAGACCATTGTATTCCCGTGTTGCTTTTGGACAACGCCAGTAGTCATCGCTGAACTTCCCCCCCTCAGAGACTGGCCTAGAAACACCAAACCCTGGGTTGGTAACGTAAAATTGCTGCGAGAGAGTATCGCCATCCCACACATAAACCCCGACATCCTCGACTGTTCTGATGAGATGTTTATTGACGAAGCGAACGGACACAGATATATCCTCCATCAATTTCTTCTCAACGCCAAAGGAGATCTCCCTTTGTGCAGCAGGTTTTAAGTCCGGATCTACCCGGTCGAATGAAGGCGGCAGATAATCCACAGTTCCGGCGTACGTGCCACCAGCTTCTTGGCTTTCTCTATCCTCCAATAATCCGCTATCGGCTATTTTCGTCCAATCCGGGTCCTGAAGGGCGTAATAGTCCTGCTTGCGTTTCCAACCACCAAAGGTTAGCTCAGCCATGTAGAGTTTCATGACGTCATAGTAGATACCGTAACTACCGAAGACCTTTAGACTTGAATCCCCAAAAACATCATAGACAGCACCTACTCTAGGAGCCAACATCTGTCCCATGTTGAATTCAATAGGTTGATCTGTGTAGTTCGCATATGAGGTATCGTCCGTCATTGACGGGATTGACTGGCTCTCAGCTCGAATACCGAAGTTGATGGTCAGCCTGTTCTCAATCGTCCAGGAGTCCTGTAAATATGCAGAAAAATTGTTACTGTGGACATTCCAGACACCTCCATAAGGGGACGTGAATGACCCTCTGACAAAATAATACCCGTATTCGCCATAATAAGGGCTAGAGGGGTCAGCATCGACACCTACAGGAAATCCTAGACCCCAGTTGGTCCGTCCCCAGTATAGATAAACCCGTGGGTGCGTGCTAGCATCATAGACATCCTCATGAAGATAAGAATAGCCGAATCCTGCCTTAATGGCATGCTCACCCAACAAATCTACGTAGAGGGTAGCATCCACGTTATTGCTTATTTTCTCAACCATGTATCTCTTGGTTTCGAAGTAATTCCATGTGGTCGTGTAGCCCCCCACGTGAAGAAGATCCGGATTGGCAACGTAAAAAGAATCGTCCTCGTAAATTGAATTCGAGTAGGGAAAATAATAGGTTGAGCTGTCCGGCGGCAGCAGCTGCTGATTTGTCTCGTTCTGCCGGTGCCACCCGCCCCGATAACTGATGAGGAAGTTGTTACTTACGGAATAATCTGCATTAAACGCGGCGTTCCAGTTGGGATAATCCATCCCTTCTTTCTCATATTCATATGTCTCGTTGTCAGTACCGTCCACATCCGGAATATCCCCCCGATATTTTGAGAAATTGTTCATGAAGCTGGCCGAAAGGCGAAGACCCTTCACGGGAGCGGCAGAGATCTTCACAGACCCATTGTAGCTGTAGTTCTTTTCTTCAAAAGTATAAAAAGGGCCTTCCCTAAAGTTGAAATCCCTGAGAGCTGAAGTTTTACTGAAAACCGGGTTGAGGGCGGCGAAAAACCACAACCTGTCCTTGAGGATGTAGCCACCGAGAGAAAAAACTCCTTCAAAACGATTGTAATCGTCCCTGTCTTTTCCTCCGTTGAAATACAAGTCATCGTTGTTCACATATTCATAATTTAAGTAACTGAAAGGATCCCGTCTGAGATAGTCCCGACTCGGTCCCTGCATTAACTGTGAATCATTTTCGTAATAGAACATAACATCCCCATGGAACTCATTGCTGCCAGACCTAGAAATGACATTGACCACGCCGCCCATCGATCCGCCGTACTCCGCATTGTAGCCTGAAGCCGTGGTCTTAACCTCTTCCAGAAGCTCGAGTACGACATTCTGCCCCTTAATGCCATAATGGAAATTCGTTATATCCATCCCATCTACAAAGAATTTGTTCTCAGCGCCTGAGGCCCCGTCAACCGAAATTCCTCCTGTGATGCTTTCGTCCATGACTCCGGCAGCGGTGCTGACGACGGAATCGAATGATCTTCCCCTGGGAAGGGACATAAAGACTTCCTTAGTTAGGGTCTGCCCCTTGGACGTACTCTTGGTGTCTATAAGGGGAGCTTTACCGACCACTGTGACCTGCTCCTCGATGGCGGATGGCTCCATAGTCACGCCCACGCTCAAAGTTTGGTTCAGCTCTAGGACAATGTCTTTCCGAACAACTGTTTTGAATCCGCTCAGCGAAAATACGATCTCGTAATTTCCAGACGTAAGAGCCAGTAAACGATACCTGCCTTCTCTATCAGTGATAGAAGTGGCTTCCCCAACAAGCTTAGGGCTTGTTGCTACGACCTCTACGCCGGGAAGGGGTCCTCCTTCGCTATCGGTGACGACCCCGATGATCTTCCCTTCTGGTGTGATCTGGGCAAAAGCTATTCCCACTGATAAAAAACAAATGATAAAAAAGATAAATAATGAATCCTTTTTCATATATAACCTCCCCATTAAGATTTTTATTTACTCTCTTTTTATATAAAAAAAAATTCATTTGTCAAGTTAACGAATCAAATCATCTAAAATCTAACTTTAGGGTATATGTCTTGTCATTTAAAAATCTAACCGTAGTAGACAGGAAAGTCAACAATGATTATAACCT
>CAZRGM010000025.1:0-18644 GCA_964599635.1 uncultured Eubacteriales bacterium | reverse complement strand
GGAAAAATGTTCGAGTCATTGTTCTTGAAAAAATCTTATATATCGCAGAAAACAAAATAACAATGAAGTCATCGCCATTTTTTTATGAATAGGTCAGGTTAATTATAAAATAAGGGAATGGTTAATGGTGAGTTGATGGAGCACTTCTCCATCGGTCATGAAACCACAGCCATAGATGAGGCTGTTTTTTTATTTCTCTTTCTATGATATCTGTGCAGATTTGAGTGATGTGCACCACATCTTTGTCGAAATCTCCGGACGGTTTGAATTCAGGGGGATGCATTATTTTTAGATGATAACCCTGTTTTGAGGCTGGAGTGCAGAAGATAGGGATGACGGGGGCTTTTGTTCTCAAGAAAAAGGTTGCTAGAGAAGGAGTGGTGGAGGCGTCTTTTCCGAAAAATTTGACAGAGATGCCTTCACGCCTCAGTACATTTTGGTCAATAAGAACAGCCACTAATTCATTTCGGCGGAGGGCCCGGAGGACCTGCTTGGTGGCATTTTTTTTGTAAATGACATGAGAGCCCACCAGAGTTCTCATTTGAAAGAGTTCTTTTTCCAGGAGAGGATTATCCAGGGGTCTTGCAATGACATTCAGTTTGGCGTGTTTGGATAAGATATGGGCTGCGATTTCCCAGAGTCCAAAATGGGCTGTAAAAATAAGGGCTCCTTTTTTTTTAAGGAGTTCTTTTTTCAGGATTTCCGATCCTTCCTCAGAGATCAATCGGTCTTTTTGTTCCGATGTCAGTTTGGAAATTTTAAGAAAATCCAGGAAAATTTGACTGAAATGGATGAAAGAAGCTTTGATGATGGATTTTTTGGCCTGGGGAGTGTATTTATTCCCAAAGGATTTTTGCAGGTTGGAATAAGCGAGTTTTTTGTGTTTTTGATCCCATAGATAGAAAATATTTCCCAGCAGGCTTCCGATGACAAACCCTGTTTTGCGGGGAAGAATATTTGAAAAAGTCTTCAATACAGTAAAAGCTGAATATTCCAGTTTGTGTTTAAGAGAAGTTTTCATTTTCCTAGATGTTGAGAGCTGAAAAGACCTTTTCAAAAAATCCTGATTCTATATGGAGATCGATTTTTAAATAATACACAGGAAGGTCTTTGAAGTGAACATTATTTTTTAATTTGATCGCGTCTTTTTCAGTTGTAATGAGGAAGTCACTTTTTAAAATCTTGTGTCTCTTTAATATTTTTTGGACTCCGGTTAAGGGATAGCCGTAATGGTCGGGAAATTCAAGAAAAGCCTCTGGCCTGATTCCGATTTCTTCAAGTGATTCTCTAAATCTATGGGGATGAGCTATCCCGCAGAATGCCAGCACATTTTTCCTTTTGAAGTGGTCAGAACTCAGGAATTGATCGGTCTTCATTTCGATAAGGCCTGCAGAGAAAACAGAGTATTCATAGATGTCTGTTTGGGGCAGATGGAATTTGAGCTCAGCTTTTTTGTTTTTTGGGGAATTTTTTTTCAGCAGAATGATTTGTGCTTTTTTGAGTGCGGATAGGGATTCACGCAGGGGTGATTTTTGAGAGAAGCTGTGGAGGACAATATCCAGGTCTCTTTTAAGGGGATAGAACTGGAATCCATCATCTAAAACCGCAATGTTATATCCTTTTTTATAGGCATCCATGCAGGAGGAGATCCGATCTTTTCCTAAAAAGATACCTGCTTTCGGGACATTTTTGGCAGTCATATAAGGCTCATCGCCGATTGTGTTCCAGTCCGGGATGTGATGGCTTGGAGGCAGGACTGCGCCTCCGCTCCTTTCCCACTTTCCTTTATAACCACGGGAGATGAAAGCAGGACGGAGGCCTTTTTTGAGAAAGTTTTTTATGAGTTTAATGGACAGAGGAGTTTTTTCTGAGCCCCCAAATGTGATATTCCCGACGCTGATGATCGGAATGGGCACGGATTTTTGTTTCTTGATATTTTGATCATACATCCATCTCTGGATTCTGGGCCCTATTCTGTAGAAAAAAGACAAGAAATAGTGAAGTGATTTCATTTATTCAGAAATATATAACATTTGTTCCTCTATTGGCAAATAGTATTGAAATTCAGGTGTGGGGTGGGCTCCCCAAAACCTTATGAGAGAAAAAGGCAAGGGATTCATCACCCGTTCGATTCCCCCGCGAGGAATCTCACTCCCGCTCGGGCTTCGCTCTCCTCTAAAGAGGAACCCTGCCCGCTCAGCCCTCACAGGGGATTCTTCATCCCTTGCCTTTCTCCTCTGTTTCAATACCGGCTACTATATAACCTAGGTTAGATATTAAAGACATTGACAATGTAAAGCCTCATGAAATTCAGGTATGGGGCGGGCTTTACATTGAAAATGGGTTTATTTATAATTAACCTGAATGATGAACAAGTCGAGGTTGCTGCAGATGCAAGGCACGAGGTATGAAGACGTGGTCCTTCACTTCAAATGCCTCGGTATGAAGCAGATGCGGTGAGATCGGCTCGCCTTAAGGGTAAAAAAATGGCGGTTGAAATAAAAGATACAAACAGGGAAAATGTTCAAGTCAATATTCTTGAAAAAGTCTTAGTTATCGCAGAAAATAAAATAATAATGAAGGCATCGCCGTTTTTTTATGAATAGGTCAGGCTAAGAATATTTTAAGTGAGGAGGATTGAAATGTGGAGAAAGTTATCTGCTGTCGGATTCATATTAATATTGATGTTTATTCTTTATAACTGCAAGCAGAAAACAAACATGAAAGGACTCGACATAGAGGTTACTTTTTCAGAGGAAGAGCTGTCGGATAATTTAATGACGGATATGACATGTCTATGGAAAACAAATAGTGAATTCGAAGGGATGAGAAGGGACTACAATGTGTTTGTCCACTTCTGGCACGGGGACAATCTGCTCTTTCAGGCTGATTATTATCCTGAAATTCCAACTTCCAAATGGGAACCCAATGAAGAATATAAATTCACGCAGAGGATTTATATTCCTGTATTCATCGATGAATTCGATCCGGATTTTAAAGGGGAGGAAACTTTGAGAATTTCTGTTGGTTTTTATTCTCCTTATGACAAGACAGGGGAGTCCGAGCAGATGATTTTGGATCAAAAATTAAAAGTATCTCCTCCTCCGCTTGATGCGCCGCAGGTGATCTATATGGACGGCTGGTATGACCTTGAAATGAATCCCGATTATCATTTTAAGAGTTGGAGATGGACAGACAAACAAGCCAAATGTATCATAGATAATCCTCATAGAGATGCGCTGCTCATTATTAGAGGAGAAGTCAATAAAAATGCGGTTGAGGATCAGAAGGTGATCTTTAAAATAAATGGAACCATTCTAGATGAATTTGTTCCTGAACATCCCATTTTTGAAAAAACTTATCAGATTAATAAAGAGAAGCTAGGCGAAGATGATGACTTTTATCTGACTATAGCCACTGATAAAACTTTTTCCCCTGTCGAGTTATTTCCTGAATCGACAGATGAAAGAGTATTGGGAATCAAAATCTCTTTTATATATTTCAGGTAAAGGAAGGAACTGTCATTAGTTTTAACCTGAATAATCCAGGTTAGTTTTATTTGTTTTTGCAGGCTGTCTGAATCGAAAGATTTTTCCCGTCAGAGATAACTTCCACAGCTCCGTGATGGTCGGTTCTGTACACCTGAGTCCCCCTTTTTTTATAGCGGAGGATAACACCTCTGTCTGGAAGTCCGGAAAAGTTATTTTCCCCCACTGAAATCACCACTATTTCTGGAGAAACAGCTTCAATAAAGGACAGCGTGCTGGAGGTGCGGCTTCCGTGATGGGGGCATTTCAGAACTTGGCTTTGGATGTGATCGTATTTGGACAGGATGTTTTGTTCAGCCTGAGCCTCAGCATCTCCTGTTAAAAGAAATGATGTTTTTTGGAATTGGATTCTCATGACCATTGATTGATCGTTGTCGGCAAAGGCAGGAGGTTTTTCAGGTTTTTCAGGATAGAGTATTCTAACATCAGATTTTCCGATTTTTAGAGATGCGCCTTGAAATAACTTTTTTAGGGTCGTTTTGGGATTCAGTTTTTTCTTAAAAGAGAGATAGTCTTTATTTTGGGTGGGGGATATGGATTCCCAGAATTCATTGATTTTAAAATTTTCAGTGACAGAAAACAGGCCGTAAAGATGGTCAGGGTGAGCATGGGTGAGAACCAGATAGTCAATTTTCTTTATTCCTTTATTCCAGAGGACTGGGGAAACAATCCTTTCGCCAACATCAAAGGAGCCGTAGGCAGATCCTCCTCCGTCCACCAGCATTTTTTTATAACCTGGAAATTCGATCAGAATCGAGTCACCGTTACCCACATCAATAAAAGTCATCCTCAGATGTTTTGAGTAGGATGGAAATGGAAAGGTAACCAGAGTGATGAAGAATACAGCGAATAATACAGATGTGATGATTTTTTGTCTCTTTATTTTTTGGGGAGCCAGAAAAGCAAGCAGGAAAAGAGTGTATCCCACGATCGTGAGGGCATGGGGAGTGGGTATTCTGTAAGAAAGAATATTGACAGAAGATGCGAAATGCGAGATATGAATCAGTCCATTTATCAAGAGATGAAGGAGTTTGGCCAGAAGATGAGCGGCTCCTGCATTTATAAAGGAAAGAAGGATAAAGACATATCCTGCGCCCATGATCAAGGAGATTAAGGGGAGCGCTATGAGGTTAAGGAGAAGGGGAGCCAAAGCAATACGGTTAAAAGCGAAGGCTGTAATGGGGAGAACACCCAGTTGAGCTGTCAAGGACAGAATCAGAATTTCGCTTATTCTCAAAGGCAGTCTGGGAATGTATCGAATGATGATAGGGAAAAATAAGACAATGGAAAGAGTGGCGGCAAATGTCATCTGAAAGCCAAGGGAGAAAAGATGGAACGGATTTATGAGCAGCAGAATGAATGCGCTTAGGGATAATGTGTTTAAAAGATTGGTATCTCTCCAAATTAATTTTCCTATGAGGAAAATAAGAGTCATGATGGTGGCCCGGATGATGGACGGGCGGCCTTCCACAAGTATGGAATAGAAAATAAGAGTAAAGATGAGAACCATATAGGAAGCCCGCTCCGGAACCCTCAGGATTTTCAGAACAGAAAATATAAGGAACGAAATGATGGCGATATGAGCTCCGGATATTGCAAAAAGATGATAAAGGCCTGAATCCTGAAGTGACCTCGAGAAAGACTCACTCATTCTGCCTCTTTCTCCTAACAGAAGGGCTTCCACAACAGCTCCGGAAGGAGAGATTTTGTTTTGATTTTGTCCGGGGAAAAACATCTCTATTTTTCTTTGAAGTCTCAGGCGAATCCTGGAAATCATCCTCAGTAGAGAAAGTTTACTGCCTGAAGATAATTTTTCTACCAGAAGAGGTGATTTCGAAAAGCCGGTCTGGTGAATTTTCCTGAATTTAAGATATTTATTTGAGGGAGAGAGTCCGAAATTTTGATATCCATGGCTGGTTGATATTTTGGCAGAGACCTTGATTTGGTCATGAATCAGTAATTCGCGAACAACACCTAAATTTTGGCTTTGAGGGATCGATATCCTTACATTTCCTTTTACTTTTTCTGTTTTGTTTTTAGTGGATATTTCTTTGGCTCTTAAATAAAGGTAGGAACGGTCGTTAGAAAAAGATAGGGATTTAACGATGACACCTTTTATATCCACATAGGATTCTTCCTTAAAATCGCGGAGCTGATTTTTTTCATATTGATGGTTCGAATGGGTGTACAGAGATGCTCCCAGAAAGAAAGTGCTTATGAGGAGAGATATGAATGCGGTTTTGTTCTTTCGAATGAGAATCAAATAAGTCCAGGATAACAGAATGAAGACGATTAACAATGCCACTAGAAGAACAAAGGGAATGCTTAGAATCGAAGCGAAAGAAATTCCTAGAGCCAAAAAAAGGGCCATGAATAAAAAGGGAGATGCCATTAGGGATGGTGGTTTTCGAATTGTTCTTGATAGTCAAGACAGTCTATAAGAAGGTAGCATAGGGTTTTTATTCCTATGGGGATACAGTCTTCGTCCGGGGTGAAATTGCTGCTGTACAAGGAAGAAATTGAATTTTCCCAGGGAGGTCTGACGCCCAGCAGGAAATAAAAACCAGGAATTTTTTCTGTATACTCTGAAAAATCTTCTGCTGCCATCTGAGGAGAAAACGGATGCACATGATTCTCTCCTAATGATTTCACGAGGGAAGGAGCTAAAATGAAGCCCAGGTCTGGATGATTGTATAAAGGGGGGATTCCCTTTTTATAGGTATAAGAATAGGAGGCTCCAAAAGGTTGGGCGATGCTGCTCACGGTCTTTTCCAGAAGTTCTGTTATTGTCTTTTGAGTCTCTGAGCTTAGAGACCTTACCGTTCCTTCCAACTTAGCTTCCTCAGCAATAATATGAGGATGAGTTCCACCTGATATTTTGCCAATATTGACCGCGACTGGATTCAGTGGATTGGACAGCCTGTTGATCATGGATTGGACAGAAACCACAACTTGGGAAGCGATGTACACAGCATCGATTCCTTTATGTGGGGTGGCTCCATGAGAGCTTTTTCCTTTTATAAAGATTTCAAACGTATCTAATCCTGCAAAGATGTTGTTTGGGGAGTAGAGCCCCTTGCCTGTCTCTGCTTCAGGCCAGACATGAAATCCGATGACGGCTCTTACCGGAGGATTGTCCAGCACTCCCTGTTTGATCATCAAGGCGGCTTTTCCCTCTTCTTTGGGCGGTTTTCTTTCCTCAGACGGCTGGAAAATGAATTTAATGTTTCCCTTCACCCGGTCTTTCATTTCACTTAAAATAATGGCTGTGCCCAGAACAATGGAAGTATGAATATCATTACCGCTGGCGTGCATTATGCCTGGATTTAATGATTCATAAGGGAGTCCGGTTTGTTCTTCAATAGGGAAAGCACTGATATCAGCCTGCACCCCTATGGTAGCGCCATCCTGATCGCCTCTGAGGAGACTGACCACTCCTGTTTTGACAATCCCTGTTTTGATTTCCATATCTAAAGAGAGAAGCTTTGAGGCGATCAGCTTGGAAGTCTCAAACTCATTGCCGCTCAGTTCTGGATTCATGTGGATGTATCTTCTTATGTCAATAATGTCCTGTTTGTGTTTTTCGATTAATTGGGCAATACGGATCGAGTCTGTCTTGTCTATGGACCCTAATGGTAAAGAAATGAAAATGAGAATAAGGATCAGTGAGAGGCCTTGATTCCATCGGAAATCTGACATATTGTTATATTAAAATTCTCTTCTTTTCTTGTCAACGGAATACATTTTGGTTAAAAAATCAGATTTTCTCTGTATGTCCCGTAAGTTTCTTTGAGCACAGATGTGATTTCCCCAATCGTGGCCATTTCTTTAACACAATCTACTAGGAAGGGCATCAAATTTTCACCCGATTCAGAGGCTTTTTTGAGGGATTTTAAACTTGAGTTCAGCCTTTTTTCTGACCTCATCTGTTTGACCCTGTTCAGCTGTTTAATCTGATTTTCCTCTAATTCTTTGGGAGGATAATGGATTTTAAAGGTTAATTTATTATCTTTTGATTCGTATTTATTGACACCAATTAGCTCTCTTTCCTTACTTTCAAGCTGTTTCTGGAAAATATAGGCGCTTTCCTGTATTTCTTTTTGGATGAATCCGTTTTCTATCGCCTGCAGCATCCCCCCCATATCTTCGATTTTTTTTAAATATTGATTCACTTCTTTCTCTATCCTATTGGTGAGGTATTCGACCATATAGGATCCGCCTAGGGGATCAGCTGCATCCGGGACTCCGGTTTCAGCAGCTATGATTTGCTGGGTTCGCAGAGCAATTTTGACTGATTCTTCACTTGGGAGAGCCAGAGCTTCGTCTCTTGAATTGGTGTGAAGAGATTGGGTTCCCCCCAATATAGAAGAAAGGGCCTGGAGAGTGACTCTGATGACGTTGTTTTCAGGTTCCTGAGCTGTTAGAGTGGAGCCGCTGGTTTGCGTGTGGAATCTAAATTTCCAGGATTTCGGGTTTTTGGCCTTGAATTTTTCCCTCATTATTTTGGACCATAGGCGTCTTGCTGCTCGGAATTTAGCTGCTTCTTCAAAAAAGTTATTGTGTGATGCAAGAAAAAAAGAAAGGCGAGGGGCAAATGAATCGATGTCCAAGCCGGAATCAAGAGCCGCTTTGACATAGGTTATGGCATTGGCAAGCGTGAAAGCCAGCTCCTGAACGGCGGTGGCTCCGGCTTCTCTTATATGATAGCCGCTTATGCTTATGGTATTCCATTGAGGCATGCGCTCATGACAGAAACTGAGGATGTCATTGATGATTTTTAGTGACACACCAGGAGGAAATATATAGGTGCCTCGTGCGATGAATTCTTTAAGAATATCGTTTTGGATGGTGCCTCTGAGTTGGGTTCCTGATATTCCCTTGGATTCAGCCAGAGCCAAATACATAGCCAGGATGATCGCTGCGGTTGAATTGATTGTCATGGAGACAGAGACTTTATGGAGAGGGATTTTTTCGAAAAGTATTTTCATGTCATAAAGGGAGTCAATGGCCACCCCGACTTTACCCACTTCACCGTGACATTGGGGATGATCCGAATCCAATCCTAGCTGGGTGGGGAGATCAAAAGCAACACTCAATCCTGTTTGGCCTTTTGAAAGCAGGAATCGATACCTTTGGTTTGATTCTCGAGCTGTGCCAAAACCCGCATACTGACGCATTGTCCACAGCTTTCCCCTGTACATATTGGAGTAGATTCCTCTGGTGAAAGGATATTCTCCTGAATCTCCTAAATTCTGCAAAAACTCAGGAGATTGAATGTCTTTCTCTTTATAGATCCTCTTTAATGGGATGGATGAAGAAGTGGTGAATTTTTTGCCTTTGTCTCTTGTCATATTCAGGAAATATATTTGGGAAAAGCTTTTCTGCCGGTATACGAAGCTTTTTTACCTAGGATCTCTTCGATTTCCATAAGCCGGTTGTATTTAGCGATTCGTTCTCCTCTGCTCACAGAACCTGTTTTTATTTGGCCGGTATTCAGAGCAACACTCAAGTCAGCGATGAATGTATCAGAGGTTTCTCCTGAGCGGTGTGATATGACACAGGAATATCCGTTTTTTTGGGCATGCTTAACCGTATTCACAGTCTCTGTGAGAGTCCCGATTTGATTTAACTTGATCAGTATTGAATTTCCGATTCCTCTTTCAATACCCTTTTTGAGGATCTCCAGGTTTGTTACGAAAATATCATCACCCACTATCTGGATTTTATTTTTAAAATCCCGGGTCATTTTCTCCCAACCGGGCCAGTCGTCTTCAGCCAGTCCATCTTCAATGGAGATGACGGGATAATTTTTTATGATTTTTTTATAGAAATCGATCATTTCAGAGCTGTTTTTTTGGGAGCCGTCAGATTTTCTGAATATATATTGACCCTGTTCATAAAATTCAGAAGCCGCGGGATCCAAAGCCATGAAAATATCCTTCCCTGGGGTATAACCAGCTTTCTTTATGCTCTCATGGATCAGCTCTAAAGCTTCTTCATTTGATTGAAGGTTAGGGGCAAAGCCACCTTCGTCTCCTACGGCTGTAGAATAACCTCTGGTTTTAAGGTTCTGTTTCAGATTGTGAAAGACCTCAGATGACATCCTGACCGCTTCCGCAAAATTGGGACAGTTGATAGGAACAATCATGAATTCCTGGATATCCACATTGTTATCGGAATGGGAACCTCCATTGAGTATGTTTACAAGAGGGACAGGAAGTTGATAAGTCTCTCTTTTTTCTAAATACTCGAATAGTTCAAGGCCTAAAGCCTTTGCAGAAGCATCTGCCACAGCCATAGAAACAGAAAGGACAGCATTGGCTCCCAGATTTTTTTTTGATGGCGTTCCATCAAGATCAATGAGTGTCTTATCTATAATTTCTTGTTCTGAAGAATCCAGGCCTATGATTTCCGGTGCTATGATTTTCTCAACATTGGAGACAGCCTTCAGCACTCCTTTTTTAAGATATCTATTTGGATCACCATCCCGGAGTTCCAGAGCTTCCCGTTTTCCGGTGGAGGCTCCTGATGGGACCTGAGCTCTGCCTGATAGGCCGGATTCCAGGATCACTTTGGTGCTTACAGTCGGGTTTCCCCGTGAATCCAGTATTTCTCTTGATTTGATTTCTTTTATGATTGTTTTTGGCATGCCTCAGCTCTCTTTCTAGAATATTGATTATTGAAGGAAATGATCCAGCCTGTGATTTTCGATTGAGTTTCGCTTATTATTCTGTTTCGGTAGTTTCTTCTTTCTCTTCTTCGGGTTTTTTGCTTATTTCTTTCTTTTTTTTGTCGATAAAATCTTTTATGGCTTCCACACCCTCTTTTGATTTGGTCTTTGCTTTTTGCAAGCTTTTTTCAGCTTCTTTACTGAGTTTTTCGTATCTTTCTTTAGCCTTTTCTCCGGTTCTTTCGGCCTGATCCCTGATTTTTCTTCTTGTCTCTTTTCCTTCAGCCGGTGCGAAGAGAACCCCTAGAATGAATCCAGTGGCTGTTCCTAACAAAAAAGACAGAGTGATTTCAACAGCACTCGAGCTTTTATTTTCCATTTTATCCCTCCTTTTTCTTTCTTTTTAGTTGCCTCCAACCTAACCTTATTAGTGGGTAAATAAGAGGCCAATATTTTGAACTGGGCCTGATTATTTTTACGGCTAAAAACCAGGCTGCTTCGGAAAGTCCTGTGGCCGTTTTTTTGGTTGCCTCAAGAATATCCTGCAGGTCATCGAACTGTGTGTTTATTTTGAGGCTGGCATCATTTAAGTTTTTTACGAGAGAACGGATCTCCAGCATGGTCGAGGTTGTTTCTTTTGCTGTTTTCCGAAGCTGGATAAGAAAAATAACAAGAAAAGTCACGGCCACAACAGCAGCAAAAGTTAAGATTAGAAATAAGAATTGGTTTAAAGTAAGTGACATTTCCACTTAAAATAAAATAAAAACGGGCCTTTGTCAATTGGATAAGAGTGAGAAAAAATGATTATCCTTATATAGAAAAATATCAATTGAGAAGTTATAATTTAATGAAATAAAAAAAATGGATTATTATTTTGTCAAAGATTTCAAGAAAAATTATCGATTTTTTTCATCACATCCCATTCACCCAATCGAAGTGAATTTCACAAAATGGCGAAAAAGGTGGGAAGAAGCCAAAAGAAGACTTATGATGCTGCCTCCTAAAATATTGAGTCAGGAACAGGCCTTTGAGAGAGCTCTCAAGATAAAGGATCAAGAGACAATTATTTATTATTCAGGAATCAAGGATAAAGACAGGATGAAAAGAAAATTTTCATTGTTTCTTGAGAAGCAAAGGTCAAAGCATTTTTTTCTTCTTTTATTTGAGACCATTCTTCTTCCTATAAGTGGCGTTATGGCTTTTCTTCCAGGTCCCAATGTATTTTTTTATGTTCTTTTTTTAATCATGTACACTCAATGGAGAGCCATGAGAGGAATTAAAATATTGATCCATAAAAACCATGAGTTTGTTTGTTCTTCACTGCTTAAAGAATGGGAATCAGCTGTGGAGTCCAGGAGCTCAGAACAGATGGAAGTTGTGATTGAAAAGATGGCCCGGGAGTTTCCCGTTAATAAGATTCGGAAAATTCTGTATCAGTAAAAAAGTGCAGTGACAGGTGACGTCTTTTCGTTACGATTTTAGTTGTGAGCTTTCTCTGAGTTCAAATTCTTGACTTTTTAAGGGTATGTTTCTAATATTTATGATTGTATCTCCAGGTGAATCTGTGTCTTATGAGGGATACGGCAGTTTCTCTTGATCATCTAGCCTGCAGATAAATACAGGATAGGAAATATGAGTCAAAAATACGATTTCAAAAAAATTGAGAAGAAGTGGCAGGATATATGGCAGCAGGAGCAAAGTTTTAAAGTTAAAGAGGATCCTGATAAGCCAAAATATTATGCACTAGAGATGTATCCCTATCCATCCGGACGAATTCATATGGGGCATGTAAGAAATTTTTCAATTCTGGATGTCATTTCTCGATTCAAAATCATGAATGGATATAATGTTCTTCATCCCATTGGATGGGATGCCTTTGGAATGCCTGCGGAGAATGCTGCCATAAAAGAGGGAATTCACCCCAGGAAATGGACTTTGGATAATATATCCCATATGAAAAGTCAGTTAAAGAGACTGGGATTCAGTTATGATTGGTCAAGAGAAGTTAACACATGTCTCCCCGAATATTATAAGTGGAATCAGTGGATTTTTCTAAAAATGTTTGAACGGGGGTTGGCTTACCGGAAAAAGAGCATTGTGAATTGGTGCCCTCAATGCCAGACTGTCCTGGCCAATGAACAGGTGATCAATGGAAAATGCTGGAGATGCGATACAGATGTAGAAAAAAAGTATATGGAGCAGTGGTTTCTAAAAATCACTGATTATGCCGATGAACTCCTTTCTGGGCATAAGCAGCTTCAGAATTGGCCGCAGAATGTTATAGCGATGCAGAGAAACTGGATTGGGAAAAGTAAAGGAGTTCAATTGTTTTTCAAAGTTACCGATTCTGATATTTCAATTGAGACTTTTACCACCCGGATTGATACCGTTTATGGAGCGACTTTTTTGGTGCTTTCTCCAGAACATCCGTACTCTCTCAAATTGATTGAAGGTTCAGAAGGTGAAAGTACCAAAAGGAAATGGATTGAAGATAAAATTCGGCATCAGCATATGGATGCAGAGGATTTAGAGGAAGAGAAAGAGGGAATTGATACCGGGAGGACAGCTGTTAATCCCTTTACCCGTGAAATTATCCCTATATGGATAGCGAATTATGTTTTGATGGAATATGGCACCGGAGCCATCATGGCGGTTCCGGCTCATGATGAAAGGGATTATCAATTCGCCCAAAAACATGACCTTCCCATTCAAGAAGTGGTGGTTCCAGAAGAAATCAATGGGCAGGAAAAACCGGAGGAGATTTTTACTGAATTTGGGAAATTGGTTAATTCCGGAATCTATACGGGAATGACTTCGGAGCAGGCTGTTTCAGAGATGATCAAATCTTTAAAGGAGAAAGGGGTGGGGAAAGGAACCGTTCTCTACAGGATTAGGGATTGGGGGATTTCCCGACAGCGGTATTGGGGGACCCCTATTCCTGTCATTCACTGCAAAAAATGCGGGATCGTTCAGGTGCCCTATAAAGACCTGCCCGTAACTCTACCCCAGGATGTTGAATTTAGCGGGGAAGAAGGATCGCCCTTAAGAAAATCCAAAAAGTTTATAAAAACGAAGTGCCCAATCTGTCATGGAGATGCAGAGCGTGAAACAGATACGATGGATACCTTTTTTGATTCCTCATGGTATTTTTTCCGTTATTGTTCGCCCGATGAGGACAAGCTTCCTTTTAAGGCTGAAAAAGCAGATTACTGGCTGCCCGTAGATATCTATGTGGGAGGAGTTGAACATGCCATTCTTCATCTTATTTATGCTCGTTTTTTCAGTAAGGTTCTTCGGGATTTGGGATTGACTGATATTGACGAGCCTTTCCCTCATTATCTTGGGCAGGGAATGGTGACAAAAGATGGATCCGCTATGTCAAAGTCAAAAGGAAATGTTGTTGATCCTGATGATATGATTCAAAAATATGGTGCGGATACGATCAGACTTTTTATATTGTTTGCGGCTCCTCCAGAGAAAGAGTTTGCATGGGATGACCAGGGAATAGAAGGCTGCTTTAGGTTTTTAAATCGGGTCTGGGATTTCTTTCAGCAGAATTTGGAATTGTTTGAAAAGGAAGAAAATGTAAACCCTGCTGAAGAAGAATCCTCTGAAGAAGCCCATTATCTTCGGATGAAAATGCATCAGGCAATCAAAAAAGTAACTGAAGATATTGGAGATAGATATCATCTGAATACAGCTGTGAGCTCCATTATGGAATTTTTTAATCAAATCAAGAGAGCATCTTCTCAATTGAAATCCAATCAGTCTGGACGAAGGCTGATCAAAGAAAGTTCAGGGATCCTGCTGAAGCTGCTTTCTCCTTTTGCTCCTCATATGACTGAAGAATTATGGGAATGCACAGGCCAAAGTTCTCATTTGATTTTATCTCCATGGCCTCAATATGATCCCCGTTTAGTAAAGGAGGACAGGGTCACCATAGTTGTTCAGGTGAACGGGAAACTCAGAGACCGATTTGAAGTTGAGAGAAATACCCCTGAAAACAAAGTTAAGTCCCAAGCTTTATCTCTGGAACGCATTCATAAATATGTCAGAGATGAGGAACCCAAAAAAATAGTGTATATTAAAAATAAACTGGTGAATATTGTGATCTAAGGGATTCAACACATGAAAAAATATTTCATTCTTTTCTTATTGTGTACTCTGATGTACAGCTGTGGATATCACCTCCGCGGCACGGGAAGTTCCCTCCCTTCTCACATAAAAAGGATACAGGTTCCCATGTTCCAGAATAAAACTTCCCGCTTTGAGTTGGATGTCAAGCTGACCCGGAGTGTTATTGATGAGCTTGTATCCAGGGGGAAAGTTGAGGTCACAGATGACTTGGAGTCAGCAGATGCGGTGCTGGAAGGAGAAATCTCTTCTTTTAAAGTTAATCCCATCGCTTTTTCGGGGACGGCAACGGCGGACCGTTATAATATCATTATTGTGGCCAGAATTGTATTGAAGGATTTGGTAGAGAATCAGATATTTTTTTCAAACCCCAATTTTGTCTATCAGAAGGAATATGAAGTGGAGGAAGGAGTGGACTTTGAAAGTGTGGAGGCAGAAGCCATTGAAGAAGTATCAGGAGAATTTGCGAGGAGTCTTGTTATTATGATTCTGGAGGGTTTTTAAAGAATGGCTCCTCTTTCCCCCGCTTATTTTTTTTTGGGTGAAGATGTTTATCCTGCTCTGGAATTTATAGATAAAGCCCAAAAAAAATTATCAGGTTCTGAACAGGAAGTGCCTGTTATAGAACGATACGAGTTGGGGATCAACTCATGGGCGGATATTATTGATTCAGCAAGAACAGTGCCTCTCCTATCTTCTTCCTACAGGTTAGTAGTGGTTGAGATTCCCCCCCGTAAAAAGGAGACCCTACCTCGGAAGGAAGAAAATCTTTCTTCCGGTGAAGAGGCCCTGTTGAAATCCTATCTTTCTTCTCCTTCTGAAAAGACAATATTGATTATCATTTTTAATCAGAAGATTGTGGGGGGATCTCCTTTGCTGAAATTTTTCAAAGCACTCCCTCCGGGAAGCATTGATATAGAAGAACTCAATCCGTTTAAAGGTCAGAAAATATACACCTGGATTAAAAAACAGGTTCAGAAGGAGGGGAAAAAGATCAACCACTATGCCTGTTTGAGACTGGTGGAACTGGTAGGCAATGATCTGAGAAGATTAAGGAGTGAAATTGACAAGTTGGTCACATTTGTCGATGAGAGGGATTTGATCAGCATAGAAGATGTTGAACAGATTTCAGGATGGGTCAAACCTTTCATTGAATGGGAAATAACGAATAGCCTGGAAGAGGCGGATTATAAAAAATGCCTTTTCACTCTTGATAAGCTTATTGAGAAAGAAAACATCTCTTCCGTAAAAATAATGGATATTGTTTCTGGATTTTTCAATGACATCCTTTTGGTAAAACTGAGGATACTGGAGGGGAATAAAGATAGAAAAGCTGTTTTTAAGGAAATCAAACCCTTTATACCTGATAAATTTAGAGATTTATATCAGAGGAAATTCAAGGAGATCATTCATTTTGCAGAACAAATTTCTATCAAGGATTTGAAGTATTTTATAGAAAAGCTGAAAGATATTGATTTAAAGATAAAATCAACCAGCCTTTCTTTTCATGAACTCATGGATGGATTCCTTTTTGATTACTGTCAGAGAAGAGCAGGCGAGAAAAAATTATTTTGATGAAATTGATAAAACCTTTTTATTGAGTCTTGATTTGTATCGGCTGGCTGTCTTTTTATGAATGGTTCCTTTTTTTGCAGCCCTGTCTATGATGGAAAAAGTCTCAGGCATAAGTTTGAGCGCTTCCGTTTCATCTTTTTTTTCAACCGCTGCTTTTAACTTTTTGATTTGTGTTCGAATGACAGATTTATTCTTCCTGTTATTTGCACGTCTCCGTAAACTCTGCCTTATATGTTTCTCAGCCGATTTGTGTTGAGCCATTTGTTTCTCCTATAGAAAATAGGTTTTGTATGATAAAATATCTGCAATCAATTGTCAACCTATTAAAGATTTAGACAGAGTTAAGTATGGATAATAAAAGCAACCGCAAGCTCCTGAGGTCCACGATGGACATCTCAATCCCGACTTTATTAAGCCGTATCCTTGGATATATAAGGGATATGATTCAGGCTTTTTTTCTTGGGACAGGAACAAGTGCCGATGCTTTCACGATTGCCTATATCATTCCGAATTTGCTGAGAAGGCTGACGGCAGAAGGAGCGATGACTTCAGCGTTTATCCCGATTTTTTCTAAACTTAAAAAAGAAGAAACCAAAGAAAAATTGTGGAGATTTGCCAATATATTCTTTTTTGACTTAACTCTTGTCATGGCGGTTGTCGTTGTCCTGGGGGTTATTTTTTCGCCTTTTTTGGTTAAGGTCATTGCTTTTGGATTCAAAGATATTCAGGGGAAGATGGAGCTGACTATCCTGTTAACCCGAATTATGTTCCCCTATATTTTTTTAGTAAGCCTGGCTGCTCTTGCCATGGCGATTTTAAATTCGTTCCACAAATTTTTTGTCCCGGCCTTAACGCCGGTTTTGTATAACGTTGCTGTCATTACAGCAGCGGCTGTATTTGCAGCTCACAGCAGGGAGCCCGCTTTTGTGTTTGCCGGTGGAGTGGTGGTAGGAGGAGCGTTGCAGCTAGGATTTCAAATTCCTTTTTTGCTGAAGAAAGGAATGGTTTTTAAGCCGATGCTCTCTTTGAGGCACCCTGCGGTACGGAAAGTCGTCAAATTGATGATTCCTGGAATATTTGGTGCCGGGATCCATCAGATAAACTTTGCATTAAGCCGGATGATTGCCTCTTTTCTTGAGGAAGGAAGTGTCTCATCACTTTATTATTCCTCCAGAATTCAGGAATTCACACTGGGCCTTTTTTCCATCGCTCTGTCCATCGCTCTTTTACCTACGTTTTCTGATTTAGTGGCATCAAAAGATTATTCTGGGATGAAGAGAACCCTTTCTTTTTCTCTAAGGGTGATTGCTTTTATCACCATTCCCGCAATGGTGGGATTATTAGTTCTGAGCCGCCCTATTATACATATCCTGTATCAAAGAGGACATTTCGATGCGGAATCGACGGTGATGACGGCCTCGTGCCTGCTGTTTTTTTCGTTGAGTCTTCCTTTTATTTCAGGAGTCAAGATAATAGCCCCTGCCTTTTATTCGTTAAAAGACACGAAGACCCCAGCTGTAATCGCTTTTTTCACACTGATCATTTATATCTCTTTATCGATCATCCTGATGGGTCCTATGAGAGTGAGTGGAATAGCCCTCGCCTTGTCTATTGTGTCTGTTTTTAATTTTTTTATCCTCTTTCATCTGCTGGAAAAAAAGATAGGGAAAGTGGGAAAAAAGAAAGTTTTAGATTCAGCCTTTAGATCCGCCCTTGCTGCCTTTATCATGGGTCTTTCTGTATGGGGTTTCTTTCATCTTTTTTCATTTTATGAGATGAGTTTTCTGTTGAGACTGGTTATTTTTATAGGAACCCTTTTCATTGGAGTAGGGGTCTATATGCTGTTCAGTTTTTTATTTAACAGGGATGAACTGAAGTCTTTCCAAATGATTCTATCCAGAAAAAAAATAAAAAAAATTAAGGAGTCGAATTGAAATTAGTTTTGCAAAGAGTCAGAGAGGCTCACGTTAAAGTAAAGGGAAAGATCACAGGAGAAATAGACAAGGGATTTTGTCTCCTGGTGGGAATTGAAAAGGGCGACACGGAAGAAGATGCTCACTATCTGGCAGACAAGGTATCAGAATTGAGAGTATTTTCTGATAGAGAAGGAAAAATGAACTTGTCGATCAAGGAAACAGGAGGGGAAATTCTGGCTGTTTCTCAATTCACATTGGCTGGTTCAGTGAAAAAAGGCCGAAGGCCCAGTTTTGACCATGCTGAAGAGCCAGAGAAGGCAGAGAGATTGTTTGATTTTTTTGTGGATCAGCTCCGAAAGAAGAACATTAAGACAGAGACCGGTGTTTTTGGTGCCTTCATGGATGTTTATCTTGTTAATGACGGCCCCGTCACTTTTATCATTTCCCATTGACCAAGATTATTCATGAATAAGGCTAGTGATTAGCCTGATAAAATCCAGACATAGCCTGTTCTCTTTAACGATCATAGGAGGGAAAGGGCAAGGGATTTCTCATCCCTTGCTTTTCCCCTCTGAAACCATCCTGAATCGTGAATAATCAATGTTAGATATTCTATAAATAGGCAAGGCACAGATTATTGAAATTCAGGTATGGCTGAAGCGACTTTGAAGATTTAGCCTTCTGATGAGTTTTTTGAGGGACTCCAGCGAAGCTGGACGGTGAGTATGTCTGACCCACGGACGGGGGGAGTTACGGAACCGCCGAGAAAAACGAAGAAGAATGGCGTTAAAAATCTGAACG
>CAZRGM010000024.1:0-12726 GCA_964599635.1 uncultured Eubacteriales bacterium | reverse complement strand
TTTGCTGAAGACCTTTATCTGGCAGTCTCCCATATCCAGCACATAGATAGTACCGGCATCGTCCACACATACTGCCGCTATGATGTTAAAAAACAGCTCCTGTGATTCAGCATCCGGTCTCAAAACAAGTTCTTCTTCAAATGACAGAACATTTCCGGCATGAATGGGCTGTTTTGGATTCCTGACCACTGTGACTCCGTTTTCTTCTTCGATGGTGCCCGCCCATCCGGATTTTTCTCTGGCACATGAAGTAAAGAAGATAAGAAGCAGTATCCCCATTCCCATAATAAAAAAGGCTTTTTTCTTCACAACACCCTCCTCTCAGTCAATCAGTTTTTTTATTTTAATGAAAGAATGAGCTGAATAGAAGGGAAAATTCATCACAACAACAATCATACAGCTGCCTTGACTTCCCTCCGCAGATCCACAAGGTTCTTATTAGCTAGTTCTGCCCCTCTGCTGAGAGTGACAATTTCTTCATTAACAGCATAATGAAGGAGCTGCCTGAAACGAATACGGTCAGTGGGTAAGTCTTTATTGATGACTATGACTTGAATATCCTCTACTTGAGCTGAAAGACCGTCAAAATCATCAATATTATGCACTTCAAAGACCCTTATGCCCTGCTCCTCAAGAATCCAAGAAGGTTTAAAATGGGAGAATGTCCTAATTTCCAGGCCTTTCTTAGCTCCGAAGTTGCCTTTTCAACAGTTTTTAAAGGAAGTTCTGCTCTTTGTTGACTAAACAGTCCGAATCTGGAATATTGGTAATCAAAAGGGGTAAATCTGATCTAATTTTCTTTTAAACATTTATCCAAAAATTTTATGATCCTTTGCAATGCATCTGGATTGTTTTTAATCAGCTCTGTGCTGTGCCCATTTTCAACAAGATAGAGTTCTGAATAAACTCCTTTGTTCTCAAGAAAAGCATGAAATTTTTCGACTTGCTGCAGAGGGACTATATGGTCATTGCGTGCATGTACCAATAAAATGGGTGGATAATCACTGGTGATTTGCTCAGTTAACATAAATTTTTTTAACCTATCTTTTTCCTGGGAGACATCAAAACCAAATATCTCAGATAATGCTAATTGGTTTTTTACCAGAAACTGCCACAACTGCATACGTGAAGAATAATCTCCATATGATACAGGTTTGTCTTTGACAATATCATAGGGTCCAGGCTGTTTGAGGATTTCTTCATTTCCTTTAGGGGGAGAGTTTGAATAATCTGTTGGTGTTGAAATGGCTACCATAGCTTGAGGAGGTGATTCCACATTTAAGCCTGTTGATAATGCTAAATATCCTGCTGCAGACCCCCCCATAACAGCCATTCTTTTTGAATCAATAGAAAATTGTTTTTCTCCGTTAGTTTTTAACCATATCACAGCATCTCTGACATCTTCGACTATTCCAGCCAGCTTTGTTTCAGGAGCTAACCGATAATCTGCTGAGACGACGGCATAATTGTTTTTAAGCAGATGGTCTCGTAAATTATCTGGTAAACCCTGATCCCTATTGCCAAAAATGAATCCGCCTCCATGAAAGTATATAACAACCGATTGTTTTGAAGTCTTGTCAGTTAAGAAGATGTTTGCTTTGATGGGGTGATTATGAACAGTTTTATAGGTAAAAACATACTTCTTGAAAGTAGCAACCTGTGAAGATGCTGATATATATGTAAATGACAATGCAACAAAAATCATCCCAATAGAAATTAAAAATTTTTTGAATTTCATTTTATCACCTTATCTTATTTATTTTGATTTTCTAAACTTTTTTCTATCTTCTTTATCCATTTTTTCTGTAGCATACCTTATTATCAATCGTCCACATGAATCTTTCCATTTCATTAAAAATTGTTCCACTTCAAAAGGATATTTTTTCCATAATTCCCTTAAAAGCGTACCAATTCCTTTCTGAACATATTCAGATTTGTCCAACATGAGAGGTTCAATTAGAGGAATAGCCTGGGAGGGCTTTATCCCCTTCTTTGTCATTTCGACTAATGTAACAGGAACTGCACGTCGCTTCCATTCAGAAGATGCCGTAGTCCATTCTTTTATTTTTTTCAAGGTGATAATTTTTTTTGTCAGGAAATTTGGAAGAACCAACATGCAAAGTACATCGGTATTCGCCCAGTTTGATATGCCTATATCGAACCAATGGCCGATTCTATCAAAAACTTGTGGGGTATAATTTTCTTTCTGTGACGCAAGAAAATGAACAGCAAGAGAAACTTCTTCTAATTTACCACTTTGTACTAATCTGTCGCCAAGTTCTAAATAATCTTCAATCGTCATTTCCCCTTTCCAACTCTCAATCCACCTATCTTTTTGATGCTCGAAAATCTTTTGATCGATTCCGTATCCATTGTAACCTTCCTTAAAGTATCTTGAGTATTTTTCAACAATTTTTAAGTCTGAATTCTTGATACAAAAATCTTTAATTTCCTTAAGTTTTTTCTCAATCATTTCATTTTTTCCTTTCGAAGAAAATATTTCTTATTTTGTTAAGATATAAATGACACAAGCTATACTATAGACATATTGATAAAGCAACTATACATATGAAACTAGATTTCTTCCTTCATTTTTTGATTTATAGAGAGCTTTATCAGCGGCTTTAATGAGTTCAAAAGCTGTTTTATCTTTTGAAGGAATGACAGAAGCACAACCAAGACTAATAGTAACGTAATTACTTATCGGATTTTTTTGGTGAATTAATCTCAAATTCTCAACTTTTTCCCTTGACTTTTCTGCAACCCTTAAAGCCCCTTCCATTGGAGTTTCTGTTAAAACTATTACAAACTCTTCTCCTCCATATCTGGCTACTAAGTCTCCAGCTCTCTGAGCTGTACTTTTTAATACTTCTGCGATTTTTTTCAAGCATTCATCTCCGGATTGATGGCCGTATGTATCATTATATAGTTTAAAATAATCTATATCAGCAAGAATAAGCGAAATTGGATTGCCATTCCGATTCGCTCTTCGCCATTCTGATTCTAAGAATTCATTAAAGCGTCGGAAATTATAAATTCCTGTCAGGGCATCATGGGCAGCCAGCTTTTCCAATTCTTTGTTTGCTTTTTTCAGCTGCTGGGTGCGTTCCTTTACCAGGTCTTTGAGTTCCTTTTCTTTCTTTTTTAAGTGCCGGACTCGTAATTGAAAAATTCCTATGCCCAAAAGAACAATACAAAAACCAACTAAAATATGAAACCATCGTCTTTGATAGAAAAAAGGTTGTTGAGAAAAATTAAAAGAAGCTCCTGATGTGTTCCAGATTCCATCGTTATTACATCCTATTACTCTAAATTGATAGTATCCAGGGGGAATATTTGTGTAATAGGCTATTCTTCTTGTTCCGGCATCAATCCAATTTTCATCGAATCCTATTAACCTGTATTTGAATTTTACCTCTTCCGGTGAAATAAAACTGAGACCTGTATAATGAAACTCATAATTTTTATTACCCGGAGGAAGTCTGGTTTTTTTGCTTAAGTCGATCTTTTTGTTATCAACGATTACCTTTTCGATAATTATTGGGGGCGGTTGTTCGTTAATCAGAATCTGCTCAGGATCAATCACAGCCACTCCCTTGGTTGTCGGAAACCATAACGATCCGTCTTCTCTTCTGCATCCGGGAGGCTGAGACCCACCATTGCATTCACTGCTTTTCATTCCATCAGCTTTTCCAAAAGATATTGATTTAATAGACTCGATTTTCCCTTCAGTGAAATCGTTGAGTTGTTTTTTGCTCACTCTGAAAATACCCTTATTGCTGCTCATCCAAAGGTTTTCTTCTTGGTCTTCCAAAATATGGTAGACAACATCACTAAAGAGACCGTCTTTCATACTGAAGGCAGTAAATTTTCCATCTTTGAACCTATTTAAACCTCCTCCATAGGTTCCTATCCAAAGAACTCCCTCTTTATCTTCATAAATTGATAGGACAGTATCATTGGACAGCCCGTTTCTTTGTGAAAATGATGTGAATTCACCATTTTTAAACTTGTTTAATCCTCCTCCATTTGATCCTATCCAGAGATTACCGCTTTTGTCTTCATGTATCACAAATATGGAATTGTGACTAAGGCCATCTTCTGTGGTAAAAGTAGTAAATTTTCCCTTATGTAACCGGCAGATCCCTCCGCCGTCTGTGCCTATCCAAAGATTTGATTCACTATCCTCAAATATTGAAAATACTGTATCATGAGGAAGACCATCTTCAGTGGTGTATGAGATAAATTTTCCGTTTTTGAATCTGTTCAAACCTCCTCCATAGGTTCCTATCCATAAATTATTAGAGCTATCTTCATATAAAGATAAGACCATGTTCTTAGACAATCCGTTTTCTGTAGTAAAATTGGTGAACTCACCATTCTTGAATTGGCTGAGACCACCGCTTGTTCCAATCCAGATCACTTCTTCACTATCTTCAAAAACTGTCCATACAGAATTATGAGCCAATCCTTCTTTCACAGTATAGGTTATGAAATTCCCATCTCTCAGCCTGTTTAATCCCCCACCCAGAGTGCCTATCCAGAGACTCCCCTCTCTATCTTCATAGATTGATACAATAATATCACTCGCCAACCCTTCTTTACTGGTAAAATTTGTTATTTTTCCTTCATTAAGCCTGTTTAATCCTCCACCATAAGTACCAAGCCAGATGTTTCCATCCTTATCTTTCCAGATGGATCTAACAATGTTGTTGGATAGGCCGTTTTCTGCAGTAAAATTGGTGAATTCATCATTCTTGAATTGGCTGAGACCACCGCTTGTTCCAATCCAGATCACTTCTTCACCATCTTCAAAAACTGTCCATACAGAATTATGAGCCAAGCCTTCTTTTTCAGTATAGGTTATGAAATTCCCATTTCTCATCTGGTTTAAACCCCCGCTGAGAGTGCCAATCCAGAGAACATCCTCTACAGAGACAAAGACAGATCTAATATTGTTGTTAGATAAGCCGTCATTAGTTGTGTAATTAAGAAATTTCCCCTTATAAAATTTTGACAAACCTTGGTTTGTGCCTATCCAGATGTTTCCTTTTTTGTCTTCGCAAATCGAGTTCACAAAATTGTTGGGCAAACCATCTTTTCTTGTATAAGCTGTAAATTTATCATCTTTTAAAAGAATCAGACCTCCTCCATTTGTTCCTATCCAGAGGCCTCCTGTTTTATCTTCAAAAAGAGCTAAAATATAATTATTTTTTATCTCTTTTGTATTACCTGTATTAAAAACAGTGAAAACTTTCCCGTCAAAACGCACAAGTCCTTCTTGAGTACCTATCCAAATATATCCATCGCTATCTTGTATGATTGCAGTTACAGAGTTTTGTGGTAATCCTTCATCAATTTTCCATATTTCATAGACATATTGAGTGATCTTTTTTTGGGGGTTGAGTGCAAATATAAAATAGTCTCGACTGCATAGAATCATAAAGAGTACTAGTAATAATCTTAATACAATTCTTTTTGAATTCATCTTCTTACTATATCTTTATGTCGAATTAGTTGCCAAGCTTTTACAATACCTTATCAAATCTTAGTAGTGAAAATAATTTGAATATCCATCTGTAATGATTGTCCTATTGAACTTCAATCTTATATAATTGCCCTTCTACGAATAATAGTACTCAATGAAACAAATCAGGTCAATTTTTATAATCCTATGATCCCTGGCAGTTTGGCGAACATTCTGGTCTCTTCAATCCGTGAAATGCCGCAAATATACCGCGTTAATCTCTCAATGCCTATCCCAAAACCGGCTGATGGAGATAAACCTCTCTCAGCGAATTTGAGGTATATTTCATAGGCTTTTAAGCCTATTTTTTCTGCCTGATTCTCCTTATTCCTGCATGATGACCTGGATTTCGATCTTTTAGCGAAGCATCTTAAATTGAATACGATTTGAATAGATGGGGAACTTTTTTTTGTCCGGATTCGTCTACTTAGTTGAAATCCAGGTCTAAAATAACCCATTTTAAGGAGGACAAAACAATGAATCACAAAAAAAAGCAAATATTATATTTTTCTCTCATCATTTCTCTATTGGTTTTTATTTCCCTATCAACCACTCTCTACGCCAAGACCAATAAAGATTTTAAAAACAAAGTAGACCAATATATCACCGCTTATGTAAATATGAATCAATTTAGCGGTTCGGTACTGATAGCACAAAATGGAAGAATACTTATCAGCAAAGGGTATGGAATGGCCAATTATGAGCATGAAGTCCCGAACAACTCACAAATAAAATTCCGGATTGGATCATTAACAAAACAATTTACAGCCATGGCGATTATTATGCTTGAAGAACAAGAGCTGCTAAGTATAAATGACTATTTGAAAGAATACATGCCTGATTATCCAAATGGCGACAAGATAAAAATAAAACATTTGCTTACCCATACATCAGGAATTCCGGATCATACTGAATTGCCTGGTTTTAATAAAGAAAGAAGAGTGTATCAATACGACGTTGTGAAGACGATAGAAGCATTCAAAAACAAGCCCTTGGAATTTACTCCCGGTGAAAAATTTAAGTATAGTAATTCCGGGTATATTTTATTAGGCTGTATTATTGAAACAGTCACCCAGATGTCGTATGAGGATTTTGTTGTCCAACATATTTTCAAACCTTTGAATATGGCTCATTCAGGTTATGAAAGCTATCGAGAAATTATAAAACATCAGGCAAATGGGTATAGCATTAATAATGATGAAATCAGGAGAGCAGAATACAGAGTCATTTCAAATGCGCATGCATCCGGTGCATTGTATTCAACCGTTGAGGATTTATATCATTGGGATCGTGCTTTATATACTGAGAAATTAATTAAGAAATCCTCTTTACAGAAAATGTTTACCCCTTTTAAAGATCAGTACGGGTATGGTTGGGGTATTGTAAATATATTTAACCGCAGAATGGTTGGACACAATGGCGAAACGGAAGGTTTTCGTTTGAATATTTCCCGTTTTATCGATGACGATGCTTGTATAATTGTTTTGAGTAATTTTGAGCAGACACCGGTTGGGAAAATAAGTACTGATTTGGCTGCTATTTTATTTGGTGAGCCATATACTATTCTGGAAGCAAAACAAACCATAAAAGTAGATCACAAAATTCTAAATGATTATGTTGGTGAATATGAAGTGAATCCTAAATTTTCCTTTACAATCACAAAAGAAAACAGTCAATTATTCTGTCAGCCGACCGGGCAAGATAAACTTGAAATATATCCTGAATCTGAAACGACTTTCTTCTTGAAAAAAATAGATGCTCGAATTTCTTTTATTAGAGATGAAAATGGAGATGTTAAGAAATTAATTCTTTATCAAGGGGGTCAGGAAGTTCAGGCCCAAAAAATAAAATAATGAATCAAATGAACTAAAACGATCCTCATTATACCGGGTTTTTGTCCCTCCCCTATTCAATCCAGAATGTACCCTATATAGTTAAAAAAATTAAAAAAAGCTTGACAAAATGAAGTTTTGATTATAAATTACTTTATAAAACAAAGTACATTAAATTAAAAGGAGATAACATGAACGATGTGAAAGCTGCTGAGGATATCAGATTTATTAAAGATATGATCGAAAGAACAAAAGAAATCACAGCCGGTTCTTGGATGTTCTTACTGGTCTGGGGCATCATAGCCATATTGGGAGTAATCGGCATGTATGTTCTTGTGTTTTTAGAGATGTACCAATGGATCTGGCTCAACTGGATTATTTTTATGACCGTTGGTGTCATATTCACCCCGATTTACGCAGCCAAGCTGGAACGAAGAAAAGGGATAAAATCTTACGTTCAGAAAATCACAACTCATCTGAGCATTGCATGCGGGGTAGGGTTTATTCTGGTGGGATTTATTTTTCCTGCTCTGAACTTATATAACTGGGGATTGATTGCTGTTTTTATAGCACTCATTGCCGGTATATTGGTCTTTGTCATGGGGGGAATATATGAATGGAATCTGTTGAAATGGTGTGGTGTGATCTGGTGGGCTGGGGCATTGGGAATGGTTTTTATTCACCAGAACTTTAGAGCCCTTCTTTTCATCCCTCTCATACTGGTTGGATATATCATGCCTGCTCTTATACTCCGATCCATGTATAAGAAACAGAGTGAAAAAAATGTCTCATGAAAAACTGGCTGATCTTGATCCCATCATACACTCACGATCCAGGCTGGCTGTGTTGTCCATCCTGATTTCAGTAGATGAGGCCAGTTTTAATTATTTAAAAAAAACTATCAGGATCACGGATGGGAATTTAAGTGTAAGTCTTTCCAAGCTGGAGAAGGCAGGATACATATCCATAAATAAAACCTTTAAGAGAAAGAAACCTCTAACTACCTGTAAAATCACTGACAAGGGCAGAAAGGCCTTTTCTGGTTATGTGAAAGCTTTGGAAACATATATCGATTTCAGAAAATGATTATTTTGTTTACAACCATGAACAAAACTTCTTTTTTTATAATCCTATATTCCCTGGCAGTTTGGCAAACATTCTGGTCTCTTCAATCCGTGCGATGCCGCAAATATACCGCGTTAATCTCTCAATGCCTATCCCAAAGCCCGCTGATGGAGATAAACCTCTCTCAACGAATTTGAGGTATATTTCATAGGCTTTTAAGCCTATTTTTTTCTGCTTGATTCTCCTTTTAATTTTTTCATACTCATATTCTCTCTCTCCGCCTGAAAGAGCTTCTCCGTAACCTTGAGGATATATCAAATCCATATCCACAAGGATTCCCGGTTTTTCCGGGTACTCCCGGTCATAAAATTCTCTGTCCTCAATCGGAAAATCAAGAATCCAGATGGGCTCTTCAGCTTTTTTTGAGAGCATGGCTTCATAATCAGCATCGTGTCTTTTTGTAGCTTCTTGATAAGATATCTTTTCAAAGGGATGTTTCGGAATTTTCAAATCTCTGCCAAAGAATTCCAAGTCTTCTCTGCATATGGTCTTAATATTCTTAAGAACATAGACCAAGAGTTCTTCGCCGAGTTTCATGATGTTTTCTCTTCCCGCCTCTTTCATTTCTATATCGAGCTGGACAAACTCAATTAAATGTTTGCCGCTTTTCTGTCTGGATGCGGACTCAATCCTGACATTCGGGGAGAATGAAAAAATACGGGGAACAGAGAGCAGGGATATCTGTTTATGGAAAATCATACTTTTAGTTATTTGATATTTAAAACCATAGCATTCGATCTCTCCTCTTACCCGATAGTCGGTTAAAGGATCTGTTATTGGTGATATGATCACTGGCAAAATTTCAGTAAATCCCTTCTGTTTTAAAAATTTACGGGAAAAATGAATGATTTCGCCCTGAATCTTTACTGCTCTTTTTAATTTTTCTGACCTTAATAGAGATAAATATTCATCTATTTTAAACATCTTATACTCCTTTTTTGGATTTAATTAAAATGGATAAAAAAAAGAATACGGCTGTTTAAGACTGGAGTCCCCCAAAGGGGACATTATTGTTGTTGTCGGTGAAGAAAAAATGAGGAGATAGAATAAGAGAAGTCGGCTCAAAAATCAGTTGAATAGCCAGCTTCTTCATTTTTCTTTTTGTCCTTTTTTATAATTAAATTTTGTGAAAGTCAAGCCCTCACCGATTCCGATCTTTGTGGTGATTATAGAATCTATATTTATTTTGCTTCTTGTTTTCCAGGCAGTGAAAACTCTCCGGGTATTTTGCCAGATCATTCAATTCTTTATCAGTCAATTGAATGGGAACTCCCAGTCTCCAAAAATAATCAAAAGCCTTTTCTATGTACTGCTTGTTCAAGGATGTTGAATAATCCTCAAAATATTGATTTACCTGCCCTTCCTTCTCCAGTTCTAAACCCATCACAAGAGATGGCTTTTTGCAGCTAAAATCAACTTGATTCAGGTCAACAGTTTTTCTTTTAACAGCATCGCGTTCTTCAGTGTATAATATTTGGGTTTTTGTTAATTTCGGTGATTCATAAACCTTGAAGTGTATTTTTAAATTTTTTATGTCATACACTATACTCCATTTGGTGAAATTCCCCTGGGATACTTCTTTGAGAATCTCAAAGGAATATTTTATCTCGTCTTTAACCTTGGAGTGATAATAATTATCTATCATTCGCGCCGCTGTAGAAAAATTATAGAGTGATCTATTGTAATCCGTATTGATTTGATTTTGATAAGCTGAAACGGATTCATCATATGGACTGTTTGCCAATACGGGTACTTTAAATTCCTCACCGGATACAACATGCATCTTTCCGTTAATAAACTCTATAACAGCTCCCTCTCCCCTGCTGTCACAAACAAGAAAGTGAAACTTTGAGGTCTGATCCTTTATCCTTATCATTTTATCTGTGGCAATGACTTCCTCGATTGTTGAACAGTTGTCAAGTTGGTATTGTATCCACTGGCATGCTGAAATCGGATGACGGCTGTCTTTTGCGGGATATCTTGTAAGATCAAAAGTCATCTGTTCAACCACCAATCCTGTTTCATTCATTCCCCCGTAAGGAAAACCTCTGCCAACCTGGTTGAATGTGATACTTCCGTACCTAGAAACCCATTGGATAGGTTTTTCTAATGAGTCCACAAGTGCTGTTTTTCTTACATTTTTCTTATTCACAATCAATAAACCAGTCCCAATATGCCAGTCTAAGTTATGTCCCAACAATAGGCTTTGGTTGTTCTTCAAAATAAATGAGGTGCATGGAAATACAGGAGAAGCGGCTGATAATAGAATCACTAAAAAAAGGATTAATAATACATTCTTCTTATCTTTAATTTTTTCCTCCTTACTCAGAGTCTATATTATATGAAATGTGAAGGGAGTAAAAGCTCTGTTTTTTATATTCATTAAGAAAAACGACCTGGGTTTAAAAAAGGTTGACATTATAATGATATGGGAGATTGCTTGGGATGGTCGATTTCCTTATAATTTTTCTGCAGCCATGCCATTTTTTTTGAATAGGTCAGGATAATATATTTGCAAACCTAGACCTTATATGTGTCGTCTACTGCTTTAATCCGAGTGGGAGAAGGTCTAGTCAAAAGCGGATTCCCTGAATACGAAGCCCTGGTGGAATCTTTAATTGAAGATGAAGATATTGAAATCAGATTGGAAGCCCTGTATGCGCTTTCAGACTTGGAAAGCGAGGATTCCATAAACGCTGTGATTGACATTTACGACCGGAGCCAAGATGTCCGAATAAAAGAGCACATCATTGATATGCTGGAGGATTTCGAATATCCGGCTGCCTTTCAGAAGCTCAAGGATATTGCCCTCAATGAAACACACCCGGACCTGCGCCTGGATGCGATTGATAACCTCAGCGATATGGATCATCCGGAAGCGGTGAAGATACTGGAGCAGATCGCTGAAAAAGACCCGGACGTTAAAATCCGTATCGAAGCCATTTACAGTTTGGGCGACCTGGAAAATCCGGATGTCATTCCTTTTCTGGGGCGTCTGGCGGAAAAATCAGATGAACCCAAAATCGCGGCAGCCACAGTCCATGCGCTGGGCGATCTGGAATCAGTCGAAGTCATCCCGGTCCTTGAAAAAATCATCCGCTCTTCTTCATCTCCGGAGATCCGGCAGGAAGCTCTCTATGCGCTTGAAGACGTGGATATGCCGGATAAGGCTCTTCCCATTTTAAAAAGCATTGCGCTTGATTCCAAAAACACTGAGCTCCAACGGGAAGCCATTTCTGTTATTTCAGACATCGAGCATCCGGAGGCTCTGTCCATTCTCAAAGACCTCATTAAAAATTCCAAAGACATTCAGGTAAAAAAATCCGCTGTTTTTGCTTTAGAAGACCAGGATCCCAAAGAGGCTTCGAAAATTCTCATGGACATGGCGCTCACAAGCTCTGAAAAAGAGCTGGCGGAAACCGCTGTGTATGTTCTGGAAGATGTACTGGAAGAAAGCCGGCTGGTCCAGGTCTATAAGCAGATCTACAACAAGTCCCCTCATATTGAGGTCAGAGAGGCTTGTCTGGAAGGAATCGCTGATTTGGAGAATAAAGAGGCTGTGAAGGCCTTAGCGGATATGGTGAAAAAAGAATCCAATGATGAACTCAGACGCCGGATTGTGGAAGCTTTAGGAGACACAGAAAACGACGCCGCGGTTCCGGTTCTTCTGGAAGCCGCGAAAAATGATAAAAGCCTCAAGGTTCGTGCCGCTGCTGTGGAGGCTTTAGGAAATATCGGAACCCCCAAAGCCAGAGAAGCCCTGATGGAGCTTTTGAAAGACAAGTAATGGGGTTTCAGAATCCGTTATCCCGCTTCTGGAATCTGTGCTGAATAAAGCCAAAGAGCCGGAACTCAGGGAAGAAGCAGCCTCTGAACTGGGGGATCACAATCACTTAAAGGCGGTAAAGCTCCTTCTTCACACAGCCATGCAGGATCAGAACCTTGAAGTCCGGGAAGAAGCCGCTTCCGCTCTGGAAGATATCGACCTTTCCGAATCCGTGGATGCTTTGATTACAATCGCCCGGAAATCTCCTGATTTTTCAGTCAAGGAAGAGGCTGTCGAAGCCCTGGCAGACAAAGCTTCAGCCCGGATTGCTGAGGAGCTCAATCGCTTAGCCAGTGAGGAAACAGAAACAGTGCGGCTGATCAACGTCAAGCATTTTTTTGGTCCGCATTGACTCACTTATTATGTTACTGAGATAATGGTTTTGCCTCAGCAAAAATGTTACCGAATAAGGAGTC
>CAZRGM010000023.1:0-56199 GCA_964599635.1 uncultured Eubacteriales bacterium | reverse complement strand
TTGACTGAAGAAATAGATCAATCTTATCACTTTGGGAAAAAAGTTTTTCTGTGTGTACTCTTAATTAATAGGGTGGTACCTTATGGGATGTCCCCAATTATTATGATAAAATATTAATGTGAAATGGAGAACATAAAATGAAAAAAAAGCAAAAAAGAGAGCGCGCCTTAAAAGGAGAATTGATTCCTCTAGTAGGAATTGTTAAAACAATAAGAGATATTATAAAAAAAGAGCCAAACGTTCTATCCGAATGGTGGAATAATGAATACACCATAGATTCTTGGAAAGCTGGAGCTGTTGCCGGCTACCAGATTTCATCACTCATTATTTTATATCTAGTCTTTGCCAAGTATGTATTTTAGAAAATATGAAAATTAGATTCTTTATGGAAAATTAGGTATTCTTATAGAATATTAAATTTAAACTTGACCTATTCAAAAGCAGTCATAGGTGAGTTCGATTTTATAGGAATTTTAATAATGAGTATGATATTTTGTTATATTAACTTCAAAAGGAGGTGAAAAAAAATGAAAGGATATTCAACCAATATTGAAAAAGATACACTGGAAAATAAGTATTACAGAAAGGTCCTTTTTACAGGAGAGAAGATGCAGCTTGTCGTGATGAGTCTTAAGCCAGGAGAAGATATACCGCTGGAAGTCCACAATGGTATTGATCAGTTCATTCGGGTTGAAGTAGGGGAAGCATTGGTTAAAATTGCTGATGAGGAATTTTATCTCAAAGATGATGACATCGCAATAATTCCTGCAGGGAATGAACACTATGTTAAAAATACGTCAGCAGAAAAATACCTTAAAATTTATGTGATTTATGCTACACCGGAACATCCGCCTGAAACAATTCACAAAACAAAAACAGAAGCGGATGAAGCTGAACATCATCACTAAGTGAAAGGAAAAATTAAATAGACGCTGTTAACGCAAGAAACTCTAAAAAACTTTAAAATCCAGAAAGAAGCCCACGCTATTTATTTTAAGATTTATATCTCAGGAATGCTCCTATGCTTCCATATCTATCTAACCGGGAAGCAGAATTGATATGCCTGACCTGACAGCTCAGATTAAAAGCCGACTCCACCGCCTCATCTATGACATCTATGACCGGAATGGTTTTGACTTTACACGTAGGACACTCAGCCTCATCTAAAAATAGCAACCGGCACTGGGGACAGAGCCTTCCCGGTTTCGAAAATTTGCGCGATACGAGAAGGGTCTTTACCTCTCCTTTATTCAAACTTCTCAGAGTATTCCTTATCCCTGAAACAGCCAGCCCTCCTCTTTTGAGTTCTGATTCGAAATCCTTTACTATCTGCTCCTCTTCCTCCTCCTTCAAACCTTCTTTGATCTTAAGCGCTTCTTTGAGGACTTTATCAGTGCTGTCACTGGGCTTAATTTTCATAACACCTTTCATTCTTTCCTTGAGGTAAGGATGAAAATAGGACTCAAGTTCTCTGATATACTCCTCTGGTGCTCCAATAAAAAGCCAATCAAAACCATCTTTTTTAAAGAGTTCAAACGTCTCATTCGATACTTTCTTTATATGGGTCTGAAAAAGGGAAGAGAGGTGCTTCTCCAAACTCTGAGAACCAAAACCTTCTCTACCGGTCTCTCCTTTATGTTTTGAAAGATCGGTCTCCATTTGATTGATAAGATTGATCTCCCCCATGTATATGTCATACCATCTTGCCTCTTTACGGTCCATAACCAGAGCACAGATCCTATGATACTGCTCTAAGATGGCTGACAAAGGCCGCACATAAGGATTTCTGTCAAAGATAACCATATTCCTTGGGGATCTGACCAGATTGAAAACCTTCCAGTAATCTTCTCCACTACAAGAGAATAAAGACAGCCCCTCATAGTCATAGAACAAAAGCTTCTGGGAACAGAAGTCCTGAATTTTTTTAAGATCATTAAACATGGACTCCTTTTTCTTGCTGTCTAAATTCCTTTTCTCGAGCCGGGAGTAGCTTCGGCTGATAAGATTTTTTAAAGAAATCTCGATCTCCTTTTTTGTCATCCTGTCCCGACTGGTATCAAGAAAAAAAGATGTGGTAAAGTAATCCTCACTCCTAAACTCCGCCAGTTTTTCTATCTGATCCTGGCTTTTAAATTTCATCAGACCTCCTTAAATAAAATAATTCAAAATGGAATTTTGGGTTGCTAAATGATTAGAAAATAAGGGATAAGCCACTTATTATTAAAATAGGTCGTTATTCAAATTTGTCAAGTTTTTTTAAAGGAAACCCTATCAAACAGACTGTATATTATAGGAATAACAAAAAGGGTCAATAAGGTGGTGGCAAACAATCCTCCGATAACAGCTATAGCCATAGGGGCCCTCATCTCAGAACCCGCTGAAGTGCTCACAGCCATAGGAAGCATTCCAATCATGGTGGTCAATGCCGTGATCAAAACAGGGCGCAGTCTTACGGAACAACCTTTTAATATGGCATCTCTTTTGTCTATTCCCTTGTGCTTTAACTGATTGATATAATCAATCATAACGATTCCATTATTGACTGCAATTCCTCCCAGTATGATAAACCCAATAAGGGAAACCAGGCTGACCGTCTTCCCAGCTACTAGAAGGGCTATCACAACTCCAATAATGCCCAACGGGATCGTAAACATAATCACAAATGGATGGATAAAAGATTCAAATTGAGAGGCCATGATCATGTAAACAAGCAGAGTCGCAAGAACAAAAACACCGATCATGATAAGAAAAGCCTCCTGCATATCTTCATACTGTCCGCCGTATTCAATAAAATAACCCCCGGGAAGGGTTCTTTCTAAACCAGCTAAATTCTTTTTTATATCATTCATGACACTACCCAGGTCTCTTCCAGCTATATTTGCTAAAACCTTAACCACCCTTCCTTGATTTTCTCTAGTTATTTCAATGGGGCCCTCTCCTTCTGTAATCGTCGCAACCTGGCTAAGCTTAATCATACTATTAGAAGGAGTCATTATAGGTATATTCTTAATGTCTTCTAAACTGTCTCTGTATTTTTCTTCAAGGCGAACCCTCACATCAAATTCGTCATCCCCTTCTCTATATTGAGTGGATACTTTTCCCAAAGAGACTGTCTGAACGGTATTACCGACTTGAGCCACCATCAATCCCATCCGGGCCGCTTTTTCTCTATCAATTTCAATTCTATACTCAGGCTTACCTTTTTCTAAAGAATGCCGGACATCCCTCAATCCCTCAATGCCTTTGATGCGGCTAACAATGTGGTCTGCGTTTGTTTTTAACCGGGATAAATCTTTCCCAAATACTTTGATTTCAATGGGAGCTTCAGCCCCTCCGGTCATCATCTGGCTCATATCAATAGACTCAAATTCCACTCCTCTGTACTTGGGAAGTTTCCCCCTTATTTTTTCAAGAATTTCCAAATCTGAAAGGGCTCTTTCCTCCTGTTCCTTTAACCCGACCCATAACAAAGCTTCATGGACACCGGAAGCCCCAATGCCTGAAGCGGCATCTGAAGCATCTTCCTCCGCCATGGTACCCACCTGAGCGGAAACGATTTCGACTTCAGGCTCATCAAGTAATATTTCCTCAACTAATGAAGTGACTCGGTCCGTCTCATCCAAAGATGTTTTTACCGGCATTTTGACCTTTATTATGAGCATGTCTCTATCTGAACTGGGCATAAATTCAGTCCCAATAAAAGGAACCAGCGCAAACGAAATTAAAAGCAGCACAACAACTCCAGCAAGGACTTTCCCCCGATGTTGGAGAGATTTATGCAGCGTTTTCTCATAAAAATCTCTTGTCATGGAAAATAACCCCTTTTTGGGCTTTTCTTTTTTCTGAGCTTTTTTCTTTTTTAATTTAAAAATATAAGAAGCCATCATAGGAACAATTGTGAGAGCCACAAAAAGTGAGGCGATCAACGAAAAAGCAATAGCTAGAGCCAGACCTCTGGTCAATTTCCCTGTTATTCCTGATGCAAAAACCATAGGGAAAAAAACAGCAATGGTGGTCAAAGTAGAGGCTGTAATGGCCATCCCTACTTCTGCTGCGCCAATGTTTGCAGCCTGTTTTTTGCCTTCACCTTCTTCAAGATGCCGGTATATATTTTCAATCACCACTATGGCATTATCCACCAGCATTCCGATCCCCAAAGCAAGCCCTCCTAAAGTCAGGAGATTTAAGGTATAACCGGCCGCATAAAAGGCTATAAAAGTGACGATGACGGATAAAGGGATCGCCACCGCAATGGTGATGGTGGGACGCCAATCGCCCAAGAAAATAAATATAAATATAATAGCTAAAACTCCACCGACCAAAGCATTCCCACCTGTTTTTCTGATTACATCCTGGATCATGTCAGACTGGTCCATAGCCGTAAAAAACTGAACTCCTTCGGGGAGAGTCTTTCGAATCTCTGCAAGTTCCTTTTTTACAGCTTCAGCTGCAGTGACTGTGTTGGCCCCTGACTTTTTACTTATGAATAAATAGACTGCATTTTCTTTCTGAACCCGTGCCCGGTATCGGGGCTCCTTTACCGTATCTTTCACCTCAGCCACATCATCCAGGTAAATGGGTTCTCCGGTCTGAGTGCTGCCCACAATTGTCTTTTTTATGTCATTAAGATTCTCAAACTCACCTAGAGTCCTGACTAAAAATTCAGAATGCCTTTCTACAATATAGCCGGCAGGAAGATTGAGATTCTCCATCCTCAACGCTTGGACAATCTGATCTGATGAAAGCATGCGGCTCTCTAAGGCTGTTCTGTCCAGTTCCACCAGTATCTCTCGAGTATCTGTAGAATAAACCTGAGCCGAAGCGACTCCTTCGATCCTTTCCAACCGCGGTGTGACTTCTTCTTCAAAAATTTCTTTAAGCTCATAAGTCGGCATTGGAGAAGTGATCCCCCAAAATATGATGGGCATCTGAGAGATGTCAAACTTGACTACAAGTGGATCAGATGCATCCGGCGGAAGGTAACTCTTATAAAGGCCCATCTGGTCTCTGATGTCCTGGGCCGCAAAATCCAGATTAGTCCCCCATTCAAAATCGACCATGACCACAGATATTCCTTCTGAAGTCACAGAATTGACATTTTTCACCCCGCTCACTGAATTGATAACCTGTTCTAAAGGGCGTGTGATAATATTCTCAATATCTTCTGGTGATACTCCCCTGTAATTGGTGATGACTGAAACCGTAGGAAACTCAAGTTCAGGGAAAAAATCTAATCCCAGCCTGGTAAATGAAATCAATCCCAGAACAACAAGAATCATACCCAACATAATGGTAGTCACTCTTCTATTGACAGAAAATTCTGGTAACTTCATTTTATGACCTCACTGACTTCAATTGTGGCACCGTCTTCAAGTCCATAATTCCCTTCCACAATCACAAGTTCTCCTTCCTCCAATCCCCGAAGGACTTCTAAAAAATTCGTATTCTGAAGTCCAATAACAATTTTTTTCCTTGCCGCTTTATTCTGATCAGCGATAAAAACATAACTCCCTTCTATAACAGAATTTTGAGGAATAACCAAGGCATCTTCATGAGTGCTGATTTCTAACACGACCTCTCCAAAAATATTAGGTCTCAATAAAAGATCGGGGTTCTGAACTTGGACTTCCACATCAAACTTTTTACTCAGTGGATCAGCAGCCATATTGACGACTGAAATTCTTCCCGGAAAAACTTTTTCAGGAAATGCCTTAACAATTAGGTTGGCCTTTTGTCCTTTTTTTATCCGGACCACATCTTCATGAGAAACTTGGATGTGTATTTTCACAACAGAAAAATCCACTAGTGTTAAGACACCGCTATTGGTAGAAAATCCTCCTCCCGTCATAGGATTAATAACATCCCCCACTTCGGCGTTCTTGGATGCAATCACGCCATCAAAAGGGGCCTTCATGATCGAGACATTTAAATTGTGTCCAGCCAAGTCAAGCACGGCTTGGGCCTGCTTTAGCTGAGCTTCAGCTGATTCAAAAACCAATGTAACCTTTTCATACTGCTGTTCAGATACAGCATTTTCTTTTCGTAGCCTTTCCATCCTTTCCCTATTCCTTTGGGCATCATTAAAGTTAGCTTTAGCGACTGCAAGACCCGCTTCAGCCTGCTGAAGTTGAAGACGAGCTGTTCTTGTGTCCAATTCCGCAAGAATATCATCTTTCCAGACTCGCTCTCCTTCTTCTATATAAATCTTTGCGATCTTCCCCCCTACTTCAGGTGTGATAACCATTTTTTCTCTGGCTTCAATTAATCCAGTGTAATAGAGCTTTTCAGAAATCTTCTGCCTTTTAACCGCCATGACTTTGACCGGAACCACTCCGCCCAGTGCTTCTTGATTTCCTTCCTCCTGAATAGGCGCATTACAAGACAAAAGGAAAGCAACTAACAAACCTGGTAATAAGACTTTAAACAATATATTTATTTTCAATTCATTTCTCCTGAATAAATAAAATTTATATCCCTCCTGATTTTCTTTTCTTTTTTTTCCTCATTTTTATTGACTCCCATCGCCTTATCCAATTCTGCCCTCGCCACCACATAATCATAGAGAGCCTGAGAATAATTTGTTTTTGACTGGGCTAACGCCGTCTGGGCCTGCTGGACATCCAGGATTGTTACAAGCCCTTCATTGTAGTTTAACTCCGCTATACGCAGACTCTCTTCAGCCTGTTCCACATTCTTTTCTTGGGAAAGCAGCGACTGCTCCGCTTCTTTGATTTTCAAAACCGCTTGTCTGACTTCAAACTTCAACATATCTATAAGCCCATCCTGAGTCAGTTCAAGTTCTTTGATCATGGCTCTGGATTTAGCCACTCTGGCTGAAGTTGATAATCCATTAAAAATAGGGATATTCAACACGAGGTTGAGAGAATAGTAATTCTGCCAGTTATCATCTTTGAAATTGAATTGATCAGCCCAATAATTATATTGGCCTGAGATAGCCACCGAAGGAAATCCTGAAGCTCTAGCCATGTTCAATCCTTGCTTGGCAATTCCTTCCTGGAAAGTAAGCTGTTTGAGTTCAGGTCTGTTTTTTAGAGCCGTGGATATGCACTCATCAACATTTATCGTTACCGGTTTATACTCTATCATTCCTTCGATCTCGATATCCTTTGAAAGATCAATGCCTAAAATTGTTTTTAAATTGAGCTTTGCGATTTCTAAACTGTTTTTTGCTCGAATCAATTGAGGTTTAAGGTTAGCCAATCGGACCTCAGAACGGAGTAGATCAAACTGGGAAGCCATCCCGACTTCATATTGAACTTTGACATTCTTATAGAACTCCTCGGCATCCCTAACCGCTTCCTGGGAAACCTTAACAAAATCCTCTGCTAATAAAATCCCATAGAATGCCCTTTTGGTGTTGAGAACAGTGCTCTGTTTGGACCTCCTTAGCTCCTCCTTGGAACTCTTAAGATTATAATCAGCCTGTCTAAAACCAGATACCAACTGTCCTCCCGTGAAAAGAGGAACAGAAAGAGACAGTGAAAACTGATAATCACGAGTAAAGTCTATCTCAACTCTCTGAGGGGGCTGTCCTGGAATCATCGATGGAAACTCAAGCTCCATCACTTTTTCGCTTAGAGTTCTCATCCCCTGTCCATTAAGTGAGGGGAAAAATGCAGAAACCGCTTCCCTCACTCCAGACCTGGCTGCATCCACTCTTTTGGATGTCGCAAGATGCTGAGGATTTTGCCTCAGAGCTAGATCAACACTCTCCTCTAAGGAAAGCTTTAATTTTTCCTGAGAAAATCCAATATTTCCAATATATAAAACAAAACCAAAAATGAACAATAATTGGGCTGCTCTCTTCATATGAATCTCCTTTAAAATTTCTCCTTTGATGAATTCTTTATCCCATTAAGAAAAATATCATGGATCAATTCAGTCCCTCTCTCCACCGAATAATCTTTGACCTTAGAAAATCCTTTAAAATGAAATCCTCTCAATATAGAATTCAATATAAAACAGGCTTCTCTGGGATTGACTTTTCTAAACTCTCCTAAAGAAATCCCTTCTTTGATCACTCCACAAATTTGATCAAATATATCCTCAAAAATGGTCTCTATACTTTGAGGCACTGCCTTTTTTTTGAAATAATGTCGAAAATGGCCTCCCTTTTCCACATCTATAAATTTTCTTATCAAATCTCTTTCCATAAATAGAATACGGGCTAAATTCTTTTTTTCATGAAAATAAAGAAGAATATAATGAATAAGCTCGATTATTCTTTTCTCTGCTGATATTTTTTCCTGGCTAATTCTGACAATTTCACTTCGCGCTTCTTGGACTGAATTAAGAACGATATGTGTCAAGATATCCAGTTTCCTATCGAAATATCTGTAAACGGTGGCCTTAGAAAATTGAGCTTCCTCTGCAATCTCATCCATTGATGTATTTCTATATCCATTTCTTATAAACAATTTTCCCGAGACCTCAAGAATAAACCTTCTGTTTTCGTTTTTTCTTTTTAACTCTCTCTTTGTACGCAAACTGACATTATCCATTATCAAAACCTTACAGTTTATTTTTTAAACTAATGAGTTTAATTATGAAACAAAAGAGTGTAGCATAGCAGTGGGTTTATAGAGTGTCAAGCATAATTCTGAAATAAAAGTTCTCTAGGAAACATAAAAATAAACACCCATAAGCCTATTTTGGCATTATGAAAAATCAGGATGACTCTTTTTAAAATATATGGATTTTTGTCTTGAAAAATGACGATCCAGATCTATGAACGCGGATGATATTTATCATAAACTTCTCTCAGTCTCCTTCGACTTACATGAGTGTATATTTGAGTCGTAGTGATCTGACTGTGACCCAACATGGACTGAACAGACCTGAGATCAGCACCTCTTTCCAACAAATGAGTGGCAAATGAATGCCTAAGAGTATGGGGACTCACTTTTTCTTCAAATCCCGCTTTTCGAGCATACCCTTTTAACAATTTCCAAAAACCCTGTCGGGTAAAAGATTTCCCCTGTTGAGTTAAAAATAAAAACTCATTTTTCTCTTTGAATAGTTTAGGGCGAGAAACCTTCAAATATTTTTCTAAGACCTGTACAGCTGAACTGCCGACGGGCACAACTCTTTCTTTCTCACCTTTTCCTTTACATATCAAAAATCCATCTTCCAGATTAAGATCATCCAATTTCAGTTTAACGAGCTCTGAAACCCTTAAACCAGTGGCGTATAAAAGTTCCAGCATAGCCTTATCCCTGACACCATGGATTTTTGCTTCATCCGGCTGACTCAAGAGGTTTTCAACCTCGCTGAGGGTCAAAGCTTTAGGAAGAGATAACCATCCTTTCGGAGAACTGATATTTATAATAGGACTTTTCTTCAAGGCTTTATCCAGCACTAAAAACCTGTAAAAGGCTTTGAGAGATGAAATGATTCTTGCTATAGATCGAGATGAAAGCCCGGAACGACTTTGTCTATAAATGAATTGAATGATGTCCTGTTCTTGGGCTTTAAGATAGCTAACTTTTTCTTTTTTAAGAAAAATAAAAAACTTTTTTAAATCACGGGAGTACGAGATGACTGTGTTATCAGAAAGACCCTTTTCTACATAAAGAAATTCAGTAAATGCATTGACTGCATCTTTTTTAGAAAAAGATTGTTGGCTCATGTTAGATAAGGATTTGATTTCTTTTCAAAGCTTACTTTTGTGGAAGGGCCGTGCCCCGGAAAAATCAATGTGTCAGAAGGAAGATTCAAAATCTTATTTCTTATAGAGCTCTGAAGCTCGTCCCAGGAACCCCCGGGAAGGTCGGTCCTTCCCACTCCTCCCTGAAATAGAGCATCACCAGAAAGTATGAATCCCTCCCCCAATAAACTAATGCTTCCAGGAGAATGGCCCGGTGTATGAATCACGGTAAGTTGGGACTTTCCCAATTTAAGGATATCCCCTTCTTTGAGGAATCTATCCGGAGGAGGAGATTTTTTTGCCCCGATAACCATCCCAAATCCTAATTGAAGCGCACTCTTCAGCAGTCCAAAATCAGCTTTATGTATATAGAGAGGAATATCAAACTTTTCTTTAATAATCTTATTAGCCCCTATATGGTCCACATGAGCATGTGTATTGATGATGACTGTTGGTTTCAGGTTATTTGATTCAATCTCTTGAATAATTTTATTGGAGTCTGCCCCAGGATCCACAATAATACACTCTAAAGTGTCCTCGGAGTAGACGAGGTAGCAGTTAGTTTCCAAAGCTCCGACCACGACTCGCCTAACTTTCAATGTGTCTCTATATTATTAGAGAGATCAAGTTGAGTCAAGATAAGACAAATGCGGCTTGACCATTGCTGATTGATATCTATATAATCCCTTATAATGAAACAGGAAAAATGGCAGCTTAAACTGGTTCATAAATCTCTTAAAAAAAAAGAAAAAATAAATCTCATCAATAAACACATTGATATAAAACCGTCTCACCGCCTACTGGATCTGGGATGTGCTCAGGGCATTCTGAGTTATTTTCTTAGGAGAAAAGGAGGATTCTGGGTCAGCGCTGATCTGGACTTCATCAACATCAAATCTAGCAAGCAAATCTTGAATGAAAATCTGATTCAACTTCAATCCGGCCCCCTACCGTTTAAGAATGAATCATTTGATAAAGTGGTTTGTCTTGATTATTTAGAACATCTTGATGACGACCAGATGTGTGTGGATGAAATACACCGAGTGCTTAAAAAAGGGGGAGAGTTCATAGCCGCAACTCCCAGGACAGGGAAAATTTTTATCCTCAACCTTCTCCGTCCTCTTCTCGGGATGAAGCTTGAATTCTATGGCCATAAAAGACAAGGATATTCTTTAAAACAATTAAAAAAGATCCTCGAGAAGGCCGATCTTCAGTTCATAAAACACAAGTCTTTTTCTGGATTTGTAACAGAGTTTATTGAGCTTATTTTAAACTTCTTATACATAAAACTATTTTCTTCTAAAGAATCAATCCAGTTGAGAGATGGAAATATAAGACCCTCCACATCCAGCGAATTCAATTCAAGTCACAAAGCATTTTATCTTTACTCCCTGATCTACCCCCTTATCTGGCTGATCACAAGAATAGATAAAATTTTCTTTTTCCAGCGCAGATATGGAATTATGGTCTGGGCTCAAAAGAGAGAATCATAAAAATATATAATGGAGATAAGAAAAAAAATTGGCTTCTTTCTCGGCCCCCTACTCTTTTTTCTGAGTTATTTTGCTCCCATTCTTTCCCAGAACCCCAAAGCCCACAGATTACTGGCTGTTTTTTTCTTGGTTGTAACCTGGTGGGTGACTGAATGTATCCCCATACCTGTGACTGCCTTACTCATTCCTGTTTTTCTCACTCTTTTTAAAATCACAACCATCACTGAAGCTCTGTCACCTTTTGCAAATCCTATCATCATGCTTTTTTTGGGTAGTTTCATCCTTGCTAGAGCTATGTGTGTCCACTCCTTGGATAGAAAGCTGGCTCTCTCGGTCCTTTCTCTAAAGTCAGTCAGACACAGTAAAACCCGAATCCTGTTTGCCTTTGGACTGCTCTCCTTATTTCTTTCCATGTGGATCAGCAATACCGCGACTACCGCTATGATGTATCCTATTGCATTGGGAGTGCTGGGTTCTTTCCACGAAGAAAAAGAAGAGAAAAAAGGACTTTCCTTTAACGTCATCCTTCTCCTAACTTTAGCTTATTCTGCTTCTGTCGGAGGAATTGGAACCCCGATTGGGAGCCCCCCCAATCTTATCGCTATCGGAATGCTGGAAAAGCTTGCCGATTATAAAATAGATTTTTTTCAATGGATGATGATCGGTTTTGTCATTTTGATCCCAATGTATGCAGCCCTATTCTTTGTTATGAAATACCTACTAAAAAAACAAAATTCTCCAAATAATGCCATTAAAATTAAGTCCTTGGATGAATCTAAAACACAAAAAAAACTAAACCGTGCCCAAAAAAATGTCCTGACTGCTTTTTTAACCACCGTTTTTCTCTGGACTTTTCCAGGTGTTGTCTCATTGATCCTGGGGAAAACCAGTTCTCTATCTGTTTGGTTTCAGCAGCATATCCCCGAATCAGCAGCGGCTCTTATAGGGGCTGGCTTGCTTTTTCTTCTGCCTATTGACGTAAGGAAAGGTCAATTCACTATCACTCTGAGAGAGGCCTTGAATATAGATTGGGGAACTCTTCTTCTTTTTGGCGGGGGCTTATCCCTTGGATTTCATATGTTCGAAACGGAATTGGCTGATATTATTGGTAAATACTTTATTTCTTTAGGAGGGAAATACGCCAGTGCTGCGCTCATCACTTTCATATCCATCGTTTTCAGTGTCTTAATCACTGAAGTGACTTCCAATACAGCATCAGCTAACATGATCATTCCCGTCATTATAGCCATATCACACGCCGCATCCATCAATCCCCTCACTCCTGTTCTAGGATCCGCCTTAGCCTGCAGTTTCGCTTTTATGCTTCCCGTAGCCACCCCTCCCAATGCGATTATATATGGATCTGGAATGATCAAGCTGCCTCAAATGATAAAGATGGGTTTTTGGTTAGAGATCATAGGTATATTGACTCTATGGTCCTTTTTGTCTTTGCTTTCCTATGTTCTTCATCTCATTTGATATTTGCTGACCTCTATATTATCATAATCCCTAATTTTCACTCATTTTACACAGCCATGAATATTCAATTGATGCGTAAAATTGACCGCCGCATAGGAATCCCCTTCTGTTTCTTCCTGACTTTATCCCATCAGTTTTTTAAGCTTTTTAAAAAGTCAATTCTGATCAAACATCCTAAAAACATTCTCTTCATTGAAATGTCAGAAATGGGAAGCATTATTTTGGCCTATTCGCTTTTTATAAAGACTCAAAAATTATACCCTGAATCAAACCTTTATCTTCTCACATTCCAACAAAACAAATATGCTGTGGATGTACTCAATATAATCCCCAAAAATCATATCTTTACCATAGATAATCGGAATATCTGGATTCTTACTATATCCACCCTCAAGACACTTTTTCATCTCCGTCAGATAAACCTGGACACAGCCATTGATTTGGAAACCTTCTCTAGATTTTCAGCTATCCTGAGTTATCTCTGCGGCGCAAAAAACAGGGTGGGCTATTACAGGTTCACTCAAGAAGGCCTTTATAAAGGAAAGTTTCTCACTCATGAAGTCCCTTTCAATCCCCATATTCACATGGTACAAAACATGCTCAATTTAATTTATTCCACATTGACCTCAGAAAAAGGAATTCCTCCCACCAAAAGAATCCCTGACGAAAAAGATATCCAAATTCCTCTTTTCAAGCCTTCAGAAGATATCCTTCAAAAAATCCAAAATAAGCTGACAATAGAAATCCCTTTCCTGGAGAAATATCATGAAATCATCTTAATCAATCCTAATGCCAGTGACATTGTTCCTCTAAGACGCTGGCCTGTTCAACACTACATCCGGCTTATCCGTCTTATACTGAAAAACCCAGATCCAGTCATCCTCATAACAGGAAAGGCTTCTGAAAAAAAACAAGCAGAAAAAATCATAAGGGCCATTAATTCGGAACGGTGTCTGAATTTTTCAGGAAAAACCACCTTCCCTGAACTCATCACTCTGTATCACCTGGCCGATATCCTCGTCACCAATGACAGCGGCCCGGTTCACTTCTCTTCCATGACTGATATAAGGACATTCGTGTTCTTCGGACCTGAAACTCCCGATATATTCGGACCTTTAGGGAAAAAATCCCACGTGTTCTATAAAAGATTAGCCTGCAGCCCCTGTGTTTCTGCCTTCAATCAGAAACAATCACCTTGCACGGACAATCAGTGCTTAAAAAAGATCACTCCTGAGGAGGTTTACGAAAAAATAAAAAAATACCTCTAACTTTTTAAATCTGCGATAACTAACCTGAATTATTCATAAAAAAAATGGCGACGTATCCATTATTATTTTGTTTTCAACGATTCCATTGCCCTTCCCTCTGCAACAATCTCATTTCATGAATAATCCAGGCTAATCCATCTCCTGAAAGACAACTTCAAGGTCAACTTGAATAATATCATACATACCCCAATGCAGGTCTCTAAAATAACTGCCGTCTGGGGTTATTTCCAATGAAAAGGATTTCATCTTTTCATTGAAGATTCCCATCAGTTTGTATAAGGGATATTCTTCTACAGGAGCCGCGCTAGGCGGGCAATTCGCGATAACTGTGAAAGGCGGATTTTCAAAATTGATCTTTGACTCAAAAGTCATGCGTCCACCCGGATCCCAGATAATATCCGACCATGATACCGGACTGGTTGTGCCGATCATGTCATCCGGAATTTCAAGCGTGCAAAAAGGCCCTTTTTCATGGTAATCCGTCAGACGGATCATCCCGGTTTGTGACATAGCCGAGCCACCTGATTTCGGAAAAGCAACCTCCATCTCCAAAACGCCCACCCCACAGGCTCAGAATAAGGGGCGCCTTCAAGATAATCCGGTACTTTTGACAAGTCACTCTCAGAGGTAATGGACATCATCACTTTGAATTTTTTTTCTCCCCCCTGCTCTGCAGTCTGCCAGGATGAACAGACTTACAAACAGCATCATTGACACTCCCCAGATTGTATTTCTTTTTTGAACCATGAATTTTTCTCATAAAGATAAAATTTAATTCTCTCTTTTCCGATTTTATGCAAACAGACAATCAACTGTCAAAAGAATGTACCAAAAAAGAGGAGAAATTGTTTGAAAAAAGTAAAAAATATCCGTAGTTATCCTAAAAAAATGTTGCATATCACTGAAATGAAAATGATAATAAAAAAAACCCGTTTTTCCTGTGAAAATAAAAAGGCCGCTCATAAAAACCCTGATTCTTACCGCTCTTATAAGCGCCGTAGTCTTCCTGTTTATTGCTAAAGTCAGAACCGGCATGGTCGATTTTGAAGTCAATTACACCGCAGGAAAAAGACTAAGATGGGGGGAAACTCTTTACAGAGTTGAAGATGGGCACTACATGTTTAAATATCCTCCCCCATCTGCCATTCTTTATGCTCCTTTAACTTATCTTCCTTTGGATCTAGCCAAAGCCCTTTGGTATGTTCTGGTGATAATCAGCTCTGGCGCCATCGTTTTTCTCTCTAAGAATCTTTTCCCTGAAAAAAAACGCCCCGACAAATGGACTCTCTTTCTCTCTTTTTTGATTCTTTCCAGGTACTACTTTCGAGAAATTAAACTAGGACAGATCAATGCTTTCATCACAGCCCTCCTTCTTCTTATGACAGTAATCTTGATTATATCTGAAAAAAAGCACTCTCAAAAACTAGGAGCTCTTTCTGGAATTGTCTGGGGAACAGCTGTGTTCTTAAAACCTTATGCACTCATATATTTTCCTTATTTCATTTTAAGAAAAAAAGTTATTCCCATAATCTCAGGTTTTGTGTTTATCTGTTTTGCTCTTGCGGCCCCCTCTCTTTATTATGGATGGGATGGAAATGTAGAGGTGCTCAAGGAATGGATCACAACTCTTTCTCAATCCACTCCCAATCTGCTATCCACTCAGGATAATATTTCAATCTTTGCCTTTTTTTCTAAATGGTCAAATGACGCAGAATGGGCTGTATATCCTTCCCTAATCATTATTTTTGGACTAGCTCTTCTTGTTTTTTTTGTTATTAAAAACCGATCCCCAATCAAATTCCCCACTTTTCTGGAGTCCTCACTCATTCTTATGTGCATCCCCCTTGTATCCCCTCTTGGGTGGGACTATACTCTCCTGATGGCTTTACCAGGCCTTATGATCATTCTTGACCACTTCTCATCCTTTCCAAGATCTTGGAAGATAGGACTCATCATAAATCTTTGTATTATATTTTTTTCCCTCTACGACATTCTGGGAAGAGACTTCTATGCCTTTTTTATGTCTCTTTCTGTGATTACTATCAACTTCTTAATACTATTATTTTATCTTGTTTATCTTCGATTCAAGAGAAAATTCTGATCCGAGCATGGATTATCAGGATTCGGTATCGAAATCCTTTTCAGAAAATACCTGGGCCGTAAAGATTTCAATTTGAGCCCCTTTCTCCCAGTCATCCTCATCCAGCCCTGCTTTTAAACACCCGTGTTTCAGATAAGTCTTTAAATCCCATCCCCACTCCAAAGGGACTTGAGGCAGAAGAAGCCCTTTATTCATACCTTTAGAAACAATGATGCCGTGTTCGCCGACTTTAATTTCAGAAACCTTCTTAACTTTCTCTGGTGAGGACAGCACCGAAATCTCAATATCAATATCAGGAAGCTCTTTTTTCTGGAGGGGAGAAAACCTTGGATCCTTGGCCGCTGCCATGACAGAAGTTTCAATAATGGTTTTCAACAAAGGCAAATAGGGAGTGGGATATCCAATGCAGCCTCTTAGTTGGTTTTTGTATCTAACTGTGACAAAAGCTCCTCTTTTTTCTCCTAAAACACCTTCAACCTTTTTGACCTTAATAGGCTCGCCTTTTTCTAAATAATGTTTTATGGAATCCCGAGCTAATTTAAGTAAAAATTTCTGCTGTTCTTTATTAAGGTCTCTCACGATCCCAATCAATCTTTTTTAAAAAATGTAAACTTTTATGGATTTCAAACCAAATTCCTTCTCATAGTCTATCAAATAAGGCTCTGCAATAAGTCTTTGTTCTTTGCCGGGAGCTACTTTTAAAAAAAGCTTTCCCACTGCAAAAGGAACCAATATTTTCTTGCTGTTTTTTTCCGATGAAGAAAAAGTATAAAATCCAATAAGGCGATCATCAAACTGCTGGTTTATTTTGTTAAAATCCTCATCTGTCATGGAAAAAACCTCATGATAGGGAAATCCTCCTTCAATATAATATTCATAACCCCGTTTATGACCAATAAGAATTCCATCTAAATCAGAACCCATAAGAATAAGACCTTTAAAATATTGTTTTGCCTCCTGGCTAAAATAGACATTCATTTTTTTATTATAACAAATTGGTTTTATATTTAACATGACTCTTAATCCTATCTTCATCTTGATCGTTTCTTGAAATAAAAAATTTTGTGGTTGGCTGAAACAAAATTAATAATAAAAACATCGCCATCTTTTTATGAATAGATCAGGTTATTATTTTATGATATATATATTAAAAACTTACAAAAAAGGAGAAATCAATGAAGACTAAAGTTTTTATAATCCTCTTTGTCGTGATTCTACCGTTTACCCTCTTAAGTCAAGATGATGATCAGATATTAAAACAAGCTGATGATTTGTTTGACAAAATATCAGACATGGAAACAGCTGAAATAGCTCTGGGTTTATATCGAAAAGCGCTAAATCTAGCCGAAAACAAATATGAACCCTATTGGAAGATTTCAAGGCTGCTTTATTATATAGGGGAAAATACTGAGCAAAAAAAGGGGAAAAAAAATATCTTCTCTCAAGCAGTCTATTATGCGGAGAAAGCCATACAGTTGAATCCTGAAAAACCGGATGGATATTACTGGAGAGGAGTTAACAATGGAAAACTGGGCGAATCCAAAGGAGTTTTAAAAAGTCTATCGCTGGTCAAACCAATAAAAAGTGATATGAATAAAGTCATCGAACTCGTTCCTGAATATGAAGATGGAGGAGCCTACAGAGTTTTAGGCCGAGTCTATTTCAAACTCCCTGGTTTTGCCGGAGGAAGCAATAAAGAATCTTTGAAGTTACTTCAGAAATCAATCGAATTTGGACCCAATGATGCAAACACAAGGTTGTTTTTAGGGGATACCCTTTTGGCTTTGGATGAAATAGAAAAAGCTAGAGAAGAATTAGAGTTTGTGCTTTCTCTGGAGGACGATCCTCTTTGGAAATCAGATGTAGCCAGCGCTAAAAAACAAGCTCATGAGCTTTTTCAGAATAAAAAGTTTAAGAAGAAATAAAATATTGGTCAGCCTCCTTTTCTAGCTTTATCAAATATTTTTCAATCCAGAGTCGTTTTTTTTCAAACTCGTGTGATTTTAAATCAGATCTAATCTCTATAGGCTTTCCATAAACAGCCACTAATTTTGTAAAAGGGAAAAACAATAAAAAATGATCCCAGCTCTTTAAAAATTTCTTTTTTTTAGCAGAAAAGGTAAAAGGGATCAGATAAGCTCCGGTCTCCTGAGCAAGTTTGACTGCACCGGGTTTCATTTTTCTTGCGGGCCCTGTTGGCCCGTCCCCTACAATAATCAATTCACCCCCCTCATCCATTAAAATTTTCATTCTTTTCCATTCTTCAACCACTGCATGAGAGCCGGAACCCCTCAATAATTCATACCCCCATCTCAACAAAATACGAGCTATAATTTCTCCATCCCTGCTGGGACTGACTAAAGTCGTGATCCCCCTATTCCTGAAAAAATAAGAAGCAAACAGAATCCTTCCATGCCATAAAACAATAATCACGGGCTTGCCGGCCTTTTTTATTTCAATATATGACCTCTCCCCGAGTACTTTTTTTCTAGCTGATTGACACAAAAACCAAATCAGAAACTTCCCCAATAAACCAATCATTGACCAGTAAAGTCTCTTAAAAATAGACATGGAATATATAATAATCAGCACATAACAAAAGGTAAAGTTAAAATGTCTAATTTCGACAGTCAAGAATCAGACCTACCAAAAAGCCTCCTCCGCTTATTCCCAATCCGAGTGGAATAGAATAAGGCCATTCCGGCCAGCTTAGATGAAAAAATCCAGTGCTGGATAAAAAACCAATAAATGAAAAAATTGCTCCCAAAGAAAGGCTCAACAATCCGGCCAAAGGTCTCTTTTTCTTAAAATAAAGCATTGCCACCCCAGGAATAAAAAATCCAACACACATAATTTCTGAAGCAAGCCCAAGAGTTCCTAAAATACTCTGAAATCCTGTGGCGATAAGAAAAGCCATTCCCCCCACCACCACAGTTGCGACCCTGCTCATGAAAACAACATGATTTGTTCTATGAATAGAAAACATTTCTTGATACACATCTCGGGTTAAAGACAAAGCCCCTGTATTAATCGCTGTGTCCATGGTGGACATCAAAGCTGCTGTCACAGCTATGAACAAAATCCCCCCAAGGATACCGCCCGATTTCCCAGATATAATGGCAGAAAGAATCGGCCCCCTTTGATCTGCTGATGAAAATAAGGCTAAAGAAAACATCCCTATAAAAACCACACTCCCGTAAAACAGAAAAAATGTAACTGAAGAAACCATAAGTCCCTTCTTAGCACTCTTTTCAGTTCGGGCAGATTGAATCCTCTGCCAGACAATAGGTGAGATGATCCATGCTGTGGTGAATGAAATAAAGACCAGAAAGCTTCTTTCAAAATCATGAAAAAAATTAAAATAATCTGATTTTCCATGAAACTTCGCTAAAAAAACAACATCGGAAAAAGAAAAAGAACCTCCCAGAAACACTAAAAGCCCAATGACGCCAGCTATAATAAACAATAGCTGGAATCCATCTGTAATCACAACCGAAAAAAAACCACCCAGAACAGAATAAAACAAAACCACACTCAGTCCTAACAACAGACCATTCATGTAAGTGGTCCCAACAAATTGACTCAAAAACCTTCCTGCAGCTACCATCTGGCTTGACGCTAACACCACCATATACCAAACGATGAGAAGTGAAGACAAATGCCGAACAGCTTTCCCATACCGCATTTCCACAAGGTCAGGCAGACTGACAGTGGGAAGTTTATGGATACGAGAAGCTAAGAAAAAAACAAAAATAAGAACGGTGGCTACCGCAGGAAAACCCATGATCCAGAATGAGCTCAATCCGTTCATATAGGCTTCATCTACGGATACGAGAGTCGAAGTCGCCCCAATCCATGATGCGGTAACTGATAAATAAATTAAAAACCCAGGGAGTCTGCGAGAAGCTAAGAAAAAATCCTGTATGCTTTTCATCCGAGTAGAAAATAGAAAACTCACCCCAATTAAAAGTCCAATAAAACCCAAAAGAAATGCAAAATAAATGGCATGCATAATAGGTTTTATAACAAAAAGGATCCTCATTGAAAAGGTATCCTTTAAAAAACAAGACCTCAGACAAATTGTTTGATATAATGGAATCCAAATGAAAACATTCATTCTTTACGTGTTTTTTTTCTTCTCTATCTTTCTTCAAAGCGCTGAGGATATTGCCCAAAGGACCGAGCAGAAACTCCGCTCACTCAATTCTTTTCAAGCTGAATTTAAACAGGTCTATTATTCTTCCTCAGTCACGACTCCTCTTAAAGAGTACGGAAAGGTTTACTTTAAAAAACCGGGTTTGATGAAGTGGGTTTATGCTGACCCTGAAGAAAAGACAGTCCTTTTAATGGAAAACAAAATCCAATACTACTTCCCAGAAGATAATCAGCTGTTGATCCAAGATATAACCGAAGAAGAACAGGGTCAAAACATCATGTCCCTTCTCTCAGGAAAGGAGAACATCTCTCAAGATTATTCTATTGAATTAAATGAAGAAGATAGAGTTGACGATAAATCATTTCACATAAAGTTAATTCCTAAAAATGAAAATATGGAAAATTTTATACTTCTTGATATCAATAAAAAATCTTTATTTATCACAAGGGCAACTTTTTATGACTGGGCAGGAAATAAACAGGAATTCATATTTAAAGACATTAAAACAAATATTGATTTAGATGAAAATATTTTCAAACTGAATGTGCCAGGTGACGTTGAAATAATAAAATAAACTCATCAAAAATCATCGTTTCAAAAAAACGTATGTAATTTAGGGGATTAACAATCCTCCATGAGTGAAGATAAAGTACTTGTAAAAAATACCATAAAAGGCGATGACAAATCCTTTAGATGACCGTTCGAAAATATCAAAATCCAATCATCAATTATATCGGCCATACTCTCAAGAACTATAATCTGGCTCTTGAATTCACCCAAGAAGTATTCATAAAAGCTTATAAATCTCTGCACACCTTCAATCCCAGGTATAAATTCAAAACCTGGCTTTATAAAATTGCATCCAACCACATTATTGATCATTGGAGAAAGAAAAAAACCGAATATTTATCACTGGATCATCCTTTTAAAGAAAATGAAACTTTTACTCCCCCTCAGATCGAATCAGATGAAAGGCCAGCCTATAAAGAACTTGAGCTTAAAGAGATGGGGAAAAAAATCGATAAAGCCCTGGATCTTCCCCGGCAAATAACTTATGCATCTGATCAGATTAAGAAGTCTTTTGGGCCTGTTATAGGAATAGGACTGTTGAGTTTGATTATATTCATCGCCCTTTGCTTATTTTCAGCTCTTCTTTCTTTACTCATCATAGGAATTCCCATTCTTCTCTCTTTAATCCTGCTCGCTGTGGTATTCAAGGTGTTTGGAAATGTGGTTCTTTTTCACTTTGCGGGAAACAGCCTCTCTAAATCATTGGGAAGCAAACATCCTTCTCTAATTCTCTCAATTTTTTGGGGATTTATTCTGATAACCCTGCTGACCTGTATCCCTGTCTTTGGCCCTGTCCTCTCTTTCTTTTTGACGGCCACGGCTTGGGGAGTTGCCATCAGGACAAAATTCGGAACAACTGAAAACTGGTTTCAAAGAAAGAACTCAGAGAAAATAAAAACCTGACAAATCCAGAGCATCTATAAGCTCACTGTAATTAAAGCTCAAGGATCTCTTTTTGCTTGGCCTCAGCCATATCTTCAACTTTTTTGTAATTTTTATCCAAAATCTCCTGAAGTTTATCATAACCCCAAAATTTATCATCTTCAGTAATCTCTTTTTCCTTTTCCATCTCTTCTATCATTTCTTTTGAGTCTCTCCTCATATTACGCAGAGCCGTCTTTTCTTCTTCCATCATCTTTCTTATTCGCTTGGCTATCTCCTGCCTTCTTTCTTCATCTAAAGGAGGTATGGGAATTTTTATTATCTGACCCTCATTTATAGGATTCAGACCTAAATCGGCAGCCAAGATTGCTTTCTCTATGTCCTCAGCCATTGATGAATCATAAGGTTTAACGGTAATCAAAGTGGGATCAGGTATGGCCAGAGTTGATACTTGATTGATAGGGGTTTGTACTCCATAATAATCAACCCTAATATCTTCGAAAATAATGATATTGGCACGGCCGGTTCTTAACTTGGATAGAGATTTTCTAAAATGCTCAACAGAGTTATTCATTTTTTTCTCTAAGTCCCTCAATTCTTGTTTGACCATGATCCTATCCTCTTAACAAAATAAATTTATAAGTCAAAACAATTGGTTCAATTAATATATTCTTGTCCCCACATCCATTCCCAAAACAACCTTTTTAATATTCCCCCTTCTTTTTATGTCAAATACGATGATGGGCAGGCCATTATCCTTACAAAGGGAAACAGCCGTGGCATCCATAACCTTTAGGTTCTTTTTGAGGACATCCATGTGTCTTATTCGCTTATATCTTTTTGCATCTTTATCTATAACAGGATCAGAAGAATAGACACCATCCACTTTAGTGGCTTTTAAAATCACCTCTGCATCTATTTCTAAGGCTCTCATCGCAGCAGCGGTATCCGTGGTAAAAAAAGGGCTCCCTATCCCTGAAGTAAACACAACAACTTTGCCTTCTTCTAGGTCACGGACAACCTTCCTCTGAATAAAAGGCTCTGCCACCGCTCTGACCTCTATAGCAGAGATTAAGCTTACTGACAGGCCTTCCTTATTCATAATATTCTGCAGGGCAATCCCATTGATAATCGTAGCCAGCATACCCATATAGTCAGCGGATACCCTATCTATGCCCACTTCATGACCTTTAATACCACGGAATATATTCCCCGCACCTATCATTACGGCAATTTGTACTCCTAAATCATGCAGTTCCTTGACTTCTTGAGCAATAGATTTTGCCGTTTGAACGTCGATCCCGAAAGATTTATCTCCCAAAAGAGCTTCACCGGAAAGCTTTAAAAGAACCCTCTTATATTCCGGTTTTTCTTCCAGCATTTGATTCTTTATAACTCGCCTATTGAAAACCTTGCAAATCTGTTTATCTTAATATTTTCACCGAATTTGGTAATATAGGTCGAAACTAATTTTCCTATGGTTATTTTATCGTCCTTAATATAAGGCTGATTCCATAAACAAACTTCAGAGTAAAACTTCTTCAGCTTGCCTTGCACAATCTTTTCTAAAATTTCAGCAGGCTTATCCGAATCTTTAAATTGCTCAAGGATAATTTCTTTCTCCCTTTCAATGATGCCTTCAGGAACTTCATCTGGATTGATATACTCTGGATTGGCTGCAGCAATGTGCATAGCGATATTTTTCACTAATCCCTTAAACTCATCGTTCCTTGCCACAAAATCAGACTCACAATTTACCTCAACTAAAACTCCCAACTTATTGTTGGAATGGATATAGGAACCCACGATCCCTTCAGTGGTTTTCCTGCCCATTTTTTCTTTAGCTCTATCATATCCTTTTTTTCTTAAATATATAATTGCCTTCTCAATATCTCCGTCAGTTTCCTGAAGTGCTTCTTTACAATCCATCATGCCTATTCCAGTTTGCTGACGTAGCTCATTAACTAGTTTTGCTGTGATTTTCATTTTATTAAATCCTTCCTTATTCAGGCTTCTTAGATGATTCGGGACCTTTCTTGGAGGCAGAGTCATCCTTCCCAGAAGAGATCTCTTCGAGATCCGGTTTCTCTTCCTCTTTGACTTCAGATTTATCTGATTCCTCAGGTTCGGGAGTCTCTTGCACATCCGCCTTTTCAGATAAATCAGTAGCTTCTTCCTCTCCAGTCTCCTCTTCCTTCTCTGACTCCAGAAGTTCCTTTTCCAGACGTTTTTTCTTTGCCTCAATGACAGCTTCCGCAATTTTTGAAGTGAAAAGCTCTATGGCCCTTAAAGCATCATCATTTCCTGGAATAGGAAAATCAATATTATCGGGATTCCCGTTCGTATCAACAATAGCCACAATAGGTATATTAATTTTCCTGGCTTCAGCTACGGCTATATCCTCTTTCATGGAATCAACTATAAAAATAAGTCCAGGCAGTTCCTTCATATTCTTGACTCCACCTATATTTCTTTGGAGCTTTTTATAAACTTTATCCAGTTTTGACTGCTCTTTCTTTAAAAGAAGGTCCCAACGCCCATCTTCTTTCATCTCTTCAAGTTCAATCAGCTTATCAGAGCTTTTTCTGATCTCATCAAAATTGGTTAGAAGTCCCCCAAGCCACCGCTGATTCACATAATTAGATTCACATTTTTCTGCATATTCTCGGATAATATCCTGAGCCTGTTTCTTAGTCCCTACAAAAAGAACTTCTTTACCTCCCTCAATCACCTCACCTATGAAATCCAGGGCTTCTTTAAATATCTTTATGGTTTTTTGTAAATCAACAATATAAATCCCGTTTCTTTGGCAGAAAATATATTCCTCCATCTTTGGATTCCATCGCCTTGTCTGATGACCGAAATGAACTCCTGCCTCTAATAATTCTTTCATGTTTACTGAAACCAACTGTATCCCTCCGTTTATCTCTTGTGATATTGAGGGGCTTTACGGGCTCCTCTCAGTCCATACTTCTTTCTTTCCTTCACTCTATCGTCTCTGGTCAATAATCCTGCCTCTTTTAATCTTGGCTTCAACTCCTTATTGAACTCAACCAAAGCCCTGGCCACACCTAATCTAATCGCCTCTGCTTGACCTGAAACTCCTCCCCCATTGACTCGGATAAAAAGATCAAATTTATCACCTGTTTCAGTTAAAAGTAAAGGCTTTTTTATTGTCTTTTGGTAACTTTCAATCGAAAAAAAATTTTTAAATGGCTGTAACCTCTTATTAACATATAATGTGATATCACCTTTACCTGGTCTGAGATAGACCCTCGCTACAGATGACTTCCGCCTCCCTGTTCCGTAATATTGTATTAAACTCAAATCTCCTCCTAAAACTTATATTCCTGGGGATTCTGGGCTCTATGAGGATGATCAAGCCCTCGATAAACCTTAAGTTTTTTAACTATGGCCTGACCCAGCTTATTTCTCGGAATCATCCCTAAAACAGCCTTTTTTATAACTTCTTCAGGTTTCTTCTCAATCAATTCCCCTAAACTCTTTTCTCTTATTCCTCCAGGATATCCTGAATAGGAATAATACTTTTTCTTAGCCAACTTATCTCCAGAAATCTTGATTTTCTCTGCATTGACCACAATGACGTAATCTCCACAATCTAAAAAATCTACATACTGAGGTTTTTCCTTCCCTCGAAGCAACCCTGCTACCTCAGTAGCAAGTCTTCCTAGAATCTTTCCTTCTGCATTGATGAGCCACCAATTTCTCTCAATTTCACCTTTTTTCGGTATGTAAGTCTTCATAATATCAATCCTTAGAATTAACAGTATAGAAAATAATGATAGTAAAATATACTAATATTGATGAAAAAATATACTAAATCTTCAGATAATTGTCAACTATTTCAGAGAAAGGTCAAATGGTCAATAGTGAAGAGTAAATAGCAAAAAAACAATTAACCATTAATTAAAATTAACTCTAGCTCTTATGGGATTGAACAGTTTGATCAAAAATATTCCCAGTAGAAAACCCCCTATATGAGCAAACCAGGCCACCCCTCCCCCTAGGCCCACATTCATTAATTGGCCAAGAAACCATATTCCAAGAACAAAAACGGCTGGAATGGGAATGATTCTTATAATAAAAATGAGAAAAACAAATGTTAGTACCTTAGCATGCGGAAATAATATCAAGTACGCTCCCAAAATCCCAGCAATCGCACCACTGGCTCCTATAACAGGAATAGTGGAATTGAAGTTGAAAATGATATGAAACAAACTTGCACCCAATCCTGATAAAAAATAGAAAAGAACAAACCGGACCGATCCTAGATAATCTTCTACATTATTCCCAAATATCCACAAATAGAGCATGTTTCCCAAAAGATGAAAAAGGCTTCCATGAAGAAACATGGAGGTGAGCAGAGTCAATGGCGGCGACATCCTGGGAACTCCCGATAGACTGGTTAAATGAGTTATCTCATAAGGGATAACTCCCATTTTGATGATTGAATACTCTAAACCAGTAGGAGAGAATACCTGATAGAGAAAAATCAAACAATTGATCCCAATTAAAAATACAGTGACGTATGGAAAACGACTCGTAGGATTGTCATCTTTTAAAGGTATGAACATCTAATTAGGACAAAAAAAGCTCCCACCCTTAAGTGAAAAATATATATTTCTATTAATTGAAATAGGGAACAGAGATTGATAACTTAACTTACTTTTTTAATTTTTTCTCTAACTTTTGCCTTTCTGCCTCAGCTTCTCGAGCTTCCTTAAATCTATCGATGTACATCTGACCATCCTCAATATAACGCTGGGCTCTATCAGGATCAATTTTAGCCAACACACTCTGGTATATAACACTCAGCCAAGAATAAGGCTCCGGATACTTTGGATCCAGCTCACTTGCTTTAAGCAAACACCTTTCTCCCTCTTTAGCCGCTTCTAACCGCTGCTGTCTCGTAAGTCTGTTCTGCAGTCGATAAGCCTTAGACCATCTGTTAACTCCCTTAGAAAGCCAAGCCTTGGGATTGTCAGCTTCTAATTCAGTCCTTTTATCGTGATAAAAAAAGGCTTTATCTATCCGAGCTACACTGAGCTCCAAATCTTCGTAAAATTGGGCTATATAGGCATAGCCCTGAGGATTGATAGGTTCCAGCTCAATTCTTCTTAGATACATCTCTTCTGCTTTTTCAAAAGACGTTTTCCCCTCACTCTCCGCTTTCTCTCCCTCTTCTTTCTGATCCTGATTGCCAGCATATTTTTTATAGAATTCAGCCACGACATAATAGTTACTCATGTCTGTAGGATTCATTTCTAAAACCTTTAAAAACAATTCTTCAGATTTCTCAAAATTTCTCAACTTATCATACATATCCGCCAATGAATGTATAATAGCCTCGTTATCTGGGCTGATTTCGTAGGCTTTTTTCAAAGCATTGAGGGCCTGTTCAGCACGTTCGTTATTTCTCTCAGTATCAACTCCCGGGCTATAGACAGCTTTATAACTCTCTCCTAAAAAACGGTAAGCCTGGACTAGATTTGGGTTCAATTCTAACGCCTTTTCATAATTTTCTATGGCATCTCTGTATTTTTGTTCTGAAAAAGCTTGATTGGCATTAGAAAAATAATGATTGGCTTTTAATTTACTGATTTGAAGTTTCTCACAGCTGACTGCAGCAAAAAGGATGATAACAGCTAGCACAACAATCAGAGCAAGATTTATCTTTTTTATAGACATTATAACCTCCTTAATCTTTATATCGATTCATTTAAACAACTTAAATTTATAATAAAAAGCCTCATTAAAGTCAAGTAAAACATGCTTGTTTTATTCACATCCTAATTCCTTTTAAGACGAAGTCGGATCGGAGTCCCCCATAAATCAAATTTTTCTCTCAATAGAACAGAAAAATGCTTTTGATAAGAAGGCAAAAGTGAGCCTTGAGAGTGAGTAAAAAGAACAAAAGCTGGTGGAAGGACACTTTTTTGAATCATATATTTAATTTTAATCTTTGCTTTCTGTTTTGACAGAGGAGGATGACTCTGATTGACATAGTTCAGAAACCTATTGAGTTGAGGAGTTGGAATTCTCTTCCTTGCGTTGTCATAAATCTCTGCCGCACAATCTAATATTTTGATGGCTCTTTTCCCAGTCAGCGATGATATGAAAACCAGAGGTGCATAAGAAACAAACTCAAGTTTTTTGTAGGCTTTTTCTTTGAACTCTTCATAAACTTTTTCTTTAGAGGGGATTAAGTCCCATTTATTCAAAACCAGCATAAGTGGTTTCCCGGAATCATAAGCCAAATGGGCAATGGCTGCGTCCTGACGGGTTGGAAACTCAGTTGAATCCATGAGAAGACACACCACATCTGCTTTCTTGATGTTCTTCTTCGCTGCAATGATACCTGCCTTTTCTTTTTTATCCTTGGTCCTGCTTAATTTTCGAATCCCAGCAGTATCAACAAGACAAAAAGGTCGGCTGTTTCTTAAAATAAGTGTATCAATACTATCTCTTGTGGTCCCTGGAGTATCACTCACGATAAGCTTATCTTCCCCAATAATGAGATTGACAAGAGAAGATTTTCCTACATTAATCCTTCCTACAATTGCAATTTTTAACGGCTTTATTTCTTCTTCATAAAGCTTTCTGGGTATGGCCCTATAAATAGCCTTTTCAAGTTTCTCAATATTCCTCTTATGCTCTGCAGATATCGGGATGATCAAGGGTTCTCCCAAACTAAAAAATTCCCCTAAGTTCTCCCTTTCCATAATTAGTGAATCTATTTTATTCACAACTAAAATGATAGGCTTATTCAGCTTCTTAAGTGAAATATAAAGCTCTTGTTCAGACGGCAGAATCCCTTTTCTGGCATCAAGCATGAATATCAAGACATCAGCCTGCTTTGACGCTTCCCAAGCTTTGAGCTTTACTTGAGCTGTGATGGGATCTGTTTTGGAGTCGAAAAACCCTCCAGTATCAATAAGGTTGAATTTCTTATCCTTTATAGTGCACACGCTTGAGTTCATGTCACGTGTCATCCCTGGGGAAGAATGGACAATAGCTTTTTTTTCTCCAAGAAGTCTGTTGAATAAAGTTGACTTCCCCACATTTGGAAATCCGACGATAACGACCCTAGGCAGCTTTGCCATTTGACCATCCTGAAAACTGAGGATTTTTTATGAATAATCCAATTGAATAACCCAACTAATCGCTCATAAGGTCATAACGGGGAAGAAACGGCTTCCTGAGATCAACATGGCCCGCCAATGTCTCCTGTTCTGTTCCATTAATCAAAATAAAGACTCTTTTAATAGATCTAAAATTATAGGTAACGGAATTGACAACAGAAAATATGGAAGAAATTTCTGCAGAGGACCCCGAGGGGTGTTTTGTTTGAAACTCCGGAGAAAAATCAACATAAGCAATTCCATTTTTAGTGATGTACACAGCCCTGACTTTTGTCTCTTTAGGCAGAGGCGACAATAATCCTTCCTCAGAACCCAGAACTAGTTCTTCAATAAGACGTTCTATCTGGTGTTCTATGGTAGATTCAAGAGGTATCTCTCTCTCCTCTTTGCACAGCAGATAGTTTTTTTCAGAAACAAAAAACAAAACAAAATTTTTTTTCTCTATCTCTTGATCTGGAGGAACGCTTTCCTCGGCCAAATCGGCTGGAGCCCTTTCAGGTGTCTTTTCTTTTCCCTTACTGCTAAAAAAGACTATTAATAGAATAATCAACAAGACAAAAAGAGTCCCAGGGAGAATTAATTTTTTGAATTCCATGTCTTTTTTAGTGAGTGTATCCTTCCAGAAATTCTTCAAGTCCTAAATAGATTGCTCGGGCAATACTGCTCTGAAATTCGTCTGTCGCTAATTTTTTTTCCTCTTCAGGATTTGAAATAAACGCAGTCTCAACCAGAACAGCAGGGCAGGCCACACCTGTTAATACCTTAAATGGAGCCTGTTTAACCCCTCTGTTGAAAGTTCCGCTTAGAGTGTTGAGTTTTGTCTGAATTTTTTCGGCAAGGATACTGCTCTGCCGAATATAGGATGACTGAGCCATATCCCATAAAATCAACTTTATATCGTCCGCATGATCACTCTGGATGCTCTCCAATTCAGTGGAATTGTTCTCCATATAAGCAAGCCTGCGAGTTTCTTCATCTGTCGCATTTAAGCTCAAAAAAAATGTTTCTGACCCACGAGCTGTCTTCCTATAAGATCCGTTAGCGTGGATGCTGATAAAAACAGAGGCTTTGTAATTATTGGCGATAGCAGCCCTTCTATCCAAAGAAACGACAACATCTTCTTCTCTTGTGAGCTGAACCCGGTAAGGAAGGTTCCTCTCAATTATTTTTTTTAACTTAAGGGCAATCTGAAGAGTAATGGTCTTTTCCTGGGTGCCAAACCTACCTTCGGCACCCAATTCAAGTCCCCCATGACCTGGATCAATAACGATAGTCTTTAACTCCTCTTCTTGAGCAGCGTGTGAGGAAGAATTTGAATTACGTTCTGCATTATAAGAATTTAAATTATTAGGGCTCTCTCCATTTTCATCAGATGAAACATTCACATCTATGAAAACAATTGAAGAATGCCGTGAAAAAGAATGCTCATAATCAAAATCCTCATCAACAGTTTTGATCGTAAAAACATAATAGTCAGAGCCCTTAACCCATTCAACAGATTTCACTCGGTTGCTTTGGAAAGCTTGCTGATGAATACGAAAGGAATTATCAGCTCTGACTCTAACCATAATATAAGAACCGCTCATTTCAGTACTTGCTCTCAATGGCTCAGATGACTCGATAAAAACACGAGAGAAATCAGAGTAATCTCTAACGGACAATTTGATAAAGGGATCTGTTTGTGAAAAAAGAAATCCTTGGATAGATATGAAGAAGGCCAGGAAACCTATCAGATTCTTTTTCATTTTAAAATTAGAAACAACATTCATGGAGGCGGCGGGAATCGAACCCGCGTCCGAAGGCATTCAACAAGAGGACTCTACATGCTTATCCTCTTCGGTTTTCTCACCCCAAGGCTGCTGAAGAGGAAAACTACCTTGAAGTCAGCTCCTTAAAAATTCGCTCGCCTGGCAAGAAGCCATCCAGGTTCGCTATCCTGCTCGTCGACGTTTCTTAAGCGCCACAGGAAAGCACTAAAGAAACGGCTTGCCTCTTTTTAGGCAGCTAATGGCATTGATTCTGCACTTATAAATTTCCACCTGATTAACGAGGTGGGCGGGACCTCGACATGCTTCCTCAGTCTCTTTACCTCCGTCAAACCCAATTCGCCCCCGTCACATTAATAATTATATTTGAGATAAAAAAAATGTCAACCGGGGGTCAATTAAATTTCCCAAAAAAAGTTGCCACTCTATTTATTATAATATATAATTTTTTGGAACATAGAGCGAACGGGATATTTTCATAAATAACCAAAGACATGAGTTAAAATCACTCATAAAATAGACTGAAGAGAGTTACATGCCGAAAAACAACAAAAAAATCGGAAAATACAAAATCTTGGATACCATTGGGAAAGGAGCGATGGGTGTGGTTTATAAAGCTCTGGATCCAGACATCAATAGAGTGGTGGCAATCAAAGCCATAAGATTTGATGTCATATCCGAAGAATCCGACCGTGAAGAAATAATGAAGCGCTTTATCAGAGAAGCCCAATCGGCTGGAAAACTCATCCATCCAAATATAGTCACTATTTATGATGTGATGGAAAGTGAAAATATGACCTATATCGTTATGCAGTACATCGAAGGACAAAGTCTTCAGAAAACCATCTCTTCAGGTGAAAAAATGCCTGTTGAGAAAGCTGTCCGTCTTTTGACCCAAATCTGCGATGCTTTAGGATATGCTCATCAAAAAGGGATCATCCACAGGGATATAAAACCTGCCAATATACTTATAGACCAAGAAGAAAATCCCTATTTGGTTGATTTTGGTATTGCCAGAGTGGAGACATCCACCATCACTCAAACAGGAAAGACTATAGGCACACCCAGTTACATGTCACCGGAACAAGTGATGGGAGAAAAAGCAGATAAATGTTCTGATATTTTTTCTCTGGGAGTTCTCCTTTACGAAGTTCTTACCGGAAAAAGGCCCTTTCACGGGGAAAGCATAACCACAATTATCTACAAAATCATCAATGAAGAGCCGTTTTCATCAACAGAGATAAAAAAAGCACTTCCCCAAGGATTTGAATCCATTATATCAAAAGCATTATCTAAAGACCCCAAGAAACGCTATCAAACATGTGATCAACTCAAGCTTGATCTTCAGGAAAATTTAAAAATATCACCACAAAAAACTCAAAAAAAAACAAAAAGACTTTGGCTCAGAATCTCTACAGCAGTGATTATCTTTTTTATTATGGCAACAGCTTCCTTGTTGCTGCTTAAAGGAAAAATAGATCTGCCTTTAATTAAATCTAAAAAATCCATAGAAACAACAGCCGAATCCCCTCTTCTCCCAGCTAAGATAATCAAAGAACTAACAGTTAAAGACTACCTTAAAAAAGCACAAAATGAAATTCAAAATAAATCTGGAAGTGACGAGATATCTAAATATCTCAAATCAGGGATCAATCATTACAAAGAAAAAAGCTATATCAAATGTATAGATGCCATGAAAAATATTCTGAAATTAGACAAAGAAAATCAAGAAGCTAAAAAGTATATTTATCTGGCTGACACAGCTTTGTCTCAAATTGAAATAAAGAACATACTTGAAAAGCAAAGAAGAGCGGAAGAAGAAAAAGATATGAATTCTATTATTGCTGACATAGGGTCCGAAAATACTTTACAACAGAGAAAATCTGACCTGATACTTCTTTTCAATCATTATGAAGATATTAAATCTGTTTATTCTGATATAGCCGTTAGTTTTAATAACACCAGAGAAGCCAAAGTAGAATTCTCCCAACTGCTCATAGCTGTTTATAAAAAAACAAACCAGAGAAAAGTCCTGTTCGATGGAATAAAAATTTGGGGGATGAAAAGGATTGGAAATAGCTGGAAAATCATTGATATTTAGTATTAATTTCTGATAATATTTATTAGACTAAAAAAATGAAAAAATGGGGGATTTGGTTTAGGGAGAATTCTTTCAAATGCCTGACTTTTATCATCATTCTTGTAAACTTGACTTTTGCTTCTGTTAAATTGGAAGTTATCGTCAACAACGCCCATATAAAATTAACTCCTGAAATAGGCGGCGAGAACATTGCCCAAGTCAACATTGGCACAAATCTTATAGGACAAGAAAAACAAGGGGAATGGTATAAAATCATCTTTAATAAGGAAGGAGAAGAAATAACCGGATTCATTCACGAAATGCTGGTTAAAGTGGTGGATTCGGAAGAAGCCCAGCCAAGTGATTCAGAACCTCTCCTAGATAAAGAACAAACACAGGAAGAAATCATTGCAGAAATAGAGGGCTCCATTGAAGACAGTAAAAAATTAATTCGCCAAGAAACTCAAATCAAAGAAGCCATAGAATCATTAAGTCCTCTGATTGCAAAGTTATTCAAAATTGAGGACCCTGAAACCCAGAAAAAATTAGCCGTAGAAATATATCTCTGGAGAGGACTGGGCTATGCCGCTCAAAAAAAAGAATATTCAGCTCTTAAAGAAATGAAAAATATGTTTGAGGTTGATCATTCCTATGCCCTCGAAATATCCCGAAATATTTACGACCCAAATATAGACAAAATAATAAGTCTTGCAGAAAAAGAATACCTAGGTCTCATTGAAAATTATTATCTAAAGATATCCACAAAACCTCAGGATGCGATTCTAAAACTAAATGGAACCCAGGTAGGCAGCACTCCTAAAACCATTAAATCAGAATCTAGCGAATTGGCCATCGAAATTGAAAAAGAAGGTTACGAAACCATTAAAGCAGAGATCTTCTTGGTAGCTGAAACCAGTGAAAAAGAATTCATTCTCCAGAAAAGCGGTAGAAAAGTCCAAATTAGGTCTATTCCCTCTGGAGCAAAAATCTATCTTGATGGAAAATACATTGACAAAGAAACCAATGAAATCCTTCCTTTCTTGGAATTTGGAATCCATCAATTAAAGATCACAAAAAATCATTTTGAAGATTGGGAAGAAGATTTTGAAGTCTCTCAGGGCCAAGGGCCTTTTAATTTAGAAGTCACTCTCAAATCAAGGGAATATGATAAAGTTGATCAGTGGGGAAAAATAGATACAAAATTTTTCGAGGCTCCCACAGGAATAGCAAGAGACAACCAAGGCAACTTCTATATCGTAGATAAAAGTGATTTGAAAATAAAAAAATTCAGACCGGAAGGAGTGTTCAGCGGGGACCTGACAGACAACAAACGGGGTCTCAGAAAACTAAAAAACCCTTTTGGAATCACTGTGGACAGTGAGGGATATCTTTACGTCACGGATATAAAGAAACACTGCGTCATGAAGTTTGACAAAAAAGGAAATTTTGTCTTGTCTTGGGGAAAAGAAGGCCCTGGAGATACTGAATTCAACACACCTTTAGGAATTGCCTTGGACAGCGAGCATAATGTGTATGTAGCTGACTCAGGTAATCATAAAGTAAAAAAGTTCACTGATTTAGGAGTTTTAAAAGAAGTTTGGGGAGATAAGGGCTTCACAGAAGGAAATTTTGTTTATCCAGCAGGGATCTTTGTTAATAAAAAAAATGAAGTGTTTGTCACAGATCAAACAAGACTGCAAAAGTTCAACAGTAATGGAGAGTTCATTTTAAGTTGGGGTGATAGAGGCACTGAATCCGGTCAATTTGACAGACCCACAGGGATTTTTATTGACAATCACAACTATATTTACATATCAGATACCTATAACCACCGAATTCAAAAATTTGATGAAAACGGATTCTTCATCACGGAATGGGGAAGCCAAGGGATCAAAGACAATCAATTGAATTTTCCTGTAGGTCTATTGGTTGATCCTCAAGGCTTAGTCTATGTTGTGGAAAGAGATAACAACAGAATCCAGATATTCAGCTTTTCATCAAAATAAATCGACTCAAAATTTCTATTTAATATCCGGTTTTAAGTGTTCTATGAAAAATTCGACTCTTGCTTCTTCATAGCGATCAAAACGGATTCCGTGTCTCTGCTCCGGATACATCATCAAATCAAATTTCTTATTATGTCTCAATAATTCCTGAATCAATTGGATTGTATTGCCAGGATGGACATTATTATCCACTGTTCCATGGTGAAGTGCCAAATGGCCTTTCAGGTCTTTAGCATAACTCATGCAAGATCCTTTTTCGTATCCCTCAGGATTATCCTGGGGTCTTCTCATATATCTCTCTGTGTATATGGTGTCATAATTTCTCCAATCCGTCACTGGCGCCCCAGCCACTCCCACATGGAAAACATCCGGGGCTTTCAGCATGGCTATACACGTCAAATAACCTCCATAGGAATGACCGTAAATACCCACTCTGTCTTCATCAATATAGGGCCTCTGGGTCAAAAATTTAACGGCTGCGATATGATCTGCCAATTCAATTTGACCCAAATTCATGTACATCAGATTCTGAAAGTCTTTGCCTCTTCCAGATACCCCTCTGTGATCGATGGATGCCACAATAAAACCCAATTGAGCGAGGGCTTGACTGCGGCTGTTCAACTGGAATCTGTTGTAAATCCGCTTGGCTCCAGGACCCCCATAAATGGACATGATTAAAGGATATTTCTCTTCTTCATTGAAATGGGCAGGCTTAAACAAAATTCCGTCTAATTTATATTTTCCATCCGCAGACTCAAAAACAAATTGCTCTGGTTCAATCAAAGCTAAATCTTTAAACTCTTTTGTGACCACAGAATGACCCAATTCCCTTACCTTCTCTCCATCCGCTGTATAGAGACTTATTCTTAATGGATGATTGAATGAAGAAAAAGAATCTATAAAGTATTTACAGTCGGGAGACATAGATACACTATGAGTACCGGTTTCCGTCAATAACTTCTCGAAACCTTTGCCGTCAATCCCTACCCTATAAAAATAAGATTCTAACCCTCTGTTCTCCTGTCCACTGAAATAGACCCAGCCTGATTCTTCATCCACTCCCACCACTCGATTGACAGGAAGCTCGGATTGAGTCAATTGTTTGACTGTATTGCCCGAAATATCATAAAGATAAATCTCCTTCCATCCACTCCTCTCAGAAGTCCAGATGAAATGCTTGTTATCTTCTAAAAATTTCAGGTCATCATCAGCCTCTATGTAGCATCTGTCGACATCTCTCAGAATCATCTTCACTTCCCCAGTCTTGATATCAGCAATAAATAACTCCAGAACATTTTGGAGCCTGTTAAGTCGTTGATAGGTGAAATATTTTCCATCGGGAGTCCATTTCCCATTAAAAAGATAAACATTTGTGTTGATGCCCGTTTGAACTCTTACTGTTTTTTGACTTTTAATATCAACAAGATAGAACTGCACAATAGGATTATTTTCGCCTGATTTTGGGTAACTCTGCATTTCTAAGGGAGGGATCGGATCTATATCATGAACAATAGGATACTTCTTCACAGGGCTCTCATCAAATTCCATATAGGCGATTTTTGAAGAATCAGGGGACCACCAGAATGCATCGTACTGACTCAGCTCCTCCGGATAGACCCAATCTGGGAAACCTTTGCGAAGGTCTTTGTGCCCTCCTTTAGTCAAGGCAGTCTCATTTTCCTCGAAATCTTTTATATAAAGATTGTAATCACGTACATAAGCTCGGTATTTAAGATTAGGAGACAACACTTCAGAATATATCCTTCCCCGAACACCCACAATTTCCTTTTCCGGTACATAAGAAATCATTTCATAAGAATTAAGATCATAGATAAAAGCCTTGCTTTTAACTTTAAACTTTATTTTTCTTCCATTGTTTATAAACTCAAAATCCTTAAAAGGAAGTCTGTCAATACTTTTCCCAGTAAGCTTATTATATTGAGAGATAATTTTTCCCTCATCGAACAGGTCCTCTTTATCCCCCGTTTTGATATCTATCTTTTTAAAACTTTCTTCTTCCTTAAAATACAGACCTGATCCATCAGGAAGCCAGTTTATCCTTTCGAATCCCTCATGCTTTATTAAATCTCTTTCTTTGATTAATTTTTCATACAGCGCTTTTCCCCTGACTTGAGTAAAAGATAAGGAAGAAAAAGAACAAATAAGAATGATTACAAATAAAAATAGAAACCTCTGTTTAATTTTCCCAGTCATTGAGACCTCCTTATAAAAATTTTATAGCCAACCTTCATCCTTTTCATGGCGCTTAATACAATCAATGAAATCTATATAAAATCAGTCCTAAGTACCGCCACCCCAGTGGTACCTGGACCTGAATGAGCTCCCAATACCGGAGAAGCGTTCAGAACCATAACCGGATTCTTGTTTGTCTTCTGCGCAATCCCTTCTCTTATCCTCTCTCCTAAATTCAAAGCATTGATATGAGCTACCGCTGTGAAAAAAAACCCTTTTTCATGTTCTTTATTTTTTTTCATAGCTGTAAATACAAGTGATAAAATTTTCTCCTCCAGCTTTTTCCTTCCCATTACTTTTCCTATGGGGATCAGTGAGCCTTTGGTATCTAAAGAAAGAATGGGATTTATATGAAATATCCTTGCCAAGAGCCCCTTTGTTTTTGTTATTCTTCCTCCTTTGACCAAATATTTCATGGTGGGAATTCCTATGAATATTTCTATATTCTGAATGGCCTGCTCTACTTTTTTCAAAACAGATTGCAAATCCATCCCTCTTTTTAAGAGCCGCATCGCTTCCCATACAATTAAGCCAAGACCCACAGAAAGGTTTTTACTATCCAGAACTCTTATTCTTTGGGGGTCAATGTTTTTAGCCGCCTGCAAAGCTGTTTGGAAAGTCCCGCTAAGAGCGCTTGACAAATGAATAGAAAGAACAGCCCTGTAATGCAAAAGAAGATTCCGATAAACTTTCATAAAATCCTTCATCGAAGGTTTGGATGTCTTGGGAATTTCAGAAGAAGATTTTAATATATCATAAAACTCTTCTGGAATAATATTGACTCTATCAGTAAAAACCTTGTTTTCTGCATGAAATTTCACTGGGACAAAGTAGATATCGTTATTTTCTACATATTCTTCAGATATATCACAGGTCGTATCACTCACAATGGCAAGGGGCTTCTTTTTTTTAAAGGGGAGACTTTTTGAGCAATCCCATATTCTTTCCGATGATATGTCTCCGAATTCAGAAACACAAGATAATATCTCTTTAGGACTCTGGGTTCTGATATGAATCTTAGCAAAATTTATGGAACTGTAAAAAATCAAATCCCTGCCTATGGAATAAAGTTCTTTCACTAAATTCATTCGGTCTAATGGATCGCTTCTGACACAACATTCCACACAGAATTTTTCCTGTTCCTCTTCTTCTTTTAATTTTAATCCCTGAGCCACATCCCTGACTTCATTAGATACAGAGATTAAAGTTCCCTTTTCTATAAAATCAATAATCCCTTTTAAGAAATAAACAAATGCTTTCGCTCCAGCATCAACCACCCCATTTTTTTTTAAAACCTTCAACTGATCAGGAGTGCTTTCTAAAGCGGAGACTGTTTTTTTATGCGATCTTTTTAAGAGGACATAAAAATCATCTGTGTCTGAAACTGATTCTCTTATGCTTTCAGTCCAGGCTTTCATCACTGAAAGAGCAGTCCCCTCCACAGGTTTTTCAAATGACTGATAGACCCTGACCACTGCCTCTGTCATAACACGGGAAAAATCTATGATTGAAATCTTTTTAAAATCTTTGACTCCTTCTGCAAATCCTGAAAAAAATTCGGCAAAAATAGTCCCGGAATATCCCAAAGTCCAAGATTCCACTAATTCTGCTATCATTTGGCTGCTCTTATTCAGAGAGCCTTCCTCGGATAGAATTCTCGAGTCTATGGATTGAAATGTTTTTTTTAGATTTGAGCCTGTATCCCTATCAGGGATAGGAAAGACATTTATCTTATTGAGCTCTTTTTCATGAGAAATGACTTCTTGACAACCCGCTAAAACGGCACGGCTGTAGCGGATACCATCAAGATAGCTAATTTTGGCAAACGACAGAGCATTCACTTCAAAAATATCATATCATGATTAAATCTCAAATGACATAAATAATTGTTATCCAATCTGACCTGTTTCATCCATACTCCCTGTCCGATAACCTTTTAAATCCAAAGCAATATATGTATACCCAATTTGCCTGAGTTTATTTAAAATCTTCTTTCTTATGGATTTCCTTATTAAAACTTTCATATCATCGGGCATAACCTCGATTCTTGCGGTCTCCCCGTAATGCCTGACTCTTAACTGCTTCACTCCAAGGCTGCGTATGAAATCCTCAGACCCTTCTATCATAGAAAGGGCCTTTTTGGTGAGCGGAGTATGATAAGGAAGACGAGTAGCCAGGCAGGACATAGAAGGCTTATCCCAAGTGCTTAATTTTTTTCCCCTCGACAACCCTCTTATGTCTTTTTTTGTCAATCCTGCTTTGATAAGCGGAGTGGATATCCCCAATTCCTGACAGGCTCTCATCCCAGGTCTAAAAGACTCTTGGTCATCCATATTTTCACCACAGGCCACATGACTAAAACGCATTTCCTCTGCCTTTTTTTTGAGCACTGAAAAAAGAATTTTTTTGCAAAAATAACATCTTTGTGGAGAATTTTTTATAAACTCTTTATGATCAAGCAATTTTACTGGAATTATTTTGTGCTCAATCCCTATTTCTTTAGCTACTTTTTTGGCTTCCTGAATTTCAAAACGGGGAATGATTTCTGATAAAAAAGTCACCGCAAGAGCCTTGTCGCCTAGGATTTCATGGGCTGTACTGGCAAGAAAACTTGAGTCTACACCTCCCGAAAAAGCGATGATAAGACTTTCCATAGAGTTTAATTCTTGTTGGAGCTTGTTTAATTTATCATTCTTATTCATATTCCGGCTTCCTTTAGTTATCAAAATACATGAAGATACAAAATATTAATTGGCTGATCTCATTAGATCTAACTACCGCCGGCCCAATAAATATCCAATGAGGAATCCAATGAAAAGAAGCCCTAAAATCATGATAATTGCAGAAGCACTGATCTTCCAGAAAAGAAGTTGAATGGTTATCACTCTAGAATTCTGAAGAATAAATATCAAAGCTATCACAGATAAAATCCCTATCATCACTGTCTTGATTTTCATATCACTAACCTCTCTTATTTTTTTATCATAAAGGAAATAAAATTAAAATAAAAAGATCTCCAATCTGGCTTTTCAATCCTTGATGGCAAATTGATGCGTTAACAGACTCACTTTTTTCTCCTTTTATTTGAACCCAATTAATAAAATATCGTATTATATTGATATCAACTGACAGTGGGAGAAAATAGTCATGAAAATAAACAAAAAGATATTTTACATGATTCTGGTGTTCAGCATGATTTCATTGAGTTTGACCTATGCTCTCCCTCAAAAAACGAAAATCTTAGATGGTGTTAAATACATCATCAATGGGGAAAACCCAAATCCGCCCAAAAATGTTCCTACCAAAATGATTCTCACTGAGGAAATCTCTGTTGGAGAGAGCGGAACCGATGATGAAGTGTTTTCCGAAACTATCTTCATGGCCGTAGATGAAAAGGAAATCCTTTATGTTATAGATATGAGACTCAACAACATCAAAGTATTTAATGCTTCGGGTGACTATACCCGTACCATTGCCAAACAGGGACAGGGTCCAGGAGAACTGAATATGCCCACTGGAATCCAAATCACTCTGAATGGAGAATTGATGGTGGAAGAAGTTTTAAACCGAAGACTTTCCTTTTTCACTCCAGAAGGAAAATTCCTCCGGAGTATTTCTACTGCAGATAAAACCTCTCTCGGTGGATTGATCCTAGGGCCTGAAGGAAATATGGTCGGAAGAGAAATAGTCATGGAAGAAAACAAAATGTGGTGGGTCATTAAAAAATATAATCAAGATCTTGATGAACTTTTCACTGTTGACCGAGTTGAGTTTCCAAATCCACTTCAGGGGAAAATGAATCCGTTTGAGCTTATGATTGTTTTCGATATAGACCCTCAAGGAAACATCATCTATGGAATCTCCAAAGAGTATGAAATCAAATTTCTTAGTCCTGAAGGAAAACATACAAAAAGCATCACTAAAAAATATAAACCCATAAAAATAACGGATAAGGATAAAAAAGAGATATTGAACCGCATACCTGAAACCGGGACAATCAATTTGAAAGAAAGAATTGAGTTTCCCAAAAATTATCCAGCTTTTCAGTCTTTCACCCTAGATGAAAAAGAGCGGATATTTGTCAGGACATTTCAAAAAGGAAAAGAAGAGGGCGAATACATGGTGGACATCTTTGATTCAGAAGGATGCTTCATTTCTCAAATCCCTCTAAAAATAAATCCAGTACTCTGGAAAAACAATAAACTTTATTCAATAGAGGAGTCTGAACAGGGACTCATTCTCATCAAACGCTACAAGGTCCACTGGGAATAGGAACCACAAAAAAGCATCCAATTCTCCGCTATCCAGGTTATTTATCGAGATTATTCAAGAGTCGAGATTATAAGCCTCCTGAAATTCATTGTGGCTGAAAAGGCTCAATATCTAAAGAAGTGATTGAGTCCGGCATCTATCTTTTTCTAATTTTTTCAGAAGGTCTTTTTTAAAATCAGGATTCACTTTGACTCCCAGATTCTCTGCTCTTGTCATATAATTCATGGAGGATTCAAAATCTTTAAGGTAAAAATAGACTAAAGCTAAATAATGATATGCCTGCCCGTTCTTTGGATCGATTTCAAGAACTTTTTTATAATGTAATTCAGATTTCATGAAATTTTTCATCTTAAAATAAAGGCCTGCTAGATTTAAACGGGCTTCCAAAAATTGAGGATTTAACTGAAGTGCCTTCAGAAACTGCTTCTCAGCCTCTCCTCTTTTCTCCGTCTCCTCTAGTATAATTCCCAAAAAGCTGTAAGATTGAGGAGTGTCAAGCCCTAGTTGGATAGATTGTTGACATTCTTTTTCAGCTTGTTTAAGAAATCCTTTCCTATAAAGAGCATTGGCCAAGTTGAAATGAGCTACAGAATTCCTGGGATTTATCTCCAGAGCAAATCGGCATTCTTGGACAGCCCGCTCAATCAATCCAAAAGTGATATGAACCGCAGCCAAGCTGCAAAAAGCTTTATCATATTGCGACCTTAAGCGAATCGCTTCAAGAAATTCATTTTCTGCTTCTCTGTACATTCCCTTCATATAATAAACCCGGCCAAGATTGTAATGAGCCTCCGGATAGTCATCTTTTATTTTTAAAGCTGTTTTGTATTCCATGACCGCTTCACTGAGCCTATGAAGGTTGGCATACACACTTCCTAAATTATTATGAGGCCCATAGAGTTCAGGATTGATTTCAAGAGCCTTTTTTGAAACCGCTTCGGCCTCCTTATATTCCCCCTTTAAAATAAGAGCCGCACCTAAAGTGGAGAGAGCTTCAGCAGAACAGGGATTGATTTTGAGAGCTTTGCGGCAGGCCAACTCAGCTTTATCTGCCTGATTGATTTCAACATAAACATAGCCTAAATTGGAATAAGCTTTTGCATAGCGAGGATAAAGTTTAAGCGCTTTCTCATATTCATTTACGGCCTCATTGAAAAGCTCTTTTTTCATATAAGCAATACCCAAATTATAATGGGGTTGCGGAAATCGAGTTTGGAGGCTTATCGCCTTTTTATATTCAGCAATAGCTTCATCAACCCGGCCGGTTCTTCTCAAAACAATTCCTAAAAAATTATGAGCCTCTGCTGAATCAGGGCTCTGCCTCACCAGATTCAAACATACCTCCATCATAGAAGGATAATTTTCCATTTCCAAATAAAAAACAGCCAGGAGCATACTCACGCTCTCTTCTTTAAGCCCCAGGGCCTTTCTCTTTTCATACAGGTCTACTACCTCAGCCTGTTTGTCTTTAGATAAAGGAAAACCATAAGGATTAAAGTCTCTTTGTTTATTTAAAACAATCAGCCTTTTGGTGAAATCATCAAATTTCCGGCCCGGCTTCTCTTCATCCATAATGGATTCCTGTTCATGGAGATCTGCAGCTCCAAACAAATGAGAGAATTCATGAGTGATTATGAGTTCCATTGCGGACTCAGATGGAAGCTGCCTCACCAAAACATAGTTGTTTAAATACGTGGCAACTCCAGAAAATTCAATAGCTCCGCTATTTTGAAATTGAGAAGTCAAACCCATAACCACATCACAGCTATTGTGAGAGATTTTTTTTCTCAGATCATGAAGCAGCTCAAACATGGAGCCAGATCTGTTATCAGAACTCCAAAATACAAATTTTTCAATCCGAAATCGAATACCAAAATTTTCTTCAAATTTTTGAGAAGAATTTGATATCAATCGTCTCGCTTTGATCTGCCAGTCGCTTTGATATCGAAATTCCTCATCCGCTGCTATTTTCAAATTAATAGTGCGGATATCACTCCCATGGGCATAAGAAAAATTCAATACAAATAAAATGAAAAAAAATAACACAAAAATTCTTATTAAAGAAAAAACAACCGCTTGGCTATGACAGAATCGTTCCCTGCTCAAAACAAATTCATTATATCATAGTTTTTTGACTTTGATTTGCTCCCATGTTATCTATTTGGATTAGAATTTTTAGATTCTTAACTTGGATTATTCACGAGCCGAGGCTGCTGCAGATGTAAGGCGCAGGGCATGAAGCTGGGGTCCTTCACCGCGAATGCCCTACAACGAAGCAGATGCTGTGAGATCGGCTCGCCTGAAAGGTAAAAAAATGGCGATTAAAATAAAAATAGGAAAAAGAAAAATGTCCTAATCATTGTTCTTGAAAAAATCATGTCTATCGTTGAAAACGATATAATAATGGATATTTCGCCATTTTTTTATGAATAGTTTAGGTTAATTATCAAACGGAGGTTGACTGTGAAAAGATTTAAAAAGAGCCCGCAGGGCCATTTACTTGCTTTAGGGATAGGACTTTTAATCGCCACTACTCTCATTTATGGGCAAGATTTCGATATTAAGGCCCATTATACTAAAGCAGAATATATGATTCCCATGCGGGATGGTATCAAACTTTATACCCAGGTTTATTCCCCCAAAAACGAAAATCAAAACTATCCTATTCTACTCTTTCGCACCCCTTATTCCATAGGCTGTTATGAAGCCGATAGTTTTCCCCTCTATCTCGGACCAAACAGAGCTTATGCTAAAGAAGGATTTATCTTCGTCTACCAGGATGTTAGAGGCAAATTTAAATCAGAAGGGGAATTTGTGGTCATGAGGCCCCATAGAAAAAACAAACAAAGCTCTCAGGATATAGATGAAAGCAGTGACACCTATGATACCATTGAATGGCTGCTGAAAAATGTTCCCAATCACAACGGACGCGTGGGACAGTGGGGAATTTCATATCCAGGATTCCAGACTGTCATGGGAATGATTGATGCTCATCCCGCACTGAAAGCCTCCTCCCCTCAGGCATCTCCTTCAGATATGTGGATCGGAGATGACTTCCATCATAACGGGGCTTTTCGGCTCATGTATACCTTTTCATGGCTTTCACGCAACGCTCAGTCAAGGTCCGGAAGCACAGAAAAGAGGGTGGTAGGGTTTGATTATGGAACACCCGATGGATATCAATTTTTCTTAGAATTGGGACCTATCTCTCAAGTAGATAAAAAATTCTTTCACGGCCGTGTTCCCACCTGGAATGAGTACATGGAGCACGGCAATTATGATGACTACTGGAAAAAACAGAACATGCTTCCCTTTCTGGAAGACATTGATCACGCTGTTTTAAACGTGGCGGGTTGGTTTGATGCAGAGGATTTTTTCGGCCCCATGAGTATCTACAACACCATTGAAGAGAAAAATCCCCAGAATAAAAGCATTCTTGTGGTGGGGCCCTGGCTTCACGGAGGATGGGCAAGAATGGATGGAGACAGTCTGGGGAATATCCAGTTTGACTCAAAAACAGGAGAATACTTCAGAGAAAAAGTAGAGCTGCCCTTTTTTAACTATTATTTAAAAAATAAAGGGTCCTTAGATCTGTCTGAAGCGTTAGTCTTTGTGACTGGGTTGAATCAGTGGAAATCATACAATCATTGGCCTCCAGAAAAAACAGAGGAAAAGAATCTCTACCTTCGTGCCGACGGGAAACTCTTCTTTGAGCCTCCCTATGAAGAAGGTGAGAATGATTCTTTCATCAGCGATCCACATAAACCGGTTCCTTATACCGCAGAGATTCGAACAATTCAGGGTCATCTGTGGATGGTTGAAGACCAGAGATTTGCAGCCCGAAGGCCGGATGTCCTGGTTTATCAGACAGATATCTTGACAGAGGATCTCACTATCGCGGGTCCTCTCATAGCCAGTCTTTATGTGTCAACCACAGGGACAGATGCAGATTGGGTGGTCAAGTTAATCGATGTTTATCCAGGAGATGCTCCGGACAACAAGCCCAATCCATGCGACGTGAGAATGGGACACTTTCAGATGCTGGTAGGCGGGGATGTATTCCGGGGTAAATACCGGAACAGCTACGAACATCCTGAACCATTTGTGCCCAACAAGATAACTAAGATCGAATATGACCTGAGAGACAAATGCCACTGCTTTAAAAAAGGACACCGGATTATGATTCAGATCCAGAGCACCTGGTTCCCTCTTATCGATCGCAATCCACAAAAATTTACTGATATTTATCATGCCCAAGAATTTGACTTTCAGAAGGCCACACACAGAGTCTATCGTTCTCTCGAATATCCTTCCCACCTCAAAATCAGAGTCCTGAAATAAATGGGTGGGGACATCCCATAAGGTGCCATCCTATAAATTGAGAGTGCACACCGAATAACTTTTTCCCCAAAGTAATAAATTGGATCCAATTCCTCAGTCAATAATAGTAGGGAGGAAATTTCATGCCGAGAGCCTCGAGAAACTTAACGGATAATGGTTACTATCATGTTTTGATTCGGGGCAATAACAAAAAGAAAATTTCTTGCATCACTAAACATCCCAACTCCTGTTATCTGGAAATGGCCAAATCAAATAGTGAACGTCAGCAGAGATTCCAAAAATATGTTCTGCAAACAAGATCCCACGACTCATTATTGGATGATATATTTAAAATTGAATAGGGTGGTACCTTATGGGATGTCCCCAAATCCTAATCCTAATTTATTTCTCTCCCATATACCAAGAAGACGCCTGCGTCCCCATAAACTGTTGACCTCAAACACAGCGATAGCCCCCTCATAGACATCAATAATATTAAAAGAGTTCCCAAAAATACTTCGCTGGTACACACTACTTAATGAATTGGCATTGACAACGATCGTATTTTCAATCCTTGAGGCGAATGGATGAGAAGATGTGCCAGTCAGGATTAGATCTATTTGAGCATCTATGAGTTCCCTCAATAAGTCACCACTGTCTTCCAAAAGCCCCTTTTCCCTGCTGTGGGGGATAGGAAGCACATTATGATGAAGAAAAACAGCCTTAATTTTTTCTTTGGAGCTCAGTTTCTTAAGTAAAGCTTTTCTCTGGCTGGGCCCCACAATTCCTTCTCGGGAATCATATTGAGCAGAGGATATCCCCTGGAATAAGACGGTTCCATTTGAAAATCTCTGATCAATAGCGCCAAAATAAATAGGGAAAAGGTAATATCCAAGATAATTGATGTCGCGACCTGCTGGAGTATAAACAATAGGAAAATCAAGCTTTGTCATATAACTGACCGCCTCATCATAGTCTTTGGCAATACCTTCCTTGACAACTCCCCCACAGTGAACCACAAGATTGGGCTTCAACTGCTTTATCGTATCTACGGAATTAACAAAATTACGTTTTAAAAAGGCCCTGGAGTTAGAAATCAAAGTGTTGGCTATTTGCACAGCTCTAAACTTTCGATCCCCAAAATCAGAAAAAATCCTCTTTTCCCGTTTCGGAAAAGAATATTCCTGGACCTCTCCCCCTATTCTTACGGTTCTCACATTCCGGTTTTTTTCATCAATATGAATAATATTGTATGAGTTAATATCTCCATACCTTGTTTTGGTGGCGCTGCATGTCCCGGCATTAATAAAAACGGTATTCTCTATCTGATATATATTGGGATAATGACGATGACCTGAAAGAACAAGGTCAACATCCCCATTTAAAATAAGATCCAATATGTCTCCTGCATTATAGAGAACATTTCTTTCTCTGCCAGCCCTTGGAATAGGAATGACATGATGGTGAATGGCAACAATTTTAACCAGCTTTTCACTATAACGACTCAGAGCTTCCCGCATCATATTGAATTTCACCATCCCAACACGGCCCTGATCGCTGTCTTCGAACGCACTATTCACATAGATGACCACCGCATCGCCGATCTCACGAGCCCCATTCAAGGGACCTATATATTTTTCAAAAAGAGAAAGCCCCCCGGATCGAGCATCATGATTTCCAGGCAAAACAATATAAGGGATTTCAAGCTTTGATAGAATTTTTTGAGCTTGTTTAAATTCCTCTTTCCGACCCCCTTGAGTGATATCACCTGAATGAATAACTAAATCATATTTTCCTTTTTGAAGCTCATCTAAAGTCCGGTCTAATGCCTCTCTGCAGAAATCTGAAGCGCCCCCTATATGAGTATCTGAAAGATGAAGAACTCTCATTTCATTCCCTTGAAATATAAGTTTCCAATTTCCGCCTCACCATGTGCTCAAGGTCCCGCATAGTGACAATCCCAACCATTTTGCCTCTTTCTTCCACGAGCAAATGCTTGATTTTATTTTTAGACATGGTCTCAAGCACTTTTCTTACAGATGAACTAATATTGACCGCAATCAAATCAGTGGTCATGATCTTCTCTATCTCGATACTAGGAGATAATCCCTTTGCGACCGCCCGCTTGACATCTGTATCTGTTATAAACCCCACCACTCTGTTACCGTTGGTAATGACTAATGAGCTTATATGAAACTCTACCATCTTGGAAACTCCATCCCTGAAAGATGAATTTCTGTCCACCCCTATCAATCGTTTCGTTATAATCTCCCTGATCGGCCTTTTCAGTTCATAATAAGCAGGATAACGAAGATTCATTTATTAACCTCCTCCAATTTAGTAATGATATCATCCATAATGGTGTGGATCGTTTTATCAATGTCATCATTTTCAATGATTAAGATTCCTTTTTCTTGAGCCCTATCTTTTATAAAACTTTGAATCTCTCGGATATTGTTTATATGGTCAACATAACGTTCCGGATCTCGGCGGCTTCCTTCAGAGCGGAAATAAATCTGCTGAATATGATTCTGCACATCCGATAAATGCAGGATATAATGGAAACAGAACATATCGTCTTTTTCATCTGAAAGGTCAATATAGCCCGGCACCAGATGAATCCCATTAATCATCGTATGAATTCCTTCTCTAACTCCCCTCTTAATAAAAGCCTGAACTCCTTCCGCCACTGAATTCACCTGCTGTATAAAGGCGAAAACAAGACTCTCTTTAACAAATGGTTTTTCAAGCCTTTTTCCTGCCAAAAAACTCGATTCATGGAGGACAGGCATAAAATCATAAGGGACCATGTATCTCATGATCTCCCTTATTCCATCCGAGCCAATAGAACGGGTTATTTCCAATCGATGAGCCAGCTCAGCAGCAATGGTTGATTTCCCAACCCCTGTCCCCCCGCCGATCATAATCACTAACGGCTTTCGTAGATACTTGATTTCCCTGGTTATGCGGTAATACCGCTCTTCAGTCTCATACCCTCGAACAAGAAGTCGTTCACAAACCAGATCTTTGATATAGCTGCTGTGAACTTCATCTTTCTCTTTTCCTTTCACTTTTCTTTGAACCTCATTGACTATTTCATAAATCTCTCTCATTGGAATTCCTGTTCTGGTGATCGATTTAGCCAAAATCCCTTTCGAGAATGGATACCGCTTTTTTCCCTTTATCACATCTGTCATTATGGCCCCCCCCTTAAAGCAGATTTACATAAATCGAACACAGCCCCTTCCAAGCTTTTTATGTTTCCCCCAACCAGTACTGATTTATTGTGCATAAATACAACTTCGCATCCCTGCTCTTGAGCCGCTTTTGCAGCTACATCTATAGAAGCCGCTTTTATCTCGGTGAGAAGCACATCCGCATTCTTTAATCCCTTCATCAAGTCATTCCGCAGTTGTTTTCTATTGGAAAGATTGGTTGAAACTTTGACAACAGTACATTGATAGGTTTCTTCGACATAACGGCGGAGTGTCTCTTCCATGACAGGATGGGCAGTCAAAGCCATGAAAACCTTCTTCCCTGCGATATCTTTATGGGGTTCCGGTCTGAAAACAGTCAGGGCAATTCCCAATTTAGGAAAAAACCTTGTGATTTCTTTTTCTATCTGATCGACTTTATCTCTGCTCGCTATAGGCTCTTCACACATGGTCACAACCACAAGGTCAGATCGCATCAGACGGTATTCCCCAAAAAAACCTATGATATGCCTCAAAGGCTGAGCTGCCCCCACAACCACAATAGAAACATCTGTTTCAACAGGGGGTAAAGTAGGTCCTGAACCTTCCATGATCACAAAACGCTGAGGCATTTCATTCGTTTTCTCCGCTCCTTCCAACACATTGGATAAAAAGGGACTTCCCGCCATACCTCCTCCACATCTTCGACATCCTACTGTAGGAACCCCGGCTAAAACCGCATCCTCCCAATAGTCAGATGCCGCATGCCCACCCCTTTTTGAAACCTCAATCAACAAATCCGGAGTTATTTCAAATTCCTTGGGTATGATTACTTCTGGTTCAGAAGGCCCCCCTCGTCCCATAGCCACCACAACAGGATCAAATCCTTTTTTCTCCAGCAGTCTCGCAATGGTGACACTGACTGCAGTCTTCCCCACTCGTTTCCCGGTCCCGATAATGCTTAAACTGGGCTTCTGTAGAATCTTATTCCTAGCCGGAGGAATAAATTTAAAATCAGCCCCCATGTAAATAATATCTTTGTATAAAAGGAGTGAAGCCATTCGAAACCGGTCATCATAATTAACAACCGGTTCATCTGAAAGATCCACCACCATCCCACAATCCGTTTCTTTAACAGCCTTCTGGAGAATATCAAGTGTCTTTTGAAAAGAATCACTCCCCATATAAATTTTGTATCCTTCTTGGTCGTTCTTCAGCTCATTAACTGCATCTTCTACTTTTTCAGTTCCTCCTAAAAACAGGATACCCACCACCTTTCCCCCTGACTTTTCAAGTTCACCTAAAGTCCATTTGGTTACAGGAGGATAATGCTCTCCATCCACCAGGCAGAAAAGCTTCTTCCCTTTGAGGGCGCTTTGATCAATCATAAATTTATCTCTGCTCTTATAAGAAATTCTTGAATAAAATATGATTTTCTTCTCTAGTCTTCCTCCTCTTCGATTTCGGTTATCGGAGCTGTTTTAAAGAGATATGTTTTCAATTCTTCATCAAAATCAGGATATTTTCTCCGGAGCCACTCCAAAAGCATCGCGGCGTGCTCCATTTCTTCATTCCGGTTATGAATGAGGATTTTTTTAAGCTCCTCATCTTGAGCCACATCTGCCCTTTGATTATACCAATCCACAGCCTCTAATTCTTCAATCAAGCTGGAAAGAGCTCTGTGTGCGGCCTTGACCTCTTCTGATAATCCAGATTCATGATAAACAGTACTCATAAGATACCTCCCTTTTCATTTTTTAAAAACTTAGATTGTTTGCACTTAATGTTTTTTATGATAACATTTTTATAAAATTTTTTCATGAATCCAAAATAATAAAATAATTCAAAATAATAAAATAAGATGAATATTGCAAATGATCTATGAAATCTTTTTTGAATAAAATAGCGGTAAATTAGGTATTTAATATGGATACTGACATTTAACCTGAATAGTTCAGGATAAAATAAAGGTGAAACCATGAGTAAAACAATATGCATTTTGATTCTGTCAATATTGACTTCATTGAACATGAACAGCCAACCACAATCTCCTCTTCTTATGAATGACCTCATTGCTATGGCAAAACAGTTTGTCAGTGCACTGGAAAAGGGTGATTATGAAGCGGCTGTTAAAAATTTTGACGAAACCATGACCCAAGCAGCTCCCCCGGATAGGATGAAGCAGGTCTGGGAAGCCGTCCAAAACCAAGTCGGAGCCTTCAAAAGACAAAAGGGAATCCACACTGAATCGATTTCCCAATATGATATTGTCTATGTTAATTGTGAGTTTGAAAAGACTGATTTGGATATCAAAGTTGTCTTTAATAAGAAAAAACAGATAGCCGGACAGTTTTTCACCCCACCTCCTTCTCCTTATAAACCACCATCCTATGTCGAGGAAACCTCTTTTACTGAAAAAGAGGTCGAATTCGGTGCGCAAGGATGGAAGCTCCCGGGAATACTATCTACCCCCAAAGAAGACGGCCCTTTCCCTGCAGTCATACTCGTCCATGGTTCTGGGCCTAACGACCGAGATGAATCCGTGGGACCCAACAAACCTTTTAAAGATATAGCTTGGGGCTTGGCTTCAAAAAATATTGCTGTTCTCCGGTATGATAAGCGAACAAAAGTTTATGGATTAAAAATGTCAGAATCAAAAGACATTCCCCTAACTGTTTTTGAAGAATCCATTGAAGATGCACTGCATGCTGTCAATTTTCTTCGCAGTACAGAACAAATCAATTCGGAAAAAATCTTCATCCTGGGGCACAGCCTGGGAGGAACTCTGATACCCCGAATAGCTCCATTAGAACCTCTGTCGGCTGGTTTCATTATCATGGCTGGAGCCACTCGACCCCTTGAGGATCTCTATATCGAACAAATCAGATACATCTTTATGCTGGATGGAAAAAAATCTCAGGAAGAAGAAGAAAAATTAAGAGAAGCACAAAGACAAATCGAAAAAATAAAAAATTTGAAGCAGAGTGATTCCAACCAAAAAAATGAAAAATTACTCGGAGCCTATCCGGAATACTGGCTCAACCTGAAAGGATATAATCCGGCTGAAGCAGCTCAAAGCATAAAACGGCCTCTCCTTCTTCTTCAGGGAGGACGGGATTATCAGGTTACAGAAAAGGATTTTGAGAGATGGGAGAACTCTCTCTGCTCTCAAAAAAATGCGACGTTCAAACTCTATCCTTCTCTCAATCATCTCTTTATAGCTGGGAAAGGGCTCAGCTCTCCCTCAGAATATCAAAACCCGGGTCATGTGGATGAAACCGTGATCAATGATATCGCCGATTGGATAAAGACCATAGAAAAATAAATCTATAATTTACCTTTCTCAATCCTGATCGAATCAATCCAAATCGTTCCTCCACTCCCGTTGATCACTAAATCCAACTCAATCTTATCTGGATTTTCTCCTTTTCTTAACAAGAAAACAGTTTCAAGCGTGGTCCAGTCATTGGTTCCTGAAAGTATGTGATCCAACCCCCTTGAGAAAAACCGGCCCTTTCCTTCAAAAAAACACCACATCTCAAGAAAGGTATCCCCCGCAAAATTTTCGGTTTTTACCTCAGCTTTATAATTCAACCGAGCATGTTCAATGTCAATGTTATCCAGTTCATAAAGTCTGATAAACTTTGGTTTATCCACATCTATGCGAATGCATCCATTCCCGTCTTTCGAAATATTTCTTACAAATTGAACCTCCGATTCCGAAATGATGCCTTTTGTATCATCCATAGGTAAATCAGCCAAAAGTTCTGATTTTTCTAAAGATTTTTGACAGTTTAAATAAAAAAACATCAAAAGGACCAACATCAACCATAAAGTGAATCTTCCTCTTTTCAATTCTTTCTCCTTTTTTTTATATATTATAAACCAATAAAAAAATCAGCACTACAACTTTTCCTTACAAAGAATTGTCAATACCTTGAAACCATGCCTTCAAAAAAAGAAAACGGGCAGAATTGCTGCGGTTTCTCCCGTTCGAGGCGCGGGAATGCAAAAAGCAATTCATGAAGGTATTAACTGAGGAAATTTTTTTTAAATTTTTCGGTAAAAATTACTTGACAATACTATATATAGTAGTATTTTAGATATAAACATACTATATATAATATATAGCTTTAAGAAGAAATAAAAAAAATTAAGGAGGAGGAATGTTCACCAAGATAAAGAAGAGAAACCATGAAGTGGTAAAATTCGAATCAAGTAAGATCACGAATGCCATCTTCAAAGCAGGCCAGGCAACTGATGAGTTTGGAATGGATACCGCCCAGAAATTAACTCTAAGAGTTCTTGACCTTGCCATGGATGTTGTCAAAAATAAAATTCCCACGGTTGAAGAGATTCAGGATATCGTGGAAGAAGTTCTTATATCTTCACCCTACAAAAAGACAGCTAAAGCCTACATCATTTACAGAGACCAGCATGCCAAAATAAGAGAAATAACAACGAAATCAGATCTCGAACTCGTTGATAATTATCTAAATAGAGAAGATTGGCGGATCAATGAAAACAGCAATATGAATTTTTCCCTTCAGGGCTTGAATAATTACGTCTCTTCGGAAGTCACGAAAATTTACTGGCTCAACAGTGTTTATCCTCCTGAAATAAGAAACGCCTATCTGAATGGAGACATTCATATTCATGACCTTGGGCTCCTTTCCGTCTACTGTGTCGGCTGGGACCTGCAGGATTTACTTTTAGTTGGTTTCAAAGGAGCCGAAGGGAAAGTCGAAAGCTGCCCTGCGAAGCATTTCCGCACTGCCCTGGGTCAAATCGTTAATTTCTTTTATACTCTGCAGGGAGAAGCAGCAGGAGCCCAGGCTTTCTCGAGTTTCGATACGCTGCTGGCTCCTTTTATTAGGCACGACCAATTGACCTATACAGAAGTCAAGCAGGGGCTGCAGGAATTTTTATTCAATGTCAATGTCCCCACACGAGTCGGATTTCAAACTCCCTTCACTAATCTGACCATAGATTTAGTCGTACCTTCCATATATAAGGACCAGGCTGTCATCATCGGAGGGAAGCTCCAGGATCAGACCTACGGGGAATTCCAGAAAGAAATGGATATTCTGAATAAAGCCTTCCTCGAGTTAATGCTTGAAGGAGATGCAAAAGGAAGGGTCTTTACGTTTCCGATTCCAACCTATAACATAACGAAAGATTTTGATTGGGATAATCCAAATGTAAATCTTCTAATGGAAGTCACAGCCAAGTACGGCATCCCCTACTTCTCTAATTTCGTAAATTCCGACATGAAACCTGATGACGTAAGGAGCATGTGCTGCCGACTCCGTCTGGACAACAGGTCTTTAAGAAAAAAAGGCGGAGGACTTTTCGGAGCCAACCCTTTAACAGGAAGTATTGGTGTGGTGACCATAAACATGCCAAAAATTGGTTATCTATCAAACTCAAAAGAAGAATTCAAAAAAAGGCTTGAAGATCTCCTGATCCTTGCGAAAGACAGCCTGGAAATAAAAAGAAAAATCCTGGAAAGATTGACTGATGAAAGTCTTTATCCCTACTCGAAATTCTATCTAAGGGGGATCAAAGAAGGATTTGGAAGATACTGGATCAACCATTTCTCCACCATCGGAATCATAGGAATGAATGAAGCAAGCCTCAATCTTTTGGGAGAAGACATAGGGAACAACGAAGGCCTCGCCTTTGCCATTGATACAATGAATTTCATCAGAGAGAAACTCCTGGAATTCCAAAAGGAAACAGGCAACGATTACAACCTTGAGGCAACTCCAGCTGAAGGGACTTCTTACAGACTTGCGAGAATAGATAAGGGTCATTATCGTGATATCATCTGCGGAAACGAATCAGAATATCGAAAAGGAGCCGAACCTTTCTATACAAATTCAACACAACTTCCCGTCGATTATACCGATGATATTTTTGAAGCTTTCGAATTGCAGGACCCCTTACAGTCCCTTTATACGGGAGGGACTGTGCTCCATGTATTCGCGGGAGAAAAAATCGGAAATGGTAAAGTCATCAAAAATCTCATAAAGACAATCTGTAAAAAATTTCATTTACCGTATTTCACCATCACTCCTACCTTCTCGATTTGCCCTGAGGATGGATATATTCCAGAGGAATATCCTATCTGTCCTAAGTGCGGGAGAGAAACCGAAGTATACTCAAGAGCCGTGGGATATTTAAGACCTGTTAAGCAATGGAACAAGGGAAAGCAGGCCGAATTTTCTCAAAGACAAACTTTTTCCATTCGATGATTAAAATAGGCGGGCTCCAGAAAACTTCTCTCATAGAATATTCCGGTAAAATAAGCGCGATCCTTTTCACACAGGGATGCAATTTCAGATGTCCTTACTGTCATAATCCGGAACTTGTGATTCCGTCTTTATTCGAAGACCAGATCCCGGAAGAAGAAATAATGGATTATTTAAAAATGAGGGTTTCCTATCTTGAAGCCGTCGTCATTACTGGCGGAGAACCCTGCCTGCAGAAAGGATTGATTGAATTCATGCAGAACGTGAAAAGTCTTGGGTATTACGTGAAGCTAGAAACGAACGGGAGCTTTCCCGGAAAGATATCCGAAATGATCAAACATAAAGCTGTTGATTACATCGGGATGGACATCAAAGGGCCGTTGGGAAAATATAATCAGATCATAAAAGCACACATTGATCCTGGCAAAATATCAGAATCCATAGGAATCATCAAAAATTCAGGTATTCATTACGAATTCCAAACAACTGCCGTCAAATCTATGCTCCAGAAAGAAGACTTTGAAGAAATAGGTCAATTGGCCCATGGGGCAAAACGGTTCTTTCTGCAAAAATTTTATCCGACAAAAACTCTTGATCCAGATTTTTTAAATGAAGAAAATTATTCCGACAGCGACCTCATGGAATTCAGAGAGATAATGAAAAGATACGTTGGAGAATGTGAGATAAGATAAAAAGTTCTGACAATATCCCTAAAAAAACCAATTTGCGAGACAGAATGGACATCTACCGCCTAGTTTTTAGGAGAAGGAAATGGTATTTAAAGGAAACTCTGGCGGGGCCGACGAGACTCGAACTCGCGACCTTCCCCCGTTGCACGGGGGACGTTCTAACACTTATTATCAGGATCGTTGATCAGGGTCTCAATAAATTCTCGTGAGTGTTTCTTTTTGCATTCCAGCTCCCTGCGGACAGCTTCAGATCGGGTCGAGAATTCTTCCTGATAAACGATGTGCCAGGGGCCGCGGTTTTTCGTATATCGGTTTCGGCCCTGGTTGTGACGTTTTAACCTGTCTTCAAGATTAGAAGTCTGGCCCAGGTAGTAGCTTCCATCTTTTTCGGACTGGAGAATGTAGAAGAAGTAACCCACATTTTCAGTAACGTTGGACTGAAGGAAAACGCGAAGTTTGGGTAGGCAGGGAAATCGCCGAAAAGTCGTCTCTGCCCCCGTAATTGGTAAAGAACCGGCGATAAATCGTCAATCGTCAATCGACAATCGTAAATTGAAATGGCGGGGCCGACGAGACTCGAACTCGC
>CAZRGM010000022.1:0-17535 GCA_964599635.1 uncultured Eubacteriales bacterium | reverse complement strand
AAAAATGTTTACATGTTTCTTTGGCTCTACCGCCAAAAACTGAATGGTATATCCTAATCTGTCATACATGCCAGGATAAGCAAGGTTAAGAGATGTGCGCGTAACAGTATCTATTCCCTTCGGTCCTAAGAGAGTTAACACCTTTTTACGTCCTTCCTCCCAAAAACGCACTAATAACGCAGGAATCCCTAAGCAATGGTCCCCATGAAAGTGGGAAATCCATATACCATCCAGTATATCAGCATCTGGCTCTTCTCTCCAGAACTGAGGTGGAGCAGTAAAACCGCAATCAAGTAGTAATGTAACAGGGGAAATCCCTTCTTTATTGCGAATTAAAATAGAGGTATTGGGAAGCTTTTCATCAAAGGCCTCGCCCACACCCAAAAAAATTATCTCAATCATGCGCCCTCTCTATCTTTTAGCCGGTCTAATATTTCTGCCAAAGGTAACTTTTTCTCATTTTCACCTGGAGCTTTTGGTTAGAGCTCTATTCGGCCGTTTAAAAGCTTAAATCCACAGTGAAAATGCCCTTTTTATAATTTTATATTAAATACCACAAAACATTCAGATTTTCGATTGAAAAATAAAAAGCAAATACATAGGATAAGGCAATAACTAACAAATAATGGTGACTTCTATGTCTGAGTTACGACAAAATCCTATTACAAAAGAATGGGTAATAATAGCTCCGGAGCGGCGTAAGCGACCTGACCAATTTAAGCATCACAAGATCCGGGAAAAAATAACTAAAAGGGATTTGGAAGAAAAAGCTCGATGCCCATTTTGCCCGGGAAATGAAAAGATCAGTGGAAAAGCTGTTCTGATATATCATGAAGCCTGCGAAGAAGAGGGGCAATCAAAATGGTCCCTGAGAGTAGTACCAAACAAATTTCCCGCACTCGTTGAGGGTAATGAAACATATCGAAGCACAGAAGGATCTGACAATTTTTTCATAAAAATGCACGGGGTCGGGTATCATGAAGTTGTAATTGAACATCCCGAACACTTCCAAACGGTAGCTACCATGCCACTAACAGCTGTTGAGTATATCATCTCATCATACATAGAACGATACCAAGCGCTTATACAAAAACCTGATGTAGAATTATTAACCATATTTCGAAATAATGGTCCAGGAGCCGGTACATCACTACGGCACCCACATTCACAGATAATTGCAAGTCCAATTATACCAAGTCATATCAGGCATATGATAGAGGAATCGGTGAGATATTATGATACCATGGGTAGGTGTATATATTGTGATCTAATAAAGCAGGAAAAAATGATAGGGGAAAGGATAATATCAGAAACTGAGCATTTTATTGCCTTTGCTCCTTTTTTCTCACGAAGCCCTTTTGAAACATGGATTCTTCCAAAAGAACATAGAGCGTCGTTTGGAAAAATATCTGTTATTGAAAAAAAAGGTTTAGCCAGAATATTAATAGATATTCTACAAAGGTTATATAATGGGCTTGATAATCCAGATTATAATTACATGATTCATTCTGCGCCATATCAAGATGATCCCGCGGACTATTATCATTGGTATCTTCAAATACTTCCAAAACTCTATAAAATAGCTGGATTTGAATTGGGCTCCGGCATATATCTAAACAGCACGAGTCCTGAAGAAAATGCAAAATACTTAAAGGAACTAACAACGGATATTTCAATATAATGGAAGCAAGGTCTCAAAATTTGTGTTTCAATGATTCATCATTACTGAACGATTTAAGATAGTCAGTGTCCTTTTTTCGATATTTACATGTAATTAATGTATCATCAATGAGGAGGCTCTAATAGTCAAATAAAGCTTGTTCTCAATAAAAAAGTTTCAATATAAGGCAAAATCAATCACTCAAATTTGACGTTAGGTGTGGCCTTTACTCCCTCAGGAACTTCAAAAAAAGTGGCCTTGCTAAAACCATACATACCAGCAAGAATATTTGCTGGGAAGCTTCTTATTTTCACATTATATGTCTTAACAGCCTCATTATAACGTCTCCTTTCAACAGCTATTCTATTCTCTGTTCCTGCCAGCTCATCTTGAAGCCTTAGAAAATTTTGATTTGATTTGAGATCAGGATATCTTTCCACTACAACTAGCAATCTGCTCAAGGCCCCTGAAAGCTCATTGTTTGCCTGAATCTTTTCTGGGATATCTTCTGCCTTACCTACCTGTGAACGCGCTTTAGTGACATCAATAAAAACCTCTCTTTCTTGCTTTGCATAGCCTTTTACCGTTTCCACAAGGTTTGGGATAAGATCATATCGTCGCTGAAGCTGGTTCTCTACTTGTGCCCAGGATGCTTTGACTGTTTCATCTAATTCAACAAAAGTATTATATGTTCCCTTAAAAAAAGAAAACATAGAAAAAAGAATAATAACAACTATTACAAGAGCAATAATTAGATTTCGTATTCCTTTACTCATTGGTAACCCCCCTCTTAAATTTCCATTTTATCCACAACCGTCCACAATTTTCTTACCTCCACCATATACGCCTTAAAAAGATCCATTATTTCAGAGGACGAAAAACCCGCCTTTTCTTCCTTTATATCCAGACATTTTATAAATATTTCATGGTTGATAGGAACTTCTTTTGCAATAGAATGTATTACCTCTCGCTTGGTTGAAGGTACTTCAATGCCTTTCAGGTATAATATTCCGCTAAAGATGGACACAAAGGCAATTATTGATGCCTTTATTAACTCCTTTATTCTCTTTTGTTTTCCCCCTGTCTCCAAAAGACCTTCCCTTAAAAGTAAAAGTTTACCTTTGATTTCTCTTTCACATTGCAGTCTAAGATAATGAGCTTCCAATACTATATCTTTAAATATATCTTTCCCATAAACAAGAACATAGCTTTTCTTTATGTTGAGAAATTCAAGGGGATATGAATCCAAAGAGGACTCGATATATGATTGTGTCATGAACAAAGGGGTGGCCACATTTCTTTTCCTCCATCGGGATACTGTTTCAAGGGCACGATCCAAGAGATCGATGGCTTCTTCTGAAAGGATTATGCAAAAATTTAAATCTGACTTACCAGGATTGAATTCACTTCCTGTGGCACTACCATAAAGCATGATAGAGAGAAGACCATCTTTAAAGATTGCCTTAAAATCCTTAGTTATTTCATCAAATATATCCTCCGGTTTTTTTATCTTGGTCATTGTTTACCTCTCGTTAAAATCCACGTCCTGCACCTCCTCCACCGCTCATACCGCCACCAAAGCCTCCAAAGCCGCCGCCAAAGCCTCCAAAGCCGCCGCCCCCGCCTCTACCACCAGCTAAGAGCATGAGCAGAATAAAGGGAAGTATTGCCCTTCCCTGCCTCGTACCAATAAGCATTACAAAAACGATGAAAACGAGGATAAGAAAAAATAGATTGGTATGCGGTTTCTCCTCTGCTGTTCTCGTTGTAGAGCTGGTGTTCCCACCGGTAAGGGAAATTTCTGCATCTTTTGCAATCACTGATGAGACAGCAGCTACAGCATTTGACAGGCCTTTGTTGTAATCACCTTTCTTAAGATATGGCACCACATACGTATCGAGTATCTCACCAACGAGTCCATCAGGTAAAATTCCTTCAACGCCATAGCCGGTTTCAATCCTTACCCTCCTTTCCTCAAGAGAAAGCAAAATAAGAACACCTTTGTCCTCCCCCTTTTCCCCAATCCCCCATGCCTCATAAAGCCTGTTTGCATAATCAGCTGGGTCATTATCTTCAATCGTTTTTAGGGTGACAAGAATTACAGAAGTACCGGTCTTTTGCAATACTTCACGAGCAAGAAGATCCAAAGATTGTTTATATTGCGGTGTTAAAACCCCGGCATAGTCATTGACAGGCCCCTTTGGTTCTGGAAATGTTTCAGACCCCTTTGAAGACAGGAGGGAGATATGGAGCACAAGTATGGCAATGAAAAGGAAAAGAGGCACTTTGCATTTAAAGTTTAGTTTCCTTTCAAGCATAGTACATTCTCATGGCATAGAACGTGAAAAAGTAGAAAAGATTAATGTTGTGTCCAACGGCAAGCCCATGTCACCATTTAATTTCGCCAGTTCGTTTTCCGAATAGCCGGGTGTGACACGGCATTCTGAACGTCATCCAGACCTCTTATGGTCATGGTAGGCATAAAACTGAACATTATGCCTTGAAATACAGTATTACAAGATAAAAAAAGATTGAGAGTAATCGCTTTATTATAAGCCGATGTAGGTTGCACTTGCAAAATCCGATTCCCAGGCCGTAACCTTACTGACCTTGACACGGTTATTATTAAGCTCGTTGCCCAACTCTCGAAAAATATAGGCAGCAATGTTTTCTGACGAGGGATTCTGATCTTTAAATGGAGGAAGCTCGTTTAAAAATGAATGATCAAGACCTTCCAAGATTTTAGAGGTAGCATTTTTTACATCTTTAAAATCTATCAACAGTCCAATATCGTTTAGCTCTTCTCCTTCAATATAAACCTCTATTTTCCAATTATGCCCATGAAGCTTCTCGCATTTACCTCTAAAGTGTCTAAGCTGATGGGCAGCTGCAAAATATGTAATTACCCGTAACTCATACATATAATTAGCCAATTTTCTTTAAGGAAACTAGTTACTATTTAGCCTTACCCTTGTAGCGTTTTCCGCAAACATTGCATTTTCCATTTACTATTATTCCAATGCAATTGCCATCTGGACATGGAATTCTATCCTCAAAATCAATATTATCTGCCTCTTCAGAAGTTGTTGCTGCTTCATCTTCTATGGTAGTATTAAGCACATACGCTCCGCAATAAAGGCAGTACCTACTCTCTTCAGGGATCGATTCCTGACATTCAGGGCACGTAATACTCGGCAAATCCTTATTACAATATGGGCATTTCATTGATACTCCCTCGTGAGATTTATTGTTTTTACACTTTCTTAATGTATCTCACAGCTATTGTCAATCATTGATGAACTATATCAAAGGATTGAGCAGTATTATTTGATTGACAAAAAATAATTTTTATCAATAATGAAAAATTATGGCGGTGTAGCTCAGGTGGTTAGAGCATACGGCTCATATCCGTAGTGTCGGGGGTTCAAATCCCTCCACCGCCATTTTTTTATGAATCAGTCAGGTTAAGAGTTTTTATAAAAAAAGGGGGGATTTTTCTTCTGACAGAATGAAGAGGACGTGTTATAGTAAGGACATGTTCTTATTAAAAGTTTCTAAATCCATTAAAAAATATTCGCTCTTTGAAAAAGGAGATTCGGTCGTGATTGCATGCTCAGGGGGAATAGATTCTGTAAGTCTTTTTCATGTGATGGTTGATCTCAAAAAGGAGTGGAAATTTGATCTTATCGTGGCTCACTACAATCATAAACTGCGAAGGGAAGCGGATGAAGATCAAGAGTTTGTTCGTCGTTTGGCTTCCGATTATTCCCTCCCTTTTTATTCAGAATCAGGAGATGTCAAAGCTTTTGCCCAGAATAACAGGATGAATTTGGAGGAAGCGGGGAGGGAATTAAGATATGAATTTTTAAGAAAAATTTCCCGGAAGTATGGTCTAGCTAAAATAGCGACGGGTCATACAATGACGGACCAGGCAGAGACAATCCTCATGAGGATTCTCCGAGGCACAGGAAGTCATGGGCTGGGAGGGATGAGGCCAAAAACAAAAGAGGGTCTCGTGAGGCCGTTTATTTTTGTGAAAAGAGAGGATGTGCTGAGATACGTCAAAAGAAAGGGGATTAAATACAGAGTCGATGAAAGCAATTTTAATACGGATTTTTTGAGAAATAAAATAAGGCACAGACTTATTCCTTATTTAGAAAATAATTATTCACCTCATATTATAGAACATTTAAGCCGCCTGGCTTTAATCGTTCAAGAGGAGGATTTGTTTCTTAAGGAATTCTCTAGAGAGAAGTTAGACCTAGCTGAGGTTTTGATAAAAAGAGAGAATCGACTGGATTTGGATTTTCTTCATACCCAACCTAAGGCTTTACAGAGACGAATGCTCAGAGACTACATTTTAAACATCAGAGGCAGCTTGAGAGAGATATCCTATAAAGACATTCATTCCATTATGGGTTTGGATAGGGGAAAACAGTTTCGCCTCGAACAGGGCCTTGTTTTGAAAAATGAGGGCGGATTGATCGGTGTGAAAAAGGAATCACAAAGTGTTGAGTATGAATACTCATGGACAGGGAAAATACCTCTTGAAATTAAGGAAATAGGGATGGTTGTTAAGGGAGTGAAAATAGCCAGGCCTTTATTCTTTGAGGATTTTGATGATAGGGCCAACGCGTTTCTAGATAATTCCAAGCTTCATTTTCCCCTTATTATCAGAAACAGACAGCCCGGAGATCACTACCGGCCATTAGGAACCCCTGGCAGTCAAAAGATTAAAGAATTGATGCGGGACAGGAGAATTCCTAGGGAATTAAGAGAACGATACCCGGTTTTTTTGTCTGAGAATGAAATTATTTGGGTTTGTGGTCTTCCTGTCTCTGAAAAATATAGAGTGACAGACTCAACCCAAAATATATTTAAAATAGAAATTGATCCATTAAAGTCAAAAATTTTATAAATATTTATTCTTCCAGATTTCAAATACAAGGAGGGCCCATATTTGATGACTGTTGTTGCTCTTTTTTTCTAAGTGATCCTTGACGATTTTTTGGACCATTCTGGTTTTGAAGAGCCCTTCTTTTTTAATTCTGCTTTCTTCCAGATAATCCAGCATCATTTCTTTGAGTTCAGCTCTCAGCCAATGTTTAATAGGGATGCTGAATCCTTCTTTCTTTCTGTATATGTTTTCTTTAGGGAGAAGCCTTTCCATGGTTTTTTTGAAAATCCATTTACTTGACATTCTATTGAGTTTGTAGCGGCCTGGGATCTGGAATAAAAATTCAACGAGGTTATGATCCAGGAATGGGACTCTTGTTTCTAGAGAGACGGCCATGCTCATTCTGTCTACCTTGGCCAGAATGTCATCCACCATATAGGTCTTGACATCCAGAAAAAGTTCTCCGTTGATCTCATCATAACGGTTCATTTTTGTAAAAAGAGATTGAAAAGGCTCGATTTTGAGCAAGGAGAGGTTTCCGTTTAAGTTTTCTTTAAAATCTTCAGAATAGAGGGATTTTTTTTCTATAGAGGATAGAAATATCATCCAGCGCAGGTGTCTGAGATTTTTATCCATCTCAACGCCGCGGAAGTACCGCTGCATCTTATTCCAAAGCCCTTTTTTTTTAGGAGAAGGGGGAAATTTTTTAATCAGGTGGGGAAGAAGTTGATGGACAGGATAGAGTGCCGGATTTTTGGAAAGTTTTTGTGCCTGGTAATGTTCGTACCCGGCAAGCAGCTCGTCTCCTCCATCTCCAGAGAGTATGACCTTGACATGATCCCTGGCCATCTTAGATACGAGGTAGGTTGGGAATACAGAAAAGTCTCCGAAGGGTTCGTCTAAATGCAGGATGAGTTTTTCTGTGAGCTGAAGGACATCAGGTTTGAGTATGAATTCATGGTGTTCTGTTGAAAATTTTTTTGCAATTCGGCGGGCATGTTCCAGTTCATTATAGGTATTGTATTCGAACCCTATAGAAAATGTTTTTATGGGAGAGGCTCCCAGAGTGTGCATAAGACCGACAATGGATGATGAATCAATGCCTCCACTTAGAAAAGCACCCAAGGGAACATCGCTGATAAGACGAAGCTCAACTGATTTTTTTATTAAATGGAATAGTTCGTCTTGTATCAAAGCTAATGGCGGAGGGTCTTTTTTGATCCTTGATTTTTCATTTGGCTTGAGATCCCAGTATTTATGAATACTTATTTTTCCTTCTTTATAGATGAGCATGCTCCCTGGTGGAAGTTTAAAAATGTTTTCAAATATGGAATAGGGAGCAGGTATGTATTCCAAGGTTAAAAAGAGGTCCAGCGCCTTCATATTTAAACTCCGCTTTATTTTGGGATGACTCAGGACTGCTTTTAATTCTGAACCGAATACGAGGGTTCCGTCCCTGCAGAGAGAATAATAGAGGGGCTTAATGCCCAGACGATCTCTTATGAGAATAAGTTTTTTATTTTTTTGGTCCCAGATAGAAATGGCAAACATTCCATTTGTTTTCTGTACAAAATTTTCTCCCCATTGTTCGTAACCGTGGACAATGGATTCTGTATCTGTTTTGGTTTTGAATCGGTGTCCTTGTTGAAGAAGCTCTTCCTTCAGTTGTAAAAAATTATAAATTTCTCCATTATAGGCTGTCCAGATAGTCCCTTCTTCATTAGATAAAGGCTGATGTCCTGTTTCAAGATCTATGATACTCAAACGTCTCACTCCCAGGCACACATGTTTTTCACAGTGAATTCCCTGGTCGTCTGGACCACGGTGGATAATGGTCTGACACATGGATGATAGATATTGAACAGGAATAGGTTTGTTATTTTCAGGCTGGATGATTCCACATATGCCGCACATAGCTAATCAGGGACTTTTCCTTTGGCAATCTCGAGTTCAAAAAAAACTCCCAGATATCTACGTTCTTTAGCCTCCTCACTTTCAAGGTAAGGGATAGATCCTTTTTGGGCTTTTATAGAGAGCTTATAAAGATGAATCCATTTGTTCATCTTAAATACTTTTTTGGGAGTGAAGTCAAGAGTTCCTTTTTGTAGCTTTGTTAAAGTAAGGCTTTGGCTCTCACCGGCAAACCAGACTGTTATTTTATTGGAGTATCTGGGATTATTTAGGAGATGAAAAGATATTTTTTCAATTGGATAGAATGTTTTGAGAACCATTTCCGATTTTTTTGATCCCCGGGTGTAGAATCCGTTTTTTTCCTCAAGAGATCCAGTCCTGGGCAAGAAATTGTCATCAAGAAAGTATAAAAATGTATCTTTGATGCCCACGGATTGTCGGTGGGCATAAGGGTTGGTATTGGTAGGAAAGTTATTGATCAGGGTCATCTCAATAGGAAGGATCTTAAAGGGAAATTTTTTGACATGGGTGGCTGGATAATGGGAGTGCTGGAGAGGGCTTAACAGAATTTGTCCTATAAAGATGGATGCAAAAATCCAACTGACACCTATTTCTTTGTAATTTCGATTGAGTCCTGGAAGAAAGAAAAAGAAAGGATAAATATTCAAAAAATACCGGGTTGCTAGAGCTCCGCCACCGCCTGCGTAATTATCGGGCATCAGGATGATGTATATGAGTATTTCTCCAAAGAGTGCGGCTATCACAAGCCAGTTGAATAAATATTTTCTTTGAGTAAAAAACACGATGAGAGCAAGGAAAGCAGGGAAAAAATACCATGTGATTCCTGCGAATCTTCCAAAGAAATAATAGAATATATTGTAAATAAAGACTCTCGGGTGATAGAAGTGCTTTTTAGTATAATCTTTGGTGGTCATTTTATACCCAGGAGTGTTATCGAAAGTAAGATCCCCTTTGGCAAGTGGGAAGCCGCCTTCTCCATAAAAGGATTTTCTTTCTCCTCCTTGGTAGTTCCAATCTCCGGTTATGAAGGCATTTCCTCCCCAGAAAATGGCAGAGACGAAAAGAAAGATACCCAACATAAGGGTAGCTTTGAGAAATTTTTTTTTGAGCAGAGGATACAGCAGGACAGGGCCTAAAAGGGCGATATTAGGAGGTTTAGAAAAAACAGCGATTCCAATAAGGATACAGGCCGCATAATCTGAAAAATCTGAAAGAAGAAAGGCTTCCATTCTATTCTTGACGATTTGGGTGTTTGCTAATTTTTTATAATGGAGCTTATAAATCCAGAGGAAAAGAACAGAAAAGGCCAGGAAGAGATTAAAAAAATCTGGAGTCATCCAGAAATAATAAGCCATGGCGACAGAAGCAAAAAGAAACGTAAGGATAAAAGATAAAGAGAGACCTTTTGAATTGGATAATGAATAATAAGAATAGCCCATAAAAAGGAGAATCAGCAGAAGAAGTGAATGGAAGACCAAAAATCCATTCGCCCCAAATAGTCTGACAAAGGGGGCCGCAAAGAGGGAATAGGCGAAGGATTTAGCAAAGTATATTCTATCTGCTTTCCCCTTTTTTAAAAAGAGTCCTAGAGGGCCGGATGGAAAGGCCTTCATGTAACGGATCAGATCTTTTTTAGTGTACTCAAGGTCTGCATCATGTCCCAGACTTTGGGTCATCATGTAATAGGTGGATTCATCTGAAAACAAGAAATTTTTCTGAAGAGAATGAATGTTGATGGATAGTGAGGAGGCTATGGCAAAGAAAAAGACAAATAGGATGATAATTTTATATTTATGACCCTCAAAATTCATGGATATATCCTTATCATACTTGACTGAAAAATTCAACTTACCTGAACTAATAGTTTAGGTGAATAATCATGGTATAGGCGATGGCTAGTCTTTAGAGGGGATGAATTCCCGCTGGTTGAGATGAGTGATATCTTAAAATATAACCCCTTAATTCACCCTTTTTGACTATTGACTTATTTTTCATAAAACATTAATTGTATATATCATAATAAAAGGGAGATGTGGCGGTTTTTGTCAAAAAAGTGAAAGATTATGTCATCCATCAAAAAGAGCTTCCTCCGAAAGACATGGTAAAATGTTATTTATGAACGAGTTAAGAGATAGAGAACACAGTTGAAACATGGTATATTATTTGCACATAAAGAAAGGAAAGGATTTTATACAAACAAAAGATTTGAAACGAGGGCCTATTCATAGTAGAATATTAAAACAAGGGGTGGATCGCTAAAAACATGATTGAAAAAAGAAAACTTAAACAGCAGGAAGGCATCACATTAATTGAAACCTTAGTGGTCCTGGCCCTCATGGGTATGCTTTTAGCTTGGTCTTTTCCAAGCATACTCAATACCTTGGAGACCCGGAATCTTGAAAACTCAGCCAGAGATATTTTAACGGTGCTTCAGCGTACCAAATATCTGGCCGTGGAGGAAAAATTGCCGTACAGAGTCCGGTTTTTCAATGACAACGGGCCGTGGCAGTGCGTGATCGAGACAGAAAACTCACCCGGAAGCTGGGTCACCGCTCCTGGGTTTGTCCCAAAAACCATCTCCACTAAATTCAATGTGACGGTTAATCTCCCTTCAGAAATGGTTACTTTTTCATCCATGGGTTTTATTACTGACTTTGATACCACTCAAAATTCAGTGACCTTACAGAGTCCCAAATTGAATTCTTACAATCAGCCGGATCTAAGAATCGTGAGTGTTTTTGCGGGAGGCTCTATAAGGTATGAAAAGACTCAAAGCGGGGGATGATGATGATCGATAAATGGATATCCATGAAAAAGCATTTCTCCAGAAAAAAAGCACAGAAAAGAGGATTTACCCTCATAGAAGCGCTGGTAGGGATTGCCTTGATGGGCATAGCAGCGTTGGGACTGGCGCAGCTTTTCACCTACAGCATCCTGGTTAATTCCCGGGCTGATGAAATATCCAACGCCACTTTTTTAGCCCAACAGCAAATTGATGAATTGAGAACGCTGACTGCTGCGGAGTTAAATTTACTGACGACCGAGAAAATAGATGAAATCATTGATCAGAATAATGATTTGACCTATGATTACCGGAGGATCACAGAAATTCAGCTGGTTATTGATCGATGGGAAGTCAGAGTCATTGTGTTTCCCGGAGAACAACTCGGAAAAAGCGCGGATGTTCTTTTTCAGGATCCTCATCAGTATCATGCGATGGCCAATATCAGCACGGTGATCAGCCGTTAAAAGGGGAAAGCAAAAAATGATGAAAAGAGCCAAGAATATGAAATTAAGCAAGGGGTTTTCCCTGATTGAGTTCATGGTGGCTAGTGTGGTCATCCTGGTGGTGGTCATGGGGGGACTAGCTCTTTATCGAGAGAGCAACCGGATATCCGTAGACCAGCAGAACTTTGCGGAGCTTCAGCATGATGTTCGGTCCGGCATGTTTTTTATCTCCCGGGATGTAAGGTCTGCGGGAGTGGGACTTCCCTTAGAATTTGTGGGCTACTTCATGGAAGGTGAAGATAATGAGGATCAGGGGGAGGAAGTCAGACCTGATCGATTGATTGTGATGGGAAACATGGAAGATCCCTTGAATGTTACCATTGAAAACTATCAGGGTTCTGCAGCCAATGCAGCCATTATTGATTACAGCTTTGAACAGTATCCCTATCCGGATAGTTTCTATGAGAATAAAGTGGTGATTGTTCTTCCCAATCCAGCCTCAGGATGTATGGCGGGTGAGTTAAGAGAGATCACCCATGTCTCTCATTCGGCCGGGGGAAACAATGAGAAATTTAATTTTTCTCATGGATTGTCTAAGGATTATGATCCTCCCGGAGGGCTGAGCGGCACCTGCCCTCATTCCAATGACTATGATGGAGGCACCATTGCGTTTGTAGATGTCAAGGAGTACTGGCTGGATGTGACTGGGAATTATCCTGGTCTTACCGCTGGGGAGAACGGATACATCGGAGGGGGTGTGGGAAATGTTTTGTATTTGACCCATAACGGAGTTCATAAACCTCTGGCTCAGAATGTGGAAAATCTTCAGTTTGAGTATAATGGTGATTTAGACAATGATGGCCATTTGGATGGCTTTGTGGATTGGCAGAATGGAGTCTGGGAATTAGATCCCACCCTGATGAGCCGGGTTTCTCAGGTCAGGATTATGGTATTGGGGAGAACCGCGGATCGCTATCACACTGTATCTGGGACTCCTCCGAACGACATCCATCTTTACAGACGTCCTTCTTTGGCTAACAGTCCCGGGGCCACGGAAGATGACCTTCACCGGAGGTTTTTATTGGTCTCCACTTCTAATGTCAGAAATAAAACTCTGAACCTTTACAATGTAGGGACCCGATAAAAAAGGAAAGACAGATGAGAAGATCACATGAAATTTATCATTTAAATACTTCCGATAAGGAAAAAGGGGTAGGTTTGATCATTGTGATCCTGCTGCTGGCTTTTATGCTGGGAACGGGAATGCTCTTGATGACCATAACCAGCTCTGGCTCCAAGGTAGCGGGAAATATCCGTTCTCACCAGGAAGCCTTCAATTCAGCGGAAGCGGGATTTGATGCGGCGTGGACGGCTTTGGACGAGGCACTCGGGACTGCGGAATGGACCAGTTTCGACGACCATTATCTTAAAGATCCTACGGGTATTGACATCCCGCAGGACGACAATTATTTTCGAAAATTAACCGATGAAGAAATTTTAAATATAGTTGATTCAGACGGGGATGGTTCCCCCGATGTGGCCAATATACTTTTCTGCAGACAGCCTTTTGTAAAAAATGAGAGCGGTGAGTTTGATTATCGCTACACCTACACTGCTTTTTTAATTGATGATGAGGCCGTGGCTGGGACCCCTGATGCCGGGGATGCGATTCTCGTGTGCATCGGGACCGCAGGCACAGGAAGCACCATGACCACTTCAAGGCTGGAAATCCATTTAGCTGTTGAGGTACCCGGGGCTGGGACCTGATTTTTAAGAGTTATTAAGCAGTAAATATAGATTATTTGGAGATAAAGAAATGGGCGGATTTAGAAAAAAAGAAATATCTTTACCCATAATGTTATTCATTATTTTTGGATTAGTCTATCTTTTTGTATCCGCGCAGAACGGGGAGGAATGTGAAGAGGAATTCTTTACCTTTGCGGATCATTTCGACACCACAGATTTTAAAGCCCCCCAGAGCACAGTGTCCTGGACCGGAAATGGAGAGATCACATTAAACTGGCTGGGGGCCAACTTTGAAGTCACAGAACCTGGGGGGATGGGAGCCAAGATCTATGTGTGCGATGCCGGAGATTTTGACGGAGACGGGTATCCGGACCTTATCGGGCTTGATATAACCAGTAATCCTACTTCAAGCTTAGTGTTCATTAAGAATCAGTATCCATTAGTAGGGGATAGTGGCCAGATATTTTTAGTTGATGATTCAAAACGTTTTGACTATTTTGATCATCATATCGGGCCCGCTTCCATAACTGTGGCTGATTATAATAACGACGGGCTTCTTGATTTCTTTTTTATGAGCAATGAAAAAGATGAGTTTGGCTACACTAACTTTGTGGCCACACTGTTCATCAATCAAGGGGAAGAAGGTGATCCGGATTTTAAGGAGCAGACTAAAAATCCTAATTTAGACTTTACCAGTCGATTCCAGGATGAAAGAATTTACATCAACTGGGCGGCCGATCACTTATGTTCTGTGGACATCGATAATGATGATGATATGGATATTTTGGTGGCCAGTGAGGATAAAGTGTTTCTGGTGAGAAATCCGGGCACAGGACCGGGTCAGTTTAAATTAAATAATTTTGAAATCAGTGAACTCAATTATGACCAAACCACAGGATACACCTCGGGCATCGGCGGATCTTCAGTGGATGCCGGCGATTTTGACAATGACGGAGATATTGATGTGATTGTAGGATCAGGGTATCACATATATGATTATGTTGTCTTTTATGAGAACGACGGCACTGAAGGCTTTACACGGAGGGACCTTATTATACCTGAATCTGAAGCCACAGCCACCATTGCCACCTGTGTGGCTGATTTTGACCACAACGGCTTTCTGGATATATTTGTCGGTACAGATGGCGTTTATGACGGAAACCCTGATGCCCGCATGTGGATCATGAGAAATCAGGGATTGGGGGATGATGGAGAGCTTCAGTTTGATTTCAATTGTTTGAATGAGTGCCAGCCTATATTACCTTCTCCGCATGATGTGGATATGAGTGCGACGGTGGATTATGATAATGATGGGGACATGGATGTGATTGTAGCTGATGCCAACCATTCTGGAGACTATTACCTCATCATCAATCAACTGGCCCCTGTTTATGCCCTTCATGGTGAAGCCATCTCCATCAATGTCTCTCCTGCACTGAATCCCAACACTCAAGCCATCACCAAAGTGAGAGTCAATGCTTTGGACCAATATGTGAGAGGAGGTTCCAGCGATGGTTTGACGGTGACTCTTTATGCATCCAATAATGGAGGAAAAGATTGGGAGTTTATTGAAGAATTTGAAGGTTCTGAAATCGCCAATTATTCCACTCAGGACTGGCACTATTTCACTCATTTTGGCTCCATGCTCAAATGGAAGGCGGTCTTGACTGCTACTGAGGATGAGATGGAAGAATATACTGGGGCATCCTATGAGACTCCAGTTATTACGAATCTAGAGCTTGAATATGCCACTGTGGAGCGAAGAGAATATTCGCGAACCTCAGTAGCGGCAGAATTGGTGGATGAAGAAGGTCAGCCTATTAAGCTTATTATTGGAGGCTCTTTTTATTTTCCTGGATGGCAGGGACATCTTAGAGCCTATGATGTGACGGATATGACATCTGTGAGTTCGTCTTATTCTGAACTTACGACCATAACCCGGCCTGACCTCGAAGCTGAGTCAGGAAGAGAAATCGTGGCTGAAGGTGTCACCATAAAATGGGATGCCGGAGCACTCCTTAGTGAACGGTCCTATTTAGATCGAATTATCTATACCGCTTTAAAAGATGGTGAAGGGCAGCTTACCCGGATAGATTTTACCACGTCCAATGTGAGTCAATTGGTAGGCGAAGGCCTTTTAAATGATTTCCAAAATGACAATGAGGGATTGATTGACTTTATAAGAGGCGAAGGAAGAGACTGGAAATTGGGGGACATCAATCATTCCAATCCAGTGGTGGTTGGACCTCCTGATAATGATGCTTCCATAATGGGCTCAGGATATTCCATTTTTGCTGAAGAATGGTCAGATAGGGAGAAAATGATCATTGTGGGTGCCAATGACGGCATGATTCACTGTTTTAAAGTGTTAACAGGTGAAGAAATATGGGCCTACATTCCTCATAATCTTCTCCCCAAGCTCAGGAATATGAGACCCGTGGATGAGGCGACCGGAAATAGATATTTTTTACGTGATGTCTATATAGATGGAACCCCTGTGGCAGAAGATGTTTTTATTAACGGAGAGTGGAAGACAGTCCTCATCTGCGGTCAAGGAAGAGGGAGGGGAAGTGCGGTAGGCGAAGGAGCGACCGGCAATTATTATTTTGCCTTGGATATTACCGACATTGAGAATCCTCAGCCTTTATGGGAATTTACAGATGAACAAATGGGAGAAACATGGTCTGTTCCTGTGATTGGCAGAATCATCAAAGTCGGACAGGATACTTGGGCAGCTTTTATGGGCTCCGGATATGATAACGTCGAGGGACAGGGTTTACAGGGGAACCGCTTTTATGCTGTAGATATTGGATCTGGCAGTAATTTTTATTATTTTGATGCGGAACCTGAGGTTAACACAGAGACTTTATGGTCAAATGGAGAGAATGTGATATGTTCCTTACCCGGATCTCCAGGGATCATTGATACAAATATGGATGGCTATGCGGACAGAGTGTATATTGGAGATACTGAAGGAAGGATATGGAAAGTGGATGTGAGCATAGAGTTTTTGACTTCAGATCCTTGGGTCAAAGAGCTTTTATATGAGGATCCCGACCATTATCCCATCATCACCAAACCCGCTGTGTGGATCCAGCCCGGAACTCCCGGAGCAGTGCCCCGAATTTACTTTGGAACTGGAGGAGATGACAAGGCTCCGAATGATGCCGTCTATTCTTTTATCGCCCTTATTGACGGTGAGGACCCAGAGGTGGAATGGTATCTGGGAGACCCGGGTATTTTGGGTCTTCCTTCAGATGATGACCGAGGGAATTTTTCGCCTGGAGAGAAAGTGTGGGCGGATCCCCAAATAGCCAATAAAGTGATTTATTTAAGCACTTTAACCGGAGATATAGAAACTGTCGATCCCTGCAAGAGTCTGTCTGGAGTGGGGAAACTTTATGCAAGATATGTAGACACATTGGTCGGAACTCCTGTGGGAAGCACGGCTTTTAGAACTCCCACTGGTGATGTTGAAAGTCTAGGATTAGAAATAAAGACCAGGGCCGCGGTTACTGTCGGAGAAACTTCTCAGGCAGGAGGGGTGAGGAAAAAGGAAGTCTACATCCAGGAATATGACTCGACTCTACAGAAGCTGGAACAGCCGGCAGGCCCCATGCTCCGAATCAAGTCATGGAGAGAGATATTTAAGATTATCAAGTGATCCTGTCGCGGCATATCTCCGTCCTCGCTTCACCCATCCCCCCGTGGGGAACCCCTTTCGCTGCGGGCGGAGACACCCCGCGTCATCACTCTTGTTTGATTCGTATTTTTTTGAATTCAGTGGTTTATTTATGTAAAGAATCTTAAATTATATATACACATTTATGAGAACACCGTTATTTTTTTATGAATGGATCAGCTTGACAAACCTGGGTTATTCACGAGTAAAGTTTGTATAAAGCTTAAAGAAATTCAGGTATGGCTGAAGCGACTTTGAAGATTTAGCCTTCTGATGAGTTTTTTGAGGGAATCCAGCGAAGCTGGACGGTGAGTATGTCTGACCCACGGACGGGGGGAGTTACGGAACCGCCGAGAAAAACGAAGAAGAATGGCGTTAAAAATCTGAACG
>CAZRGM010000021.1:0-15151 GCA_964599635.1 uncultured Eubacteriales bacterium | reverse complement strand
TAACCTGACTTATTCATAAAAAAATGGCGATGTATCCATTATTATTTCATTTTCAGCGATCTGCATGATTTTTTCAAGAACAATGAATGGAACATTTTTCTTGTAAGCCTTTTTTATTTTAATCGCCATTTTTTTACCTTTCAGGCGAGCCAATCTCACGGCATCTGCTTCGTTACAGGGCATTCGCAGTGAAGGACCACACCTTCATGCCTTGCGCCTCGCATCTGCAGCAATCTTGACTCGTTCATCATCCAGGCTAATTGATATGAACCATTTATAAAAAAATATCCGTTTTCTTAATGATGATATTTTTTATATTGTGCATTTCACATTGATTCACTTCTCATCTCTTCAGCCTATATCAACTTTTTTCTTCTCTCTAAAAAGCAGGATAAAGGCAACCGCACACAAAATAGTTAAAACTGAAGGAACTGTAAAAACACCCCTCCAGTCTGTTCGATCAACTTCCGTGAATAAGGTCTGTATCCATCCTGCAAACAGGCTTCCTATAAAATTTCCAAGCCCTAATGCGACAATGGCGATAAGACTCTGGGCAGAGGCTCTGATGTGCTTAGGTGCCACCCGGTCTATGTAGATGAACGCGGTCGTAAAAAAGAACACATAGCAAAAACCATGGAAAGACAAAGACGTGATGACCAACCATACAGGTTGGCCGATCACAAATATGATATAGCGGGCCGGCCACGCTAGGATACCTATGACCATGGTCTTTCTGATCCCGAATTTAGGCAGGAAGATAGGGAGAAGAACGGCCATCACAAAGATCTCTGCAACTTGAGCTATCACCATGACTCCCGATATCATAGAAGGATTGATCCCTATTGTTTGTGATGTTAAATAAGGAGCGGTCAAAATATAGTAAAATTGGAGCTCAGTGGCCACCACGAAAGTGATCCCGAAAAAAATCGCCAGGTTTTTATCTCTCAGCATTTTGATCGCTTCCAGAAAAGCCCACGGTTTTTTCACTCCTTTTTTGGGGGGAGTATGAGGTAAAGAAAAGGATTGAACTCCCATGACAATCGAGAAAATCCCAGCCAGCATTAAAGTGTCTCCTCTCCAAGCTAAACCAGGTTGAGAACCTGCCAGGACCCTCCATCCAGCCAAAATGAGTCCAGCTGCGATCCACCCAAAAGTTCCCCAGACTCTGACCAGTCCAAATTCTTTTTCCGAATCCTTAAGATTGATAAAAGCAATGGAATTCGTGAGGGCTAAAGTGGGAGCATATAAAAGGGAATAAAGAAATAGTAGCCAAACCATAGCTTTATAATTCGAAATAAATGAAGTATAGATCAGAACAGCTCCCCCAGATAGCTGTAAAAAGGCGATGACTTTCTCAGTAGGAAAATGTCGATCTGCGAGCTGCCCTCCTAGAAAGGGTGATAAAATGGTCGCTAAAGGGAGGAGCGCATAAATGATCCCCACCTGGGTTCCTGTAAACCCGAGTTTGTTCATTAGGTATTCTGATAAAACCGGTGCCCAGGCTCCCCAAATCGCATACTGCAAAAACATCATACAGCTGAGGCGTATTTTATAACTCATCTTTTTTTTCTAAAATTTATTACATAAATGATAGATATGTCAATGAAAGACCATTCCATAGATATCACGTTTCATAGAACAAAAATTGACTTTATTTGCTTTTTTAATAAAATTTAAAATTCTGAAACCATGAAAAAATATCTTGCTTTGATCTTTGTGTTGATCCTTGCTGGAAATTGCCATCCAAACAAATCCTGGCATCAATCCACTTTGATGTTTTTTGATACTGTCTGTGAATTGAGAATCTTTTGTTCCCCTTCAGAACATTTAACGGCAAAAAAAGAAGTAAAAAAAATATTCACATGCATAGAAGAGAATTTCGCCCCTGTTCAAACAGAGACTAAGTCTCAAATGTTTCAATACCTCATGAGAGAGAGTTTCCAAATAAATAAAAACACTGACGGATGCTTTGATATTACCGTAGGACCCTTAAAAGAAGCTTGGGGATTCCTGAACGGTCATCATAGAATTCCTTCTCCAGAAGAAATAAATCAACTCAAAAAAAGGATAGGGATGCAAAATATCCAAAAAGATAATAATCGATTCATCATTCCTGATCAGTTTAAACTTGACTGGGGTGCTATTGCCAAAGGTTATGGAGTGGATCTCGCCTCAAAGGCCCTGGCAGATATGGGTGTTAAGAAGGGATTTCTTAATGCAGGAGGAGATATTTTTTGTTGGGGTAAAAATCCGGATAACAAAGATTGGAAAATTGCGATCCAGCATCCCCGAGAAAACGGGTTCCTCGGGATCCTTTCTATCACTGAACTGGGAGCTGCGACATCGGGAGATTATCAGAGATTTTTTATTCAAGACGGAATGCGATATCACCATATTTTTGACCCTTTGACAGGCTATCCCGCGAGAGGGAAACAAAGCGTTACGGTTATAGGTCCCAAAGTCTTTTTATGTGATGCTCTATCCACGGCTGTTTTCGTATCCAAAGAACCGGAAAATATTTTAAGAAGATATCCTGAATACGGTGCAATTATTATCAATCAAAATGGAAAAATTATTTTTTTAGGGAAAAATTTTCGGTTTGAATTGCTAAAATAAACTTTTTGTCTAAATTTTCATAGGCATTAAAATATATTTATATTCAATTTCATCCGGTTCTTCAGGCGTCATTAAAACAGCGCTGTTAGGATCTTTCATTTCAAACCTCACGCTTTCTGACTGAACTGTGGTCAGAAAATCCAGTATATATTGGGCATTAAATCCAATCTCAAAGTGATCCCCACTGTATTCTGTTTCAACCTGATCTCGAGCCTCTCCGAGTTCAGGATTAGATGAGAAAAGATCAACCTTATTTTTTTCTATCTTTAATTTAATTCCTTTTGAACGTTCTGTTGACAATAGGGCGACCCTTCTAATGGCATCGGTTATTTCTTCTCTAGAAAAAATAAGAATATTTGGATTATCTTTAGGTATCACGGCATTATAATTAGGGAAATTCCCCTCAATAATGCGCGATATGAGAGTCCTGTTTTTAACATTAAAGTATAAATTACTTTCATCTAGATCAAATTTGATTTCTTCATCTTCAAATTTTCTTAATTCACTCAATGTCTTTTTCGAGACTATTCCTCTGATTTCCTCATCTATTCCCACATTTTCGAGTTTCGAATTGGCATAAGCCAGCCGGTGACCGTCCGTACTGACTAACTCAATGCCGCCCTTCTGAAGAATCATTAAGGCTCCATTTAAGTAATACCTCTGTTCTTGAGTGATGGCAAAGTAGACTCGATTGGCCATCTCTTTAAATACATTTAAAGGAAGAATAATGTCTTTTTCAAATCTTGCCTCTGGAACCTGAGGGTAATCATCTTTTGAACTGCAGAGAACTTTAAATAGGCTTGCTCCAGAGGATATTTCAATCATTTTTTCATTAATCAGAGAAATTTGGACTTCTTTTTCTTCAGAAAGAGATTTAATGATCTCGTATATTTTTTTGCCTGATATGGTACCAGAACCATCCTCTTTGACTTCTGTTTCAATGTATGTTTTGAGCCCTACTTCTAAGTCTGTCCCAATCAATTCAACTCTATCTTTATGGGCATCTATGAGAATGTTAGCGAGACTGGGCATGGTGTTTCTTTTCTCTACGATTCCTTGAAGAAGCTGGAGTTCTGTCAATATATCTTCTTTTTTGATTGAAAATTTCATATTTTCCACCTTTTTATAATGTATTTTATTATTTAATATTATTATATAATCTTTTCTATAATAATAACAATAATAGCAAAGAATATGTGAAAAATAATTCTAAGATCAAGATTCCCTTAACGTAAAGAAGACATCATCTTGTTGATATGCTTGTCAAAATTCCTGTCAGTTTCTCTTAATTGTTCTATTTTCTTTATACTGTGAATAACCGTAGTATGATGTTTTCCATTAAATTTTTTCCCGATTTCAGGAAGAGAGGATTCTGTGAGCTGTTTGGAGAGATACATAGCTACCTGGCGAGGAAAGGCAATTTTAGGAGAATTATTTTTTGACTTTAATTTTTTTAAGTTTATTTTAAATTCACGGCAGACAAACTTTTGAATTTTTTCAACCGTGATGATATATTCAGATGCATCCAGTAAACTTTTAAGAGCTTCTTCGGCTAGATCTAAGTCAATAGGCTGTCCTTTCAAAGATGAATAAGCAATAACACGCCTTAGAAACCCTTCCAGTTCTCGGATATTTGAATGGACTTTATCAGCAATAAAGAGGGCTACACTTTCAGAAATATCCACTCCCTCGATCTGAGATTTTTTCTTTAAGATAGCAATCCTTGTTTCTATATCCGGAGGTTTAAGATCGGCTATAAGGCCCCACTCGAATCTTGAACTAAATCTTTCTTCTAGATTTGGTATTTCTTTCGGAGGGCAGTCACTGGAGATGACAATTTGTTTTTGGTTTTCATAAAGGTGGTTGAATGTATGAAAGAATTCTTCTTTCGTTCTTTCTCTTCCTGATAAGAAATGGATATCATCCATCAGCAGGAGATCTATATTTCTATATTTTTCCCTAAAATCCATAATTTTCCCGTATTGAAGATGATTGATGAGATCATTCATGAATTTTTCTGTGGTCATGTAAAGTATTTTTAAACCTCGTTTATTTTGAAGAGATTCATGACCAATGGCATTCATGAGATGGGTCTTACCTAAACCGGCTCCTCCATAAATATAGAGTGGATTGTAGGACTTTGCTGGATTTTTAGATACTGACGAAGCAGCTGCATGGGCGAATTGATTGCATGAACCCACTATAAAATTATCAAAGGTATAATTAGGATTTAGGTTGGGATTCAACAGATAACCATCTTTAGATCTTCTCTCGCTCGGACTTCGCCGCATAAAAGAAGATGAATCGTCAAATATGTATTTAATATCAAAAACCTTATCGAACAGTTCTTTCGAGGAGGCGTCGATAAGACTGGAATAGTGGAATGACAGCCAATCTTTAAAATAGGAATTCGGAACTTTTATATAAAGAGAGTTCTTTTCCTGCCCGATATATAATGTAGGACCGAACCAGGTGTCAAAACTGTTTTTATCAATTTTACTTTTGAGCTTCTTTTGAATAAGAATCCAAGGGTTTGAACTGCGTGATTCCTCCATATTATGATCCTAGTTTTCCACAAATATATCCACAGGTGTGGAAAACCTGCTTTCATTGATGATTTGGTTTGAAATATATTATCACCGTTAAATTCGTATTTCAAGGATTTTTGTCGAAAATATAAATAAATTATTGAAATTTTTATATAATATTTACCCTGAACTATTCATAAAAAATGGCTATGTCTTTATTATTAATTTGTTTTCAGCGATATGCACGATTATTTCAAAAATGACAGTTGAAACTATTTTCCTCTTTAGGTATTTAATTTTAATCGCCATTTTTTTTACCTTACAGGCGATTCGATGTGACTGCATCTTCTTCATTGCAGGGCATTCGTAGTGAAGGACCACGGCTTCATGCCTTACGCCTTGCATCTGCAGCAATCTCAACTCGTTCATCATTCAGGCTTTTAAAAATCAAAACCAATCCAAAATTTGGTCATCCAGCGGTCTCCGGTTTCAAAGTCAAACGGTTTTGAGAAGTCAGGCCAGTAAACCAGTCGTACAAGATCGATATGCACGGGAAGGCCAAGAATAAAAAATTCAAATCCGTATCCTAAAGAACCTACGGCATCAACGACATACATATAACTAAATCCAGACTTACGTCTGTCTTCGATCCACATTTTAGCTTCATAGCCTTTGACTTTCGTTCGGGCTACATCAAAGAACAGAGTGCCTCTGACAGGGCCGAGTTGCCCGAGTATGGTGGATGCTGCATTGATAACAGGAAATCTGAACTCAAGATTTGAGAACCAGCTTTCCGTTCCTATAAGGCTGTAATAGTACTGGGAGCGGACTTCGTTATTTCCGCCAAAGTAATTGATAAAAGGTGTTTTTCCCCAGCTCCCGAAGCCTTCAAACCGAAAGGCAAAAAGAGTATCGTATCCGAGGTAAAAATACTTTCTTAAGTCCAAGTGAAGCGTGGTGTTGGATAAAAATTTTTCGGTGACAGGGATACTCTGGGAAACAGAAAGATTAAAGGTATTTCCTGAAGCGGGACCATAGTATTTGAAATGGGTGGTTTCTCCAGTGAGGGCAACTGAGGATGAAAGCAGACTTCCTGTGAGAAAAAGACTGAAAGTCCTTCCCTGTTCAGCCATTTGGCGGGCAAGAGCGGGGTCATAGAATTCTTCATCATAGTAGGAATATTGAAAAGAGCCTTGGGCCCTGTAGTATCGGTTGAATGGATAATAGGCTGAGATATAAGCTCCTGTAATAGATCTTGTTGCGAGAGCATCATTATAATTTAATGTGTAATAATAGGTTGGGTCTATGTAATAGTACGGTGTGTAGTAAAAGAGAGTGTAGTGATAAGCGCTGGCTTGATACTGAAGCCTGTTTTTCTGATTGAGATATGAAAAGTAGTAAGAACGAAAGTCTCTCACTTGATAGGCGGTTATATTGAAGTTGTGATTTCCGAATAAATCTGAGAAAGAGATAGCTGAACCTCCATACAGAGAACCGTCCGTTGAAACGATGGTGTCTACAGGGGGTCTTCCCGTTAAATAAAGCTTTCCGATGCCTTCATATTTTTTTATTTTTGATTGATCGATTTCCAGGGAGACATGGGGTTTGTATCTTTCATAGTCTTCAGGTGTCAAGAGTTGGGTAAATTTTATTTTTTTCTCAACAGTGCCTTGAAGCTCACTTTTAAAGATTTGGAAGGCCCCTTTATGGAATGAAGAAAAGATGATCATGTTTTCTTCGTTAGGCACAGGGCACGGGAAAAAATTTCCGGTCCTAACATCAGTATATCTCTTTAACTCTCCGGTCTCCAGGGATACGGAATAGATGTTATAAGAGTCTCGGATGTCCCCTGAAAAAAATATCATTTTTGAATCTTGAGTGAATTCAGGAGAAATGGTGTTCCCTTCTCCAAAGGTCAACTGCGTCCTTTGGCTTAAGTCATTGATCGGGGATACAAAGAGTTTGTCATAAGTCCCGATTCGGATGGTATAGGCAACAAACTTTCCGTCAGGGGATAGAGCGGGGGCTTTTTCATAAAGGTCATTATTTGTGAGATTCCTGACATCTTCTGATTCAAGAGATATACTGAAGATATCATGAGTTCCATTGAGAAATGCCGTGTAGAGCAGTGTTTTATTGTCTGAAGAAAAAGCAGGAGAGCTTGGTTTGTCTTGGGGGATTTTTATCTTTTTTATGATATGACCGGTCAGGACATTCACTAAGAATAAACTATGTTTCTCTCCGGTTCGACCGAAGAAAGCGATTTTATCACCGTCAGGAGACCAGGTTATATCTCTCCCCAGGGAGGGGTCGATTTCATATTTTATGTTTTGGTATTTTAAAGTGTAGCCTTTGGTGAGATTTTTTATGAGTTTTCCGTCTTTTGCTGAAAAAAGAATGATGTCAAACTCGTTTGCTTTTAGATTGACTACCAGGGTCGCAATGAGGTCTCCTGAGGGAGACAGCGAATGAGAAAATGCGAAATAGTATTCATTGACAGGATAATTCGGGCCAAGGGGTAAGCTGTAGTCTTCCGGATTATTGCGGGTTATAAAAGGGCTGAATTTGTCGCGGAGGTATTTATTGAACTCATGGCCGAACTGCTTGGGTTCTATATCAAAGGCTTTTTTAATGGGATTAATGTTGCCTATCAAGGGAGCTTTTTTCATGGAGTGCCATAAGTTTTTCACACCGTTTTGACCATATCTATGTTCTATATAATCATAAATCGCATGTCCGAAGTCATAGGCAGGGTCTCTGGGTAACGGATATCTTGAATAGAGGTTGCCTTCATTATTTATTTCAGGAATCCTGTCATTTAAGACCGTATCTTTAACGATGAGTTCTGACCAAGAGGACCATTCTTCTGTATTATATTCGGAGAAGCCTTCCATGACCCATAAAGGGGGCGAGCTGACGGCGTGCAGAGCTCCTCCTGGACTCCCCCAGAGTATATCAAATTCAAATATATGAGTGAGCTCATGTTCAACCAGGTCTTCCAATTCGTCGACCGGCATGTCTCCATAAAGGGCTATCCTGTATAGGATAGGCTCGGCGACCCCTAGAACTCCTTCCGGCATACTGAAAAGATTAGTCTGCTGAAAATCAGTGCTTGTTTTGTAATAAAGGATGGGAACATTGGCAGACAATTGGTGTTTGATTCGTTTGCTTATCTTTTCATACGCGCTTTCAGCCAGTTCTGCGATTCTTTTTAAAAATTTCACATCTTTCATATAATAATAGATTTCAAAATGGTCTGTTTGGTAGCTTTCCCATTCAAAATTTTTATAACGGATAATATTCTTCCCGTAGTAAGGATAATATATAATCTGTGCAGATAAAGATGCCGCACAGAACAAAAGGAAGACGAAAATAAGCAGTGGATTTTTATGTTTTTTCATCATAGCTCCTTATTTTATGATCAGATAGCGTTTTTGGGGTTGTTTTTCCGTTAAGACATCAAGGAATATTTTTTGCTTCATACTGTAGACAAGATCATAAAAGGCAAAGTAAGCGGTCTGATTCGGATTTTCGTAAGATTTGCTTTCGCTGAATTTTTTCTGGTATATGATTTCTCCGGTTTGACCGTTGATGAAATATAAATCAAGAGCGAGGGAGAACATTTTTCTCTGGATGAACTGATCTTCATAGGTAAAGGGATCCTCGAATTTTCTTTTGTCTCTCACGAGAGCTTTTCTCACTTCTTTTTTGTACTCTACGCTTCCTGTGATAAAAATTCCTTTTTTGTCTTTCTCGGAAGTATTGGCCCAAAATTGCTTGTTTTTGAAAATCTGTTCATCTTTAAGAGGGATTTTTTTTGTGTTCACTTTTTGATTTGTTTTGACGCCTATTTCTTGGGCAAAGTAATCTTTCATCTCTTTAATGATGTCAAAATCAGGGCTCTCGTTTTTGAGGAGAAAATCGGTGATCATGATTTCGTCGAACTGCTCAAAACTAAATGGAATTTTCTTTGCAATGTCTGTTTTGATCTCCACGTAAGATGTTGAGCCGCAGCTATAGACAAAAAAAAGCAGAATCAAGAAAAATATTTTATTAATAAAGAATTTATTTTTTTTCATCGCTAAGCTCTTCCTTCTTTTTTGTTGTTATTTTTTCCTCAAATTTCTGGTAATTGGATTGGATTTGTTCATTTTCTGGACTGAGCTGCAAGGCTTTTTCATATTCCATTTCAGCTTTTTTAAAATCTCCTTTTCTTTCGTAAGCCACAGCTAAATTATTATGAGCGGCTGCAGAGTTTGGATTTGATTGGATGACTTTCTCCCACCTAAAAATAGCTTCATCCCATAAATCATTCTTGGCGGCTTCGATACCGAATTGGATCTGACTTTCACTGTGATGAACCGCACATTGAGTCATGAATAAAAGAAGTATTAAAAGAGTCCATAATGTATTGATTTTTACACTCATTGCTGTTCAATCCTTTCTTATCTAAGTTACTTTTTTTTTAAAAAATCGTCAAGGTTATCCATATTAAAGAAAACATTTAACATTAATAAATATATATAGATACCCTTGTTTCACTGAAAAAATGGCAAACAGTATCTTGAGTCAATTTTTCAAGCAAATTTTATGCCAAATTATTAGGGGAGAGAATTCTTAATCTTCTTTTTGTGTTGTCATATAAAAAGGACATATGTATAATAATCCATAATCTTTTTTTCAGGAGGAATTCATGGGAGCATGGCTGGAAGGCAGCACTTTAGCAAAAAAAATCAAGGAAGAAGTCAAAGAAGAGGTCTCTCAAATAAAAAAAGAGAGAAATGAAGTCCCTGGGTTGGCGGCTGTTCTGGTGGGTGACAATAAAGCTTCTCAAGTCTATGTTGGGATGAAGCAGAGAAATTGTGAACGTCTTGGGATCCATTCTGAAGTCTTTACGTTTAAAGAAGATATAGATCTTTCTGAACTCAAAAATAAGATCGAAGCACTGAATCAAAGGGATCAGATTGATGGAATCCTGGTTCAGGAACCTCTTCCTCCGTCATTGAGCAGTCATGAAGTGGCGACAACAATTCTGCCGGAAAAGGATGTAGACGGACTCAATCCCTGTAGTCTGGGGAACCTGTTAAGGGTTCAGAGCGGGCTTCGCCCCTGCACTCCATTGGGCATCATGGAACTTTTAAAATCCAATAATATTGAAATTAAAGGGAAAGAAGTTGTTATTATTGGGAGAAGTCTTCTTGTGGGGAAGCCTCTTGCTGTGATGATGACCAACGCACACGGCACTGTAACAGTTTGCCATTCCAAAACAAGGAATCTCTCACAGGTAGCCTCAAGAGCCGATATTTTGGTGGCAGCGATTGGAAGAGGAGCTTTTGTTACCCCAGATTTTGTGAAAGAAGGAGCGGTGGTGATTGATGTGGGCATTAATCATTTAACGGAGAAAGAAAAGGTCAAAGAGCTGTTCGAAGAACCTGAAAAAAGGCTGGGAGATATAGATAATAAAGGCTATACTCTTATTGGAGATGTGCATCCAGCTGCGTTAAACAAATCCTCCTATCTGACTCCTGTCCCAGGGGGAGTGGGGCCGTTAACCGTAGCCCTGCTTATGCGCAATACGCTCAAGGCTTATAAATTAAGGCGCATGATCTGACCTGATCTATTCACGAGCCGATCTCACAGCATCTACTTCGTTGTAGGGCATGAAGCTGTGAATTCACGATAACTAGGGGTTGGGTTTTTTTAGGATTTATGGTATAAATAAATTTTAATTTTTTAGAAAAGCCTAAGAGAGAGAAAAGAAAATGGCTAAAGTATGTGAAATTTGCGGAAAGGCGCCGGTATTTGGGCAAAGTATCAGTCATTCCCACAAAGCGACTAAAAAAAAGTGGAAGCCCAATCTCCAGCATATCAAAATAGTGACTAATTCGGGCATCAGAAAAACATGGGTTTGTACTGAATGTATCCGTTCAGGGAAAGTTGAAAAAGCAGGTTAATTTTAATCTACATCCTCTCTACGGAGAAGACCTCACTGATTCCATTTATTCCCGTTAGGATCTTGTTGAGTTGTTCAATATTTTTAACCTTGAAATGCAGATGAATCCTGGTTATTTTATCCGAAGAAGGGCTGACATTGGCTTTTGTTATATTGATTTTAAGGTCGGCGATTTTTGAGGTTATTTTTGCGAGAACTCCAGGAGCATCTTTGGCTTTGATGAAAATAGAGGCGTCATAATCACCTTTTACTGATTTGTCCCAGGATACATCCACCATTCTCTGGGAAGGAAGGATTTCTTTTTTAACCAAAGGGCATCGAAGAGAATGAACGGTTATCCCCTTTCCCGATGTGATGTACCCAATGATGGGCTCTCCTTGAATCGGAGAACAGCATCTCGCTAATTTTATATTTGAGGTTTCAATGTTTTCGACTTTGATGGGAGCTTCTGTTCTTTTGGTGACTTTTTGGACAGCTTTTTTTATAAAGGTTTCTTTCCCGGGCTTAAGGTCACTTTCGGGGAACATTTTTTCTAATAATTTTCTATCCAAAACGACTTTTCCTATTCCGACCATCTCGTAAAAATCTTGTAATGATCTGACATAAGCATGGATCGCCTGTCTTATTCGCACTAAGAGGCCTTTTTCTTTTAATGAAATTCTTTTCATATTGTGCCTGGCAAGCCATTTATCCCAGAGTTTCTTACCCAAAGACACGTTTTTCATCTGCTCCTGTTTATTAAGCCATCTTTTTATATGATGCTGTGCTTTAGAGGTGAAGGCAAAGTTGAGCCAGTTTCGGATGGGATGTTTTTTGTCAGATGTGATGATCTCTATGATGGTACCTGGCTCTAGGATTGTTTTTAAGGGGACCTTTTTCCCATTGATCATAGCTTCAACGGCATGCAGCCCTATTTCGGTATGAATTTTAAAGGCAAAATCAAGAGCGGAAGCCCCCATAGGAAGAGTGATGGTTTTCCCTTTGGGAGTAAAAACATAGACTTCTTCAGGGATCAGATTTGTTTTTAAGTTCTTTAAAAATTTTTTAGGATCTGTTTGTTCTTGGTAGAGGTCAACCATTTCTCTAAGCCAATGAAGTCTCTCGTCCTCTCTCACTATGGATTTAGCATCGGCTTCTTTATATTTCCAGTGAGCGGCGATGCCATTCACTGAAATTTCATGCATTTCCTTTGTCCGGATCTGGATTTCAATGGTTTGCTTTTTTTTTGTGAGTATAGTGGTGTGAAGCGCCTGATATAGGTTTGGTTTGGGTCTTGAGATAAAATCGTTAAAGCACGAGGGGAGATGAGTCCAGTTTTGATGAATAATACCCAAAGCTGTATAGCAGTTTTTGATGGTGTCTGTGATAAGCCTGAGTGCCATAAAATCATAAACTTGTTCAAATTTAACGTCCTGACGTTTCATCTTTCTGTAAATGCTGTAGGGTCTTTTTATTCTGGAAGATATTTCAGCCGGGATATGATTTTCTTTCATCAGTTCAGAAATTTTTTTTTCGATTGCTTTAAGGGATTTTTCTGCGTCTTTCTTTTTGGCTTTAACTAAAGTAACAATACTGAAATAGTCTTTGGGGTCAACATATCGAAAAGATAGATTTTCGAGATCTCCTTTGATCCGTCCCATACCCAGCCGATTGGCGATAGGGGCATATATTTCTAGTGTTTCTTGGGCTATCTGCTTCTGTTTTTTGTCAGATAGATATTTTAAAGTCTGGAGGTTGTGTATTCTATCTGCAAGTTTGATAAAAATAACTCGAAGATCATCTGTCATGGCTAGAATTATTTTTCTGATCGTCTCTGCTCTCCTTGTTTCCGCAGACGATTCTTCGATAAGGCCGATTTTTGTGACTCCCTCCACAAGGTGTGCGATTTCATTTCCGAATAATTTTTTTATGTCTAAAGCGGTCACATCTGTATCTTCGAGAACATCGTGCAGGAGCGCTGCGGCCAGGGTGGTGGCATCCAGCTTCATATCTGCAAGGATATGAGCGACTTCTAATGGATGGCTGAGATAAGGCTCCCCTGATAAGCGGACCTGACCTTTGTGAGATTGTGCTGCAAATACGTAAGCTTTATGTAAAGGAATCAGATCTTTCTCTTCATAACAATCAGAGACTTTTTCCAAAATATCATTGAATCTTATCATTTTTTTCAGATATGTGGTTTAAGAGATTTAATTTACTTCCTTTAATCCATTGGTTCGCTCTTTAAAATCCAGTTTACAGCATCCAGCAGGTTTTTTGCAACAAATGCAGGTTCGATTTTCATTCTTTGCAGCTGGGTTCTGGATTCCTTCCCAAACCCTGTAAGAACGAGAATAGGCGTAGCTTTGATATTGATACCCAATAAAACATCTTCCACTTTATCACCGATCATATAGGATTTGGATAGGTCTATATCAAGCTGTTCAGCGGCTCTGAGAGCCATCCCGGGATAAGGTTTCCTGCAGCGGCAGTCTATTCGGTACTTTGGTATAGGTGAGTTAATATAATGAGGACAGTAATAGATATAATCAAGACAAGCGTTTTTTTTCTTAAAAGCAGTTTTCATTTTTTCATGGATCTCATTAAGTTTTTTCTCTTTAATGAGACCTCTTCCAACTCCTGATTGGTTAGTGATGACAACGGCTAAAAAACCTGCTCTGTTTATTTTCCTGACAGCTTCATAACTGTAGGGATAGATTTTGATTTTTTTATAAGAGTCAGGGTAGCCCACATCTTTATTAATATTTCCGTCTCTATCTAAAAATACGGCTCTTTTTTTCATGACAGAAATTTCTCACATTCTGAGTACACTTCTTCCGGAGTAATTTTGAGCATACACTGGTGGTCATAAGGGCATTCTCTGTATGAGCAGGGCCAGCAAGGGACTTCTTTTTTAAGAAGTTTATAGGGTTGATGGAACGGGCGGGTAATAGCAGGAATGGTGGGCCCGAATAAAGCAATTACAGGAATACCGAGAGCATTGGAAAGGTGCATCGGTCCAGAGTCATTAGAAATAACCACATCAGCCAGGCTGATGATTCCAGCCAGCATTCTTAACGATGTTTTTCCTGCTAGATTGATGGGTTTTTTCTTAAGGGAAGAAGAGATAGCATGGGCAAGGGCGGTCTCTGTCCGGGAACCTATGATAAGAGGATTGAAGCCTAAATTTTTTTGAATCATTTCTGCCAATTGAGCATACTGAGACACAGGCCATCTTTTGGCAGAGCCGTAATAGGCACCAGGATTGAGAATGATCAACTTCTTCTGGTGATCTGTATGGAAAGAATTCAAAAAAGCTCTTGCCTGAGATCTTTCTTGTTTTGTAAGAGAAAGCTGAAGTTTCGGGGGGACGGTTTTAAATCCGAGTCCGGAGATGATGTTTTGATAATATTGGACCTGATGTATTGGTTTTCTTTGATTTTTATAGGAGACTTGTTTCGTGAGCAAAATCTGCCGCCCCTCTTTTTTATATCCCCATCTGTTTGGGATTCTGGCTGCATAAAAAAGAAAGGCGGATATAAAAGAATTCGTGAGAAGTAAGCCGGCATCAAATCTATATTTTTTTAGTTTTTTTGCCCCGGCACTAAGGCTTTTTAAATCATTTTTTTCAGGAATCGTTAGGATATCGTCTACAAAGTCAAGATTCATAAAGATGTCTTTGACCCAGTTTTTTGCAACGATAACGATCTGAGAGTCAGGGAAAGTTATTTTTAAGTTTTTTATACTGGGTATAGCAAGGATAGAATCTCCTATCCAATTTGGAACGCGAACCGCTATCCGCATCTTACTAACCTGACCTATTCATAAAAAAATGGCGATGTTTTCATGATTAATTTATTTTCAACGATATGCAGGACTTTTTCAAGAACAATGTCCTGAACATTTTTTCTGTTTGTATTTCAATTTTAATCGCCATTTTTTTACCTTAAAGGCAAGCCGATCTCACGGCATCTGCTTCGTACCAGGGCATTCGTAGTGAAGGACCATGACTTCATGCCCTGCGCCTTGCATCTGCAGCAACTTCTGCCTGTTCATCATCCAGGCTAATGGTGTT
>CAZRGM010000020.1:0-27951 GCA_964599635.1 uncultured Eubacteriales bacterium | reverse complement strand
GGTCCTTCACTACGAATGCCCTGGTACGAACCAGTTGTGAGCCCGACATAGATAAATGAGTTCCTCCAACCTGTTATAAAACCTCCAATCCTTATTTCATTATCTGTGAGATTATTATCAAAATCATATATCCTGGTATAATCAATACTTGGCCGAATGCTGACAATGAGTTCATTCTGGGGAAGCATGCTGTAACCTATCCGTGTTCTGAAAGAGCGAATGTCTTTCCGCCGGAAATATCCTAAAGAAGACTCAAATTCCTCCGGAAGACTCGTGTATTCTGCAGAAACATCCCAGTGACGGGAAATATGGGAAAGATTAAAATCCATGGCCGGCACGACACCTGTTTGTTCATCCTGAACTCTGCTTAAGGAGCCCGCCACTTGAAATGAAAATCTATAATAATCTTTAAATTTAAAGTGACCGTCTATCCCTCCAATGCGATTATAATTATTGAAGATAGAATCCCGTCACTTCTAAGTTTTTCCCGCTTTCAAGTTCCCCCTCAATTCTCAAAGTCCCTGCCTGATTCAGGAAACCATTAACATCTCTGGAACGCGGTGCCCAATAAATTTCTTCATTTTTTCTCTGGATATCTCTCTGGATCTGAATCATAGCATCTAACAGCAAAGTAAAGATATTTCTCATCATATCCTATATAGGCTTCTGTTTTTTCTGAAGGAGAGGTGCCTTCGGCCGGCTCAAATTGGGTAAAGTTACTGAGTACAGCCGCTTTCTGCCAGAATGGATCGTCAAGCTTTCCATCTATATCAGGGGGGAGAGAACATTCCACAGCTTGAACACTGTAATTGCTTTTAGTTTCTGAAATCAAAAATGGAACCAAACATAAAAAAATAAGAATGAATGCGATCAATAACTTTATGGAGCTTCCACACATTAAAATTCAAATAAAATTTTAATTCTCATTTGACTTTAAACAACTTCTAAAATAAATCTTTTCTTATCTTATGTCCATAATCGAAATATTTCTCTCTTCTAAACTGATGCCCAAATCTCTATAGAGCTGTGCCAGGGACAATTTATAATCAATAACTGATTTCAGTTCTGCACTTCTCTGGCTTGCAAGGTCAGCCTGATATTGGAGCACGAGGTAATTTGTTGTCAGCCCGACCCTCAGCTTTTCTTCTTCGGCTTCCAACTGCCTCTCTGCCAACTCTCGCGCGGCTTGATAAGCCTGTATCCGCTCATAATTTGTGGCTACATTTCGAACCGCAATTTTTATATCTCTAAATATTTCCTGTTCTTGATTTTTCAACTGAAGCTTGCCTCTCTCTAAATTCAATCTGGCCTGCTTGTACTGAGCTTTAGAAAAAAAATCACTCAGAGGAATATCCAGGGTGAGACCGACTGACCAGTTTTGATACTTGAAACCAAATGCATCTGAAAAAGAATCTCCGAATCCTCCAGGTATCTTGCCGACAATCACACCCGTAAGAGCATTATCATTTAAATATAATATCTGGTCCCCAGAGACACCTGGACTCCAATAGGAAGCTGTCAAGTCCAGCCCAGGAAGCATCTGATTTTTGGTGTAACGCAGGTCTACATGACTATTCTCAAGCGATATTCTGGAGGCCTCCAAATCCGGACGGTTCTGCAAGGCAATGGAAAGGGCTTCATCCAGACTGATTTCCTTTTTTGTATATTCAGGTTTATCAGTCGGAACAAGGTTGGCCTCTTTGGGAGCCTGAACATCAGCCGTAAGATTGACTATAGTCTTTAATATGTCTTCATTGTTCCTTACCGTCGTTTCAGCGGCAAGAATATCTGCCTCACGCTGAGCCACTGTAGCCTGGGCATTTATGATCTCAATAGGAGCCATTGACCCCACTTCGACTGCCCTCTTGTTTTTCTCCAAGAGATCCTGAGCCAGTTTCAAAGACTGCTTCTGAACTTCCAAACTTTCAATGGCATAAACATAATTCCAATAAGCTTGTTCTACTTGATAAACAATCTCTTGGATCGCTCTTTTAAAATCTCTCTCTGAAATCTCCAGGTTGTTCCTAGCCACGACGATATCTTTCCTGCTGATATTCAGGCCAAAATTTTTCAATAGAGGTTGAGTTAAACTAAAATTGAGGGCGCTGGAGTATCTGGGATTTATGGTCATGAAGTTTCTGTTGGTATCATATGAGGAGCCATCCATCGAAAGATTCAGGGACCCCCCTGTGGGCAACTGCTGTGATATTTCCGTAGAAAAACTGCTGCTTAATGTCTGGACCGTATCCGCAGCGTCAAGAAACGAATAAGAGGCTGAATTTTCATCCCGCCTTCTATAGTTCATGGACAGAGCGGGGATAAATTTTTCCTGTGCTTGCATCACTGAAACCTCAGCTAATTCCGGGCTCAATAATTCCACCTGGACACTCAGGTTATCTCTCAAGGCCATTGCGATGCAATCCTCAAGGGAAAGCTGGATTTTATTTGGCTCATCCTGAGCATTAAGGAATAATGAAATTCCCACTGAAAGCAATAAAATAAGTCCTAATTTTCGCATTTTTATATTGTCCTCCTTCTCATCAATTTTGAGTTCCAAAATATTAAGATAACCGATCTATATCTGTTTATTTTTATTCATTCATAACGGAGTGCATCAATCGGATCCAGCTTGGAGGCTTTTCTTGCGGGGTAGAAACCAAAAAAGATACCCACAGACCCAGCAAACAAAAAAGCCAGCAGAATGGAACCCAAAGAAACAGCCGTTTTCATCTCAGAAAAATGGGAGATCAGCTTTGAACTTCCTACACCCAGCAAGACCCCTAATATTCCTCCTATTAGGCTTAAAACAACCGCTTCAATCAAAAATTGAAGCAGAATATCTTTTTCTCTGGCTCCAACCGACATCCTCACCCCTATCTCCCGGATCCGCTCAGTGACTGAAACCAACATGATGTTCATGATTCCGATACCACCGACCAGCAGGGATATCGAAGCAATCCCTCCCAGCAAAATGGTCAGCACTTGTGAGGCTTCAGAGGCCCCTTCCTGTATATCAGCCATGTCTCTCACATTAAAATCATCCTCTGCTCCGGGAGCAATTTTATGCCTTATCCTTAGCATCTCCTCTATGTGATCCTGCGCTTCAGCAGTCACTCTTCCATTGACCGCAGAGACATCAATAGATTGGACATAATCGATGCCCACCAGCCTGGTTTGAGCTGTGGTATAAGGGATAAATATCACATCATCCTGACTAAACCACATGGCTTCGCCTTTGGGTTTCATGGTTCCAATGACTCTAAAGGGTATTTTTTTTATTCTAATGACCTGTCCAATAGGATCCATCCCTTCAAAAAGATTGTTGTTGACTTCACTCCCCAAGACACAAACTTTTTGACCGCTCCTGACTTGGGATTCATTAAAAAAAATACCATCGTCAATCTCCCAATTTCTGATTAATGGATATTTATCACCCACACCATATATGGAAGTATTCCAATTCTTATTGGAATAAATAACCTGCGCTCTTGTATTGACATTAGGAGATATATATTGAACCAGATCACTGCCTTCAACAATAGCCTGGGCATCTTCAGCTGTAAGAGTATCATAACTTCCTCCTCCTCCTTGACGCCCTCGAAATTCCCGGCTTCCAGGCCGGACAAAAAGAAGGTTTGTCCCCATCTCACTGAACCGTGCCTCAACTTCCTGTTTGGCTCCCTGCCCAATACTCACCATAGCGATCACAGCTCCCACTCCAATAATAATTCCCAGCGCCGTTAAAAAAGTGCGCATTTTATTTCGCCCTAAAGCTTTAAAAGAAACTCTTATCGTCCTTAAGATTTTCACCTCTCCCCCCTTTCCTCATTCTCTACCAGCCCGTCCCGAATATGAATGATTTTTTCAGCATACTCTGAAACCTCTGGATCATGAGTAACCAGAATGATGGTGATCCCACTCTTCTCATGAAGAGCTTTAAAAACTTCCATGATGTCTATTCCTGTTTTGGTATCAAGATTTCCTGTAGGCTCATCTGCCAGGATCAAGGAGGGATTGTTGACCAGAGCCCTGGCAATAGCCACTCTCTGCTTTTCTCCTCCAGATAACTGATTCGTTTTATGATGTTCTCTTCCCTCTAATCCAACTTTCCTAAGCGCTTCTTTGGCTTTTTCTTTGGCTTCTCTCGTCGGAGCATTCGAATAAATCAACGGAAGTTCAACATTCTCAAGAGAAGAAGTCCTGGCCAGAAGATTAAAATTTTGAAAAACAAATCCAATTCTTTTATTCCTTATGCTCGCAAGCCGATTTTTATCTAAAGTAGACACCTTCTCTTCCCTAAAAAAATAGGTTCCTGTTGTGGGCTTATCCAAACACCCTATGATATTCATCAAGGTTGATTTCCCAGAACCGGAAGGGCCCATAATGGCCAGCATCTCTCCCTGTTTTATGGTATAAGAGATCCCTTTAAGTGCCTGCAGTTTATTTTCACCTATGATATAAGTTTTGGTTATATTCTCAAGTTTGATAAGACTATTATTCTCACTCATTTCCTTTTCCTGTTTTTAACGAAACATCCTCATCATAGAAGGGCCTCCTATCCTTCCTTCACTTGTTGTCCCTTCCTCAACGATAACTTCATGGCCTTCTTCTAGATTGTCGCTTTTCACTTCAGTATACACATTATCTGTAACTCCTGTACGTATAAACATTATCTTGAGTTTTCCATTCTCATCTTCTATCCAAACACTGGCAACATTTTGATCCCTATTTTGGGCTGTCCCTAATCCCATTCCTCGGCCCTGTACGCCCGAAGGATTCGCCTTTACCTGAGGGTTTTGATTTCCCTGTGCCGCTCTTTCCTGTTTCATCTCAGCAAAAACCTGCTGCATTACTTCCTGAGGAGGAGTGTACCGCAGAGCTAAATTAGGAACCCTCAGAGCATCTTTAGCTTCTCCCACGACGATGGACACCGTTGCCGTCATTCCCGGTCTTAATTTAAGTTCGGAATTCTCAACGGTCACGATAGTAGGGTAAGTCACCACATTAGATTCAACTTGAGCTGCATACCTTACCTGCTTGACTTCCCCTATAAACTCTTCATTTGGGAAAGCATCGACAGTGAATCTCGCCTTCTGCCCTTCTTTCACCCTTCCAATATCTGCTTCATCCACTTCACATTCAACCTGCATCTTTGATAAGTCATTGGCTAACTGGAAAAGCACCGGAGCTTGAAAACTAGCGGCTACGGTTTGACCGATATTGTAATTGCGATTGATCACAACCCCATCAATGGGAGAACGAATAATGGTGTGAGAAAGATCCACTCGGCTCGATTCAAGTGCCTGTTTAGACTGCTCTAAGCTAGCTTCAGCCTGCTGCAAATCAGCCTTGGCATTGAAATAAGTAGCTTCCGCACCTTCTTTTTCCTCAGTAGAAACCAAACCTTTTTCAAAAAGTTCGAGGGTCCTATCCATCTGCCTCTTAGCAATCTGAAGGTTGACTTCCGCTTTCTCTAAATTGGCTTGGGCACTGAGATAACTGGCTTCTCTTTGGTTCACCTGAGTTTGGAAAAGTTCCGGGTCAAGTTTGGCTATCACCTGACGTTTTTTGACCTCAGAATTGAAATCTACCAAAATCTCTGATATTTCACCCGAAACCTGGCTTCCCACATCCACAATAGTGACCGGATTCACCTCACCTGTTGTGTCCACCAGAGCTGTAATATCTCCTCTATCAATTTTTTCCTTTAAATAAACAACTCCATTAGAGCCGTTACCTTTCAATACAGTGAAATATAAAATCACTACAATTATGACGATTCCTATTAAAGAACCAATGATTACTTTCTTTTTCATGACGTTCCTCCTGTTTTTCCCTATTTAAGATGGATCTCTTGATGGATGACCTGTTCTTTGATCTGATCTTCTCTTTTCTTTAAAATATTTCTGCAGATATGTTTCGATCATCTCGTCAAATTTTACTTTTTGTTCATCATTGAGAGCGCTTTTTATATCTGCAATAAGTTCCTTTCTTATGGAAGAAAACTGTTTGCCGATCTGATGCCTCATCTCATCCAGCTTTTTTTCTGTATTTTTAAAGACCTCCCGAATTTTTTGCTCCTGGCCCTCTTCCAGATTAAACTCCTTGGACATATCCTCAAGGCTAGGGAAATGACCCGGAGGCTTTCCACCAGGAGGAGGCTTTCTAAAATCTTTCTTTATGATATATTTATCACAAAATATACCGCTCACCAATCCAGCCGCAAACACAACAATAAAGGAAAAGATTATGATTATTTTATATTTATTTTTCATGGAAAATGTCTCCTTGCCCCATTTTCTCCATTTATGGAAGTAAATATAAGATGAATGTTTTCATTTTCAACCCGTCCTTCTTCTAGCAAAGGGAGAGTTTCTACAAAAGGATTCTGGTTCTGTAACAGAATTTCTGCGCTGCTCAATTCCTTCTGTTCAGAGGGAACAAAAACCATGATTAGGGACGCGAATAAGACAAGGAACAACAGGGAAACAGGGATGGCTCTTAATCCCCATTTTTCCCATGTCAGCCAAGATTCATAACTTACCTCCCTTTTCAGCTTGGGCTCTAATCGTGTCCAAAAATATGGTTTGGGGTCAGGAAATTTCTGCTCCCCAAGGATCCCCAGTATATTTTTATATTCTTCCTGTTTTTGCCGGCACAAGAGGCACTCTTTTAAATGCTTTAAAAGTTCTTCCTCTTCCCTTGGCTTTAAAGCCCGGTCAAAAGACCTTGATATAAGCTTTTCTGCCTTTTTACACTTCATGATTCCCTCCTAAATAAACTTAAATAAGGAGCCATCATTTTCCGAAGCTTCTTCCTAGCCCTAAAAAGGCGAGAATCTACAGTTCCCGGGGAAACATGGAGAATATCAGCAATCTCTGAATACGATTTGCCTTGAATGTCTCTGAGAGAGAGAACAATCCTGTGTTTTTCGGGCAGCTTATTAATATTTTCTCGAATAATTTCCAATCTTTTCTGCTTCTCATCCTCATTCCTAAAATTTTTTGTATCCGAGAGTTCTATCCTCTCATCAAGGCTCACTCTCTCCCAACCAGACTCCTTCCGATGAAAATCCTTTACGGCATTGATAGCAATCCTATAAAGCCATGTGCTGAATTTAGATGCAAGATTGAACCTGGGAAGAGCTCGATAGGCTTTCACAAATACTTCCTGGGCCAAATCATCCGCTGTTTCTCTATTATTTGTCATGCTGTATGCAAGATAAAACATTTTATTCCTATATCTTTCCACCAAAACGCCAAAAGAGTCTTTGTCTCCTTTTTGGGCAGACTGAATTAACTCTTTTTCTTCCATAAAAAATCTTCAAATCATTTAACCTCTGTCAACTATTTAGACGAAAGGTTATTAAAAATCTTCCTTTAACTTTCAAAAAAACGACCAATGAAAGTTTAACTCACTTTCTTTTTGCCGTCCACTCTATAGATCCAAACTGTCCCATTGCAGCAGTTCCTGACATGGTATCACCCTCTACTTTACCCGTATAAGTCGAAGTGAATTCTCCTCGAGGAGTGCTGCGAGTGATAGTCCAGTTAATATCATGATCTTTGATGGTTCCTTCTCCCGTAAATTCGCCTCCTCCACGTCCTTCCATGCTTACGGTGAGTGATTCCCCTTCTTGATCGAAGTGAACATTTTGAGTAAATTCGCCTCTCTGGGTCTTCACGGTCAATTCCCAATCCCCAGAAACATCAATGTTTTGCAAACCGAAACCCAAAGTCATTAACAATAAACACAAAAAACCTGTCAACCAAATATTCTTTTTCATTCTTTCCTCCTTTTATTTAGACGTTCAAAAAAATCAATCTCTTCCCACTTCATGAATTATCTCACATTATTCATAAAAAAATAATGAATACATAACGATGAATCATGAAAGGTAAGAAAACTTGACAACTCAGCCTGCATAAGCCAAAATTCATCGTTATGGCTAAAAAGGAAAGACATCCCGTTGATGCTTTTCTCAATCTCCACAACTTCCCTACAATCTGGTGTCCCGGATGTGGCATTGGAATCGTGGTGAATACATTCATTCAAACTCTAAATAGAATGAAAATCCAAAAAGAAAGCGTTGTTGTTATCTCTTCAGGAATAAGCTGTGTCGGTAAAATCGGCGAACATCTTAACCTAAAAAATGTTGAATCTGAAGATCCTTTTAAGGGGGCTCTAGAATTCAGGGAGAAAAATCAAGATTCCAACCTCATTGTTTTTTTTAGCGATAATGACCTGATGGTATCCGGTATTGATAATCTAATCAATGCCTGCCGAGCGGGAATAAATGCGATTTCTATATACATAAACAGTTTCATCATTAATCTATTGTTTTTTCATAGAAAATTCACTGATTTTCATTTTAAGAGAAATGGCAGCAAAATAGAGCCGAAAACTGTCTTTAATCTCCCGAAACTGATGAAAAAATATGGAGCTTCCTACATCGCCAGATGGACCCCCCTTCACTGTCGAAGACTCTCCTTTTCCATAAGAGAGTCCCTATCCAAAACAGGCTTTTCCTTTATCGAAGTCATTTCCCCTTGTCTCATGTATTATGCCAGCAGTGGATATGAAGGGAAAATCATAGATCGAATGGGTGACTATCTAAAAAATTCTAAAATTGAAAATGATTATCCCATTGAAAATCTATATACTGAAGATATCAAACACATCATCATAGGAAAATTTTTAGACAAAACATAATGGCGACAAAACAAAAATCCAGTTCCTTGGAAAATATATTCCATCCCACAGATTATTTTCTTGTCTCTGACATATTTCCTACAGTTTGGTGTCCTGGTTGTGGTATTGGAAGCGCTGTATACATTTTTTTTGAAGCCTGTAAAGAAAAGGATATCGATAGAGATGATCTCTATATCATCAGCGGAGTGGGGTGCACAGGCAAAATAGCAGAGTTCTTGTGCCTGCCCTCTAGTTCAATTACTGATGGACGTATCATTGAAAAAGCTGCCGATATTCACAAACACCATCCAGATAAAAAAATTGTGATTTTTCTCAACAATGCTGATTTTCTTATGTCAGGAGGATTGGAACTCAAAAAAGCACAAAAAAACAAACTCAATATCCTTGTGGTTTATATTAATAATTTTATCTATGTATTAAGCAAGGATAAAGCCTTCCCCATAACCCCTTATGCCCGTAAATCGGCTTTAAGTCAATTCGAGATTCCTTATAACATACCCGATATGGCCTTTTCTATGGGAGCCTCTTTTATAGCGAGATGGACTCCTATCAAAGCGGGTTGGATGAAGCAGTCTTTTATTGAGTCTTTTTCTGTTCAAGGATTCTCATTAGTCGAATTCATCTCTCCCTGTTTGATATATGATGCCAATTCAGAAAGAATTCTAGACCCAGCAGAAAGGATGGCTTTTTATAACGAATATTCTGAAATCCAATTCTGGGCATCTGTTAAAAATCTTGATATCCGAAAACAAAAAAAAATCATCATAGGTAAGTTCTTAGATAAAGACAGGACTGATGACTCTTAAAACTCAAAAGGTCGAAGTTTTCGTACTCAAAGAAAGATGTAAAGGCTGCGGCATATGTGTAGAGGTCTGCCAAACAAAAACTTTGGAGCTTTCTAAAGAAAAAAACAGCCATGGTTACAATTATCCGCTGGTCATAAATGCAGACAGCTGTCTGAACTGTGGTCTGTGTGAGATGTTCTGCCCTGATTTTGCCATATGGGCAACTATCGAAAAAGAAGGGATTCTCGGATGAGCCATGAAATTATCGACAAGAAAAAGCTGAGTTCTGATATCTTTAAAATAGAGATCAAAGCCGCGCATGTCGCCAAAAAATTTAAAGCAGGACAGTTCGTCATTATACGCATCCATGAGAAAAGCGAAAGAATCCCCCTGACGATATCCAGCGTTAATACTCAAAAAGAAACCGTGACCCTAGTTTTTCAAGTGGTTGGAAAGACCACCATGGAACTCAGCACTTTAAAGAGCGGAGATTCGATCCTAAACTGCATCGGACCTCTTGGCAATCCAAGTGAAATCAAAAAATTTGGACGAGTGATTTGCGTGGGCGGAGGTACAGGCATCGCCTGTATATATCCCATAATCAAATCATTGACACAAGCTGGAAATGAGGTTATTTCTATTCTCGGGGCCAGGACTGATAAAATGCTGATCCTTGAAAGTGAAATAAAAAACATCAGTCACGAAACCTATCTTTCTACTGATGATGGTTCGAAAGGATATCATGGATTTGTCACAGATGTCCTTAGAGAGGTAATAGAGGAAAAACAGACTCCTGAAAACATTGATCGAATTATGGTTATTGGCCCTACCCGGATGATGAAGGCGGCCGCTGACGTGTCCCGCCCATATAAAATAAAAACCATAGCCAGTCTGAATACAATTATGGTTGATGGAACAGGAATGTGCGGGGGATGCCGCGTTTATGTCAACGGCGAGATGAAACTGGCCTGCATTGACGGACCTGAATTTGATGCTCATCAAGTCGATTTTGATGCCGTAATCAGCCGTCTTTCAATGTTTGAGGAAAAAGAAATCCAGGCTTATAAGGATTTCAAAAAAAAGAAAAATCACAAATGATTAAACTGGGAGGTACGCGCATTCCCATGCGCGAACAAAAGCCTGAAGAACGGATCAAGAATTTCGGCTCAGTCCCTTTAGGCTATAATGAAAAGGAAGCTATCGAAGAAGCTCAAAGATGCATTCAATGCAAAGGCGCCCCCTGTGAATTGAGCTGCCCTGTCAACATGAAAATCCTAAAAATGATAAGGGAAATAGCTAGTGGAAGTTTCAGGAAAGCTTTTTTTACTATCAAAGAAGACAACCCTATCCCGTCTGTTACAGGCCGTGTTTGTCCTCAGGAAGATCAATGTGAAGGAGTGTGCCCTTTATCCCAACATGGTCAGGGAATTAATATCGGCAAACTAGAGGCATTTGTCGCCGATTGGGCCCGTGAGAAAGGAATAAAAGAAGAATTTAATATTAAGGAAAGACCTGAAAAAGTCGCCATCGTGGGATCTGGGCCAGCAGGAATAAGTTGCGCAGTGGATTTAAGAAAATTTGGCTTTAAAGTCACCATGTTTGAAGCCCTTCATAAAGCAGGAGGAGTGCTTCAATACGGAATACCCGCTTTCCGTCTCCCAACTGAAGTGGTTGATTACGAAATTCAATATCTGACTGATATTGGAGTGGATATCAAGCTCAATTTTTTCGTAGGTCAGAATATAGAATTCAATGAATTAAGAGAAGAATTTGATGCCATCTTTCTCGCCACGGGTGCTGGAGCCCCAATGTTTCTGAATATTCCTGGAGAAAAGCTCAAAGGAGTTTATTCAGCCAATGAATTCTTGATAAGAATCAATCTGATGAAGGCCTATAAATTTTTAGAATTTGACACTCCTATCGTCTGTAAAGGTAAAGTCGGAATCATTGGGGCTGGAAATGTAGCCATGGACGCAGCCAGGTGTGCGGTCCGGTTAGACGTGGAAGATGTCACTATATTATACAGACGCACAAAAAAACAGTCTTCAGCTCGACACGAAGAAATTCAGCATGCTCTTGAAGAAGGTATCATCATTAAAGAACTGGTGACTCCCAAACAATTTATAGGAGATGATAACTTTTGGCTCAAAGATGTCGAACTTTATAAGATGAAACTAGGTGAATTAGATAAAACCGGCCGCCCCCGCCCTTTAAAAATAGAGGGAAGTGAATTCAAATTTAAAATCAACACCATCGTGGAAGCACTGGGTTCCACACCTAACAGGCTTTTTATTTCAAGGGCTCCGGAACTCAATGCAAACGATTGGGGTAAGATCACCGTAGATCACAACCTGATGACTAATATCAAAGGAGTGTATGCGGGAGGAGACGCCATAAGAGGAAATGCAACAGTGATTCTCGCTTTAGGGGATGGAAGAAAAGCTGCCAAATCAATCCGCAACTATATCATCAATAAAGCCCGCAAAAAATAATCCTGGTCATTCATAAAATATACTGAAATTTTTTATAAATAGTCCGAGAAAATGGGATTATTGGGGGTTATGAGTCGTCTATAGGAATAGTGGACTCGGGTTTATATTCAAATGGAAAAACAAACAGGACATCGTCAGAGACTTAAAGAAAAATTTTTAAAAGGAGGCATCGACAGTTTTCTCGATTATGAAATCATAGAAATTCTCCTAACTTTAGGGACACCCAGACAAGACTGTAAACCTCAGGCAAAAGCTGCTATGAAAAGATTCAAGACTCTCAGCTCAGTGCTGGAAGCAGACCCCAAAGAACTACAGGACATAAAAGGAATTGGTCCCAATAACGTGTTTGGAATAAAGTTTATAAGAGATGTCTCACGCCGTTTCTTAAAATCCCGAATGATGGAAAAGCCGGCGTGCAGCTCATCCAAAGAAGTCTTTGATTATCTATATCTCACTCTGAGGGGGTGCCGAAGAGAAAAATTTAAAGTTCTTTTTATGAATGCAAAGAATCAAATCATGGAAGAAAAAACAGTCTCAGAGGGCACGGTTAATTCAAGCGCTGTCTATCCTAGAGAAATCATGCTGTCAACACTTCAGTATCATGCTTCATCCGTGATTTTTGTGCACAATCATCCTTCAGGAGATCCCTCTCCGTCTGAAAGTGATAAAGAAATAACAAAAGAACTGGTTTTTGCTGCACAAATCATGCAAATTAAAGTCCTTGATCATATCATTGTCGGCAACAACTGTTATTTCAGCTTCGCTGATGAAGGCTTGATTGAAGAATATGAGCTTCTCTTCCAAACCACCAAAAATAAATTTTAAAAGAAGTTCAATTGACCTGAATTATTCACGAGTCGATATTGCTAAGAGCTTAGAGAAATTCAGATGTGGCTGAAGCGACATTGAAGATTGTGCCTTCGAAGTGCTGTGTTTGAGGGAACTCGGCAGAACCGAGCTGCGAGCATGTTTGACCCACGGACGGGGGGAGTTGCGCAGCAGCCGAAAATACAGTGCGAAGAATGGCGTTAAAAATCTTCAGCGAGCAAAAGCCATACCTGAATTTCATATCGGCTCGCCTGAAAGGTAAAAAAATGGCGATTAAAATTGAAAACAAAAAACAAGAAAAATATTCAGATCGTTGTTCTTAAAGATATCGTGTATATCGCTGAAAATAAATTAATAATGAAAGCATCATCATTTTTTTTTGAATGGGTTAATCTTAACGGGTTTACAGGTGATTTGAATTATGGTAAAAGGTAAAAGAATTTCAGGTATGCAAACCCATTTTGAAAGGAAAAATAATGTGTGAATTGAGAGATGTTTACATCGTTGGAGCCGCCCGGACCGCGATCGGCAATTTCTTGGGAGGCTTAAAAACCTTTAAGGCGACTGAACTGGGAGGATTTGCCATTAGAGAAGCCATGAAAAGAGCCAACATTACAGGCGCAGATGTCAATGAAGTGATCATGGGAAATGTGGTGTCTGCTGGTTTAGGGCAAGCACCGGCCAAACAGGCTTCTGTAAACGGAGGGATCCCCCCCACGGTCAATTCTTTTGCAGTCAATAAAGTCTGCGGTTCTGGATTAAAAGCGGTATGGCTTGCGGCAAATTCTATCTGGCTGGAACAAAACGAGATTGTGGTAGCCGGCGGCATGGAAAGCATGAGTCAAAGCCCCCATCTATTATGGAAAGTCAGAGAAGGCCAAAAAATGGGAGATCTCAACTTGAAAGACTCTATGATTTTGGACGGATTATGGTGCGCATTTGATGACCAGCATATGGGAATCACAGGAGAAATCATTGCTGAAAAGTTTGGCATAACCAGGGAAGAACAAGACAAATATGCATTGAGCAGCTACCAAAAAGCTGCGGCAGCCATTGAAAACGGATTTTTTAAAGAAGAAATCGTCCCGATTGAAGTTCCTCAAAGAAAAGGAGCCCCCCAAATATTTGAAATTGACGAAGGGCCCCAAATCAAAACGGATTTAGAAAAACTCTCTAAACTCCGCCCAGCTTTTAAAAAGGATGGAACTGTGACCGCAGGCAATGCCTCCAGCCTTAATGATGGAGGCTCTGCTCTAGTCATAGCTTCAGAGAACGCTGTTAAAGAAAAAAAACTGAATCCCTTAGCAAGAATCCTTGGAATGTCTTCCAATGCTCTTGAACCTCATTTGGTTATGTATGCTCCTAAAGGAGCCATCGAAAAGCTGTTGAATAATATGGGCTGGACAGTCGATGATGTGGACCTGTTTGAAATAAATGAAGCCTTTTCATCAGAATTAGTGGTTTTATTAAAAGAACTAGGTATGGATAGAGAAAAAGTCAATGTTCACGGAGGAGCTGTTGCCTTAGGACACCCCATAGGAGCCTCAGGGGCAAGGGTCATCACCACGCTGATTTATGCTCTCAAGCAAAAGGGCCTCAAAAAAGGAGTCGCTTCCCTTTGTCTCGGCGGAGGAGATGCCGTTGCCATAGCTATAGAAATGTTATAGGAAAGGAGAAATCCATGAAAATAAAAAAAATAGGTGTTATTGGCGCTGGAACAATGGGAACAGGGATTGCTCAAACAGCCGCCACTTCTGGATTCGATGTGATCTTGAATGACATAAAAGATGAACTTCTCGAACGTTCCCTTAAAGCCATAGACAAAAGCCTGACAAAATTTCAAGAAAAAGGTAAACTCAAGGAAGACAAGGAACAAATTAAAGCAAGAATGAAGACCACCACCTCTATTGAAGATCTAAAAGAGACCGATTTTGTTATTGAAGCTGTCTTTGAAAATTTCGAAGTCAAAAAGGAAGTCCTTCTTAAACTCGATCAATTACTAGCTCCAGAAATCATTATGGCATCAAACACCTCTTCGATTTCCATAACAAAATTGGGTGCTTTGACAAAACGGCCTGACAAATTTATGGGAATGCACTTTATGAACCCTGTCCCCTTAATGGTCCTTGTGGAACTGATCAAAGGCATGGCCACGAGCCAAGAAACCTATGTCCAGGTCAAATCATTAGCAGAACAAATGGAGAAAGTCCCTGTGGAATCAAAGGACTTCCCCGGATTTATTGCCAACAGAATTCTTATCCCCATGATTAATGAAGCGGCTTGTGCCCTGATGGAAGGGGTGGGAACAAAAGAAGACATAGACCAAGTCATGAAATTAGGGATGAACCATCCCATGGGTCCTCTTACTCTTGCTGATTTTATTGGATTGGATGTATGCCTTTATATCATAGAAGTTCTCTACGATGGATTTAAAGATCCCAAATATAGGCCTTGTCCTTTACTGAAAAAAATGGTAGACGCCGGTTATCTGGGAAGAAAAACAGGCAAAGGTTTTTACGACTATAACAAATAGAAAACAGGAATCCCTAACCTTTGGCTGCTTTCTGAGAGGACTTTATTTTTTAACAGCAGATTATATATAATTTGTATAGATTGATTAAGGCGGAGAATGAAATGATTGAACAAGCCAAACCAAAAAATAACGGTGCAAGAGAAAAAGCTATTGATGCCGCTCTTTCCCAGATAGAAAAGCAGTTTGGGAAGGGAGCTGTTATGAGAATGGGGCAGAAAGAAGCTGCCGTAAAAGTCCCTACCATTCCAACGGGCTCCATTGCTTTTGATCTTGCTCTCGGAATCGGCGGTTTCCCTAGGGGTCGGGTCGTGGAAATTTTCGGGCCTGAAGCCACGGGAAAAACCACACTGGGAATCCATGTTATCGCTGAAGCCCAAAAACAAGGAGGGCAGGCTGCCTTCATTGACGCTGAACATGCTATGGATCCCAATTATGCAGCCAGCATTGGGGTTGATATTGACAATCTGCTGATCTCCCAACCAGATTATGGAGAGCAGGCCCTTGAGATCGCTGAGGTCCTGGTCAGAAGCGGCGCCGTCGATGTCATTGTCGTCGATTCTGTAGCAGCCCTTGTTCCCAAAGCCGAGCTCGAAGGTGAAATGGGGGATGCCCATGTAGGGCTTCAAGCTCGACTCATGTCTCAAGCCCTTCGTAAACTAACCGCCATTGTCAGCCGGTCCAAAACATGTTTCATCTTTATTAACCAGATAAGAGAAAAGATAGGTTTCTTTCTAGGAAATCCTGAGACTACCAGTGGGGGAAGAGCCCTTAAATTTTACTCCTCTCTCCGTATTGATATCAGAAGAATCGCTTCAATTAAAGAAGGAGACGAGATGATCGGCAATAAGGTGAGAGTGCGAATCGTGAAAAACAAGATGGCCCCCCCCTTCAAAAAAGCTCAATTTGAAATCATATACGGAGAAGGAATTTCCAGAGAATCCGATTTGATTGACTGCGGTGTGGAATCCGGCATTCTTGAAAGATCAGGAACTTGGTATTCATATAAAGAGGAAAGGCTAGGTCAGGGAAAAGATAATGTAAAAAAATTGCTGAAAGAAAAAAAAGACCTGGCAGATAAAATCGATAGAGACATCAGAAAAAAAATGGGCCTCTTTAAGTCTGAATCCACAGAAAGTAAGCCTGAACAGAAATAATCCTAAAAAACAGCCCCAAATATCAAAAAAAGAATTAAGGCTCCGCCTCCGGCAATAAGGGCATAGGGAATTTGTGTCCGGACATGATCGATATGGTCTGTAGCGGAAGCCATAGACGAAATAATGGTGGTATCAGAGAGGGGCGAACAGTGATCTCCGAATACCCCTCCCCCTAAAATAGCGGCTGTGATCAGGGCAGGATTCAGGCCGATTAAAGCGACCATGGGAATGCCGATAGGCATCATTATGGCAAAAGTCCCCCATGAAGTCCCTGTAGAAAAAGCGATCACGCCAGATACAATAAAAATGAGAGCTGGGATGACTTCAGAAGGAAGACTTGACTTAACCAATTGGGCCAAATAGGGCCCAGTCCCCAAAATATCGCAGATATCCCCTATAGCAAAAGCAAGCATCATCAAAATGGCCAAAGGAATCAATCCCCCGACCCCTTTCATAAACGTATCTGTCAACTCTTTCACACTCATAATGCCCTGAATTTTGTAAATGGAAGCTCCTGCAGCAATCCCTGATACAACAGACCAAAAAACGGCCAGAGAGCCAGATCCTTCCATTATATGACCTTTCCCGGAAATAAAAAGGACCACGGGCATCATGAATATCATCACACCCACTGGAATAAGCATGTTCAGAGCTCTATGCGGGATATCAGCCTTTTCTTTCATCATCACAACTTCTTCCGAAACCAAAGGCTCAGCACCGTCACGAAGCAATTTCCCTTCCTCCCTGGTTCTTTTTTCTGCTTTTTTCATCGGACCGATATCGATTCCTGTCAAAATGACAAATAAAACCCCCATTAAAGCCAGGATGGCATAAAAATTTAAGGGTATCGAAGAAACAAAAACTTCAACGGGATTTTCGACTCCCTGACGGGAAAGAAGGCCTAACACTAAAGCCCCCCACGCATTAAAAGGAATCAACACACATTTGGGCGCAGAAGTTGAGTCGAGGATATAACTCAACTTTTCTCTGGATATTTTGAGCTTATCAAAAATAGGGCGAGTCACAGCACCAGAGACAAGAATACAAATGCTTGACTCTATGAAAATAATCACTCCTAAAAACCAGGCTAAAAGGCCTGCGGATTTCCTTTTTTTGACAATGCCTCTACCCACTATCCAGTTCACAAAACCCTTCATCCCTCCTGAATACTGGGTATAGGTAATGACGGCCCCAATCATACAGCTAAAAAGGATCACTCTTGTATTATCAGGGTTAGAAAAAACATGTATGATGGATTCAACCGCACTGGTCAGCCCTGTCAAGGGATTCCACCTGTTGGCCACTGTCCAACCAAACCAAATGCCCAGAGTCAAAGAGATATAGACGTGTTTGGTTTTTATGGCCAGAAAAATGGCGATCAAAGGAGGGAGTATGGAGACCCAGCCAAATGTTTCAATCATTCTTAATCATCCTGAATTCCATTAAGCTTATTATCTTAACTCGTGAATAATCCAGGTTAATATCTCTTTTCTATTGGATAACAAATAGAATGTCAACCACAGAAAAAAATGGATTTTAGCATTTTAATCTCGAATATTGTATATTGTTATCTATCCTGGATTATTCACGAGGAGATCTAGAATGGCTGGATTCGAAGGTATTAAATGGGCCTCAAAACAAATGAGGTATTTGCTGGATGAAAAGCAGTTTGAAATTTTAGAAGAAGATGCTAGAGTCTATGCAGTTTCCCGCTCTATTCATTACGGCCAGTTCCTTGCCTTTGAGGGAATAAGGTTTTTCTGCCGAATAAATAAAAGTGGCGGGCTTGAAGTTCTCTTTTTAAATTGGATGGAAAATCTCAAGCGCTTCCAGCGAGGAATCGCATTTAATCTCGGCCGAAATCAACAAAATCTCGTCCCCAAAATAGAGGAATTAGAAAACATTTTTATCCACCAATATTTTAAACAACCTGAAATGAAGCAATTCTTAGAAGAAATGGCCGAAAAAAAAGCCCAGGGTTATTTACGCCCATTTACAGTCGATGAGGAGCAATCCATCGGTGTCACTTTCCCAGGAAAACCTTCTGTCAGAGCAGTGACCTGCCGATATGACCGATATCTAGGAGAGCCTTTCCACGGAGTGGTGGTCCCCAATTTAGTTCGTGCAGTCGGGATTAATAAAACCGGATGTCTTAAATTAGGGGTGAATTATTTAATAAGTGTCAAGGCGATTGATGCGGCCAAAGAAATTGATCCTGAAGCAGCTTCTGCATTGTTTCTTGATGACAAAACAGACGAGGAACTTGGAAAGCGACTCATTACAGAATGGGATTCTTCCTGCTGTCTCTTTGCCTTGGGCAAAAATACAATCATAAAAATCCCAGAAAGTGAACTCATCCTTCCTTCTGTAACGATTAAAGGGATTGTGAGCATTTTAAAGAGAATGAATGTGGACGTGATCGAAAAACATATTTCCTATCAGGAACTCATCGATCAAGTCAAATCAAACGAACTGGTTACAGTCTGCAGCGTGGGAACCGCAGGAATACTCAACCGATGCAGCCAACTGATTCTCGTCGATTCTAAAGGCAAAAAACTGGCCGTGCATAAACCCAATCGAAATCACAGACTTTATCAAAAACTTGGTGAAGTCAGGTCCTACTACTGGAACCTCTACACAGGGAAAGCTGCCATTCCTGATGGGATTCGATTGAATAAATATATCCTCTAAATCATAGGGGATTCACAGGACATCTCTGAGTGCTTCAAGAGGTCTCTCAACTTGGCCAAACGGCATAGAAACCTGCGCTCCAGCAATCAAGGGTTTCAACTCCTCTAAAAGTTCTCTAGCTATTTGAATTCCTGTTATCCGCGCCTCTTGTTTATTTTTCGCTGCCTTCATCCGCTTGAGTATCTCATTCGGGACATGAGCTCCCGGTATCTCATTGTTCAAAAACTCAGCATTCTGAAAACTGACTAAAGGCCATATACCCGCTACAATAGGAATTCTTACGTGTTCGATCCGTCTTAAAAACTCAATGAACTGCTTGGAATCAAAAACAGGCTGAGTCATAGCAAATTGAGCGCCGGCCTTAACTTTCCATTCAAACCGGCCTATCTCGTAATCAAGGTCAACGGCACTTGGATTGACTCCGACTCCAATAAAAAAACCTGTTGGGTTTTTTAATGGATTCCCTCCTAAATCAAGTCCGCGGTTTAAGCTTTTTACAACATTTGTAAGGCCAATAGAGTCCACATCAAAAACCGCAGTAGCATCTGGATAGGTTCCCATTTTTGGAGGGTCTCCTGTTATAAGGAGGATATTCTTAATACCCGAACCATAAGCTCCAAGAAGGTCTCCCACCATGCCCAGCAGGTTCCTATCCCTGCAGGCGTAATGCTGAATCACTTCCATCCCTGCTTTTTCCTGAATGATGAGTGAAAGATAGCTGGAGCTCATCCGTGAAAGGGCACGGGGTCCGTCAGGAATATTAACCGCATCTACTCCCGCTTCTTTCAGGATTTTTGCCTTCTCCAATGCTTTCGAAGAATCTATACCTCTGGGAGGGACAATTTCTACAGTTGTTATAAATTCTTGACGGCATATCTTTCCGGCAATTTCAGATCTCTGACAGGTGGGAACTTCTGGTTTTGACTCCTTTTCATCGACCACCCGGATGCTCTGTTTAACCTTTCTCCTGGGCCTCACAGACTGAATGGCTTTCTGCATCTCTTTCGTATAGTCCGCATTCGTGCCGCAGCAGCTTCCAATGACCTGAACTCCTGCCTGAGCAAAACGTTTGGCATATTCTCCAAAATATTCGGCGGTGGCAAGGTAGATATTCCTTCCATCTACATTTTGGGGTATCCCTGCATTAGGCATGACACTCACAGGAATATCCACGGATTCTATCATCTTTATAATGGAATCCAGCATTATTTTTGGCCCCACACTGCAGTTTAATCCAACGATATCTGCGCCAAATTCCTTCATTTTAAGGCCTAATCTCTCCGGAGGAGTCCCAAAAAGTGAATTGCCGTCATCCCCGATAGTCATATGGGCCATGATAGGAAATTCGAATTTTTCCTTTATCCCGATAATAGCCTGCTGAATAAGATGAAGATCAGAAAAAGTCTCAAGGGAAATGATATCCGCACCTCCATCGATAAGAGGTTTCGCTTGTTCCTGATAAATCTCCCTCGCCTCCTCCTCTGAAAGAATACCCCAAGGCTCCAGACGTTCTCCCAAAGGACCGATGGAACCTGCCACATAGATATCATCTCCAGCTACTTCTCTGGCAATCTTAGCACCCTGATAGTTTATGGCATGAACTTTCTCCTCAAGAGCATGCTTCTGCAGTTTAATCCTGTTCGCCCCAAAAGTATTTGTCTCTATGATATCGGCGCCAGCCTCTACATAGGACTTGTGTATTTCTTTAATCATTTTTGGATTCGTCAGATTCAGCTCATCATAGCAGGTGTTGATAAAAATCCCTCGAGCATAAATCTCCGTCCCCATGGCCCCATCCATGAGAACAATATTATTTTTTACAAATTCAAGAAACGGCTTTCTCATTATTGACTCCAAATTCGAACGGTTTCAATCCCGTATGATCAAAATGAATTCTATTCTTATTTTTTAATTTATGATAGCAAATTACATGCTTCAATGCGAACATTGCCGTAAAGAAAAACCTAAATCATTCACGAGTCAAAGCTGCTGCAAATGCGAGGCACAAGGCATCAAAATAGGATCTTTCACCACAATACAGCGAATGGTGTGTCGTTCAGGAAAATATTCTGATGGAAATGATAAGTCTCTTGATTTTAAGCATCTTTCTGATATATGTTGGTATTTGAATGGAAAATAGTCGTTTTTACTATTTCCGATTTTCAAATCAAAATTCACTTTAGGAGGAGTCAATATGAGACGCCTATTTATTTTATTCTTTATGGTCATATTTTTATTTCTTCCTTTATCCAGAAGTTGGGCAGAAGATAACTGCACCAATTTTCTGGTTACTAAAGGAGCCTCCAAAGACGGTTCTGTCATGATCACATACACCTGCGATGGGGAATTTCTGGCTCACCTTGAACGCACCCCTGCACAAGACCATCAGAAAGACGAAATCATTGAAATAAAAGGCTGGAGAGGAGAAATCATAGGGAAAATCAAACAGGTTTCCCACACTTATGCTGTGGTAGGACTGATGAATGAACATCAGGTTGCCATCGGAGAAACCACTTTCGGGGGGAGAACAGAGCTGAGAAATCCGGACGGCCTTCTTCATTATTTCACTCTTATGAATCTTGCCCTCCAGAGATCAAAAACAGCCAGAGAAGCCGTCAAAGTCATGACTGACCTGGTCAATGAATATGGGTATGCCAGCACCGGAGAATCGTTTTCAATCGCAGATCCTCATGAGGCATGGATCATGGAAATGATAGGTCCGGGAAAAGGCGGAAAGGGAGCTATCTGGGTGGCCCTCCGTATTCCAGATGGGACTGTATCAGGCCATGCCAATATGGCTAGAATAGGAAGTTTTCCTTTGAATGATCCTGAAAACTGCCTGTATTCTGATAATGTCATCTCATTTGCAGAAGAAAAAGGTTATTATGATAAAAATTCAGACGGTCCTTTCAGCTTCAGGAAAACCTACGATCCTCCAAAACCCTCTGCATTGAGAACCTGTGCTTCCAGAGTCTGGAGTATGCTTCGCAGGTCAGCCCCTTCTCTGAATTTATCCCCTGATTTTCAAAGAGGAGTCAAAGGGGCCGAGCGTTATCCTCTTTGGGTCAAACCAGATAAAAAACTATCTCTCCAAGATGTCATGAACATCATGCGGGATCATTATGAAGGTACGGAATTCGATATGACCAAAGGAATTGACGCGGGTCCATTCGGATGTCCGGTTCGCTACAGAGAACTCACATGGGAAGTCGATGGCGTGAAATATTCCTGGGAACGCCCTATTTCCACACAGCAAACAGGTTTCTCATTTATATCTCAGTCCAGAAGCTGGCTTCCAAATCCCATAGGAGGTGTTTATTGGTATGGAGTGGACGACACTTACACAACCTGTTACATACCTCTTTACTGCTCCATCAATGACCTTCCTGAACCTTTTACGAAAGGAAATCTCCAGGATTTTTCATGGGATTCAGCATGGTGGGTGTTTAATTTCGTATCCAATTATGCAAACCTGCGCTACTCAGATATGGTCAAAGATATAAAAAAAGTCCAATCAAAACTGGAAGGACAGTTTATTTCGCTTCAACCTATCATTGAAAAAACAGCTCTTGAGCTCTACAACACAGACCCTGAACTTCTCACCACTTATCTAACGAATTATTCTGTCTCCCAGGGTGAAGACGTGGTCGAAAAGTGGATCGAACTGGGTGAATTTCTGCTCACAAAGTATAATGACGGGTATGTCAAAGATGAAAATGGGCGTCCACGAGGACTCGGATATCCCGCTGAATGGCTGAGAAAAGTCATTGAATCAAAACCTGACCAATTCAAAATACCAGAATGGGGAGAAGACGAAAAAGACGGAAGGCTTCATTGAGAAAATATTGAACCCGTATAGACTAGAGAAAAAGAATATATTATAATATTTGTAAGAATATAAATCGAGAAGCGAGGTTATCTCTAGAAACTTTTTCTTCGATAGACCTGAATTATTCACGAACAGAGGTTGATGCAGATGCGAGGCACAGGGCATGAAGTCGTGGTTCTTCACTACGAATGCCCTGTAACGAAGCAGATGCAGTGACATCGGCTCGCTTTAATGGTAAAAAAATGGCGATTAAAATTAAATACCTAAACAGGAAAATAGTTCCAACTGCCATTTTTAAAATAATCTTGCATATCGCTGAAAATAAATTAATAATGAAAACATCGCCATTTTTTTATGAATAGGTCAGGTAGATTATATTTCCCTAAAAATTTTTAATCCCTATAAAGAGGTCGTATTTCTAATGAATACAAGTACTGCTCAAATGAGAAATATAGGAATCAGCGCCCATATTGATTCTGGCAAAACCACTCTAACAGAACGGATTCTTTTTTACTGTAAAAAAATCCATCAAATTCATGAGGTTAAAGGCAAAGACGGAATCGGCGCCACCATGGACTTTATGGCCCTGGAAAAAGAAAGAGGCATCACCATCACATCTGCAGCCACCCATGTGAAATGGAGAAACCACTCAATCAATATCATAGATACCCCCGGACACGTTGATTTCACCATTGAGGTTGAAAGATCCCTGAGAGTCCTTGACGGAGCCGTGCTGATCCTCTGTTCCGTAGGAGGGGTCCAATCTCAGACCATAACCGTGGACCGCCAGTTAAAAAGATACCACATTCCGACTATCGCTTTTATCAACAAATGTGACCGAATCGGAGCTGATCCTTATAAAGTCAAAAACCAGCTCAAAAATAAATTAGGCCATAAGGCTGTTCTTATGCAAATTCCCATAGGGTTAGAAGACAATCATCAGGGGGTTGTCGACCTGGTTAAAATGAAAACCTTTTATTTTGAAGGTCCTGCAGGAGCTCAGGTCATCATCAAAGATATCCCTGAAGAACTTAGAGAAGAGGCTGAAAGGAAAAGAGAAGAAATGCTGGATGCCGCCTCTATGTTCTCTGATGAACTTTTGGAAGCTGTTTTGAATGGCAATGAAACTGAAGTACAGATTTATAAAGCAGTCAGAAAAGGGACTATTTCCCGCGAGATAACTCCTGTTTTTATGGGCTCCGCATACAAAAACAAAGGAGTCCATCTCCTCCTGGATGCGGTCGTGGATTACCTGCCCAATCCCGCTGAAGTCAATAACCAGGCTGTCGATATAGACCAGGGGGAAAAGCCTGTCAGATTAGAACCGGATCCCAAGGCTCCTCTAGTAGCCCTTGCTTTTAAATTAGAAGAGGGACCTTATGGTCAATTAACATATATCCGTATCTATCAGGGGAGCATCCAGAAAGGTGATTCGATTTTCAATACCAGAACAAAAAGCATTTTTAAAGTGGGCCGCCTCATCCGCATGCATGCTGATGCCATGGAAGACATCCAGAAAGCAGATTGCGGTGATATCGCCGCTCTTTTTGGTATAGACTGTGTTTCTGGGGACACATTTGTCAAACCAGGCTTGAATTACCGCATGACTTCCATACATATCCCTGATCCTGTGATTTCCCTTGCCTTGAATCAAAAAAATAAAAAATCTTCTGAAAAAATGGCCAAGGCCCTGAGTCGATTCACGAAAGAGGATCCAACTTTTAAAACATATGTTGACCATGAATCAAATCAGACTATCATAGAGGGAATGGGGGAACTTCATCTTGATATTTATATCGAAAGGATGAAACGCGAATACAATATTGAAGTGGAAGCAGGCCAGCCCGAAGTCGCCTATAGAGAAAGCATTCAGCAAAAAGCTTCTTTTAACACCATCCATAAAAAACAGACAGGAGGAGCCGGTCAATTTGCCCAAGTCACAGGATATCTGGAACCCCTTCCTGAAGTTAAATATGAATTTAAAAATGAAGTCAAAGGGGGAAATATACCCAAAGAATTTATTCCCTCCTGTGATAAAGGATTCCAATCAGCCATGGAAAAAGGATCTCTTATCGAACATCCTATCACCGGAGTTAAAGTGGTTCTCACCGATGGACGATACCACCCTGTAGATTCCTCAGATATCGCTTTCCGCACGGCAGCCCGAGAAGCTTTTAAACAGGCTTATCAAAAAGCTAAACCTCAAATCCTGGAACCCATTATGAAAGTGTCTGTAGACGGGCCCTCTGAGTTTGCAGGAAATATTTTTTCTTCTCTCACCAAAAGGAGAGGAATCATCATCAGTTCCGTAGAGGATGGGGTCTTCGTCCGAGTTGATGCTGAGGTTCCGCTTAAAGAAATGTTCGGATATTCTACGGTTCTCCGTTCATTGACTCAAGGCAAAGCAGAATTTACAATGGAATTTCTAAAATACACTAAAGTACCCCAAAGCATATCTGAAGATTTGATATCAGATTATGAAGAAAAGAAAAAAAGAAAGATCGAATAAAGTCATGTGGAGTCAAAAAAGATGATTAAATCTGAGTTTATAAAAAAAAGCCCTTTGAGAGTTTTAGAAAAATCACTTCAAGGAGGCCTTAAAAAAGGCGAAATCGGAGTGCTGGCTTCCAGAAAAGGAGTCGGGAAAACCGCATGCCTGGTCCATATTGCCATAGATAAACTTTTCCAAGGAAAATATGTAATCCACGTCTCTTATGCCAGCAGAGTGGATTATATCATCAACTGGTATGAAGATATATTCAAGGAAATTGCCAAAAAACAAAGCATCGACTCCCCTCTTCAAATCCATGATGAAATCATAAAAAACCGTGTCATCATGAATTTCAATCAAAAAGGAACGCGGACAGAACAGGTCCTTAAAAGTATTGAAGCCATGATCATTCAGGGTGAATTTTCTGCGGATGCCGTCATTATAGACGGATTCAACTTCTCTCAATCGGCACCAGGCGATTTAGATCAATTCAAAAATTTCGCCCAAAAAGTTGGGGTTGAAATCTGGTTTAGTGCTTCTTTGAAAAAAACCCAAGCCCTGTTTAATAAAAAAGGTTTACCTGAGGAGCTTTTAGATTTTTTAAAAGATATAGACGTGCTGATCACACTCAAATACAAGAATCAATATATCCATCTCAATATAGCCAAAAACCGGGATGTCTCTATTCTAGAAGAAATGCCGCTTAGACTTGACCCTGCAACTTTTCTTATGGCCTAACATCCGTCTCAAGTCTTTGACTTTGACGGCACCCCCCCTGAAAACTGGCCTGAAGTGCCGCCAGCCTCTCTCCAAAATTTTTAACTATTGATTTTCTATTTCGAATAAATAAAATGGGTGTGGGAATATGAATAAAATGAGGAGGTTTCGAGACGAAAAAAATAATTGGGGGGGTAGTCATTCTTATTGCATTGACATTTATTATTTCCAGTATCAATGTAATCTTTGAAAAGAATGATTATTCTTTTAGTTTAATTGAAAAAGCCTACGCTGGGGATGATTATCCAACATTACTTCTTTACTGGAATTCAAGGGATGGATATTATTGTGATCCTCCAGCATATGATTGCTTTGAGGTAATTGTTCCCCCTCCTAAAAAATGAAGATTTTTATTTCTAGGCGGATTCAATAATCTAATGCAACACTCACATAAAAAAAGTAAAATGCGACAAAGGAGGAAATACTGTGAGAAATTATTAATATATTTAATCATTTTTTTAACCATATTCACTTCATGTTCAGACAAATCTAGAAAATACAGCTATATCAACTATAAAAAATTAGAGAGACCTGATAATAGAGTAAAGCTGAATTCAACGGTAGTTAATAAAGATATTTTTGCTCCAGGCCCTATGGCCATAATTAAGAATTATTTAATATTCATCGACCATAAAGCTGATAAAATAATAAAAATTAATGATTTAGAATCATGTAAATTATTTAAATCGTTTGGCAGCCTGGGACAAGGACCGAACGAATTTATTGGAGCAAGTCAAATAATTCCCGATCCAAAAAATGAAGACATATTCTGGATATATGATGTTTCGACAAGAAAATTAGTTAAATACGATATAAATAAAGTTTTCAATGATGAATTCGAACCTGAAGAGATTGTTAATATAATAGAGGGCAACGGACCTCCTTTTCATTTAATAATCACACCAGGCGAAAAAATTCTTGGGATTGGACTTTTTTTTAAAGGCAGAATATCAGTCTATAATATGAATGGGGATTTTATTAGAAGGATCGGTAAAATACCTGTTATTTTAAAAAATGAGAGATTTGGGCCTCAGCATTCACATGGTTTTACCGGTAAATTTGTTTTAAGAAATAGATCTAAAGAGATATATATAGCCACACTAAATGGCGCTATCATTGAGAAGTATAATATTGAAAATGGAAAACTCATTTCAACTTTTTATGGTCCTGATTCATTTTTCCCTGAATATGAGATAGTACCTGCTGGCCAATTCTATACAATAACTTTCAATGAAAAAACCAGATACGGATACCTTGACATTTGCTATAATCAAAAACTCGACAAAATATTTTTGTTATATTCAGGAAAGTATTTTTTCAATAAAGATAAAAACCCTGCATATTTAAGCAATATCATTTATGTCCTAGATGACAAAGGAAAAATCATAGAACAGATTGAATTAGATAGAGAAATTTTTCATATGATTATATCGGAAGATGGGTCCATTATTTTTGGTGAAACAGAAAGTGAAATAATAAAGTTTGAATATTTTGAATATAATAAAATGAACTAACATAGGGATAAATCAGGAGAGGAAAAAATCAAAAACAATTAAGGAGTGATCAACGTCAAGCATTTTTTTGGTCCGCATTGACTCACTTATTATGTTACTGAGATAATGGTTTTGCCTCAGCAAAAATGTTACCGAATAAGGAGTC
>CAZRGM010000019.1:0-44632 GCA_964599635.1 uncultured Eubacteriales bacterium | reverse complement strand
GCCTCTCCTATTGCCCGCTTGTAGCCGGGCTCTGAAGGTACGTTTGTTTGGATCACCCGGAAATTGTCGATGCCACCTATCAATCTCTGAACAAAAGCTTCAGACAAAGACCTGGAAACATAAACATAGGAATCAAACTTGCGGGAGCGCAACTCGGCCAACAATGTCGGTAGCACTGATAATTCTCTCTGACGGTTCCCTGATGAACGATCGTTTAGAATAATCTCATTGATGCCAATCCTCATGCCCCACCCCGATGACTTTTGACCTTGTAAGGACTAAGAAGATAGATCATCACTCCAATATAGCACCAGAAAAAGACATTCACAGGTATGCTCATAAGCGTTGTCCCGAAGAGGTTGCTAATGAGAATCACCAATAAGCCCTGAAATATCGCTGAAACTAAAGGTTCAGTATCATGATTGACTTTTCTCAGAAAGAGGGGCCGAAGCAAAATGATTCCCACAGAAAATATAAATAACCCTAAACCAACAAGGCCACTATCTGAGAGCAAAATAATGTAATAGTTGTGGTAGTAAAAGTTATAATCACCGCGGAGCAGATTAGGAGAGCCCACAAGACCGAATCCCCTTCCCGTTAGAAGTACAGACATATTGGATAGGTATTCAGAACCGAAAGTCCTTAGTTCTTCCTGTCGCAAGACATCTACATTATCCATTTGAATAATGTTATGAAGACGCACTTTCAGAGTTTCTGGGGCATGTTGGACCACAAAAAACCCAACCAGGAAAACCATAATAACTATCAAGATTCGTCGTCTGATCGAAATGGATCTGTTTAAAAGCCAGAATCCAATCAGAACAGCTAAAGCTAAAGCAACAATACTTCTTCGAGAGAGAGTTACAACCAATGCTACCGATAAAATCAAAGCTGCGCTCAGCAACAAACCCTGCATAAATAACTTGTAACGACTTCTCTTGATCAAATACCACCAAAGACACATAAGAATCGCTAGTTGAGTTGCGTAGAGGGTTCCCAGGATGTTTGGATTAAGCGCATTTAGTAGGGTACGAGGAGCGCCATGTCCTAAAGTGAATTTATGGGTAACCCCAAAGTCGATAATGTGAATTAGCGCGATCAAACTCGTCAAGATGAGTATTGTCACAATAATCCTCTTAGGATCTTTGGGGCGTATGATATGGGGAATGACTAATGCAAGCAATATAAACGCAATATGATCACGTAAAGATATAAGACCAATCATCAAATTGGGCGCGGTGGCGCCGCAAAAAAATATGAGGGTAACAACGTATACACTTAAGCAAGATGAACCCCAAGAAATACGGCGTTGTATTGATCCGCTTTTATGTCGAAGGAAGCCCGCGGCTAAAACAATCAAATAGATACCTTCTTTGATCACTGTGTATTTCGCTTCAGCTATTACCGGCCATAAAACTGCTATAAAAGGAAACAATGTGAAGATGACGATAATTATTAGGATAGGCATAACAGGCTTAAAGATCACTAAGAAAAGCAATACGATAATGCTAATAAATCCCAGGGGAACAATCGGGGTGTGTATAGATATTAGAGCCATTAGCATAATAATACTGATGCTACTTACCAATAGCATTTTCTCATATGGCCATTGCTTCTTAATGTTCATGTCATTTCCAATATAGAGCTATGCTCATACAAGTCGGTTTGATGCATGACTCAATAATGTGAAATTCGTCCAAAGGCTAATTGCGTTCTGACCGAACAGAAAGAAAATACGTGTATAAACTAATCATGGAAAAAATTAAGCCCTTGTATGCTAAGTTGCAATCACTTAATTGGGAGGAATAGAGCAATGACCTTCCCGACGAGGTGATCAGAAATCCAATAGATCATCTCATGTCTCTAAAATCGTTATAATATCAGAGGCAACCCTGGCAAGTGAAAAATAACTTCTTACCCTTTGTCGACCAGCCTTTCCCATTTGTCTGCGCAATTCACTATCTCTTGCCAATAGCTCCAGTGCTGAGGCAAGCTTGCGCTCATTTTTTGGAGGTACTAAAATCCCTGTGGTTCTATTATCCACTATCTCGGGTTCGCCTCCTTTATTGGTGGCAATAACAGGAAGGCACATTCCCATAGCCTCAACAATAGTTCGGCCAAACGGTTCTGCCCAAGAAGCAGATACAAACACATCAGCCATTGCCATAAAAAATTCCACATTATTTTTCCTGCCGGCAAATAGAACCTTTTTTTGAATCCCAAATTTGTTTACTAATTTGATCAACTCCTTCTTGTACTGCTGACTGCCATAATCATATGGTTCTCCAATAATAACAAGCCGTATATTGGGATACTCATTTGAGAGCAAACCGACTGCTTTTATAATAGTATCATATCCTTTTCGAGGAATTATCCGGCCAACCGCTAGTACAATAAAATTTTCTTTTGAAAAACCAAGTTCCAATTTGATATGGGTTGGCTCATCAAATCTCTGAATGTCAAATCGTTCCAAATCAATTCCATTATGAACGAGAGATATTTTAGATGTAGGAGCTCCTATCCTAATTAGAGCCTCTCCAACAGCCCTAGATATAGCAATTATATTACAAACAGATTTAGATATTAAAGTTACGCATAAACGATTAAATGAGGTAGAACGGATCAAGTCACGAACATGCCAAATAACACGTATTCCCATTAATCGGGAGAGCCAAGCAACATAAAAGACTGCCCAAAATGAATTGACATATACGGTTTGTGGACGAAATTCACTTAAGATGTGGAACAACCTCTTTTGGGTCTTGCCAAACGAAAGTAGAAGTCTCATTTGAAAGCAGAGGTCAAAAGATCTAACATCCGATTCCCCTGTTAATGACCTCATAGGAAGTTCATATAGCTTACAACCCAGTTTTCCCCATGTATCCGTGTATCCGCCGTCAAACGGAACCGCAACGGCGCAGTCATAACTAGTTCGATCTAGTGACTTGATTATATTCGTTAACCCGACCTCACCCCCGCCACCGACACGGGCTGTGGGGCTGACAAAGAGAATTCTATTTTTCTTCATACTTTGTTCAAGAGGGAATTCCGGATTAGTGCGAAAACTCCACGAGAGTACATGGTTGAATCTACAGTAAGCTTATCGGAACAACATAAAACTGCGTGTTGGAAGAGTGTGTTTGGATGGTATCCATGCATTCCTTTCATGAGGCGCAATCCATGGAAACTTGGAAGGAAAACATAGCCTTCTTCCACTACATAAAGCAGATCTCCCACATAAGAGGCCAATAAACCCAATTCTTTACGTTCCTCTGTGGTAATTAATCGGCCTGCCTTTTGTCCAGATAGGTAGTCCTGAATATCCCTGCGAATTTTATTGTCCTTAGCCCAAACACGCAAAATCGTGGAGTCGAGGAAATAGACATATCTCGATGGACTAGGAGGACCAAATCGTGATTGAATGTTAAAATTGATAACTTGGTTCACATTAGACATGCCGTGATCAGAAAGCACGAACAACCGACATTCATCCCCCTTATTGGCTTTACAAAAAGCCTCCCATAGTATGGCAATTTCTTTATCGAGATATTTAATGTAAAGGTCGTGTTCGGGCGAACCAACGCCGAATTTGTGCCCAAAACCGTCCAAGTCAACCAATGATAGAAAAAGATTAGTGGACAAAGCACGATGGGCACTCGAGAACACCACATCATCTCTCAATCCCATTCCCTTACCATGTACTTCTTGGGCAAGAATGAGCTTAAATGCCGATTCGGGCATGGAAAAAAAAGCTTTTTCTGAAAGAGGAGGACTATAGACCGATTTACCGCAGTGACTAAAAAAGGGCAATAGGTCGAAGGGAACTTGGGCCATATTCACCTTCATCAACCGCCCAAGTCCCTTATGAATAAGGCGGTCAAGGAAATAATTGGTTTTAGCCATGATTTGCAATACCTTGCCCACTGTTTGAGATCTTAAAGGTGTACTGTCAGGATCGTAGGTCCATTCACCATAGAACCCAACTTTATCTGGAGATAAACCGCAAAATAGCTCTGGTAACAAGTTGACGCTGTAGCCTAGATTTGGGATGAGCCGAACTTGCGTAGGCAAGCTCGAGATAAATCCCCCCAAGGACAACCGCAAGAATGGTAACGAATCGATGAAAATGATCAAGTGTTTCTTCAAAAAATTTCCTCCCTAACCTCTCCAGTCTAGCATGTCCCTAATAAATTTACGCCTTCGACCAAATTTATTATAAAACCCGCAGATCATCTTATAGATTTCGTTCCGTAAATATAGCCACTTATCGGATATGCTGCCAGTACTAAGAAACCTCGTCTTCGGGTCGATACGGCGGAGTAAGATTGAAGCCTTTTTAATCCAGTTGATAGCATCTTTTTCATGTCCTTGAAGCATATGGGAAAGCGCTTGGTGCATAGAAACCATAGTGGCCACCAAAATGCTCTCAATCGGCAGGCCTAAGTGATGGAAATAGCCCAACACAGGTCGACGAGACTTTTTGATTGATCCAGAAATTATCATTCGGATCCTCTGTCGCGAAAGAGAAGAAGAATCGAAGAGTGTTCTTCCTGAGATGAGTCTTTCACACAAGTCCCAAGCCTCAGTTTCAGGGTTATCTCTCAACAAATACCTTATTAGTCGAACATAAGAGTCAACGGTACGTAAGTATCCTTTTAAGGATTTTTCCTGAAACTCCAGGTTTAGCTTTTCGCGTAATCCTTGAACGACAGCTCCCGGGAAATGCACCCCCATATATTTCACTGCGGTAAGTGATGTATAATGGACTTCCAAAAAACGGGCTCGATCTTTGTAGCCTGCAATCAGATGGCCTTCGTGAGGAAGCAAGATCGTGGGTACATCCAACAGATTGCGGCATGCTATATAACTAAACAGTAGATCCGCATATTCGGATGACTGACCTTTAACTACTGACATCGGAATCCCCGCTAGCAACCACCAAAGACGCACAAGAACAAGCTGATCCAGAGCACGGAAGTTCAAGTTTTTAATGCTTACTTCGGGTAGTCGCAGACGATTATTATCGTTTCCTTCAAGGGTTTTCCCTAGAGTTCGCATTTCGAAAGTTGCCAAGTTCCGACTAACTCGATGCGCTCGGGGAAGAGGAATGAGTGTAAAGTCAATGTGAAAGTGGGGATTCGTATACGGGATTAAAGCGGTAAGCTTTTCTATCCGATCGATAAGATTTTGATACTCTCTTTTATGGAGTTTTCGATTGAGAAAAATAAGGAATTCCAAATCACTGAGAAGCTCCTGTTTTTTCGCTTTTTCCATCAAAGTCAACTCACCTCGCGATGCACTTCCGATAAGAACAATACTTGAAGGATTTATAAATTTAAACTCATCACAACACATACGCAACCAAGTTTCTACTACATGAGGGTATTGATACTGAATACAAACAGAGGCGATCTTATCAGCTTTCATCATTTATCTTGGATGTTTATGCTCATTGTAGAAAAGAAATTTTTTTAATCATATATCTTTTTATCTATTTCGGAGAGCAAAATACTTATAGCATTTATTTCTTCGGTAATTATGATATTAGCATATCTTTTAGTTGGTTCAACAAATTTAAGATGCATAGGCCTCACAATATTTAGGTACTGATCGATTACAGAATCCACTGTTCTTCCTCTTTCATAAACATCTCTTTGTAGACGGCGGATAAAGCGGATATCAGAATTAATATCAATGAATACTTTAATATCCAACAGATCTCGTAAGCTGGAATCTTCCAGAACAAAAAGACCTTCTACAATGATAACATCAGCAGAATTAGCTGTGATACAGTCTTTTAGTCGTGTATGAGTAGAAAAATCATAACGGGGTATTTGCACTGAATGCCCTGCTCTCAGTAATCGCAAATGTTCAACCAAAAGTCTAAGATCAAGTGCATCAGGATGGTCGTAATTTACTTTAAGACGATCTTCCGGCTGCAAATAGCTTCTGTCACGGTAATAAGAATCTTGGTAAATTATTAGAACATTCACTTTCTTAAGTTTCTTTTTAAGCTTCTTTACAATGGTAGTTTTACCCGATCCAGTTCCGCCTGCGATTCCAATAGTCAAAGGTTGACCATGCATCATTGATCAATCTCTCTTAACGAGCTCTAAAAAATCATTTATCTTCTTCCACCTGGCCGGATAAGTAAAATTTTCTTCAAAATACTGCTTAGCATTCTTACCTAGCCTCTCTCTTAATTCTTTATTATTAATAAGAACACTCAAGCCGCTCTTAATGGCATCTAAGTCTTTCTCTTCTACTAGCAAGGCATTTCTGTCATTTTCTAAAACTTTTGGTATCTCCCCAACATTTGTTGCTAATATAGCCTTACCACACCAAAGATACTCTATTATTTTACTTGGGAAATTTGCCTGGTTTCTTTTATCTTCAATATAGGGGATGGTTAAAATATCCATACTTAACATAAATGGATGTAGTTCACTATCTGATAATAATTTAAAAGTAATTGATGGATTATTTAAAGTTCGGGATAGCTGTATCAAACGCTTTTTCATAGAACCTTGTCCTACAATATACAGGTGGGTATTTTTATATTTTAGAGAATCATAAGCTTTTATTAATAAATCGACCCCGCTGATCGGAGAAAGGTTTCCTAAATACATAATGTTTATAATACCTTCCTCCTTCTTATTTGGAGTTGGAAGGGATTTTGTTAAATTAAATACTCCCCTATGCATGAATATTTTAGAATTTGGGTTCAATAAAAGTATTTTTTCTTGCAAAAAGGATGAACTTATAATGAAGTAGTTGCAATTCATAATCATTATCTTCTCAATAAACTTTCTAAGCCACTTTTTTCTTCCCTCTACTATTGTGCCTTGTAAGTCTACATAATCTATTATTAGTTTAACTCCAAAAGGCTTTAAGAATAGAGCGGGAAATGTAAGGTAAGTGGGGTTATAAAGGATAATTATATCAGACCATTTTCTATCCTGTAAAAGAGAAAAGAATGTTTTAACCATCTTAAAAAGTATTGTACGCGAACAAACAAAATGGATATTATTACAATATTCAGATTTTAATGAATACTTAGTTTTAGATATTACAAATAAATTTATTTGATTTTTATTTTTGTAGGAAAACAGCTTTATAAGTTCGGTTACCCGTCTATAACCCCCTTTTAATGAGTTAGTCAAGTTTGGGTTAGGAAATGTTGCGACAAAAGTAATTTTCATAATATTAAAATGTGCAATTAGTGATTTTTTTTCGCTCATACATTGTTTAAGATTACTTTATCCTCAAATCCTTCTATTCAAAAACTCGTTACTTACCCATCCCATCAGGCGTCTTCGCATGGGGTGAAGCCATATAGGGAAAAATGTGATTAAAATAAATGTGAATAAGATAATACTGAGCAACATGAAAGAGCTCAAACTATTGTTGAGCTTATACTGAATAGTCAAACCAATACCTATTCCTAAAAGGCATGAAAAAATAAGTAACTTGCTATCCTTTGGGATTAATTCCATCAATGATATTTTGCGCGCCAGATGATATGAAAAGGAAACTATACTGCTTCCAAGTGATAGTGCAGCTACCCATCCGACGACTACTCCAATTCCGCCATAAAAATAACCTAAAACAAATCCTAAAAGAACATTAAATAATGCTTTTGAAACATTAGCTATCACATTAAATCGAAGTAGCCCGATTCCCAAATATGAAAAATGAGCAGGTGCATTTAACGTGTTAAAAAACCAGCCAATTGCTAGTAATATCCCGAAAATTATAAATATTTTTTCATAGTGACCTATCCATATTTTGGATATTACTGGTGTTAATACAATAATCGCTGAAAACACAGGCAAAGAAAGATAAAAAAGCAATCGATAATTAGAAAAATAAACTTCTCTAATTTTTTTGGGAATCCTTTCCTGCAGATCAGCTATCGCAGGGACAAGAACTTGGTTGGCAGAAACATGTATGAAAACGCTGCAATTATCAAGGGCTGTTTGTTTTTATTTTCATTTTTATCTCTTTTTCTTTTCTATGAATGTCTTTCGTCATTTTAGCTCAAAAAGCCGATTCCTCGGATACATGTATACGCCGTCATTGCGGCATGAGCATCTTCCCCGAAAGTTACGCATTCACCTTAACGAGATCTCAAGTCTCATGTATCTCTCGCGTTGACTTTCGGGTCGACGAAATCGGTTCTTTATAAGGCTCATTCTTTTTAAGCATCCAATATGTGGCTTCAGCTAAGTGTCTTGCCACAGCAACCACCGCTTTAGGATGACCTTTGCGTTCCCGTATCCGCCTATATAGACGAATCACATGGCGGTCTGGATAATGATTCTGATGAATGACAATAGAATTAGCGGCTTCCACGAAAGCCCACTTCAAGTAACGATTCACATCCGGACGTACTTTCCCATAATAGTTCTTCCCTCCACTCGATTTGATGCGGGGGACAGTTCCAGAATAACTGGCCAAATGCTCGGGTCCAGGGAATCGTGATACATCTCCAATTTCTAGTGTTATGACTACGGTCAGGATTTTTCCCACTCCTGGAAGTGTCGACACCAGCTTCATCGTCTTGGTTGTTTGGACAACGGCCTCGATTTGCCTTTCACACTCCATGATATGGATCTGCAGTTGATCCAAAAGCTCCAGATGTTGTCCCAAAGAATGGGATGTGTAGGGAGGCAGAGTCCCTAATCGATCTCTCAAAAGCATCCGGCCGGTTTTTCCAAAGATGTCACTGACCTCTTGGATGTCGGCAGCATACTTAGACAAGGTTGCATGAATGCGGTTCTTTAGTGTCGTCCGTATACGAACGAGACACATCCGCATCCTCGGCAGCTCCCTTTTATCACGAAGTTCTCCTGGAGGTATCCAGACCGTTGGTAATGTCCCATTCCGTAAAAGAAGCGCCAGCCCGCGAGCGTCTAACTTGTCGGTTTTGTTAATCTGGCCCATCATCATCTTTGCTTTCACCGGATGGACCAGTATGGGATTATGCCCCGCTCTCTCCATCTCATCAATCATCCAGTACCAGTTACCAATGCTCTCTACAGCAATCTGAGACCCTGGAGGCAAGTTGGTCAGATACTTTCTGAATAATGAACGATTGTGCTCTACCCGGACTGGATGTCCGCTTTTTCCCTGTCCGTTCATTGAAACAAAAACCGAATAGCGCTTATGAGCATCACATCCAATATATTTTTCCATTTAGCAATCCCTCCTTCTTCCTTTTATATATCATATTATCCTCTGAAGGACTGCAGCGTTTTCATATAATCACCTTAAACTTAAATTGAGATCCTTTTTGGTCTGAATCGGTAAGACCATTCTAAATAACCGTATAAAAGTGATCAAACGCAGAGCCTATGGCTATAGAGATATCGATTAATTTAAGCTGAAAATCTACAACATCCATGCCACAAGGTATCCATTATTGTGATGAACCTGTTCTTTTATTACATTAACTAAAGCTCTTACTTGGATATATCTGAACATATATATGGAATTCACCTTTTATATCTCTGAAAAACAAATAAAAACAGGAATTTTTATTTCCTATATATTAATCGGTTATATTGATACCTTATTAACAAAAAAACTTTTTTGATTAAAAACTTTTTCTCTCAATGATGAATATGTAATTTTCACTTTCTCTACCATTGTAGGTTCAGTAAATTTTTTGGAATTTCTCTCTTTGTATGATGGTAATTGAATAGGAACTTCTAAAAATGCGGATATTTCTTTTTGATGATTCCAGAGTTCTTCGTATCGGATAAAAGCAACAGGAAACCTTTTCTCTTGAAGCCAAGCGTCAAAATGGTTTTCTAGACGCAGTTGATCTTCATATATAATATTATTGAAATCCGTGTATGGTGCTTTTAAATGCTCATAATGTTCTCTCATCCAAGCTTCCCCCTTTTCTTTATAAAGCCGCAATAGCGATAAAATAACATCGACAGGATCAGCAAAAATATATATGACTCGAACATTACAATTAAAACTATTCTTTGGAGGATAATCATGTGTTTTATAAACAAACCCAGGTCTTATTTTTACTTCATCTAAATCCCATGCCGGCTGTGGTATTGATTTAAACAAGACCTGCTTCAAAGTCGTATTCTTTCTGGCTATAGATTCCACAATACTCCTTGTTAACATAGTTGAACCACTACGACCATAGCTGTTTACTATAATCGCTTCATTTATAGGAGAAAAAAAATTCCCCACTAATATTTTCAAATCTTGTTTTATTTTCATATAGCTTAAAATTTTTATTTCACTTTTCTAAAAATAGTAAAAAAATTTAAATTGTAACTTTGAAGAAAATCAATCAAAGATTTGATTTTCCTTTTTAAAAAAATTAAATAGGGCTTTCGGCCAATCATATATTTTTCATACAAATAATTGCATTCTTTCTTGATATGAATTTCCTTCGGGTGTTTAAGATGAGAATTAATTTCAAAGGTTTTTAGATTTGCTTTAATTGATTCTCTATTTTTTGTGCGAGTGGCATTATTACTAAATCCAATATTGCTGACTAAATTTTTTTTGGGGAATATAGCGATGCCATTATATAAAAAAATTGTATAATGCCATTGATAGTCCCAGGTATTAATTTCATTTTTATAAGTTCTATTGAATTTATCTTCTTCTATTTTGTATTTAAAAATATTCCAATTCATGTTTTTCTTTATTTTCTTTCTATTTTTTAAATTTGACCAATTTTCCATTTCTACATCATAATAATTCCATGCTCTTTTCCATGTTGCCCATCCCCACACTTGAGGATAAGAACAAAAACCATAAGAGTAATCATAGCTCAAAATTTTTCCATAATTATTTCCGTTAATATGCATTATTTTATTATTAAAGCGATATTTATTTAAAAGCTCTTGACAAAACCAAAAAAAACTTTGACTTGGCAAACAATCGTCCTCCAATATTATCCCTTCTTCAACATTATTAAAAAACCAATCTATGGCCGAACTCACAGCATATTTACACCCTAAGTTTTTATCACGAAAGAGAGTCCGGACTTCACAATCCCAATCCAATTGCTTTATGATCTCTCTTGCTTTTTGGCACTTTTCTTTTTCTCCTTGAACATTCTCTCTTGGACCATCTGCTGCCACAAATAATTTAGAAGGTTTTGCTTTTCTTATCTCATTAAAAACTTTTTGGGATGTATGGGGTCGATTAAAGATTAAAAAAAGTACCGGCGTTTTGAGTACTCTCAATTCTTACTATCCTTCATCTTTTTTAAAAAACAATGTGTTAAATGTTTTTGCGAAAAATGAGTATTTTTCTTTTTTTAAGAACTTATATATTTTATTGTTTTCAAATTTTTGAAAATCAGTATTAATGGATTCTACTAAAATTACATTTGGTCGGTATTTACTCCAATCGTTAGAGGATAAAACTTTATAGTCCATTCCCTCCACATCAATATTCATAAAGTCAATATCGCAATCTGTAGGAAGAAATTTTTCTAATACTTCTTTTAAGGTTTTTGTTTCTATTACCTTCTTAGCAATTATCTTGTAATTATTATTTTGGTTTTCTCTATATCTAGATATTTCTTCAGAAAAACCATTTAGAGCCGGTTCATTGAACATATAATAGGTTAATTTTTCTCTTTTATTTGATATCGCAAATTCTAAATTTATATCTCTTGGTCTCAATTTTTTGAAATTCTTCATACTACCTGGCATCGCATCAATATTAATTCCTTTCCATCCTTTTTTATAAAAATAATAAGTATTTGAAAATCGCTTTGGATGATATGCACCCACATCAACATAAAATCCTTTTTCCTTTTTTTCAAATATTCTCCTTAATATCATATCCTCTCCTTCTTGAGAATATGATTTCTTTGCATAACCATCTAAATATTCTTTTCTATATTTAGATATTTTATTTTTTACAATTGGAGGGATTATTTTTTTTGCTCTTTCTATCATATTAATATCATTTATAAATAGCTTTTAAATAATTTATAGGAAAAAGAGATTTAAGAAACATTCCAAATATTATTCTGCTTTTTTTGAATAGCAGATTAGATAAATAAGCTGATATTCCGTATGAAATTAAGGTTGCATATGCTGCTCCTATTATTCCGTATAAAGGAATTAAAATAATATTCAATATGACATTTGAAATTGCACCTAAAATGGTCCTGAAGAAACTGATTTTTGTTAAATTCTCAGCAATTAGGTATTTTGAGCTGGCAACGCCTAAAAAAACAAAGACACCCGCCCATATATGGACAGAAAGTACAGAAGCTCCCTGTGCATATTCTTTTCCATATAAAATATTAATAATGTATCCCGAAGATAGCATCATCAATAATGCAATACTGATTGAAAACCATGTGAAGAAATCATAAAGTTTTTGAACTCTATTTAAGTATAGTTTTTGATTTTTTTTTTGGGATTTGATTATTGAAGGAAAAACTGAGGCAGAGATAATAGTTGGTATAAAATACCACTTTTCAGATATTCTTACGGCTGCAGAATACACCCCTAATGCACTACTGTCTATCATTGAACCAATCATAACTTGATCTATTTTCATATAAATCATTACTGCTATCCCAGATAATATTAAAGGCCAGCTGTCTTTAAGTAAGGCTTTCATAGTATTTAATTTGATTTTCCAATTGAAAACAGGTACTGGAGCTTTAACCTGATAAAATAATATTAGAAAAATAGCTTGAAGTACGCTATCAGCCGCAATGATCCAAATAAAGGCGATTAGAGGAGATTGAGTTAATATTAATATTATTTTCAATATTGACGAAATCAGAAAAGATGAAGAGCGAGAAAAAACTGTATATTTGGATTTAACTTGGGATTGAAACCAAAGATCTATTGTTTCAAAGGATTTAAATATATATCCAAAAGCTATTATAATAACAAATATTTTTATTTTTGGATTATCCGTGTTCAAAAAATTAATCGTTAATGAAGCAAGAATAAATAAGGCAAGCGAACCTAAAAATTTGAGCCATAAGGTTGTACCAAGATATTCTTCTTTTTTTTGTGGATTTTGAACAATATTTCTAACAACAATTGCATCAAGACCCAGTTTAGATAAAGCTGTAAATAAAGCCACAAAAGCGATGGCATAGTTCATTGCACCATATTTGTTTGGGCCGAGATATCTTGCTACCCAGGCAGCTACAAATAGACTGATGCCCATTTGGACTATTCTTTCAAAAGTTAACCAATTAATATTAGTAACTATTTTCAATAGTCCTTCTCTACCTTCAAATTTCTTTCTTATAGGTTGAGGTAAGAGATTGATAATGCTACTTATATTCATTTTTATACCAAATTATAGTGTTCTTTTAGGACATTTTTTTGACTGAGGATCTTGACTCCGAGTTGAGCATGCTCTTCGAATTTGCAATCGGCAAATGTGCCGTAGCGGTCATATTGTTCAAACCGCCCCACATCGTGGAGAAGGGCGATGGTTTGGGCGAGAGTGAGGTCTTCTTTATTGAGATTAATACTTTTTCCCAAGCGGGTGATCTCGTTGCATACCTGATAGGTGTGTTCTTTTTTGAGGTTTATGTTTTGATTGTAATTCTTCTCCTGGGATTTGAACTGCTTGGTATAATTTTCAAACCAAGATTCTATTTTTTGTACAAATATTGGGGACATGATACCTGTTTCCTAATTTTCATTTGTTAATAAGAAGGCAAGACGCGCAGTTCGAAGATTATCTACCTATTCCAATATATTCAAATCCTAATAATTCGACTTTTTTGCTATCTAAAAAATTTCTGCAGTCAAAGATTAAGGGTCTTTTCATAAAAGATTTTATTTTTTGAAAGTTTAATCTTTTAAATTCTTCCCATTCTGTGGTAATTATTAAAGCATCAGCTTGTTTGGGGACTTCATAGGGAGAGTTGCAATAGGTGATATCTGGTATTAATTTTTTTGCATTATCTAAAGCTTGGGGATCGTAGGCTTTTATGATTGCTCCTTCGTTTTTTAGGGCCTTAATTATTTTTATAGAAGGAGCGAAACGGATATCGTCTGTATTGGGTTTAAAGGAAAGCCCCAGTATACCAAAGGTTTTTCCTTTTATAATCCAGACATTGTTTTTTATTTTTTTTATTAATGCACTGATTCTGTTTTCATTTATCTTTTCCACTTCTTTTAAAAGAGAAAAATCATAGTCCAATTTTTCGGCTATTCTAATAAATGCTTGTAAATCCTTAGGGAAACAAAATCCTCCAAATCCAATTCCTGCATTTAAGAAATGAGATCCAATCCTGGGGTCAAGCCCCATTCCAAAGGCAACTTTCGTAACATCAGCTCCAGTTTTTTCACATATATCAGCAATGGCATTTATAAAAGAGATTTTTGTAGCCAAAAAGGAATTGGAAGCGTGTTTTATGAGTTCAGCGCTTTTGATATCTGTGGTTAGAAACGCTGGATTTTTGGCTTTGGAGCAGTTTTTATGAATTGGGCAATTAAAAGATTTATTGATTATAGGTTTGTAGATGTTTTTTAATAATTTTTCAGATTTTTCATTTTCCGTACCGATTACGATCCGATCCGGATGAAGAAAATCTTCTACAGCAGAACCTTCTCTTAGAAATTCTGGGTTAGAGGCAACATCGATTTTGAGGCCCTTATTGTTAAAAAGATTCACTGTTCTTTGGATATTCATCCCTGTTTGGACTGGGACTGTGCTTTTTTCAACGATCAATTTTGGGGTATTGGCATGCTGGGCGATTAGACGGGTAACATTTTCAACTGCCGATAGATCTGCTTCACCGTTTTTAAGAGGAGGTGTGCCTACACATATAAAAATGATTTCTGAGTTGTTGATTGCTTTTAAAGGATCCTCTGTGAATTCGAGCTTTCCTTTTTGTAAGTTTTTTGCTATGAGTTTTTCTAGATGAGGTTCGTAAATAGGAGATTTGCCCTTTTTTAGAATATCGATTTTTCTTCTCTCTATATCCTGACAAATGACAGAATGACCGATTTCCGAAAAACAAATTCCGGTGACAAGTCCGACATAACCAGTCCCGATTACAGATATTTTATACATGTTGTAAGCCTTTTCTCCTCTTTAAACCAAGAATAGATGTGAGTTTATCTAGACTTCAGTAGGTATGTTTGTTTAAAAATGGTCATTTCTTATCAAATTTTCAAAATAATTTATGGTCTTTTTTAAACCCGATTCGATGGGGACTTTGGGTCTCCAATCTAATTTTTCTTTAGCTATGGTTATATCGGGCTTGCGTCTTTGGGGGTCATCTTGGGGTAAGGCTTTATACTTGATTTCTGATTTGCTGTTTGTGAAATCTTTTATTTTTTTGGCTAGCTCTATTATTTTAATTTCGTCAACGCCTCCTAAGTTAATCGGACCTGTAAATCCAGAGAGGGAGGGTTTTGTGTAATCATATTTATGTTTATTTATAGGATTTTCTTCATATTCCATCATTTTTATAAGCCCTTCTATCATATCATCTATATAACAAAAAGATCGGGTTTGTGTGCCGTCTCCATAGATTGTGATTTCTTTGTTTTTTAAAGATTGAACTATAAAATTGCTGACAACTCTCCCGTCATTGATGAGCATTCTTGGACCATAAGTGTTGAAAATTCTTGCTATTTTAATATCTACTTGATTTTGCCTGTAATAATCTGACATTAAGGTTTCAGCTACTCTCTTTCCTTCATCATAGCAGCTTCGAGGACCGATGGGATTGACATTGCCCCAATAATTTTCTTTTTGGGGATTTATTAAAGGATCACCATATATTTCAGAGGTTGAAGCTTGTAATATTCTTGCCCTTACTCTTTTGGCCAGTCCGAGCATATTCAAAGTACCAACCACACTGACTTTTGTGGTTTTTACGGGATTATACTGGTAGTGAATAGGAGAGGCGGGACAAGCTAAGTTATAGATTTGATCGACTTCGAGAAGAATGGGTTGAACAATGTCATGTCTAATCAGCTCAAAATTTTTATTATCCATTAAATGATAAATATTTCTTTTCTGCCCTGTAAAAAAATTATCTAAGCAAATTACTTCTCGGCCCTTTTTGATAAGTTCTTCACATAGAAAGGAGCCTATAAATCCGGCTCCTCCTGTAACCAATATTCTTTTTTTCAATTTTTTAAAAGTGCTATCTCTACTTGCTTATGACCGAGGTGTTTCTCTAAATCCTGAATCCTCTTCTCATATTCTCTGATGGTGGGATCTTGAGAGAAGATCTCAGCTCCTTTCTCCAGGAATTCATTTTTCCAGCGGTAGATCGAGGCTGGATGGATATGGTACTGTTTTGAGAGCTGGACCACTGTTTTTTCATACCTTACAGTTTCCATAACAACCTGAAAGAAGGGCATTTTCTGTCCAAACATTGGGGAGGGGCTAAATATACCAATCTATTGTTTTCTTAAGGCCCTCTTCGAATGAGCATTTTGCCCTAAAACCAAATTCTTTTTCTGACTTATGTGTATCCAACATCCTTCGAGGTTGGCCATCGGGCTTGGAAGTGTCCCACTTGATTTCACCATTGAATCCAGTCAAATTCACAATCATCTCAACCAAATCTTTAATTGTTATCTCAAAACCGGCTCCGATATTTACAGGCTCTGATTTATCGTATTTTTCGGTTGCTAAGATTATGCCTTCGGCAGCATCTTTGACATAGATAAATTCACGTGATGCTTTGCCAGTTCCCCAGACAACAATGGGTTTGTCGCGTTTATAGCGTTTATTGGGTTCATTGCGTTTATCGCGTTCATTGGGATTATTGATACCCTGCATTCTCTCTTTTGCGGCTTCTTTTCCTCCCATGGCGTCAATAACTTTTTTTATCAGAGCAGGGATGACATGGGAGGATTTTGGATCGAAATTATCACCAGGGCCATAAAGATTGACTGGCATCAGGAATATTGAATTAAATCCATACTGCTGACGGTAGGCTTGAGACTGAACAAGAAGCATTTTCTTGGCTAAACCATAGGGTGCATTTGTTTCTTCGGGGTAGCCATCCCAGAGATTTTTTTCTTTAAAAGGTACAGGGGTATGTTTTGGGTAGCAGCATATGGTTCCTAATATGACAAACTTTTCAATATTTCTAAGATAGGCTTCATGAATAAGTTGAATGCCCATAATGGCATTGTCATAGAAGAAGCGTCCAGGATTTTCTTTGTTGGCGCCTATGCCTCCCACGACCGCAGCAAGATGGATCACTATATCGGGATTCTGGTCATCGAACATACTCCCAATTCCATCTAAAGTTCTTAAATCATATTCTGGTAGATCCGCGATAAAAACATTTGGGCACTTCCGCTCTTCTCTTAATTTTCTAACAAGATGAGTCCCAAGAAATCCTTTTCCACCTGTTACTGTGATGCGTTTTTTTGATAAATCCAACATTTGATTCTCCAGTGCTACTTTTTTAATTTAATATTTTTTTTGCCAGGAAAAGCCTTTTTTCTTGAGGGTTTTCTTTCCTTCACCTGGGGAGGAGAGGCCAGAAATCTCCAGGTCACAATCCACCATTATTTTAATTAAATCACAGAAAGTAATCCGGGGGGACCAGTTGAGCTTTTTCCTTGCTTTTGAGGGGTCAGCTTTTAGGTACTCTACTTCTGTGGGACGGAAATACCGCTTGTCTATTTCAACATGTTTTTTCCAGTCAAGATCGAGATAGCCGAAAGCTTCTTCCAGAAATTCTTTCACGGAATGGGTTTCTCCTGTTCCTATAACATAATCATCAGGTTCATCCTGCTGAAGCATCTTCCACATGACTTCCACATATTCCGGGGCATATCCCCAATCTCTTTTAGCATCAAGGTTTCCAAGATAAAGCTTTTCAGCTTTTTTGGAGAGAATGGCGGCTAATCCTCTTGTGATTTTCCGGGTGACAAAATTTTCTCCTCTTCGGGGCGATTCGTGATTAAATAATATGCCGTTGGTAGTAAAAAGATTGTAACCATCGCGGTAATTCCTGACCATCCAATAGGAATAGACCTTGGAGGCGGCATAGGGCGAGCGGGGATGAAACGGTGTGTTTTCATTCTGGGGTGGCGGGGCAGCGCCGAACATTTCACTTGAGGATGCCTGATAGAATTTTGCGTTGTTACCGCTTCGCCTGAGAGCTTCGAGGAGCCGGGTTGTTCCTAAGGCTGTGATGTTTGATGTATATTCGGGGAGGTCAAAACTTACTCTCACATGGCTCTGGGCAGCAAGGTTGTAAATTTCTGTGGGGCGGATGTTGTATATGAGGTGGGAAATTTGTTCAGAATCAGCAAGATCGCCGTAATGGAGGAAGAAACGGGTTTTGGGGAGATGAGGGTCTTGATAGAGATGGTCGATTCGGGAACGGTTGAATGAGCTTGAGCGGCGAACGATGCCGTGGACTTCGTAACCTTTGTGAAGGAGGAATTCAGCAAGGTAAGAGCCGTCCTGGCCGGTGATGCCGGTAATGAGGGCGCGTTTCATTGCGTTGATTGCGTTAAAAAGGCGAGAAAGGCGAGACGAGCGAGAAAGCACTGGATTCCCGCTACCCGCTTTCGCAAGCACAAGCGCTGCGGGAATGACACCTGCTACCCGCTTTCGCGAGCACAAGCTTCGCAGGTGCAGGCTTGCGCGGGAATGACATCTTGGGTTTGTTGGGTTTTAGACGGAAACTTCGATATATTTAACCTGAGCAGAAGGTTTGGGTACTTTTAGTCCTTCTCTTTTCATCCCTTCAATATGGAATTTTATAGCTTCTTTTATTTGTTTTATCGTTTCTTCTATATCTGACCCAGTTGCTATACAGCCGGGAAGATCAGGACAATAAGCCGAATAATTTCCATTGGCTTTCTCTATAATTACTGGAAATTTAATCAAATTGTCCTCCTTATTTTAATCTTGCTTGTTTTAAAATACTGTTCAAAGTTCCTTTAGAAAGGTCATCACTTAAATGCCCAGCTATAGTCACTAATTCTTTTTTTGTAGGATGCTTGTATTGTCTATGGCTTCCTCTGGTTCTACTCAAATACTATCCATCCTGTTCTAATATTTTTAAAACTTCTCTTACTTTCATTATATAATATTTGAGAAAGATTTAAATATGATATTTGGGTTGATTGCGTTGAAAAAGCGAGAAAGGCGAGACGAGCGAGAAAGTACTGGATTCCTGCTACCCGCAGGAATGACAGAGGGGTATGGGAATGACACCTGCTACCCGCTTTCGCGAGCACAAGCTTCGCAGGTGCAGGCTTGCGCGGGAATGACATTTATGATTGATTGCGTTTGTTGCGTTTGTTGCGTTTGTTTTTTTTGAATTTAGAGATATCCTTTAATAATTCATCAGAAACATAGAAACCTTTCTCTTTAAGGTCCTTAACTTTTTTATAAGCACTTTCAATTAATCCTAATCTCTCTGCTTTTAGTAAAATACCAATGGTACCCGTTAATTTCAATCCCATATTCTCTGCCACCTTGCGTGCCTTTGAATCATCTATAATTACTTTCAAACCAGTCTTATTAGCCAATGCAATAACATCAGCTTCGCCTTTCCCTAAATTCAAATCAGTTATGAGCAGCTTTATGATGTTACTTTCAATTTTTTTTACCGAAAGACAGGGAAAAGATAATTTTCCAAATTCTTTGATAACTGACTTCGGTATTATAACTTCATTGTAAATCTCACAAAGAATCTGTAAAAGATTGATCCTCCCTAAGGCGATCAAAGAAGAAATATCAATGATGATTGGTTCAGGCACGCTGGAGTTCTTTTTGAAGGTCAAGCTTTGAATATTTTATAGGTGGAACTCCCTTCTTGAAAAGAATCTCAACAAAGGATTTCTCAGAATAGCCTGCTATTTCAGCAGCCTTCCCAAGAGAGACAATACCCTCTTCAAGAAGCTTTATTGCAAGAAACAATTTTATTTCATCTTCTTTCATATTTATTTCAGGAAGATTAACTGATATTCTCATAGTATTTTCCCTTCCTTAATTTTAGGTCTATTATAACATCTCCTCTGTTTTATTTCGAGGTACTAAATAAATCGCGTTGATTGCGTTTGTTGAGTTGGTTGCGTTTATCGCGTTGATAGCGTTTGTTATCTATAAGCATCTCTGCGATGCCGTACATGATAGACAATCACTTGATTATTTCGGGTATTTACCTGGTAGATCACCCTATAGTTTCCGATACGAATCCGATAGCTTGATTCAGAACCCTTTAGCTTTCTGCATTTTACGGGAAATGGATTCTTGGCTAAGCCTTCTACAGTCTTTAAGATTTGAGGAATGTGTCGATGGTCAATTTTTCTGATATCATGCTCATCTGATCTTTTCCAGAGCACCTCAAATGATGTCATCAGCTCGTAGTTTCTTTTTTAACTCTTCAAGACTTAAGGTGGGCTCCTCTCTGCGCTCAGCAATAATAGCAAGATCATGAAGGTCTTCGAGGAGCTCTTCATACTCATCAAGGGGAATGATGATATCTGTCTTTGTGCCTTTTTTATTCACGATATATTTTTCTTCTTCTTGTGACTTTCTCATTTTATTTTCTCATTCATTTTTTATATCATTTATTTTATCGGTTTCTTATTTAAAAAGCGAAATACGTTACTTGCGTTGATAGCGTTACTTGCGTTGATTGCGTTTGTTGCGTTACTAGCGTTACTTGCGTTGATTGCGTTTGTTGCGTTTGTTGCGTTACTTGCGTTTATCGCGTTTGTTGCGTTACTTGCGTTTATCGCGTTTGTTGCGTTTGTTGCGTTTATCGCGTTCATGGAGTTTATATGGCGTTTTTAGCTTTTATGGGATTTAGGCGTAGGTTTATTTTTGAGAAGATAATACATGTGAGGATAAGTTCTCAATTTTTATTCCTGTTTCTCGCAAATCCTTAATAAGTTCGCTGGCATCTAGCACTTCGATTGCCACAACCATTCCTTTAGGACCAATATCTATTGATACCTGGTCACTTAAGTGGATAACCTCACATTCTAAATTCCCCTCGATTAACCTTATATCTAAAGCGTCCACTTCAGGATCGTAACTTATCTTCATGACTCGTTACCTCCTCTCAGATAATACACATATACGGTGATAATTACAATATTGTCTTTTTCTACTTTGACTATAGGAGCAACCTGTTTTATGGAATATTTTTTGTCCCTCCATAGATTATTAAAGGCAAAATTCTTTCTAAATAGAATCCTTCCTTTTCTGGCCGGCTCAGAACTCCCCTCTTCAATTGCTGAAATCACTTCTTTTTCAGTGGCTCCTCGATCTTGCATTTTTATTCTCGCGTGATTGCTAAAAATAATTGCTTTGAGTTTATTCAAGATGCTAAGCTTATTGTGCTTATTGGGACTATAAGGACCTTTTCTACTTCTCCCAGCTTGATATGAAGAAGATCATATTTAGGATCGCAAGTAATTCTTACCTTTACCTCCATGTTTCGTTTATAGCGTTACTTGCGTTACTAGCGTTGATAGCGTTTATTGCGTTGATTGCGTTTGTTGCGTTACTAGCGTTGATTGCGTTACTTGCGTTGATTGCGTTTGTTGCGTTACTTGCGTTTATCGCGTTTGTTGCGTTGGGGGGAGGAGCCATTTCCAGAGAGGGGTGATTTTGATTTTTGTGTCCCCTGCTTTTTCCTCTCTGTCTTCATCCTCGGTTATGATGAGGAGGTTTTTCACCTTCAATTCTTTGTAGGCGTCTAAAAGTCCGTCTATCTCTCTTTTTCTGGTGTCATCTTCTTCAAGGGTTAATGAAACCTGGAGGGCTTGTTTAACTTTCAATCCTTCTTTTATGAGAAAATCAACCTCTTTTCCTCTTTTGGATTTCCAATAATAGATTTCTTTGTTCCTGCGTAAGAGTTCTATAAAAACAAAATTCTCGTAAATGTGTCCTCTGTCTTGTGAGAATTTAAAAGCAATCGAACGGCTCAGAGCCGGATCAATGGAGTAAATCTTTGATGGATTATAGATCTGTTTTTTTATCGAGAAATCAAAGAGATCTATACCAAAAAACAGATAGACATTTTCCAGAATCTCCAAGTAATTTTTTACTGTATTGAAACTTTTGACTTCTATTATGTCTTTGAGGCTGTTGTAACTGTGTGTTTTGCCGGTGTTTGAGGATAAAAATAAAATCAACTCTCTTATTTCTTTTGTGTTTTTTATGTTGTAGCGAGCAATAATATCTCTATAAATGATATCCTTAAGGTACTGTTCCAGGAGTGAGGCGTCTTTATTTTTCAGCACCTCAGGGAATCCTCCCAATTTGATGTATTCATTGAATAAATTTTTTATCTCAACTCTCTTTTCCCGGAGGTAAACATCATTTTTTTTAAATTGAATGTCTTTTAAAGCGAGAAATTCTCTGAAAGAGAACGGATAACAAGTGATTTGCCGGTTTCTCCCAGTGAGAGCTGTGGCAATCTCTGAACTGAGAAGAGTGGCATTTGAACCTGTGATGAATATTTTTATGTGCTCAAATTCATAGAGCCTATTGACCCATTTTTCCCAGCCTTTGATATTCTGAATCTCATCCAGAAAAATATACTTTTCCCCTTGTGGATGAAAGAGCTCTAAAAATGTTTCATAAAGAGGTTCAAAGTCATTATGTGAAAAATCAATGAATCTTTCATCTTCAAAATTCAGATAAAGGATATTATCAGGCGGGATATCATAATGTTTCATAATATCAGTGCTTATTAATCTCATGAGTGAAGATTTTCCAGAGCGCCTGACACCTGTGATAATGACTATTTCTTTTTGTTCGAGGTAAGATTTGATAATCTCTTGGCTTTCTCGGTGCACTAAGTCTTGAGCGGATAAGAATCTCTGTTTATGCTCTATGATTAACTGCTTCAGTTTATTTTTTTCCATGGAAATTATGACTATATTGCAGTGCTATTGTAATATATTGGTGATTATATTGCAATGGGAATGCGTTGGTTGCGTTACTTGCGTTGATAGCGTTTATTGCGTTTATTGCGTTACTAGCGTTTATTGCGTTTGTTGCGTTTGTTGCGTTGATAGCGTTGATTGCGTTAATAGCGTTACTAGCGTTTATAGCGTTTATTGCGTTGATTGCGTTTATTGCGTTAAAAAAGCGAGAAAGGCGAGACGGTCGAGAAAGATAACATTGATTGGGTTTGAACATCTTAGTTAAGCTTTTCTATATCTTTTAACACTTTGATTATCAACGGTTTCAATTTTGGAATGTCTTCTTTTACAACAAGCCATACCTCTTTAAAATCGACAACAAAATAACCATGTATAATTTTATCCCTCATCCCAGCCATATCTCGCCAGGGTACAGAGGGATACTTGCTTCGAATATTCTCGGGTATATTTTTTGTTGCTTCACCCACTACCTCAATACACCTTATAACAGCATCGCAAGTTTTATGGTCTTTGAAAAATTGGTCACGGCTTACATCCTCAACATATCCCTCGGCTCTTTCCATGTACTTAACAATATCTTTAAGATAAAGACCTACACTCCTCTTCATAATGAAATGGCCTCTTTTATAATAGTTTCTCTTAACTCTTTTCGAATATTTTTCTTGGGAACAACATCGGCTTTAATTCCAAGAATGTCAGAAAAATAATTTTCAAGGGAAACAATATGAAGAAGACTTATGGGAACGTTAAATTCTACAAGAATATCAACATCACTTCTTCCTTTTTGTTCGTTCCTTACATAGGAACCGAAAATAGCAATCTTTTTTACTTTAAAATTCTTTTCTATTTCTTCTCTATGTTGTTTTATGACTTTTTTTATTTGGTCAAGATCTTTCATTTTCATCCTTATTTTCTAGGTCATAAATCTATTTTTTTGCTGTGAAAAGATTCCCTTTTTTTAGACGGAGAGCCATATGTTTTTTCAATGTCTCTCATTTCTTCAGAAGAAACAGGAGGAATGTTCTTTAAGATAAAATTAAATCTTTCTTCTTCTAAGACTTCTTTCACAGCTTTTTTCAGCATAATATAAAGCTCGTCTTTATCTATTTGTAATTCCATTTTATCTCCTCCTTTCCTTTTTATATTTTAACATAAATTTGCGTTGATAGCGTTGATTGCGTTACTTGCGTTTGTTGCGTTGATTGCGTTTATTGCGTTGGTTCCTGTGTCATTCCCATGAAAATGGGAATCTAGAAAAATAGTAAAATGATATTGTGTACCTGTTTTTCGTTACTTGCGTTTGTTGCGTTTGTTGCGTTTATTGGGTTTTAGTATATTTTTCTATTTCTTTAATAAACGTATCAAAGTCTTTATGGTTTTTTCTGACTAGTTTTATTAATTTTTCGTCTGAAATTATCCAATATCGATGAACCAGGGAATTTCTGAAATCAAAAAAAGGCTTTAATTTGTCTGCCGTCGATTTGGATATAATACCGATTTCGCCTGATTTGATTATTGTCTCAATGTATCCTGTTACTGATTCCCCTTTGGCCTTAGTCATGATATGAATCAATGTATTGGCCATTATTTCAGCAATTTCAATTAACAGATATTTTAATCCTCTTATCAGCCAATCATTTGAAATTATCTGTTTATCTGTATGATTTTCTAATAGATCTTCAATCTCAATATTTCTCTTTTTAATATCTCGAAGATAATTCTCTAATCTCTCCTTGTCTATATTCATAATATTTCAGCTTCCTTGAGAATACCCAGACATTCCCTTACTTTATTAGAATTTTTTTCCATTTCACTGGTTCTTAACTCTGGACTTCTATCTAAAATTAATAAACCTTGTTTAAATATGTTATTCAGGAATTTAAAATTAATATGATTCATCACCACTATATCAATATGATCTGCATCAATAAAAATGTCCTTTTTGTTTAATTGTCTCGATATTCTATGTTTTAAGTCAGAAGTGAACTTAAAGACGTCCTCTTCTTTAAGAAATGAAACAAAAATACCGATATCAATGTCTGAATATTTTTTATCTTTGATAAATGAACCGAAGAGGTAGGCAAATTCTATAGATTTCTCTTTACTGAGAATCCTTTTTATTATTGGAATTATTTGTTTATTCATTTTTGTTTATTATATCACAAAGAAATTGCGTTGATTGCGTTACTAGCGTTTATAGCGTTACTTGCGTTAATTGCGTTGATTGCGTTTATCGCGTTGATTGCGTTTATCGCGTTTGTTGCGTTTATTGCGTTTATTGCGTTTGTTGCGTTTGTTGCGTTTATTGCGTTGGTTGCGTTGATTGCGTTTATCGCGTTTATTGCGTTTGTTCCTTTGTCATTCCCATGAAAATGGGAATCTCATGTTTTCATTATTATGGATTCCTGGATTCATTAATGGATTGGATTCCCGCTTTCGCGGGAATGACGGCGAAACGTAGAGGTTTCTTCGTTTATAGTAAATACAGGGACACGTAACCAATTTTTTAAAAAAATTAGTACATGTCCCATATTTTCTAGGCTTTGATGATTTTGTGACGGTTTGAGCTGACATTGCGGGTGGCGTTGCGGGTATCCAGGATAAGACTTGAATTTTGGACAATCCACTCATAATCATAAGAAGAATGGTCCGTTATGATCAAAACAGCATCCATTTGACCTAACAGTTTCTCATTTAATCCAGATGATTTAATATCTAAATCGTACTTTCTCATATTATGAATACGAGGCACATGGGGGTCATGATAATAAATTTGAGCCCCTTTATTTTTCAAACGATCCATGATCTCAACAGCCGGAGATTCTCGGATGTCATCAATGTCCTTTTTGTAGGCGACTCCTAAAATTAGGATTTTTGAGTCCCGGATGCATTTTTTTTGGTTGTTTAAGGCATCGGATAATTTTGAGATCACATACTCGGGCATGGAGGTGTTGACTTCCCCGGCAAGCTCAATGAAACGGGTGCTGAAGTTTAGTTCTCTGGCTTTCCAGGAAAGATAGAAAGGATCAATGGGAATGCAGTGGCCTCCCAGGCCGGGGCCTGGGTAAAAGGGTTTGTACCCAAAAGGTTTTGTGGAGGAGGCTTCAATCACCTCCCAGATATCGATTCCCATTTTATCTGAAAGCACTTTGAGCTCGTTGACCAGGGCGATGTTTACAGAACGGTAGATGTTTTCTAAGAGCTTGGTAAGTTCTGCCACCTCTGTAGATGAGACAGGAACTACCGTGTCTACGATCTGCTGGTAAAGAGTTTTTCCTAATTCAAGACATGTTGGCGTGATGCCCCCTACGACTTTGGGTATGTTTTGGGTGCTGTATTTTTTATTTGCCGGGTCTTCCCGTTCCGGGGAGTAGATAAGATAAAAATCCTCTCCCGGTTTTAAGCCTTTTTCTTCAAAAAGAGGAAGAAGCTCTTCTCTTGTAGTGCCCGGATAGGTGGTGCTTTCGAGGGAAATGAGCTGATTTTTTCTCATATGCCGAGCGATTTGTTCCGCGGTGTTTTTAATATAAGTCAAGTCAGGCTCTTTGTTGTCGTTTAATGGGGTGGGGACACAGATGAGGATGCAGTCTGTGTCTTTTAGTTTGGAAAAATCCGTGGTGGCGCTGAATTTGTGGGTTTGGATGAGTTCTTCTATTTTGGATTCAGGGATGTGTTTGATATATGATTTTCCTGAGTTTAATCTGCGGACTTTTTCTTTATCGATGTCAAAGCCTGTGACTGTGAAGTTTTCTTCGGTAAAGCGGAGGACAAGCGGTAGGCCCACATAGCCCAGTCCGATGACGCCGATATGGGCGCTGTGGGATTCGATTTTGTTAAGAAGGGATTGTTTCATTTGCGTTACTAGCGTTGATTGCGTTACTAGCGTTACTAGCGTTCATAGCGTTTTTTGCGTTGATAGCGTTTATTGCGTTTATTGCGTTCATAGCGTTAATCGCGTTTGTTGGGTTTGTTGGGTTGGGTGCGTTTGTTTTTTTGGATGTATTCTAAAAAGAAAGCCAGGATAGTGAAGAGGAACAGACCTATGAATCCGGCAATGATGACATTGAGCTTTTTATTCGGAGCTACTGGGCCGAGGGAGGAAGTGGGTTCTTTACTGAGCAGAGCATAGTCAATTCGTCCTTTTTTTTCATTAAGATTATTAATCTGGTTATTTGTCTGCTCTATATTACCCTGGATCTCTTCAATCCTGATTTTAATGTCTTCTTCCTCTATTTTTTTCTGACTTAACGACTCATTCAGATTATTGAGATATTGAAGGCTTTGCTGGATTTCATTTGAATAAAGGAGCATTCCCAAAGTTTCGCTTGAACTCCGGTTTTCCTTTTTTAGATTTTCATTTTGTTCTTGTTCAAGGAGTTCTATTTTCCCTCTTATTTCAACCAATGAATTTTCTATTTCCTCTTTCCTTTTTATTACGATATCCAGTTTGCTTTTTAGGGCATCAATCTCATCTTCTAATTTTTTTTTATTAATTTCTTGCCCCTTTATTTGACTATCTATGTTTTTAATCTCTATGTCTACGTTTTTATCTATTTCTCTTTTCACATGCCTAAAAAGTGCTAAATGAATGGCTTTCATCTTTTTAACATCCTGATTTCTGGAAGAAATCTTGACCAAGTTTGTATCTCTTAAAAGCTCTGCTTTTAACTCTGGAAATTCTCTAACATCCAGATTTAATTCGGAAGCAATGAGTTGATTATAGGATTTCTCATTTATTTTTCCAGCGATTTGTTTAGCCGGAACAACAACGACTTCTCCAAAACTTCCCTGCTCTGTTTGCACAATGAATTTGCTGGGTAGGATAATGCTTTCAACCCGCCAGACTTCAGGAAGAAGAAAGCTCACAACTCCAGCTAATACCACCAGAATAAAAGTAGGAATAATAATCAGCCATTTTTTCTTCCATAGGACCTCAAGATATTCCATTAAGTCGACTTCATCTTCATAATATTCTTCGTGCTTTTCCATTCTCTCCTCTTTCTTTTTTTTAGCAGCTTATTCTAGCACATTATCTTGCATAATGCATGTCAATTCATAACCGCTGTAATCATCAATCGATATCCTTCCCACTTTAGTCCAGCTCCCCTCTGGAAGATAGGTCACTTTGGCAAAAGGTTTGAGTTTTTCTTTTGAGTCTTCGGCTTTATCTTCATAGAGAAAGTGCAGGGTGAAGCTGTGGTAGGTTTGAGGCTTTTCTTCTATCACCGCTTGGATTATCTCCTGAGATAGAATTTTAATCTCTCCCTCTTCTAACTTTTTCTCCAAATAAACCCAGTAAAATTTATGAAGAGGGTCATATCCGACATCTTTGGCTTTGGTGATGTTAAATGAGAGACCTGTGGAGTCTTTTATTTTTTGAACATCGAACTCAAGGACAACTGTTTCATCAACTCCTTTAGGTTGACCTTCTGAAGATTCTTGCTGACAAGAAAAGGTAAAAATCATCATGAAAAAAATTACCGTTAAAACAATGTTTTTAAAAAACATCTCCTTTCTTTTCATCTTTTCCCCCTTATATGGATAAGCTACCGCCGGTGGGCTTTTTGTGTAGCTATTCCATTTTTTTTAAACTCTACCCTATTTCACTCTGCAAACAGCTCTAATTTTTTAGCAGCCTTTTCGTGACTATTGCTGATTTATTTTCTCAAGAATTATTCTATTTAAATAATAAAATGATGTCAATGTGGGATAAAATTCTTTGCTATCCAAAAGGACCCTTACGGGGAAATTCAAAATGGATTCTATCAGGAAGGCCATCGCCGACATGAAATGTTTTGGGGATATTGGTATAGGGATAATTATAATCTGAGCATTAAGTCTATTTAGTCCATTTAATTTATTTAGAAAAAAAACAACGAGACGGGCAAGAAAAGACAGCGAATAGGGAATAGAAGATTGAGGTTTTAAGAGAAAAAATGATATTATAGATTATCTTGAAGGCCATGAAAAAATTTTTCTTGATTTCATTCATCATCCTTTCCCAACTCCACTGTTCCTTCTTTAAACCCAAAGTCTCTCCTTATCCTTCTGGAATCATATTTCCCTTGAAAAAGGAAACAGAAATTCTTTATGAGGGGAAAATCACGGACCGGCTGCAGAAACGCGAAAATAAACTCTTTTTTTCTACCCAAAAAGGAAAAGTTTACGGTGTTGACGGCACACAGCGCCAAATTCTATGGGAATACAATTTGCCGGAGTCTTTGACAAACTTCCCCTTTCTTGTATCCGACCGCCTTTTTGTCTATGACAGAAAAAACACTCTGTTCTGTCTTGATCAAAAAGGTCAGCTCCAGTGGGAAAAGCACATCCCGGATAAAATCACAAGTCCACCAGGAGGAAATCAAGAAAAAATCTATATCGGAACGGGAAAAGGCCGTCTCTTCTGTTTGAGTGCTGAAAATGGGGAAAAAATCTGGTCCTTCAAAGCAGAGGGCCCTATTCGGTCCAATCCTGTGGGGTGGAATCATCAGGTCATTTTTGGAAGCGATGATCATTTTATTTATCTACTCAGTCAAAGCGGAAACCTGATCGGGAAACATGACGCTGGAGGCCCAGTGGGGACTTCCCTTTGTGTGGATGAAAACTACCTTTATTTTGCAACCGAAAACCATTTTGTTCACTGCCTGAATCTAAACAGGAAAAAATTGAGATGGAGTGTTAAGTTAGGAGGAATCACTCACACGCCCCCTGTGATCAAAGAAAATAAAATTCTTTTTCTGAGTAAAAATGGAGTCATTTTCTGCCTGAATAAAAGAAACGGCACCGTCTTGTGGTGGAATCAAACCCACGCCCGCAGTCATTACGCCTTTGAAGTGATTGAAGATAAGGCAGTCACGACCTCACTTTCATCACAGCTCATCAGTTTTGATATAAATTCAGGAAAGGAGGAGGGAGTCTTTGATGCCTCTCAGGAGATTCAATCCAATCCGTTGTGGTTTTCTCCCTACCTTCTGGTCAATCTTCATGACAGGGAAAATGACACCGGAAAGCTTGTTTTTTTAAAAAAACAGGTCAAAGCCACTCTCTCTCCATCCAAGAAATCCCCTCAAACCGTTCATGAAGAAATCATTTTCACGGCTAAAACATCTGGATTTTATCGCCCCAAATATGAATTTTATATGACTCGGATAGCCCTGATTAACCTCTTTTTTGACCACAATTTTCTTGTCAAAGACAGTGAAAAAATGGTTGTCCAGGAAGCCTCTGAGGAAAATACCTGGGAATGGATGCCCGCTGAACCCGGGATTTACATCATTGAGGTTAAGGCAGTTGACGAAAAGGAAACAGCTTCGGCGGAATATCCCTATATGGTCAATAAAGAAAAACCCACAGTGATTCTGTCTTCATCGGTGAGCTCACCTCAGGAGCCAGGAACGGAAGTTGTCTTCACTGCCAATATAAGAGGCTTAAAGAATCCTGAATTTGAGTTTCGGCTAAGCCGTTTGGAGAATATATTTCTGGAGGCTCATCGTTTAACCCTGGTCTGGAGAAAAGAAGAGTTAGTCCAGGATTTTTCTGATAAAAGCTCCTGGTCCTTGGTTCCAGAGGAAATCGGAATCTATTTAATAAAGGTGACGGCCTCTGACCCTCAAGATAAAGCAGAGAATGCCGTAATATTTATCGTAAAATCTACTGAATTTTAAAAAGATAAGTCACTGTTCCCATATTCTCGAATTGGCGGAGTATTCTTCCTCTTTTTTCAAGATAATTGAAAATAGAAGCTCTTTCTTTTTTTCGGTAATGAGAAAAAACAATCCAGATTCTTAAGTCTTTATACAGATATTTACTCAGGTCATCCGAATACTGTGAAATATCATTTCGATGCGGTTTCCCCCAAATGATATTTTCTTTCTCCACCATTTGATGGAATTTCGTTCTATAATAGAATTCAAAGGCTTGTTTGGCTCCATAATAAACATAGATTTTATCTCGGGGCTTAATATATTTCATCATATTATTAAGCATGGGACGTGTTTCTTCCAGGCGAAAAGGATGCTTGATCTCATGAACAAAGCTGGATATGGGGGCTATGGATAGAAATATGAGGGTACAGATTAAAACAAAAATCAATCTGTTTTGTTTGAATTTTTCAAAAATAAAATCCAACCCTTTTCCAAAAGTCAAAAGCAGAAGTGGGCCATAAAACAATATTAATCGAGATCCTCCGAAAGGATAGCGCCTGAGAAAAGAGGCTGTGAGTGTCAAGATTAATGGCCCAATGATGTATATGAAATATCTTTTTTTTGATTTTCTATAAAAAAGTGACAAGCCAAGAATCACGACCAAAAGAGAAACAGGGAAAAAAGGAAGCCCAGAATAATAGAATATTCTCTTGAAAGAAATAACAAACCAATTTATGAATGAGGAAAATGAGGAAAGATTGGGATAAAAACTTACCCAGTATCTTTGAATGGAACCCATGTTATTAGATATTTGATGGAGAGTGTGGAAGCTGAAAAATAGAATGGTAAAAGTAAAAACGACGCCCGCCGAACAAATCAGTTTCTTCCAATTTTTTTTAAAATGTAATGTAACAAGAAGGACTAAAAAAACTGTGGGGACAATAAATAAAAGTGAATGATCAAATCCCACTCCCAGGACACAGAACAGGGAAAAAAGAATCCAATCCCTATTTTTATTGGAACTGAGAATCTTTTCACAAAAATACACCAGAAGCAGGGTAAAAAACATGGCTCCAGAGTACTGTTTGAGTTCCTTGGAATAATGAATAAATTGATGGGAAAAAGACAGCATCAGGAGAGTCACTAAGGTGGCAGCTTTTCCGCTTATCTTTCGGATCAATAAGTAGAAAAGGATCAGGGTCCCAAAACCAAAAAGACAGGGTAAAAGCCTAAGGACAAACTCTGTTTTTCCCAACAGAAAAGCTAGATAATGAATAGAAAGAACAAAAAATAAAGGAGCGGTCAAAGACCTCTTTATGACCCATGAAAGATCAGCCTGGATGATGGCATTAGCTACCCAGGCTTCATCCAGCCATAAGGACCTTTCCCCCAAATTGTAAATTCGGATATAAAATGCGGCGGACAGAATCAAGAAAAGAAGAAGATAGAAGAAAATATCAACCCCTTTTCTTTTTTTTATCATTATAACCCTGACCTTAAACTTTCTTTAATATCAAATGGAACAAAATGGAATCTCACTTTAGTGCCATTCCTGCATTATTATACTTTAATTCACCTTGTTTTAAAGAAAAATTTAGATCCATTCAAAATTCTCTTTTAATCTTTTTTTTAACTAGAGTATAATTTCTTCAAATAGTAAAAGGAATGAATAAAAAGGACTGAGCAAATGGGATTCTTAACTCAAAAGAAAATACTGATCACCGGAGGTTTGGGTTTTGTGGGAAGCAATCTGGCTTTAAAGTTAGTCAAAGAGGGAGCAGACGTGACACTGATAGATAACATGATGCCTCAACTAGGAAGCAATCTGTTTAACGTCAAAAATATTCAAAATAAAGTGAAAATTAATTTTTCTGATATAAGAAACGAGTACTCCATGCGCTATCTGGTCAAAAATAAAGATCTGATTTTCCACCTTGCAGGTCAGGTTAATCATGTGGACAGTATAAGAGATCCTATCACAGATTTAGAGATGAACTGTAAAGGCACTCTAGTCCTTTTGGAAGCCTGCCGAGAATTCAACAGAGATGCAAAGATTGTATTTACTGGGACAAGGGGGGAGTATGGGTCATGCATTAAACTCCCCGTCAATGAAGAACATCCCCTTCAGCCTAAAGGAATCTATGCGGTCACAAATATGGCTGCAGAAAAAATGATCTGGGTCTATCAACATACCCATCATATCAAAGGAGTCTGTTTAAGAATCACCAATACCTACGGCCCCCGGCATCAAATGAAAACCGATGAATACGGTGTCCTCAACTGGTTCATCAGAAAAGCTATCGATGGAGAAAACATTCATGTTTTCGGAGACGGCCGTATCCTTCGAGATTATCTTTACGTGGATGACCTAGTGGATTGTTTAATAAAAGTGAGCCAGTGTGATGAGGCTTACGGGGAGGTTTTTAATGTGGGTTCAGGAAAGGCGATCAATTTCATTGACCTTGCTCAAAAAATTGTCAAAATCACAAAAAGAGGAAGTTACACTTTCACTGAATTTACAGAAGAAAGAAAAGCCTTGGAACCAGGCGACTATTATACAGATATAACTAAAATCCAATCTGTAGTGGGATGGAGTCCTAAAACATCTCTGGATGAAGGAATCAAAAAGACAGTTGATTACTATCTTAAATACAGGCATCACTACTGGAAATAATGGAATACAAAAAATATAAACCAAACATTTTCATCAAGGGGGCTCTGAAAAAAGATAAAACAGCTCACATTGGCTATAAGACACTTCGTCAGGATGTAAAATCAAAAAAACTTTACTTAGGTAAAAATGCGGTCCTCCTGAGTCATTCAGTAATCTATGAAGGATCCCGGATTGGAGATAACCTCATCCTGGGACATAACTCCATAATAAGAGAAGAAAACTCAATCGGGGATGATTTCAAACTGTGGGCCAATTCCGTAGTGGATTATGGTTGCCGGATTGGAGACAGGGTCAAAATTCATACCCATGTCTATGTGGCTCAGTACACTGAAATAGAAAGTGATGTGTTCATTGGACCGGGGACTATTTTTGCCAATGACCTCCATCCTGGATGCCCCTTTTCTAAAGAATGCATAAAAAATGCTCCTCATATAAAAAAAGGAGCCCAAATTGGAGCCCGGGTCGTCATCAATCCTTTTGTGACCATTGGAGAGAATGCCTTGATTGGTTCAGGAAGTGTGGTCACCCGAGATATTCCAGACAACTGCCTGGCCTATGGAAATCCAGCCAAAGTAAAAAAGGATGTAAAAGATATCAAATGTGTCACGGACTTGACAGACTTTCCTTATCGAAAAAATAAAAGATGATGGAACCCACGAATAAAATTCTTGCCGTTTTACTTTGCTACAACACAGCCAACCAGACCAGACAGGTCCTTCAGAAATTTCCCCCACAGAGAGATTATGATCTTTTGGTTATGAATGACGGATCCACAGATAAAACCGCTGATGTGATAAAAAAATACGCTGAAAAACATGATTTTAACTTAATCGAACACCCCAGGAACAAAGGAGTGGGAGGCGCCATTAAATCCGGGATCAATTACGCTCTCACTAATGGGTATCAGGTTATGGTACTTATGGCTGGAAATAATAAGGACGATCCTTTAGAAATACCCAAACTTCTGAATCCCATCATCCATCAGAATTACGATTATGTCCAGGGATCCCGGTTTCTTAAAGGAGGAAGGTGGGATAATCTGCCGCCATTTCGTTATATTATGGTCAAGTTGCATGCTCTTCTATTTACTGTCCTTACAGGAAAAAAATGCACAGATTCTCTCAATGGATTCAGAGCCTATAAAATGAGCGTGTTTAAAGATTCCCGAATCAATATATGGCAGGACTGGCTGGATAAATATGAATTGGAAACCTATCTTCACTATAAAGCACTGAAGTTAGGATATAGGTTCAAAGAAGTTCCTGTTTCCAAGATCTATCCATTGAACTGCAGAAAAATTAGATATTCCCATATAAGACCTTTTATTGATTGGTGGAGTATTCTCAATCCGCTTCTTTTTTTGACTCTCAAGCTAAAGAGATAGCTGAGAAGGGCCAAAAAATTCTTTTATCTTCTTGACCACATATTTGACATGATCTCTGGTGAGTTCAGGATACATGGGTAAAGAAAGTAATTCCTGAGCATATTTTTCAGTGATGGGAAAATCCCCTTTTTTATATCCCAAGTCCAAAAAGGCCGGCTGAAGATGTACGGGCAGAGGATAATGAATGCCGCAGAAAATCCCGTTGGTTTCTAGATGCTTCTTCAGCTCATTTCTTTTAGAGGTTCGAATGACATAAAGGTGATAGACGTGTTTGCAGAAAGGAGCCTCTTTAGGAGTTATGACACAGGACTCTGACAAAAGGCTGGTGTAAAGGTGAGCTAAGTCTCGTCTGTTTTCATTCCATTTATTCAGATACGGCAGTTTTGTTAAAAGCACGGATGCTTGAAGAGTATCTAACCGGGAGTTATATCCTTTAATCTGATGATGATATTTTTCCACTTGCCCGTATTCTCTGAGCATTTTTAATTTTCCATACAGTCTCAAGTCACTCGTGGTTACCATACCTCCGTCCCCATAGGCTCCCAAATTTTTGGAAGGGTAAAAGCTGAAACAGCCTATATTTCCCCAGGAACCAGACTTTTTTTTCTTATACTCTGCTCCATGCGCCTGACAGGCATCCTCAATGACCCTTAGGTTGTGCTCCTGGGCCATCTTCATGATAGGTTCCATATCTGCCATTTGACCATAAAGATGGACTGGTATAATGGCCTTTGTTTTGGAAGTTATGTTTGGTTCAATTTTTAAAGGATCTATGGTGTATGTTTCAGGATCAATATCTACCAAAACAGGATTAGCGCCAGTATGAGAGATGCTTAACACGGTGGCGATAAATGTATTGGCTGCGGTAATCACTTCATCCCCATCTCCAATATCGAGAGCCTTGAGTGCTAAGAAAAGAGCATCGGTACCTGAAGCTACTCCTCCCGCATACTTAGTCTGAGTGTAGTCAGCAAATTTTTGTTCGAAATCCTGGACAGAGCTTCCTAAAATAAACTGGGATTGCTGGAGAGAGCGTTCCACTGACTTGTGAATATCTTCCTTAATATTCTCATATTGTGTCCTAAGATCCACAAACGGAACTTTCATTTCCTTCTCTTTCTTCATTCTCATAATTTCAATCAAGGGAATTTTAATATCATACTGTCTTCTCCATCCTTGACCATTAAGGCATTCTCTAATCCCTGTTTATCTAAACTTCCTCTAGCTTTTTTCCCCTGATTGATAAAATGCGCTGACGTGCTCCACAATGTATTCCTGCTGGGTGCGGGTAAGCTCCGGATAAATAGGAAGAGAAAGGACAGATTCAGCCGCTTTTTCTGACTCGGGAAAATCACCTTTAAGATAGCCCAGCTCTTTAAAGCAGTCCTGGAGATGAAGAGGCATGGGATAATAGACGGCTGTACCGATGCCCTGCTCTTGAAGATAGGCTTGGAGTTTATCCCGGGATCGGGCGCGGATGGTGTACTGGTGGTAGATATGATAATTTGGGTCTCCTGAGTCTTTATAGGCTGCCCTGGGAGGTTCGATATATTCGTTTTTGATAAGATCTGTTTGACCAAAAAGTTTATCATAGGATAAAGCGTTTTGGCGCCGTGCTTCAGACCAGACATCGAGATGTTTGAATTTCGCCAGAAGTACCGCTGCCTGAAGAGCATCCAGTCGAAAATTTCCTCCCACGATTTTATGAAAATACTTGGGTCGGGAGCCGTGCACCCTTAGGATTTTTAGTTTGTCATAAAGGGATGAATCATGGGTTACGACCATGCCTCCGTCCCCGGCTCCCCCTAAGTTTTTGGAAGGGAAAAAGGAAAAAATCCCGAAAGTACCCATGGAGCCGGCTCTTTGATGCTTGTATTGGGACCCTATGGACTGGGCCGCATCTTCAATCACCGGGATATTATGAGAAGAGGCTGTTTTCAGTATGGGGTCCATATCCGCACACTGTCCGAAAAGATGAATCGGGATCAAAGCTTTGGTGCGGCGCGTCAGGGCAGATTCAATTTTCTTGGGATCCATGTTGTAAGTCACAGGGTCAATGTCCACAAATTTTGGGGTGGCTTTGAGGCGCGAGATCACCCCGGCTGTTGAGAAAAAAGTAAAAGGGGTGGTGATGATTTCATCATCGGGTTCGACCTCTAAAGCCATGAGGGTTATAAGAAGGGCATCTGTGCCGGAAGAAACTCCCACCGCATAAGGACTCTCAGAGTAGGCGGCAATTTCCTGCTCCAGCTCTTTGACTTTGGGTCCCAGAATAAAATACTGAGACTCCAGAACTTCATCCACAGCGCTGCGGATTTCCTGTTTTATGGTGGCGTATTGGGCTTTTAAGTCTAAGAGCGGGATTCTCATTTTTATATTATTCATAAAATATGTCAGCTCCTCTCTTTTCTAATCTTTTATCCTGAGGTTCCCACTGTCATTCTCTTCAAAATCAAGCTTTCTGCTTTCATCTCTATTATTATTTAATCTTAATTCAATTCTTAGAGACCCATTTATTGAGAACCTGAGCCATACTCTGGAGACTGACCGGCTTTGAGAGGTAATCATTCATTCCCGCTTTCAGGCATCTCTGGCGGTCCCCTTCCATGGCATGGGCGGTCATGGCAATAATGGGAATCTCATGATTCAAGACTTTTGACCTGGGGTTTCTGATTTCTCGGGTGGCTTCCAGTCCGTCCATATCCGGCATCTGCACGTCCATAAACACCAAATCAAAAGGAATTTTCCTGAGTGCATTCAAAGCTTCCTCCCCGTTGGCGACGGCTTCAACTCTCATCCCCATTTTTCTCAGCATCGCCATCGCTACCTGCTGGTTGATGATATTGTCTTCCGCTAATAAAATCCTAACCTTATCCCGCCGCATATCACGAATATCATGCCGGGTGATGATGGTCTTTTTTTCTTTTTCTTTTTCTTCACTTTTAATGACCGAAACCAAACAGTCAAAAAGGTCAGACTGGCGGACCGGCTTGGTGAGATAAGCGGCAAATCCTATCTCTTCCAGGCGTTTGGCGTCGCCTCTCTGACCCATAGAGGTCATCATGACCAAGTGGGTGCTCTTTATCTTCTGGTCGGCTTTGATGGCGTATCCCAAAGACTCCCCATCCATATCCGGCATCTGCATATCCACGACAGCTAGCTCGAAAGGATCGCTATTATTGTAAGCCTTATAAATCTTTTTAAGAGCGGCGGGGCCATCCGGAGCCTCTTCGACTCGGACTCCCCAGGAACTAAGCTGACCTCTCAAAACCTCCCGGTTGGTCTTGTTGTCATCCACAATGAGAATATGGGCTCCCCGAATATTAGCCGGAGGTTTAAGCGGATGCCGCCGTCGGGCCTGCTTCTTAAAAGAGGCTGTAAACCAGAATTCAGAGCCTTTGTTCTCTGCGTTTTTTAATCCGATTTGGCCTCCCATTTTCTCAACCAATTGTTTGGAAATGGCAAGACCCAACCCAGTGCCTCCGGCCCTTCGAGTGGTGGAACCATCGACTTGAGTGAAGGTCTCAAATACAAACTCTCTTTTATCTTCTGGAATTCCTATCCCTGTATCCCGGACCGTGAAGCGGAGCACGGCCTCTTTTTCAGTCTCTGATTCCATGCTCACTCGGACAACCACCTCACCTTTCTCCGTAAACTTCACTGCATTGCCTGCCAGATTGACCAGAATCTGACGCAGACGGCCGGGGTCACCCTTGAGATAGGCCGGCACATCGGGCTCGGGTGCACAGATAAACTCTAAATCTTTTTCCTGCGCCTGGACAGCCATCATGGACGCAAAATCTTCCAGCAGTGTCCACAGGTTAAAATTCATGGTCTCCAGATCGAATTGACCTGCTTCTATTTTTGAAAAATCCAGAATATCGTTAATAACCGAAAGAAGGGACTCCCCGCTGAGGCGTATGGTTTCCGTATATTTTCTCTGTTCAGAGCTAAGGTCTGTTTCCAGAAGCAGTCCGGTCATTCCGATCACGGCATTCATAGGAGTGCGTATTTCATGGCTCATATTAGCCAGAAATTCACTCTTAGCTTTACTGGCGACCTCTGCCTGTTTGAGTGCTTCCTGAAGTCCTATTTCGGCTTCCCTGCGTTGGGTGATATCTCTGTAGATGCCAAAGACACCCAACTGTCTCTCCTCTGTGGAAATGGGGGAGGCAATGACAGATACATCCACAGGTGTTCCGTCTTTTCTCCTCCGGACAGTCTCCAGTGCAATGTTCTTCCCTTTGGCCACATTGTTGGTGATAAATTTGGCGCGAAGAGCTTTGTCTCCTGCCACAAGCTTATCCACATTGGCGCCGATGACCTCTTTGATCTTATATCCAAAAATTCTCAGGAACTCCTGGTTAGCATGTCGGATGGTTCCATCGGCATCTGTAATCACAATTCCTTCCTGCGCATTCTCAAAAAGCTGCCGGAATCGGGTTTTTTCTTCTTTAAGAGCTTGTTCCGCTTTTCTGTATTCAACCTCTTCTTCTTTAAGGATAAGGACCTTCTCACGAAGCTCCTGCAGTTCCTTTAGAAGCTGGTCTTTTGTTTTATGAGAGTTTTTCATGGCCGGTTCCTTTTTTCAAAATGCAAACAGCAAATTTAAAAATGTAAGTCATAAATTCTTTGATTCAGTTTAATGCGAAAAATTCAATGTGTAAAGTAAAAACAGGTACACAATACCTTTTACCTATTTTTTTTATGGGTCCTGTCTGAGTAAAAACAGGTACACAATACCTTTTACCTATTTTTTTTATGGGTCCTGTCTGGATTTATCCCGTTTATCCTGTCTGTTTCGCCTGCTGTGTCAACCGCGTGGATTGCGTTCGGATGAATGACAAATCGTCAAAGGTGAATGGGGGGGTGGTTGTACGTTTTATTTTTCTTTGGAAAAGACGTTATAGAGCAGCCCAAACAGCCATCCAATGATGAATCCTTCGACAAAACCCCACACAAGTCCGACTAAGCTACCCAGATAACTGAAGCTGTAGCCAAAATAGAACGCATTTAATTTGGAAAGTGTCTGTCCCTGTCCTCCCATTAAAAGAAGGAAAATTGTGGCCAGAAAAACAGCAGCTCCCCAGATAATACCTCCAGCCAGGCCTAAAGCTAATTTGTTAAGTTTCATGAAACCCTCCCATTTCATAATGGTCAGATTTATGATATAAAAATAGAATTATTTGGTCAATATAAAATCAAGCAAAAAATGCGCCAAAAAAAAATAACCTGAATAACCTGAATTATTCGGGAGTATTCAATTTTGACATATTAAAAATATTGATATAGAAATAAGTCAAAGAAAAAAACTCTATGACAGCAAAACCCGGAAGGAGCCGGATAAAGGCTCAAAAGCACCGCTAGAGATACTGACGAAGAAATGAGATTTATGCATTCAAAGGCTAAGTTCTCATGGGTATCCTAATGAGAAAAAGGTGAAAACTGAAATGAAAAAAACACTCATAAAAGGAGGAGATGCCGTCTTGGAGGGAGGTGTCTTTAAACAGGATATACTCATAGAGGATGAAAAAATAAAAGCTGTCGGGAATTTCGAAGGCGTTAAAGCTTCTCAGGAATACGACGCTCAAGGACTCTTGGTTTTTCCTGGGGCCGTGGACACTCATGTGCATTTCAATGACGAGTTTATGAACACCATAAGTGTGCATGACTATGAAACCGGCACCCGTGCGGCTGCTTTTGGAGGAGTCACCAGTGTGGTAGATTTTTCTAACCAATCTCCAGGAAAACCTCTCATTTATACCCTGGAAAAGAAAGAATGGGAAGCTGAGGGTAAAGCCCTGGTGGACTGGGGAGTTCATCCTGTGATCTCAGATGCCTCTCCAGAAATCCTTGATGAAATCCCTCTTTTAGTGGAGAAAGGAGCTCCCACCCTAAAATGCTATATGGTTTACCGGGAAGAAGGATTGATGATGGAGGAGGAGGATCTCAAACGGGTCATGGAGCGGATTCAGAGTGCACACGGTATGCTGATGGTTCATGCTGAAGATAACACCATCATAGAAAAAAACATCTCTTCTCTAATAAAACAGGGGCTGACAAAGCCCATCTATCATGCCCGAAGCCGCCCTCCGGAAGCTGAAAGCAAAGCCATCAAAAAATGCATCCGCTTGGCAGAACAGACTCACGTCAGGCTTTTTATTGTGCATATGTCCACAGCTCAAGGAGTCCAACAGGTAGGCCAGGCCAGAGAAAAGGGCATTGATGTATGGGCAGAGACCTGCATCCATTATCTTTATTTTACAGAAAAGCAGCTTGAGCGGGATGATGGAATCAAATGGATCTGTTCCCCCCCGCTTCGAAGTCAATCAAACCAGGAAAAACTATGGGAAGGCCTGCGCGACAAACGAATCTCTTTGGTCACTACAGATGATGCCGCATATTCCTGGGAGGCTAAGCTCATGGGAGCTCAACGGTTTGATAAATGCCCGAATGGTATCCCAGGCATTGAAGTGAGGCTTCCTCTTTTATACTCAGAAGGAGTCCGGAAAGGACGGATTTCCCTTCCCCGGATGGTGGAGCTGATCTCAACAAATCCAGCGAAGCTGTTTGGGATGACCCCTCAAAAAGGGACTCTTGCCCCTGGTGCTGATGCAGACATTGTTTTGTTTGACCCCCAAAAAAAATGGACTATGGGACAACACACCCTTCATATGGCCACAGACTGGTCCGCTTATGAGGATATTGAGATCACAGGGAAAGTTGAGAAAGTTTTTTCTAGAGGAGAACTCATCGTGGACGGCAAGCAGCTGATGGCACAGAGAGGGAGGGGGAAGTATATTAAGAGAAAACTGAAAGCAGAAATGGGAAAAACAATTAATGGTTAAGAAAAATAAGCATAAAAAAAAGATTTTTTCCGGGGCATCTCCTGAAAAAGTCGCTGAAGACCTGGCGCCTCTTCTTCATTTTAAAGAAAAGGGCATGCCGCTTTCAGAACTGCACACTCTCTTGAAAAATAACTTATTCCCTCATCTAATGAACTATGCCCTTCCCCAATTCCAATCCATGTTCAATACTCTTCCTGAAACTGGCGCCAAATTCGGAGCTAAATTGGAATTGGAGTCCAATCAAGGAGTCACCAACTGGCAGGTCTCTCCAGGAGGTGCAATGATGGAAGAGCTGTTTGCCAAAGAATTATGTCTGATGTTCGGTTTCCCGCAGAATGCAGATGCCACCTTTATGTACTGCGGAACCTATGCCAACCAGCAAGCCCTCTATATGGCACTTCACAAGCATGCGGAAAAACATGGATTTGACCTGAATCAAAGAGGGATCACAGGATTTAAAAATCCGGATAAGCTGTTTGTGCTTTGTTCTGAAGACGCTCACTTTTCCCTGCAGCATGCCGTGCGGACTCTGGGCTTAGGTGAGAAAAGCCTTATTCCTGTAAAAGTGGACCAAAACCGGCGTATGGATGTGAATCATTTTCAACAAAAAATTGACCAATACGGAAGAGATAACATATTTTGTTCGGTGGCCACCGCAGGAACCACTTCCACGGGCTCAGTGGATCCTCTTTCCTCCATAGCGAAAATCTCCATCAATGAAAACATTTGGGTTCATGTGGACGGGGCTTATGGGCTGGCTTATTCCCTGGTACCTGAATGGGAGCCCCTTTTTCGAGGAAAAGAGCTGGCTGATTCTGTATCCTGGGACCCTCATAAACAGTTCGGAGTTCCCATCCCGAATTCTGTTCTGTTTGTCAAAAATAAACAAGACTTTAAACGCATGGCTTTGTTCAGTGATTATTTCAACCCTCAGCAGGATAAAGATCCCAATCCAGGTCTTAAATCCATGCCCTCCACCAGGCCTTTTTCCGCACTTCCCCTCATCAGCTCTATCCTTCATCAGGGTTTAAAAAAAATAAGAGCCAGGCTTCGGTCCCCATTAGAAGCAGTAAGAAAAGCCGCGTTAAAAATAAAAATGGATCCTGAGCTGGAACTTTGCCTTAAACCGGATACGGGGATCCTGTGCTTTCGTGTGGTTCCCAGGGATTTAAATCCAGATAAACTCAATAAACTTCAGGAAACTATTTATAAAAAGATTATGTCTAAAGGAGAACGCACTCTCTCAAAAACAAGAATCTGGGATAAAACAGCGCTCCGCCTTGTGGCTGTTTCTCCCAAAATCAAAAGCAGGGACCTTTTGGAAACCGCTTTCTTAAGCCGTAATATCGCCAGAAAAAAATAGTGTTAGAGACAATCCTTGTCATAGCTTCTGAAATCGACCAAGTGTTATGGGGGCCGTGGACTATCCTCTTTATTGCTGGAGTGGCCGTATTTTTAACCATCAAATCTAAAGCTTTTCAAATAACAAAGTTGGGCTTCATATTTAAAAACACATTCGGCAAAATATTTGAGAAAACAAAAATCCAAGATAAGGGAAGAATGACTCCTTTCCAGGCCACTTCCACAGCCCTGGCTTCCACTGTAGGGATGGGCAATATCGCAGGAGTGGCCACAGCACTTTCCATTGGAGGGCCTGGCGCAATTTTTTGGATGTGGGTCTTAGCTCTTCTCAGCATGATTATAAAGACAGCTGAAATCACTCTGGCTGTGCATTACAGAGAGGTGGATAAAAAAGGAACTCTTCACGGCGGACCCATGTACTATATTAAAAAGGGGCTGGGATGGAAGTCTCTGGCCGTTCTTTTTTCTGGAGGAGTCCTGGTCAATTCCCTTCTCAGTGCCACCCTGCTCCAGCAGCATACAGTAGGACGTGCTTTTTTATCCAGCTACAATGTGAATCCCTACCTCACCACCGGAATCATGGCTGTGATCACAGGATTTGTAGTGATAGGCGGCATCAGGCGGATCGGACGGGTGTGCGAGAGGCTGGTTCCCTTTATGTCCCTTTTTTATATAGGGGGAGGCATTGCTGTGTTCTTTATCAACTATGCCAAAATTCCTGAAGTGTTCAGCATGATTTTTAAATATGCTTTTTCTCCGGTCCCTGCTGTGGGAGGAATGGTTGGCGTGGCCCTTCAGACAGCCATCAAAGAAGGGATGGCTAAAGGCATGCTTTCCAATGAAGCGGGGCTGGGGACTGCTCCCATGGCTCATGCGACTGCTGATACAAAACACCCCTTTCAACAGGGACTATGGGGAGCGTTTGAAACTTTTCTTGACACCCTTATCATCTGCACGATCACCTCATTTGCGGTTTTATCTACCGGCCTTTTAGGAAGCGGAAAATCCGGAGTTGAGTTGGTGATTGATTCTTTTTCCTCCGTATTTCCCACCTGGTTAGCATCAGCAGTTATTTCATTTTCCATCCTGACATTTTGTCTCTCTACTCAGATTGGATTTTTTATTTATTATGAGACCTCTGTGATCACTCTTTTTGGCAAAAATTCCATCCGGTATCTCAAATGGTTCTATCTTCTTCCAGGAGTCATTTTTGCCGGAGTGGCTGAAGTGAATGAACTATGGGTGTTCGCCAATATATCAGTAGGGGTGTGTGCCCTTCCCAATCTGATAGCTCTTCTGGCCCTCAATGGTGCGTTTTTCAAACTGATGAAGGACTTCTTAGAAAATCAGAACAAATACGCGGCCTTAAAGGTCGACTCTCATAAGAATTATGTTGTCAAGGCAGGCAGGAGCCAATAGGTAATGGGAAATGGATAATGGAAAAAATCTTGAATATCACGGAAAATAAATTGATAATGAAAACATCGCCATTTTTTTATGAATATTTCAGGTTAACCTGGATTATTCACAAGCTGAGGTTGCTGCAGATGCAAGGCGCAGGGCATGAAGTCGTGGTCCTTCACTGCGAATGCCCTGCAACGAAGCAGATGCCGTGAGATCGGCTTGCCTCTAAGGTAAAAAAATGGCGATTAAAATTAAAATACAAACAGAAAAAATGTTCAAGACATTGTTCTTGAAAAAGTCCTGCAGTTCGTTGAAAATAAGTTAATCATGAAAACATCGCCATTTTTTTATGAATAATTCAGGAGAAATTATCATGAACGCAAACCGAAAAGAATTAAAAATAGATCCCCACTCCTTTCAACTTGGAATGATCA
>CAZRGM010000018.1:0-42726 GCA_964599635.1 uncultured Eubacteriales bacterium | reverse complement strand
ATTCCAAGAATATGTTCTGCAAACAAGACCCCACGACTTATTATTGGATGATGTGTTTAAAATTGAATAGGGTGGTTCCTTATGGGATGTCCCCAAATTGATTTGACCTTAGATGGATTATCAAATAAACTTTATCACTAAATCATATTCACTTGGTGACAAGGAGACGAAATTGATGAGACAGATTGTTAAATTATTTACGATTATTTTTCTGACGGTAAGCACGATTCCCTTTTTAATATCGCAGCAAAGCCAAACAGGTTCATTAAGCGGTGTGGTCAGGGATTCTGATCATCATCCTTTATCAAGAACTACGGTCATTTTAAAAGGTCCTGCCTTATTGGGATTAATGATTTGCGTCACAAAGGAGAACGGGAGTTTTCATTTTGCAAATCTTCCCGCAGGAGAAGGATATTCTCTTCATGTTGAGAAACCCCAGTATCAGACTAGAAGATTTTCTGGAATAAATATTGACATAGGGGAAGAGATCAACATTTCTGTAGCCCTAAGCCCAGCTCCGGAAGGGAGCAAGGAGATCCTGGAGAACCAACCGACTGCCCTAGATACAAGAAAGTCCAGCACCACCCAACGGTATTCAAGTGATTTGATACAAAGCATTCCTCTCCATAGAGATTTTTTCGATATTGCGAATTCTGTCCCAGGCGCTGTTCCGGAGAATCCTCGAATTCATCGCGGTTCTAGCATTTCTGGAGGTTCTGTCCGTGGAAATAAATTTGTGCTAGACGGAATGATCCTGAATGATCCCATGAATTCTTACCCTACCACAAATATCAATATTGATACCTATGGAGAAATAGAATTTGGGATTGCAGGGCACAGTCCTGAGGTCACAAATACAGAAGGAGGGTATTTAAATATTGTATCAAAATCAGGAGAGAATGAATTCAGGATGGGTCTTCTTGGCGATTATTACAGCAAATCCATGCAGACCTCATCTTTAAGCGAAGAGGACCGTGATATATTGGGATTAAGCAAGCCTACTGAATTTAATTCATGGAATGACCTTTCTTTTCATATTGGGGGACCTATTGCTAAAGATGTTGTTAATATGTATGTGAACGCACGTTATTTAAATTGGGAACAGGGCTACCATCATATAGACTGGATCAGCACTCAAGAAAAAGGGCAGGCGGTTTTTACTTTGGAGGATGCTCCTCATCATGAATTCAGTCTATTTGGGAAAATAACCACCCGGCTTCCTATGGATATCCGGGCAAGTGTCACTTATGACCTTACCTCCATCAGTGAGAAATATTACATAAACCAAATCCAGAAGAATCTTGATAAAACAGCGACCAACAAAAGAGAAGGAGAGATGACGCATCTCTTAAGTGTTCAGGGATATTATACTCTCAATTCAAATATATTTTTTGAAGGAAGAGTCACCTATCTCTTTCGAAAATTTCCCCTTGTCTATGGTGAAGAGGCTCTTCCCGATGAACCCCGCAATTATGATAGGTATTTCAGCATATACAGAAATAATCCTGAATTTCAACAAAAATCAACCATACAAAGATTAAATCCTTCGGTTAAAGTCACCTATTATAATGATACATTCTTAGGAGCAGAGCATAAGATAAAATGTGGGCTGGAATATGAATGGAACCAATTGAGATGGAATTTTTGGAGAGAAAATCCATTTTATCTTGATTATTACAGGGGCAACATTTATTCTTATCCCACTGAATTGGTTCCAAATAGAGGAAAAATTTATGCCTACGCTCTTGGTTCTATTGAAGATTCTTCAATTCTGGAAAATGAAACTCATCACATAGGTGGTTTTTTCCAGGAGAATCTGACCATCGCCCGGCGGGTGACCCTAAATCTAGGAGCCCGTATTGATTTCAGTAATTCCGCCTTTCCTATACAATATCATCTAGGAAGCGCTGATCCCTATGGTCTTTTTGATGTGCTTCCGGGGGTAGAGACACAGTACAGTGCTTATAATGCGGGTTCAACAGATGTCATGAAGTGGTTTCATATTTCCCCACGTATTGGAATTGTGGTTGATGTTTTTGGTCATGGAAAAACTTCTCTGTCAGGGACCTATTCACAGTATCATGAATCCATAGCCTTTCGTTATTTTAACAGGATCAGCCCTATTTATCCTCAGTTGAGTTCCTGGTATTGGGTTGACAATGACTATGATCAGGAGCCGGATGCTGATGATACTTATACATTGATTGATGCTGCAGACAATCCGGATTCTGTAGAGGTGGAAACCAGGCTTGACCCCAATGCTCAATCTCCTGTTACAGATGAATATAGTATAGGGATCGATCAAGAAATAAATACAAATTTAACAGTGAGTGCTGCATTTATTTATAAGCATAAGAAAAATATATTCGAGAACGTCAATGATTATGAGTTGGGAAAAGAACAGGCATGGAAGGGATACAGCCCGGAGAGTCCCTTTTGGGAAAAGTTTGAGTTCACAGACCCTGGTGATGATGGGATATTTGGCACAGAGGATGATCAAGCTTCATACTGTTATGTTGAGCTCGCCGAATCTCCAGGAGGCCGGCATTGGTATTATACAAATATTGAGTCTGCTTTCCGTAAATACACGGCTTTTCAATTAGTTATCAATAAGAGGATGTCAAATAAATGGCAGCTCTTCGCTTCACTGGTATGGAGTCAAGCATGGGGAAATATAGGAGGGTGGAGTATGGCGACTGATGCCAGTTCTTATTATTTCGACACTCCCAATTCTATGGTTTATGCTGAGGGACGTCTGGATTTCGATAGACCTTTGAATATAAAAATTCAGGGCTCTGTTCAACTCCCCTATGGATTTGACCTGGGCTGTTATTATAATTACAGATCCGGAATTCCTTGGAATAGGAGCATAACTGTTTATGTGCCAGAGAATGACAGATATTTAGATCCAGGAGCCAGCTACACAGTCGCTACTGAAGAGAGAGGAGACAGGCGGGCTCCGGATCTTTCCAACCTTGATTTAAGACTGCAGAAGAAATTTAAGCTTACTGAAGCGGCTTCTATGAATGTTTATCTGGATGTTCTCAATGCATTGGGCGGAAGCAACTATTATTTGACCTCCAATCCAGGTGGATATGTGGATTACAGGGATCCCGGAAATCCCACTTTTGAAAGATATGGGGATTATATCACTTATGGTGTCTATAACAACCGAATATTCAAAATAGGAATACATATATTATTTTAAAATAAAAACGGGTTGATTCGTTGGGGTTTTTATTGAGTATTTTTGTTCCTAAGTGCTTTTATTTTTTCCCTAATTTCGAGTTGAGCTGGATTAATTTGTAATGACTTTTCCCAAATCTCAAGAGCTTCTTTTTTCTTATTGAGCTGAAGCAGGCATTCTCCTAAAGGGTTTAGAAGTTCAGGAGATGTTCCGTAATCAGCGATAGCTTTTTGATATATTGAGACGGCTTCTTTAAAATTTTCCAAATATTTGCAGCTCAGGGCAAGAAGGAAATAAGTTTGATACTTCGGGAGAGTATCCTTTTTGTTTATGAAGGGAGAAAGTATCATTTTGATAGGGATATAGTTTTTGGTGGCTATATAAATACGAGATAGATTGATCGCTATTTCCTCAGAATCATTTTTCATTTCATAAGCTTTTTCTATCTTAGGCCGAGCTTTTTCTAAATTGCCTGAATGCAGGTACTGCAGACCTAAAGTATAGGCGAAATCGGGGTCTTCCTTCTCAGTAAGGCGTGCGGTATAGGTCCATGGTCTAGGGATGCTTTGAGAATGGCTTATGTCAAATTCTTCTTCTGCAAAAACAAGTTCGATGTTGCCCTTAAAGAGACTGACTCTGAGCCTATAATGGGCCGGTGCAAAATTATTTAGAGTGATTTTTTCTATAAAAAATGGTTTTTCGGGGTATTCTGAAACATTTTTTGTGAATTCGATGTCTTTTTTTTCATTTTTGAAAAAAGCGTATTTGAGCTTAAAATTTTTTTCCTCAGAATCAACAAGGTTATGTAATTGATAGGCAATGACGAGGAGACCGTCCTTGATAAAGACACGGTTTAAAGGTAGATAAAGCTGATAGTCTTTGAATTGAAAAGGACGGATTAATTTTTCCCTTTCTTCTAATTTTTTTATTTCATAGGCCAGCATAATAGGGGTCATTTGGATCTGATTTTTTGAGTTAGGGACGAGAAGAGTTCTTTCGAGAGAGGTGAACTCTTTAGACGTTTTGTTTTTCATGAGAACAGATAATTTGAAGGTGCCTGGGATTATGGGAACTATATCCATTATATTGAGAGGTCTATTTCTTATTTGATCGATTTGTTTTTTATCGAACTCTAAAGGGATGGTCTTTTCGAACTGAAAAATAAGTCTATCCTGTTCATCAGAAATTCTGCCGTAGAGTTCTAAGATTGTATAATATTTATCCTGAAAATGATCTATGGAGAGTCGCTCGGGTTCTATAGCATACTGAATAAAGTCCACTCCGTTCTCGTTTTTTGCTGTCTTGACAATGGAAAAATTTCCAATGTAATTGGTAGAATATTCGATCTCAATGGTGTCTTTGTACTCCAGGTATTTTCGGGCATATATGTCTTTGACTCTTCTGAACGGAGTTCTCTCGATTTCATTTAGAAGATGTTCAGATGACAAGCTAGGTCTTCCAGATAAAGAGGGCGTTTCTCCGGGAATCAGGGTCATTGTGATATCAGCGAGAGAGGGCTCTATTTGCTTTATTTTTTCATAGGCAGTCCTATAATCTGTTTGATCCCCTTCAAAATTGGTTAAAAGTGATTGAGGACCGTGGTTGATGGGGCTGTAAAGTTTGTATTCGCCATATCCTTTGTCTTGGAAAAATAGAAGTTGGAAGGCCTGGGTCAAGCCCTCCTCTTCCATCCCTTGATAGAACCAGACTTCGGTCGGATCAATATCAATTTTGGTTTCAAATGTTTGGATGTCATCTGGCTCACCCAGGATGATGTATATCCGTCCTCTATCTGTTTTCCATCCTGCCTTGGGGACCCCTTGACTAAAGTGTTGGTTTGCGTATTCAATCCGTCTGAAATGTTCTTTTTTATATTCATTTTCTTCTGTATTCGGAGTGGGATCTCTTTGTTTCCAGAATGCTTTAATGAATAGGTCTCGTTCGTGATTTGAATCAAGTTTAAGGAAAACTTCTTTTTCCACAGGAGAAATGATGTATATCACTTCTTGTTCCAGCCACTTTTTATAAGTTGGGGGCAGGTCTTTGATATCAGAGATCCCTTGTTTTGGAAACAAGAGGAGTAGCAAAGATAGGATTAAGATGAATCTGTTTCGCACGGTCAACAAGAACCTCCTTTACGAATCATAGTGATGATTAAACGAATAAATCATGAAATCGTTACATTATATTATAGTACATTCAATGAAAGAGTAAACTTTTGGTAGAATTTATGACTCGTTGTGCTTTGCACTTATGAATAGGCCAGATTAGTCATGTTTTTTAAGGAGTCAAATTCTTGAGGAGAGATGTCGCCCCAATAAAAGGGAGCCGCCAGTTTATTATGAAGAAGAGGGTCATGGTCCTGGGGAAGCTTTTTTTCAGATATCAGTTTTTTCCAATCTAAAGTGTGTGGGACTGGAGAGAAATAGGCCAATCTAGGGATCAATCCTAATTTTAAAACCTTTTCGATGCTGTCTTTAACACTGGAAAATTTTTGCCCGGGAAGGCCTGTCATTAGATACACATTAATATTTTTCTTAGAGTAACCTGCATTTTCCAAATTTTTTACAGCTTTTTCCAAATCGCCGGGGCGTATCTTTGGACAGGAGTTTTGGATAATGGTTGGGTCAAAAGTCTCCTGGCTGAGAAAAAGTGATTTAACACTGCTTTTATAAAAGATTTCAGCAGTTTTTTTGTCAATATCTTTAATATGAAGGCCATTGGGAGTATGAAAGGCCGTCTGGGTGTGTCTTTGAATAAGTTCTTCTAAAATAGGATGGATGTGTTTGGTTTTGTTGATCAGGAGAGCGTCGTCATAAAAGGCGATGTTTTGGGTTTTATGAATAGTGATGATGTCAATGATTTCTTTTATCACGGATTGGGGGTTTCGTTGAGAGAAGTTTTTATAGAGAATCGGACTCGCACAAAAGGAGCATTTAAAAGGGCATCCCCGCGAGGTCATAATGGGGAGTGATTCTCGGTTTCTCAGTAAATGGAAGGCAGGGAAAGGAAGGTCGTCTAGATTTTCAAACTGAAGAGAGGAACAAAATTTATCTCCAAAGAGTTCATTAAGGAGAGGAAGCAGTTTTTTCTCTCCCGGGCCCTGGATGATGATGTCAGCTCCTGATTCTTTTTTGGCATGTTCCGGCAGAAGCGTGGGATACACCCCGCCTAAAATAATGGGCACATTTCCCAACTTTTTTTTTACCATTTCAGCCACGTGCTGGACCCCAGGATACCAATAGGTCATGGTGCATGTGAGCAAAACCAAATCTGCTTTTTGGACCCTAGCTAGTTCATCTGCAAAGAGTTCTACAGGAATCCCGTATCTGGAGAACTTGCGGGGTACTTTATTGAGTACTTTGGGTTTTTTGACCTCTGTTTTTGGGAAAGCCCCCCTTCCATCTTTTTTGGTTTTATTTTTTTTTGTTAAAAGAGGATGATGCCGGTCCAGACAATCTATGAATTCAATTTGAGCAGGGGTGTACTTTTCGATTAAGGAAGCCATATAGAGTAATCCTAAAGGTTTCATCCAGAAGTCGTAAGCGGTGAAGTCATAAATCCAGGGATTGATAAGGAGAAATTTGTGTTGGTTGGATTTTTTCAATAAAGGAGATTTCAAGAGTTTTATGTCCTTATTAAGAAGTGATTCTGGTGCGGAAGGTGGGACTCGAACCCACACGGCCTTTTGGGCCATAAACTCCTGAGGCTTACGCGTCTACCAAATTCCGCCACTTCCGCATTCTATTCAGCCGTATGAATGCAATCATTATAATCTTATGTTTTTAAACTGTAAAGCATCAAGTCAGGGTGAAAAAATTTATATTTTTTTATTCCTCTTTTATTGATTCTTAAAATTATTTCTAGGATTTTAGCGGTCATTTATCAGTTGCAGTTATACTCATACTTTGATTTTTCATGAGATTTATAAAAATTTTTGATTTTTCCAAAGTAAAGGGTTAGGATAAGAGGGAAATTATCCTGGATTATTCAGAAGAAAAATTATGTTTTGGTGGCGAAAAGGACTCCATAAAGGCCGATTTTTATTGAAAAAATGGTCAGCAGAAAAGGACCGTGAATACCATGATGATGTCTTCCGGTCCTCAGTTGAACAGCCTTTTCGTCCCAGTTATACAGGGTACATCACTATCCGGCGCTTTGCGGATCTCGCTTCTTTGTATATTCAGAAATTCCAGACAATTCTTGATAGTGGTTGTGGGGCTGGCGAGATCACCTGTGAATTGGCATCCCGGTTTTCTGATGTTAATTTTATTGGGGTGGATCACTCATCCTCAGGGATAGAGAAAGCCCGCCAGCACGCTGATTTTTTAGGTTTAGATAATATTTCCTTCCAGGTAGAAGAGGCGGAAACTTATGTCCCTCCTAAACCAGTGGATGCAGTCATGATGTTTGATGCTTTTCATCATTTGGAAAAGCCAAAACGTTTCATAAGAAGGATGGAGAAATTTACCGGCCGTTTTTTATTGATTGAGCCTAGGGGAGATTGGAAAGGAAGTTGGGCTAAGACTCTAAATTTGGATTGGATGATTCTGGAATTAAATAAAATACAAAGCCGATTTACTTCGATGATGGGGGAAGATAATGATCTGTCCGTGAACGAACGAGCCAGAATTCCTAGGGGTGATCCGGTCGAATACCGTTATTCTCTCCAAGATTTCAAAAAACTTTTTAAAGGATATGGTTTAGAACTGCGCGGGACAGTCTCTGGATTGGATGAGTATCCTCCGGGATCCAGTGATAAGGGAGATCTCAGGGAACTGTTTGGAGAGTGGGCTTATCAAATCTACAAAGATTTGGATGATTATCTTTATCAAAACAATCTAGATTTCTGGGCGAAACATTGGGTAATATTTGCCCAAAAAGGTATCAAACATCAGCTCCGCAAGCCTTCTCCCAGGCCAAAAGTCAAGAATTTAAATTTTCAAAAAATCCAAGGTCCCTATCAAGTCAAATACATCACACACTCTGAAGTCGAAAAAGCTGTTCCAGCCTCCGCTCTTTTCCAGCTTCAGGTCACAATTCAAAATACAGGATTTCTAACCTGGTCTTCTGTAGATCCCAGCCGTCCGGTGTTCATAAGCTATCACTGGCAGAACTCATCAGGGAAAACAGTGATTTATGATGGAAAAAGGACCGCTTTCACCAAAGATATCCATTCAGGAGAGAAAACGTCTGTTTCTGTTTCTGTCAAATCACCTGATTTACCAGGACGCTATATTCTGAGTGTTGATTTGGTTTGTGAAGGAGTGACTTGGTTTTCTCAGACTGGGAATACTTCTCTTTCTATTCCTGTCCGGATAATTTAAGTTGGAATGGAGGGAAGTTATTCTTTCTAATTGAAAGGGAGCATGGGTTATGGATTTTTTATTGTTTGAGAGTCTTATCAAAAAATTTTACTTGGAAACCTAACTCAGCAGACCCTGAATGATCAGCTCAACAGCTTCATCTTCAGACAGCCCTCTAGAAAGAAGGGTCTGAAGCTGCTTGGCGTCCACACTGCCGATAGCCGCTTCATGGGTGATGTGGGCTTTGGGATGAAGGACTTCCACGATGGGGATGGCTGTCGCCGTCGCGTTATCCTGAACAATTTCTTTGCAATCCACATGACCTCGGGCATAGGGCGCTGAGGCAATCAGTTTGTTGTAGATTTCTGCTTTGGCTTGATCTCTGACCGCTATTTTGGAAGTGAGAACCCCTCTGGCTCCTTCTCCATTGAGATACCCTGTTTCATTTACTTTGATGATGTCTTTTCCCAGCCCATTTATTTTTGCTGTCATCTCCAGAACACTCATTGTGCTGCAGTAAGTTTGGTAGTCTATATCGATAAGGCCTACACGCCCCTTTAAAAGATCAAATTCGGTTTTGTATTTGGCGTGAGGGCCTAAAGATACAGTGGCTTTGGGATAGACTTTGACTCCTCCCTCAGAACTGTGCACATGTCTTTCGAGGTAAGAATACTGAGCTCCTTCAGCAATATTGATGGTGGCGTTCATGATATGCTGGACATCTACAGCATTAGGGAAGACGCAGTGGGCCAAAACAGACAAACGTGAGTTTTTCCCCAGATTAATATTCATTTCAATGCGCTGGATTCCTTTTTCAGGGATCATTCCAAAACAAAGATGAACTGTTTTAGGGATTTGAATTTCATTCCCGAGAGTAAAAAAGGCGCGAAGACCATCTTTGATTTCCTTCAAGTCAACCTTCAGACCTGGAACTGTGTTTTGGCTTAGAATTTTGTTTTGATTCAGGACCACATGAGCTACCTCTGAATCTTTGAGCACTTTGGGATCCGTTTCTGTGTTTTTAAAAAGCTGGTCAGCTAAATTCATGATTGACTCCCTAATGGATTTTTTTGAGGACGATTTTTGTGATCACAGGGAATACATTTTTCTCCGAAATAGCGGCTGATTTTGTCCACGTTCCCTTGTTTATAAACTTTTCCGACACAAATTAAAAAAGCATGTTCGGCTTGTTCAAGGACAGCCAGGCTGTGGGTGATGAGGATCACCGTGGTTCCTTCTTTTTTGAGAACTTTGACAGCCTCAAAAATTTTTTCTAAGGATTCAACATCAATTCCCGAGTCAGGTTCATCAAGGAGAGCGACTTGGGGTTTCATGGCCAGAATGGAAGCCAGTTCAATTTTTTTCCTTTCCCCGCCGCTTAACGTTTTATCTACAGCCCGGTCTAGATAATTCTCTGGATCTAGGGCCACTTGGTGAAGGGCTTGTTCAAAGATTTTTTTATCTTTACTGCGGGATGAAGCTCTCAGATAATCTTTGACCTTAAGGCCTTCGAACCGGGCCGGCTCCTGCCAGGCCAGAGTGATTCCTTTCCGGGCTCTTTCATCTAGATCGTCATGGATGATTGATTTTCCTCTGTAGATAATGTCTCCCTGGATGTCCCGGTATTCAGGGAGCCCCATGATGGTAAAGGCGAGCGTAGATTTTCCAGCTCCATTGGGCCCCACGAGTGCGTGGACATGCCCATCCCAAATATTTAAGGAGAGATTATCCAGAATCTTTTTTCCGTTGAAAGAGAGGGTTAGGTTTTTAATCTGAAGAATATTCATTGACTTCTCCTGGTTTCCTGTTTTTTTATTTCAATAAGAATACATGGTTATCTTGAGTGAGATTAAAAGAAAGTTCTGGTTCTTATTTTAGTGTCAATCCCAAGTTGAAGAACATAAAAGAGTATTCATCAGTCAGCTCATCAATCATCTTGGTTGTAGAGCTGGAGCCATGGCCTGAGCGGGTTTCAATGCGGATGAGCACAGGATTTTCACACGAGTGTTTTTCCTGGAGGGCTGCCGTGAATTTAAAGGAGTGAGCCGGAACCACTCGGTCATCATGGTCAGCGGTGGTTACCAGTGTAGCCGGATAACAAACGCCCTCTTTGAGGTTATGGTAAGGAGAGTAGGAGTAAAGATTTTTGAAGTGCTTTTCTTCGTCACTAGAACCATAGTCCACAACCCATCCCCATCCCACAGTGAATTTGTGGTACCGGAGCATATCCATCACTCCCACGGCAGGCAGAGCTACAGCAAAAAGTTCAGGACGTTGGGTCATGGCTGCCCCCACCAGAAGGCCGCCATTAGAAGCGCCGGCTATAGCCAGTTTTTTCTTGGAAGTGTATTTTTCATCGATCAAAAACTCTGCAGCTGAGAAAAAGTCATCGAAAACATTCTGCTTGTTGAGAAGCATTCCAGCCTCATGCCATTTCTCCCCGTATTCACCGCCTCCCCTGAGATTTGCCTGGGCAAAGATGAACCCATTTTCCAAAAGAAAAATCCTTGTGGAGCTGAAAGAGGGAGTAAGGCTGATATTAAAGCCTCCGTAACCATAAAGAAGAACAGGGTTTTGCCCGTCTTTTTGGATTCCTTTTTTGTGAACCAGAAACATGGGAACTTGAGTGCCGTCCTTGCTGGTGTAGAAAACTTGATGGGTCATATAATCTTCAGGGTTAAATGGGACTTCGGTTTTGCGAAATATTTCGGAAGTTCCGTCCTCCACCTGATATTTGTAGATGGTGGGGGGATAGGTGAATGAAGTAAACATATAAAAAAGACTTTTGTGTTCTTTTTTACCGCCGAAACCAGAGGCTGATCCTAGGGCAGGGAGTTCGATTTCCCGGACCCTATTTCCTTCCAGGTCATGCTGGAAGACCTGAGTGTGAGCGTCCTTGAGATAGCGGCAGAAAAGATAACCGCCGGCTGTGTTGGCGCTGCTGAGGGCCTCTGTTTTTTCAGGGATGACGTCCACCCATTTTTCCTTTTCAGGAGCATCCGGATCGATTTTGACTACCCGGTAATTGGGAGCCTCGATATTGGTGTAGACTAAAAATTTTTTCCCGAGATTATCAATGACATAGCTGTCATGATCGAATCCGGTGATCAATGAATGGAACTCAGCTTTTTGGTTCCTCAGTTTTTTATAGTAAAGTTCGTTACCGCTGGTCCCCTCAGAGACCACTAAAATGAGATATTCTGAATCTTCGGTCACACCCGCAGAGACATAGCGTAAGGGATGATCCCTGTCTTCATAAATGAGCTTATCTTTTTCCTGGGGATCTCCCAGTTTGTGATAAAAAATCTTCTGGTATTTGTTTTGCTCCTTAAGTTCCTGCCCTTGTTTTGGCTCATCATATCCGCTGTAAAAGAATCCATCCTGGTACCAGGCAGCCCCGCTGAATTTGACCCAGCGAGTTCGGTCTTCCAATTCTTTTTTGGTTTCAATTTCCATAATCCTGATTTCCTGCCAGTCCGAGCCGGCTTCAGAGCGGGAATAGGCAGCGTATTGGTCATCTTTGGAAAAACCGATGAGCGAGATTCGAATGGTTCCATCAGGAGAAAGTTGATTAGGGTCAATAAAGACTTCCGCCTCTCCCTCCAGTCCTTTCTGGACATAGATCACAGACTGGTTCTGCAGGCCTTCGTTTTTATAGAAGAAGTAATAGTCCCCTACTCGGACGGGCGAGGAATATTTAGGGTAATCGTAGAGTTCTGTGAGGTGCTGTCTGATTTGTTCGCGAAAAGGAATTTGTTCTAAATAAGAAAAAGTAACTTCATTTTGGGCTTTGATCCAGGATTTGACCTCTTCGGAATTGATATCTTCGAACCATCGATAAGGATCAGGAACTTTAGTTCCGAAATAATCATCCACGACATCCACTTTTTTTGTTTCAGGATAGCTCAGTTCAGGCTGGGTAAATTCTGTTTCCTTTTGGCAGGCATTAAGAAAGAGGAATAAAGGGATAACAGCTAAAATAAGCCCTTTTTTTTTCATAATATCCTCCTTTTTTATTTTTTTCTCAATAACTTATATTTTGTTTGATTTATTTGGATCGGTCTTCTTTATCCGGTCTTTTGGGATGGATAGGTTCGGCCTTCTGGATGAGTTTTATCACTTCTTCCACCGCTCGTTTCAGCTGAGGGTCTGTTCCCTTTGCCAGGAGTGTGGGGTCATCCACCACTTTGATATCAGGGGGCACTCCATACCCCTCTCTAAACCATGTGCCATCCGGATTGTACATTCGGAAAGAAGGAGCTGTGACCATTCCACCGTCAATAAGAGACGGAACTCCTGACATTCCGATCAGCCCACCCCAGGTCCTCATGCCGATTAGAGGTCCAAGGCCCGCTTTTTTGAAATAGTCAGGAAAACAGTCTCCTCCTGAGCCGCTCCAGCCGTTGATCAGCATGGCTTTGGGTCCAAAATGGGCTACGGGAGGCCACTGCCAGTCTTTTCCGTCCCGCACGGCCCAGTAAGCCAGGGGTTTTCTGTTTAGAAGTTCGATGAATCGGTCCGGGATTTGCCCCCCGCTGTTAAAGCGTTCATCAATGATCAATCCTTTTTTGTGAAATTGGGCGTTGAACTGTCTGACCAGCTCATTTTGAGCGTCCACACCCGTGCTCCTCACGTAAATGTATCCCACCTGTCCGCCAGACATTTCTTCCACATATTTTCTGTTTGATTCAATCCATCCCAGGTGTCTCAATCTTATCACTTCTCCCTGGTCAAGAGTTTTCACCACAGCTTTTCGGGCCCCTTCATAGCTGGGTTTGTCATTGACGGTCAGCTCCACGGTTTTTCCAGCCAGACCCTGCAGAGCATACCACGGGCTCTTATCTGTGGTGAGTTTGACGCCGTTTATTTCAAGGATATAATGACCGGGTTCAATTTTCACGTTATTTTTAGTTCTCAGGAGAGGAGAGCACACTTCAGCAAAATCCCATTTCGCTCCTTCCATGATGCTTTTTATTCGATAGAATCCGTTGCTCACTCCCCAGTTGACTCCCAAATAACCAATGGATTTGCTGTCAGGTGTTTCCATATCTCCCCCGCCTCGGTAAGTATGAGAGGCATTGAGTTCCGCGATCATTTCTCCAATAAGAAAATTAAGGTCTATTCTTGTCACCACATTGTCCAATAGTTTCCCATACTGCTCCTTCACATGATTCCAGTTGACTCCGTGCATGTTGGGGTCATAAAAATAATCCCTGACAATGCGCCAGGCATCGGTAAATATTTGGTTCCATTCTTTAACCGGGTCTACTGTCATTTCTAAGGTTTCTGTGGGGACAAACTTTTCCATCTTTTGATTAGGGGATACAGGGATGACAGAAAATTTTCCTCTGGCATACACCAGGAGGTTCTTTCCGTCTGAAGAGAGCATATAGCTGTTGATTCCCTGGGTGATGGTTTTTTCTTCTCTTTCTTTGAAATCAAAATATTTGAGTTCATTGGTTCTTTCTTCAGAACCGCTTCTTGGATGCTGGAGATAAATGATTTTTCCTGGAACCGCACTGAGTTGACTGTAATTGCCTGCTGAAATGGGAAGCTGGGTCATTCTTTTTCCAAAATTTTTGACAGTTATCTCCACTTTTTTCTCTTCTTTATTTTCTTCTTCTTTTTTATCTTCCCCATCTTCTTTTTTTTCTTTGATTTCGACTTCATCATTCTGGGGAGGAAGAGGGGTTTCAATATCCTCTGTGAGCGAAACAGCCACCACATTGGTGGTGTTAGGATAGACAAAAGAATTATCCAGGTCGCTGTAAACTGGAGAGAACGTTCGGCTGGAGAAAAAATACAGATACTTTCCCTCGGGATCAAAAACAGGATTGGAATTGTTGTAATAATCTGTTGTGAGCTGATATTTTTGGCTGGTCTCTGTGTTGTAAACAAAAACAGCATCATGTTTGTTTTCCAACCCCCGTGAATAGGTCATCCACTGGCTGTCCGAAGACCAGTTTGCTTTAAAATTTTCAAGAACCCCATGGGTCATCCAAAGACCCTTATCCACATTAAGAGTTTTTTTCTGTTCCAAATCAAATATTCTTATCTCCTGATGACAGGTCACAAAGGCCAATTTTTTGCTGTTTGGAGACCAAAACAGATTATAATAGAATCCCTTATCATAGGAGGTCATGATCTCTTCTTTAACCCCGGTCGCGAGGTCTTGGATTGTGAGCTGGTATTCACCGCTCTGATCACTCCAATAAGCAATCTTTTTTCCATCCGGAGACCAGCTAGGATATCTTTGGGCGGAACCAGAGCTTTGAGTCAGGTTTTTAATGACTCCGTTTTCTTTGGGAACGGAAAAAATTTCTCCTCTGGCTTCGATGAGAACTCTTTGTCCGTCAGGAGAGATAAAGGCATTATTGATCCGGCTGGAGACATTCTCTATCCGTGTTTTTTTAGTTGCGTTATCAGTTACAATCTTGATACTGATTTCTTTGTGTTGTTCTGTAGCCAAATCCAGAAGATAAAGCTTACCTCCGGCTTCAAAAACAATATCCCGAGGACCAATAGCCGGAAAATGAATGTCATATTCTTTAAAATGAGTGATCTGTTTGAATTCTTCACTTTCCTTGTCGTAGACCCAAATGTTGTATCTTTTGTTTTCTCCTCTGTCAGAGAGAAAGTAGAGTTTATTTCCATGCCACATGGGCTGGGTCTCATTGGCATCGCTCTGAGTGATATTTTTTGAGTGGAGGCTCTCTAAATCAAACAACCAGATATCCGGAGCCATACCGCCCCGGTATCTTTTCCAGGTCCTAAAATCTCTGGTAATGGGAGTGTAAGCCAGGGTTTTATTGTCCTCTGCCAGCATCCCGAATTCACCGTAGGGAACCGGCAGTTTTTCAGAAAATCCACCTTTGGGAGACACACTGTAGAACTGATTGTATCTCATTCTTCCGCTTTCCCTAGATGAGGCATACAAGATTTTCTGGCCGTCAAGGGTCCAGTCCAGAACTCTGTCTGAAAGCCCGTGATAGGTGACTCTTTGAGGGTCTCCTCCCATTGAAGGGAGCACATAGATATCTTCATTGCCGTCATAATTTCCAGTGAAAGCGATGTATTTCCCATCTGGAGAAAAGCGCGGGAAGGATTCTTCTCCTTTAGGGGAGCTGAGTTTGTGGGCGAGCCCCCCTTGTTTCTCAACCACCCATATATCCCCGGCATAAACAAAACAGATATAGGTCTCTGATACATCCGGATATCTCAACATCCTGGCATTGACCTGAGAATAAACACTCGTATAAGAGACGAGCAAAAGTAAAACCAAACAAAATAAAATTATGCTTTTCTTGTTCATCATTCCTCCTATATATAGGTTAACCATTAAATTATTTATACGTCGTCTATTGGAAAAAGGTTGATATCTTAATGAAAAATAGTGAGTCATACAAAAAACTAATTTGCTGTGTCATTGCAAATGAATGAAGAGGAGTTTGGCAATCTCTTAGTTTGAACTCTATCATATTGATTTTTTTATAAACAGTCAAAACAAATAATACCCGGAATGAAAATATGCCGTCAATGGAAAAAATATCGTTCAGGATAATTCAAATTAGAATTTAATCTGCACTCGGGTTCCTTTAAGGCGGTTTATGTTCAGGGTTCCATTAATCTGGTTGACCAAGCTAGATACTAATTGAAGGCCAAGAGTCTTTGGATTTGTCCATTCGTATCTTTCTGGAAGGCCAACTCCATTATCGAATACAATCAGGTTATAGGTATCTTTACCAAGAAGCTTTATCTGAACAAACACACTGCCTTTCTTGTTTTCGGGGAACCCGTGTGTGAAGGCATTGGTAACCAGTTCGTTTATGATTAGTCCAACTGGGATGGCTCTATTTATATCCAGGAAAATATTTTCAATATCCACTTTTAAATTGATTCGATTGCTGAGTGTGCTGTTGACAGAGAAAAGGTGGGTGGTCATTTTTTTGGTATAGCTGGCCATATCGACCTCTGCCAGATTTTGAGATTCATATAGATTTTCGTGGATCAGTGCCATGGTTTTGATCCGGTCTCGACAGACTTGAAGACTCATCATCGATTTTTTGTCGGTAATTCTCTGTGATTGGAGATGGAGAATACTGGAGATGATCTGCATATTGTTTTTGACCCGGTGATGAATCTCCTGAAGCATCACATTTTTTTCTTTCAGGTCTTTCTTAATTTGTTCATCGATCTTTTTGTTTTTAAAAATAAGTCCTAAGCGGGATGCTATAGAGTTGATCAAATCCCTTTCTTCTCTAAGGAATGGACCTTCATAAAGTTCTGATCTTTCTTCCAAATAAAAAACCTCAATGGAGCCTACTTTTTTGTTGTTAACCATGATGCCTGATTTCAGCATCCAACTTGTTTTTTTGAAATTTTTTGTTTTGTATTCCTTGCCTTCTAAGGAAATACGACAGGCAGCAATCTCAGGATACTGCCAAGCAGATGGTATTAGGTCAAGAGTTCTTTTAAGAATTTGTTCAATTGTGGAATCCGGTTTATTACTGATTTCACTAATTCCAAAAAGACAAGTGATTTCTTTAGTCCTCTTATTTAGTATATGTAGGATTTTTTCTTTTTCTTTTTCAAGCTTGATGTTATAAAGGCCAAAAGAATATCCCCAGCCACTTCTCTAAATAGCTCTTTTTCTTTTTTGTCTTGGATATAAGATTTAGGGAGAGATACGGAAAGTATTCCATAAACTTTGCCCTGATGCGAGAGTCTGATGGTATAAGCACTTCGGTTGGCGTAATGCTCTGAAAGCGGGCAATCTTTGCAATTTTTTTGCGGATTTCTTATGATGATCAATTCGTTCTTTCTCAAGGCTTTTTTGCCGCATCTTGTAAGCTTCCCGTTTTCCAACATCTTTTTCATGGGCTCGAAATGAATGCCCAGTCCAGATTCAGCAGAACTCAGGTAATTTTGCTGTTCATCCAAAAGAACGATCCAGGCATTAAAATAACCGTGTGTTTCGATCAAAAGATCACATGTTTTTTGGATGAGAGAGTCACTGTTTCTTTCTTTAGCAATAAGCTGGTTGACGCTACGGATAGCGTGGAGTGCTTGGAGGAGATGTTTTGTTCGTTGCCCTTCTTTTTTGGTCAATTGATTCTGCCTGCGGAGTCTCTGTATTTCGTTGATGATTTTTTTTGTGGGCTTCATTTCCATCTTTTATAATTTTATTAACCTGACCTATTCATAAAAAAATGGCGATGCCTTCATTATTATTTTATTTTTTGCGAACTATAAGGTTTTTTCAAGAATATTGACTTGAACATTTTTCTTGTTTGTATCTTTTATTTTAATCGCCATTTTTTTCCCTTAAGGCGAGCCGACTTCACCGCATCTGCTTCGTACCGAGGCAGTTGAAGTGAAGGACCACGTCTTCATGCCTCGTGCCTTGCATCTGCAGCAACCTCGACTCGTGAATAATTAAGGTTATTTATTTTATATAAAAAATATAAAATAAAGGATAAAGTCAATAGACCTGACCTGTCCTTAAAAAGTGGCGATTTTTCATGATTCATTTCGTTTTGGCGATATGCAAGGTTATTTCAATCCGCTGTAATAGATCCCATTGAAGAGAAATTTAAAGGTTCCATGGGGCTGAGCTCGAAAAGTGATTTCTGGGCCGAAAAGAAAAAGCCTTCCCTCTCCAACCGGGACATCAAGGATCGTGGTGCCTCCTTTGAGATACTGCTGGCCCATAGCCCAACCACTTATCAAAGATTTCTCCTCATCAAACCAGGCAACAGGTTCTATTCCTATAAAAGAAGCCTCTGGAAGAAGTCGGAAGACAGGGCTCCTGTCAAAATAAACATTAACTTTTTCAGGCATTCCATAGCCAAGAGGATTTGAGTTGTTTACTTTGACTTCAAGGATCGATCCTGGAATAAAATATTTTTCAATAGGGAGGGGCTCCGTTTTTCCATCATTAAGTTTTTCAACCAGAGCGTTTTCTATGGGGACTTCTAGATGATAGGCAAGGTCAGTAGCGCTTCCTATGGTGATGATATATCCACCTTTTTCGAGAAAATTTTGGAGTTGAGGAATAGTTTTTTCTAGGGTCACTCTTCCTAATCTGTCTATATATTCTTCAGGGATGGTTTCTGGATCAATAGATTCGCCTCGGCTGTCGTATCTTTCTTCTTCTGAGTCTTCTCTAGGTATGGATCGGCTGACAAAGATCAGAACATCAAAATTTTCATTCAGATTTCCTTTATCCATTTCTGGAGGAAAGACCACTTTAAAATCAAACTCATACTGTTTCAGAATCCAGCGGATCCATCCTGATGGCATAGAGCCCCCGTATTGGTCCCACAATCCTATTCTCACAGGAGTCGCTTGATAAGTATTCTCAGCTAAATTCATTTGGGTTCCCACGAAATCAATCCCCAGATCCGCACTGATAGCTTCCAAGTTTTTCGGGGTCGATTTTTTTGCTTGAATGTACATGGTTCCCGCAGGATAGTTTTTTTGACTGAAGGTAAAGAATTCTTTGACCCAAAACACTTGTTCCCCTGATTTCAATAAGCGATTGAGTGCAATAAAAGAATCATTGGTTTGATGACTCAGTAGAAAACCTTTGGCGTTGGGCTGAATCACACTTCCTGGATGGGGCTGGATCACATCCTTAATTTCTTCAAAAGGTCCATTGAAATCATCCAGAATTCTGTCAAACTGAACTCCCATTTGAAAAGCTAAGGTGTAGCCGGCGCTGTCATAGGGAGGCAGGGGAGGGCCTCCGGGGTATTGGAAATCATCCGGATAGTACTGAGGTTCGAACATATCTATAATATGGGGTCTAAAAGCTTGTGCTGTTTTGACAATCAAAGAGCCTGCAGGATATTTTTTCCCGTTAACTTCAAAAGGGGCTGAAGCCTTATACACCGTGATTCCGGTTTTGATCAGGGTGTTGACGAATTTGATGGCTGTGAGAAAATCATGCTGCCCCGATGGAATGATGAATCCGCGGGGGTCTCTGAATTCTGGTTTATGGAGCACCTCTTCAAAATATTTGACGGGATATCCTCTGGAGCGCCCGGAACCAGTCATTTCCGGTTTGTCTTTGTTTATGGCTTCTGTCACTGCCTTTGTTTTCTCTGGAGTTATGGTCCAGCAGTCTTTGCTGCCCCTCTCTATGGAATTTTTGCCCATGCGGAATATATTGAACAGAAAATCTTCCTTGAGTTTAGATGCCAGGTCCAGTATAGCCCTGTCCGCGCTTATGGAGTATTCAATGGACTGGCGCATATGCCATTTTTGCGGGGCTATGGGGTAGGGATTGTCTCCGTCCGGAAGCTGCCTTTCTATGATAAAAGGAATTTCCATAGGGGTTGGATGGCCAATCATCTCAGTTAGGATTCCGATCATATTGTGGAAGTAAGGAGTGCATCTCAGGCATCCGTTCCACCAGGTCTGGTACCAGGCGCCTTTTCTCATGGTGGAGCCGGGCTTCCCTTCTTTGGCAAATCGGCTGTGCATGGCATTTCCAACAGTGGTAATCCCCAAAACCAGGAGGGAATCCAGATTGTAGCTGTGAGGGTCTTTAAACGGAGGGGCAAACAAAACACATCCCGCTGGACCGCTCTGGTGATGATTGTAAACGATTTGAGGAAACCACTCTCTGTATAGGATGTTGCACACGGCTTCTGTTTCTTTTTGGGTTACCATATAAAAATCTCTGTTGTTGTCATGGCCGATGTATTTCTGGTAGAGGCGGGGAAGATTTCGGGTCGTTCTTTTTTTAGGCTCATCATGACGCATATACCAGTTTCCTACTAGATCCATGCCATCCGGATTGGTGATCAAAGCAAGAAGGATCACATTATCCAGGATTCTCAAGGTTTCAGGGTCATTCATGCTGACCATTTGAAAGACCAGTTCGATTTCCTGCTGGGCTCCAACCACTTCTGTAGAGTGGAGTCCTCCGTCTATCCAGACTACGGCCTTTCCTATTCGGGCCAATTCCTTGGCTTCCTCCTCGGTGAGGTTTTTGGCATGGGCCAGTTTTCGAGATATATCCTTATAATATTCAAGATTTTTGTGGTTTTCTGGAGAAGTGATGATAGCCATCACTATATCTCTTCTTTCCTCAGTTTTTCCAATATTTTGAAGGATCATCCGGTCTGATTCCTGAGCCAGTTTTTCCCAGTATTCTTTAAGCTGAGCATAGGTGGCCAACCAGTAGTCGTCACCAATTTTATGTCCGAACTGTTCTTCGGGCGTTGTGATATGGGCCAGACTTAGGATAGGAATGAGACTGAATGAAAAAAGAAATAAAAAAACAGATATCTTTGAAAACATTGATCTTTTCATCATAAAATTCTCCTTATCAGTCTTTTTAGAGTAAAGATTTGGTTTTTGAAAAGAATATCGGATTGGATTTTTTTTCTTCTCTCTACAGGAAAGTTTTAAATGAAATATTTCCATTTGGGGTTATGAAGAGATGATTAATAACACATGAGATATGACTTGTCAAAAATAAAACTGTTTCGGATCATGAATGATCCAGGTACAATGATTTTTATCTTCTTGACGTTATCTTTTCATCTAATATATCCTAACATATCAAGAATGATTGAAAAGGAAAGATGAATCATTTGCAAGGAGACGATATGAAAGCATGGATATTAGAGAAACAATCAAATATAGAAAGCAAGCCTTTAAGATTAAGTGATGTGCCGCTACCTGTTCCGGGTGAGAAGGAAGTCAGGGTCAAAATTCAGGCATGTGGGATATGCCGGACAGATATCCATATTGCGGAAGGGGATCTGTCTTTAAAGAAATCTCCTTTAATTTTAGGCCATGAGATTGTGGGATTCGTGGATCAGATAGGAGCCGGAGTCACGAAGTTTAAACCCAGAGATCCCGTTGGTATTTCCTGGCTTTACAGCACTTGCGGGAAATGTAAATACTGTCTAAAGGGAAAGGAAAATTACTGTCCTGAATTTCAATGTACAGGATGGGATGTTGATGGGGGTTTTGCAGAGTACATTACAATTCAAGAAAATTTTGCGCTTTCTCTCCATGGGATTCATATGGCTCCAGAGGATAGTGCTCCGCTTATGTGTCCCGGGATTGCTGGATATTGTGCGTTCAAGCTTACGGAGTTGGAGAAAGGAGACAAGTTGGGACTTTTTGGTTTTGGGCCCACTGCTTATTATGTTCTAAAGGCTGCTCAGTATTTGGGAATTGAAGTTTATGTCAGCACAAGGTCTTCAGCCAGTAAAGAGAAAGCAAGAAAAGAAGGGGCTGTCTGGGTAGGGAATGTATTCGAAGAGAACATTCCAAATCGTCTTGACTCAGCTGTTCTATTCCCTCCGGCGGGGGACCTTGTGGAGCCAGCTCTTAGGCATGTAAAAATCGGGGGGATTCTGGTTCTGGCGCCTGTGAGTATGTCTGTTTTCGAAATAAAAGACTATTCAAGTCATCTTTGGGGAAGAGACATAAGAACTTTATATAACGTAAAGAAAGGAGAAGCAGAAGAGTTTCTTAAGATTGCTGGAGAGACGAACATGAGAATGCCCAGAAGGGTTTTTCCTTTTGAAGAGCTGCAGGATGCAATGATTATGGTAAAAAAAGGAAAGATAACAGAGCCTAATGCAGTCATAAAGATGAACGTAAAAAGGTAGAAAAGGTTTTGGAATCAAGTGGATTGAAAAGGTGAGATTATTATGTCACTTATTATAAAGACGTTTGATCAAGAGGTCGAGGTTGATTTCAATCAAAATGAAACTCTTATGGAACTTGCCCGAACTAAAGGTATTTTCATCACATCCGGATGTGGAGAGAAAGGAAAATGTGGGCAGTGTCAGGTCAGTTTGATTGAAGGACAGTTTGCCCTAAACAATAAAATCATTGAAGCATCAAAAAATAATCCGCGGAGAGTTCTGGCCTGTCAAACCAAATTGAAAAGTAGAGATGCGGTTATTGAGATCCCTAAACGTTCCTTAATTTTATTAAAGGGCAGAATTATCGAAAGTTTCACACTTAAGCATTATGAGCTTGATCCCCCTACAAAAAAAATAAGTCTTCATATCCCCCGAGCTGTTCTTGAGAGTCAGGAATCAGATCTAAAAAGAATGGAGCAGGAGATACGGAGACAGACTTCTATCAAAAATTTTCATATCCCGCTTGATTCATTGAGGAGGCTTCCTGATGCCCTGGAAGAAGGGGATCAAACCATTACGGTAACCTTGAGCCGTCTGAATGAAGAGTGGTCAATGATCAATATACAGCCAGGAAAGAACGAGCAGGCTGTTTATGGGATAGCTCTGGATATAGGGACCACCACAGTCGTTGGGGGGCTGGTTGATATGGTTAAAGGAGAGCTTATGGGGAGAGTTTCTTTGTATAATCAGCAGATAAATTATGCCGAAGATGTGATTTCGCGGATTTCTTTAATCAAATCTCATAAGGAAATTGATTTATTGAGATCTTTGGTGATCGAAAAAACAGTCAATCCCATAATCAAGCATCTTAGCCATGTTCATCATGTCAAAAGAGATGACATCAGCCGAATAGCCTTATCTGGCAATACGATTATGATCCATTTATTATTGGGATTAAATCCAAAAAGCATTGGGGAAGTTCCTTTTCAACCAGTCGCCAAGTCGCCGAATGCCTTCTTAGCAAAGGATGTGGGGCTCGAAATTTTCTCTGAAGGAATTGTGGATGTCATTCCTTCTGTTTCAGGTTATATCGGAGGTGATGTTGCCTCTGATATCTATGTATCGAAGCTGTATGAAGAAGAGGGTCTTGCGGTATTGATCGATGTCGGGACTAATGGTGAGATCGTGATTTCCGATCATGGCCGGATGAAAGCCTGTTCGACGGCTGCAGGCCCAGCTTTTGAGGGTTATGGTCTCTACCACGGCAGTAGAGCCATTTATGGAGCTATTGAGAAAGTTGTTTTTGATGAAGAGAACAAATTTAGAATAAAAATTATAGATGATGACAGAGCCTCTGGAATATGCGGAACCGGAGTTATTGATTTCATGGCTGAGGGATTGAGAGTAGGGCTGATCAATCAAATGGGTCGGCTCAATGACGCAAAGCTGAATAAATATCAATTGGGCACTCAAATCAAACAGAACGGGAGAGGGGTCAAAGCCTGCATCATAGCCGATCATGAGCATTCAATGCTCAATGAACCTGTTGTCATCACTGAATCAGATATATCCAAGGTCCTTGAGGCAAAGGCGGCCATTTATGCGGCCTTAAAAATACTGCTGCAAATACAGGGGAAGTCTTGGCGTGATATAGATAAGTTGATTTTAGCTGGAGGGTTTGGGAAGCATATCAATTTCAAAAATGCAGCCTCCATTGGACTGCTTCCGCCTATCCCCGAAGACAGGGTAGAGGTCATTGGAAATGGTTCTTTAGGGGGGGCTTTTCTGGCTCTCGCAGAGTCTGATGTTATTCGTAAAATGAAGAAGATTTTATCGAAAGTTGAAGTCATTGAACTGAACATGGAGAAAGATTTTCAGCAGTATTTTATTGATGCATTGTTTTTGCCTAATAGAAACAAAGAGGAGTTTCATAGTGAAAATAATGATTAACCTTAGATTCAGAAATTGAACTAGCGAAAGAGAGACTTTCTACAGAGAAATTTTCGTATGATGTATAAAAGGCATATAGGGAAGACTTAGAAAAGATATGAAATTAAATCTCAAATACGGAAAAGAAGAAAAAAAGATAACCATCCCTGATAGAAATTATTTAGGGACTTTAAGGCCCCTTCCAATAAAAGGGGTGAATGATCCTGAAAAAGAGATCAAGTGGGCACTCGATCATCCCATAGGAAGTCCAAAGCTAAAGGAGCTTGTTTCTCCTAAAGATAAAGTAGTCATTTTAGTGAGTGACATCTCCCGTCCTTCCCCTTCCCATCTCATTTTGCCTCCCGTATTAAAGGAATTAGAGACAGCGGGAGTGCCCTCTCAAAAAATCATCATTATTTTTGGACTGGGGATCCACAGAAAACAAACCGAAGATGAAAAAAAAGCCTTATTGGGGAATTCCATCTATTCTCAATTCAGATGTATAGAGCATGATATCAATCATTGCCATTATATCGGTGATACAGACCAAGGAACTCCGATTGAAGTATTCTCTGAGGTGCTCGAAGCTTCTTTTGTGATTGTGACTGGGAATATTGAATATCATTATTTTGCTGGATTTACTGGGGGGACTAAAGCATTGGTCCCCGGAGTGTGCAGTCTCAGGACCATAGAAGGCAATCACAAGAAATTTCTGTCACCTGGAGCCAAACCGGGTAAGATTCGCGGTAACCCCATAAGAGAGGAACTGGAAGAGATGGCTCTTAAAGTGGGGATTGATTTTATGGTGAATGTCATCCTAAATTCAGAAAAACAAGTGATCAAAGTTGTGGCTGGAGATGCGATAAAGGCCCATAGAGAGGGAACTTCTTTTTTGGATCAACTGTCAAGAGTCTCTGTGGAAGACAAGGCTGACATTGTGGTGGTTTCTCCGGGAGGGTACCCGAAGGATATTGACTTATATCAGACACATAAAGCCATGGAACACGCTTTCCCAGCGCTCAAAGAGGGAGGGATTCTTATCACTGTAGGTCAATGTAGTGATGGGCTTGGAGTCAAGCCCTTTGCCCATGTTTTTGATGAAGGGAAAAGTCCCCAGGAATTAGTGGATGAATTAAAAAATAAATTTGTTCAGGGCAGACATGTAGCCTCCCGGATCGCTTATATTCATCTCAGCACAGAGATATTTTTGGTTTCTGACTTACCTCCAAATATAAAGGAGAAGCTGTTTTTTAAAAATTTCGATTCAGTTGATGCGGCGATCTCTCTGGCTTTAGACAAGAAAGGCCGGGACGCTCAGGTCTTGGTCATGCCTTACGGTATATCCACCCTTCCTTTTGTGGGATAAGCCAGGTTAATTTCCGCCGGTTTTTATGTTTTCGGTATGAGACAAATAAGAATATTTTTTGTGATTAACAGCTATATTGATAATTAAAGAGAGAGCTACTTTGCATGACTATTTATTAAGGTTTTTAAATGGTTATTTCATCCTAATTTTGCTTATAGTTTTGAATTTGTTTCTGGTCAGTCAATTCGCTACAGCTGAGGATGGTTCTTCAAAGCCTTTAACAGGACTTAACAATTCATCAGACAAACGGGTTTTAACCGCGGTCCGGATTGAAAAACGAGTTAAAATCGACGGCCGATTAAACGATTCTGTTTGGGAAAAAGCGAATTTCCAGAGTCATTTTCTGCAGCGGGAACCCTATGAAGGACGACCAGCTACAGAGAAGACAGAAGTGGGGGTGCTGTATGACTCGGGCCACATCTATTTGGGTGTGAAGTGTTTCGATTCAGAACCAGATAAAATTATTGCCCGGGAAATGCGTCGGGATGCAGTGGTGGATGATGACGATTACTTTGAGTTTATCTTAGATACCTACCATGATCAGCGAAGCGGATATTATTTCATCACCAATCCCTATGGTTCCAAAAGGGAGGCAAAGCTGGCCAATGAAGGCCAGTCTTATAATCCTTCCTGGGACGGTGTCTGGATATGCAAGTCACAAATCACGGAAGAGGGTTGGTTTTTAGAAATTGCTGTTCCTCTAAAAACACTCCGATTCCCTGAGGGAAAAGATACAGTCTGGGGTATTAACTTCAGCAGAATGATACGCCGGAAGAACGAACATGTTTTCTGGGAATTGATTCCCCGGGACATGGGTCATGCAGGGCTTTTCCGTCTGTCTGAAGCCGGCACACTGCAGGGTTTGACCGGGATCAAAATGGGCGGCAATCTGGAGTTAATTCCTTATTTTCTCGGAGAAGCGGAGAATGATCGGGCAACAGATTTCAAAATGAATAGTCTTGTGGATGTGGGGCTGGATGCAACCATTGGTGTAACCTCCAATATGGCGCTGGATATGACCGTAAACACAGATTTTGCCCAGGTGGAAGCAGACGAGGAACAGGTGAACCTGACCCGGTTTTCTCTTTATTATCCGGAGAAAAGAGGGTTTTTTCTGGAGGGAGCCGAAGTTTTTTCTTTTGGTGGATCCGGAAGAATGATGTTTAGAGGAGGTACTCCAGATATGAGTCTTTATTATTCCCGCCGGTTAGGACTCGTAGATGGTCACGAAGCCCGGATACTGGGAGGCGCCAAAATGGTGGGAAAAATGGGCCGGTATCATCTGGGTCTCATGAATATTTATACGGATGAGGTTGTGTATGAGGATGATCGGGGAATGGAAACGATTGTGCCAAGTGCTAATTTCAGTATATTCCGCTTGAGCCGGGATGTATTCGCCCGGGGAAGTATAGGGATGATCGTGCTTAATAAGCAAAATATCGGTGACAATTATTATAACCGTTCTTTAGGGTTTGACGGACATTTTCCCTTGACCGATACCTTTACGGTTTCTGGATATCTGGCTGGTACATTGAGTCCGGACAAAAAAATTGATGATCAGATAGTAAATATGAAGGAACAGAATCTGGCAGCCAAGATCAGCCTGGATTATAACAGTGACCTATACCAGGCTTCTGCTTCTTATCAGGACATAGGTGCCCGTTTCAATCCGGAAATGGGATTCAACCGGCGGGCTGATTTCCGGCTGGCTGAGGGGTCTTTTGGGTACAATCCACGACCCAAGAAAAACTCCAAAATCCGGCAGTTTAACTACCAGATTAACGGAGCTTACCGACGGGACCATAACGGGGTGATGCTGGATAATGAAGCTGAATTTTCCTTTGGTATTACGTTTCAGGACAGCTCTCGAATTAACCTGGGTTTGGAACGGTCCGAAGAATTTGTGGATTACAACTGGGAGCTCCGGGAAGGCTATCTCGTACCCATAGGAACTTATAAGGGATATGCCTATTCTATCGGATTGCAATCAGATAAGGGACGATCAGTCGCTGGTGAAATCGATCTCCGGACCAGGGATTATTATAGGGGAAGAAATGCCAGTCTCAATTTGTCTTCTACCATTACAAAAATCCATCCCATCCGTATTGAGCTCAGTTATGAACACAATTATGTGGATCTTCCCGAGGGCCATTTCCATACCAATACCTTGGGGGTTCGTGCTTTCTATTTTTTTTCTACCTCTCTTTATTTAAAGGCTTATAGTCAATGGAATGATGATCGGTTAAATTTTGGTGGTGGAGAACGAGTGATCAACAATGTGCTGTTGAGGTGGATCTATTCTCCGGAGAGTAATCTGTATCTCGTATATAACGATGGCCGGCTCATCGGACCAGGTCATGCGGAAATCATCAACCGGACTTTCATGATCAAGGCTACTTTTTTCTGGAGGCGGTAGAAAAGATCCTCTGGTTTTTTCTATTTCGTTTCATCTATTCGCATAAAAAAAACTGCGAAAATAAAACAAAAAACCTAACAAAAGAAAAAGATCAAATCCCCAGTTTGCGAGCGATGACCAGACGCTGGATTTCACTGGTTCCTTCCCCAATCTCTAAAAGTCTCTGATCTCTGTAAAATTTGGCAACGGGATATTCTTCCATTAAGCCGTAGCCTCCGTAGATTTGGACAGCTTCATGAGCGACCCTTTTCATCACTTCACTGGCATAGAGTTTTGACATGGCTGCTTCCTTCCCAAAAGATTTTCCATTGTCCTTAAGCCAGCAAGCTTTATAGAGGAGATTTCGGGCTGCTTCGATTTCAGTAGCCATATCTGCCAGTTTAAATGCATTGACTTGAAATTTGCTGATAAGCCGTCCAAACTGTTTTCGTTCTTGTGAATAACTCAAAGCTGCCTCGAAGGCACCCTGGGCGCCCCCGACCCCCATTGCTGCGATAGCCAGCCTTCCATTATCCAGACTTTCCAGCATCTGGTGGAATCCCTCTCCTCTTTCCCCCAGCATATCATCATCAGTTACTTCCACATCATCCAGGTGAATCTCTGAAGTGTTGCTGGAGCGCCAGGTCATTTTTTTATGCATAGGAATGGCGGTGTAACCAGGTCGGTCCTGTCTGACCAAAAAACAGGTGTATTCTTTTTTTCCGTCTTTTCTCTCTCCAGTGACTGCCTGGATTATCGAGCCCAGAGTAATATCAGTGGAAGCGTTGGTGATAAATATTTTTGATCCATTGAGAATCCATTTCCCATTTTTTTTGACCGCAGTCGTCTGGGTTCCTCCGGCATCAGAACCTGCATTCGGCTCAGTCAGCCCAAACCCCCACAGTTTACTGGAAAGGAGCTCGGGAAGAAGCTCTCTCCTCTGTTTTTCGTTTCCGTAATAATAGACGGGAGCAGTTCCCAGGGAATTGCCGGCCGCAACTGTAGCGGCCTGGCAGCCATCTACCCTGGCCAGTTCTTCGACTACCAGGATATAGGAAAGGTAGTCCATTCCCATCCCCCCGTATTCTTCGGGTATCACAATGCCGAAAAACCCCATATCGAACATTTTTTGAGTGATATCATAACTGAACTCTTCTTTCTCATCTAATTCTTCTCTGACTGGCAGAATTTCTTTTTCCGCAAACTTCCGCACAGTTTGTTTCAGTATCTCTTGTTCATCAGATAAGCTGAAATCCATATTTTTCCTCCTCTGTTTTTAATCTTTTCTAATAAACCATATCAACATTCATTTTACAACAAGACCTATTGTTTTTTAAAAGAAAAAAGTACAATTTTTACTCAAGAGAATTTTGAGCCCAGGCTGCCGAGCCTATGAGCCCGGCCTTGTTCCCGAGCTGGGCTTTTAGGATTTGGCAGCACTGAAAAGAGGCTTGGAATGACCTTTTTGCGGCTTCTTTGATGGCTGGTTTAAGGAGAAGAGAGGCTGACTTCATGACTCCTCCTCCGAGTATGATTTTATCTGGGTTCAGCATGTTGATAATGGTTCCCAGCCCAATACCCAAAAAATATCCGGCTTGGTTAAAAGCCTGTTTTGCATTGAGATCACCATTTTTGGCAAGGAATGCGACATCTTTGGCGGTTAATTTTTTATCTTCATGAATGAGGCTGAGGTAATTTCTCACAATCTTAGGTCCGGATACTTCTGTTTCCAGACATCCTTTGTTTCCACAGTTGCAGCGCTCTCCTGAATGATTGACGATGATATGACCGACTTCAGCAGCAAAGCCGCATTTTCCCTGCCAGATTGTTTTATTTAAGATAATTCCTCCTCCTACGCCTGTTCCTATGGTCAGAAGAACGAGACTCTCAGCGCCATTTCCAGCTCCTGCTTTAAATTCACCATAGGCAGCCATGTTGGCATCATTATTGATTTTAAAGGGGACTGGAATGAATTTATTCAGGATATTGCTTATATCCAAATTGTCGATTTCTGGATAATTGGGAGACTGAAGAATTTTGTTTTCTTTAGTGCTGTAAATTCCAGGGACACCAAATCCGGCCGCCCTAATGGGATTCTTTTTTGCTTTGCTTTGAAGCTCCTGCCACAGTTTCTCCATGAGCTGAAAAAGTTCTTGGATGTTGTTCGGGGTATTTGTTTGAGAGTCATAAATGATCTGATAGTTATTATCAACAAGACCGTATTTAAGCTGCGTGCCTCCTAGGTCAAATCCTGCATATAAGTTCATTTTGATTCCCTTTATTTTTTTACAGCCACGGCGGCATAATTGGAAGGGGCGTATAAAAGGTCATTGATTTTATCAAAGTTTTCATTTAAAAGAGCTGTCGTTTCATCTTTTTCAGGGAGAGGTTTCAGTCTTTCATTCTGCAAAGGGGCGGAATATTTAATCTGGATATCCTCAAAGCCTGAACTTTTCAGAAGAAAACTTAGAGTTTGAGGGTGGATTGGTTGTTGGTGAGATAGATCCAAAAAATAGATCTGGACCAGAGAGAAAACAGAAAGAGGATTCACGGTCTCAATGATGATAGGGCTGGAAGGGGAAAGCTTGTGGTAAGCCATTTCGATCATCCGTTTCAAATAAGAAGGAAGGAGATGTTCCACAACCTGGGAGGAGAATATTCCTCCCAGGGAATTGTCCTCATATTCAGCCAAAGTTTTTAGAATATCTGCTTTTTCACAGGTCAGTCCTCTCTCTTTGCATGTTTCAATCATTTGTTCATTGAGGTCAATTCCCCTGGCTTTGATTCCGTTTTGTTGCAGGAGTTCTATAAATTCTCCTCGTCCGCATCCCAGATCCAGCACTGTGTCTGCTTTTTTAAAATAGTGAATATAATCTTTCTGCTGGGCTTTGACCTGGTCGTCTAAACCCCGAAACCTGTTTTCAAATCCTGCGTACTGAGAATCTTCGATCATTTGATAGATATCTTTGACATGAGAAGGAGCAGGCAACTCTTTTTTTTCTAGAATAGAGATGAGCTGGTTTAGTTTTTCTTTTAACAAAATAAACCGTTTCATCAAAGCATTCGCATCTTTATAGTCAGCAGAGAGCTGGTCAATTTTCCATTCCATGCTTTTAAATATTATACCGACATGGTTGTTGCCTAGAGCATCCCATTCTCGATCCTTAGTATTCATAAGTTCTTGAGTTGACTGCATAAGGTCTGCTGATGAAGACATAAAGTCTTTGGTATGATTCATAAATTCATTCAGGGTTTGGCTGAATTCTTTAAGAACAGAGAATAAAAGGGAATCTATTTGTTTTCGATGAGGATCATGAACGGATTTTTTTTTAAAGAGCGGACTTTTGCCAGGAGTTTCTAGGGACCCTTTTTTTTTTAATATTTTCTCAAGATCTAAAATCAGAGAATGAATTTTAGATGTATTTATATTTTTAGAAAGGTCAGAGATCTCTTGATAAAGTTTTTCGACTTTTTTTTTAAATTGGGATTCTTTTTCTTTGCTCTTTCTAGAGAGCTCTTCAATCGTCCTTTTCATGAATCCTTGGAAGAGTGCTTGTCTTTATTTTGTAAAGATTCTTTGTCTTTTTCTTCTGAGGTAATTGATTTCTTGAAATTTTTTATACCTTGACCCAGTGATTTCCCCAGCTCAGGAAGCCTGCGGGCACCAAAAATGATGATGATGATCAGCGCGATGAGGATAAGTTCCCCTGGGCCTAGCGGTCCTAATAAAAACATCTAAACCTCCAATGGGATAGAGTGTAACTCTCTTTTTTATCTCTTTCAAAATTACTTGAGTCCGGCAGAAAAGTCAAGTCATACTGAAACGGTACCTCTGAGATTGCAAATTGTTAAAAGTTGAAAGCAGGGAAAAATACAAGTTCCCTTTTTAAGGGGATAAAAGAATGCCAAATGATTGGTCATTTATCTTTACCTTAATCGTTTTTATCATTATATTAAAAAGGATTATGAAGAAAGTTAAGATTGAAGATCAGATAGAGAACGCTCTCAAAATCCTGGCTGAATTTGTACCGGAGAAATTAGGACTTTATTTTCCTATCCTGTCATCAGCTCTTATTTGGCTTGTCAACAGACATGAAGATTGGGAAAAAAGCATTTATTCATGGCAGGTATGGCCTGATCCTGATTTTTTAAAGAATAAGCCCGATGAATTTGTTCTGGATTTTTTCAATCAGAAAGATTCTTTAAAGGAATATTTCGAAAGAGAGATCGAAGCCAGAGACATGGATTTCCTCAGAAATGCATTCCATTCCCTTTACCCCATCTATGGGCTTAAGGATCCTTTTCTCAATGCTTTTTTTGATAAAGAGATCAAGTCAAAAGATATGAAGAAGATTATTATCGAGTTTGAAGAAAGGCTGGATCAAGCCAAGCAAGCCATGCTTCCCCTCAGAGGGAACAAAGATTTCATTGAAAAGTTGGGTAGAGTCATTAAGGAAATCGGATCTCTATGTCAAGGGGTGCTGTCTCAAAAGGAAATCCAGGAACTGGTGGCTGATATTGTGAGGGAGAAAATAGAAAGGAAAAAGGAATAGAATTTTGGACAAAAAAAATAAAGTTCTATTTGTTTTTATCTTGAGTTTATCGATTTTTGCCCTATCTTGTGTTTCTCATCTCAAAGAATCAAAATCTTTTTATGTTAAAGGCAGTGAGTTTTCGAGAGATTACAAGATGGAGATGGCTTATTCAGCTTATAAAAAATCCTATGAAAAAGCATGTCTTCAGGTTAAACGCAGGCCGTCTGCGCAGGCTTATATGATGAAGGGACTTTCTGAATTAGAACTGGAGAGGTGGGATGATGCTGAGAAGAGCTTCCTTAAAGCTTTTGATTATGGTTTTGAGAAGGGAGAGGAATGGGCTCAAGACATATCTCTTTTTTCTTTGGCTTTATCCATGGAGGAGTTTGGTCTGGAAAGATTAGCTGCGGGACTATATGACTATCTTCTGAGCAAGTCCAAGCTCAAGCCGGTATCCATGCTTTCTATTGAGAGATATTCAGAATTTATGATCAAGGAGGCCCTTAAAGTTCAAGGGGAAGAATCTTCTAAGATGTTTAAAGAACTACTTAAGAAAGCCGGTAAACTTAAAGAGAAAGACCTCAGCTGTGGTTATTATCACTACATTGATTCTCAGGTTTTGAGCCATATGAAGCGTTATCGGGAAAGTTTTGAAGAGGCGGTTATGGCCAGAGAGCTAGGCCTTCCTACCCTAGAGATATTCAGAGATAATGATAATCAGATTGTGTTCTGCTACCGTATTTTTAAAGAAAAATTAGATCAAAAAGAGTGGAAAGAGTTTGAATTGGTTTATAATGAATGGATAAAAAGATGGGGCTGGAAAGGCCCCGAGTCCCCAAATTGGGAGAGGAATTGAATCATGCTTCCTACGATAGAATGGAAAGAAAATAAGGTGATTATGATTGATCAAAGAAAACTTCCTGGGAAAGAGATCTACTTGGAGTGCACGGATTACAAACAGGTTGCTGAAGCCATTGAGAAAATGGTGATTCGCGGTGCTCCCGCTATTGGAGTAGCGGGAGCCTATGGGATCGCTCTGGGATTGATGACTCTCAAAGAAGCTAAGGACCTATCATCTGAGTTTGATAAAATTTATTGGCGTTTAGAGAAAACACGTCCTACAGCCAGGAATCTCTTCTGGGCGCTTGAGAGAATGAAAAGGGTTTTTTTAAAAAACAAGAGCAAGCCTTTTCCAGAATTGAAGAAAATCATCATTAATGAGGCGAAAAAGATTGAAAAAGAAGACATTGAGACTTGTAAGCGGATTGGTTCGTGGGGAGCCAGATTGGTGAAAAATGGAGATTGCATTCTTACCCATTGTAATGCAGGGGCTTTGGCTACTGCAGGTTACGGCACAGCTTTGGGGGTGATCAGGGCTTCCTTTGAAAGATATAAGGATATAAAAGTCTACGCCAGTGAGACTCGACCTTTTCTGCAAGGCTCTCGGTTGACCTGCTGGGAACTTAAGAAAGAGGGTATCCCCGTGGTTTTGATTACTGATAATATGGCTGGATATTTGATGAATAAGGGAGAGATTTCTTTGGTGGTGACTGGGGCGGATCGGATCGCTTCGAACGGGGATACAGCCAATAAAATAGGCACCTATACGGCCGCTGTCTTAGCCAAAGAAAACAGACTCCCTTTTTATGTGGCTGCCCCCTTAAGCACCATAGATTTTAGCCTTGATCATGGAAGCCAGATTCCTATAGAGGAAAGAGATCCTGATGAAGTGAGAAAAATCGGGGAAACTATGATCACCCTTCCTGATATCCAAGTCAGGAACCCAGCTTTTGATGTGACTCCTGCCAAATACATATCAGCTATCGTCACAGAAAAAGGGATCGCCCGTCCTCCTTATAACCAAAGCCTTGCATATCGGTGAAAAGAAAATAATGATAATAATAATATCATCGTTCTGTTTTTATGAATGATTCAGGAAATGAATATATTAGGCATAGAGACATCCTGTGATGAGACCGCGGCTTCAGTGGTCACGGACCAGATGAAAGTTTTAAGCAATATCGTTTTATCACAGGATGAGATTCATTCTCCTTATGGGGGTGTTGTCCCTGAGCTGGCCTCAAGAAACCATGTTATCTCTATAAACTATATCCTTGAAGAATGTTTGGACAGGGCCCGAGTAAAAATCAGTGACATTGATTTGATATCAGTAACACAGGGACCGGGTTTGATCGGGTCGCTTCTGGTAGGACTCTCCTTTGCCAAGGGGATGGCTTATACCCTAGAGAAACCTCTCATCCCGGTTGACCATCTGGAAGCTCACATTCACTCTGTTTTCATAGAGAACGAGAAAATAAAATTTCCTGCCTTGGCTCTTCTGGTCTCTGGAGGCCATACGTCTCTTTTTTTGATGAAAGAGAAACTCAATTACAGAGTGTTAGGTCGAACCAGAGACGATGCTGCCGGAGAAGCTTTGGATAAAATCGCAAAGTTTCTGGATATCGGCTATCCCGGCGGTCCTTTGATTGAGAAATTATCTCAGAGAGGGGACACCCAGGAATTTGATTTTGCGCTTCCCAAAATGTCGGATCAAAGCCTTGATTTCAGTTTCAGTGGATTTAAAACGGCTGCTTTGAGGCATATAAAGAAAAAAAAGTTGAATAAAAAAAGCCCTCACTTCAAAGGCTTTCTGGCCAGCTTTGAGCATTCTGTGGTGAAGGCTTTAATCTCTAATCTAGAGAAAGCCGTTTCTGATTATTTCCCGGAATCTTTAATCTTATGCGGAGGAGTAGCCCGAAACAAAAGGCTGAGGGAGCAATTCACTGGATTTGCTCGTTTGAAAGGATTGGATTCATACATACCCTCTCCTGAATTCTGCACGGATAATGCGGCTATGGTGGCGGCTCTGGCCTTAGAAAAATACAAACAGGGAGAAAGAGGAGAGTTTTCTCTCGACCTTAATGCTTATGCCCGAAGCCCTTATTCCTGATTCAGAACGTTACCTATTGTTTTGAATTTCCCTTTATTAAGTATTCAGGAGACCTTTTTTCATCTGGATTATTCACAAGCTGAATTTCAGTTCGGATCTCCTTAATGATAAAAAGATGGCGATTCAAATAGAAAACTCAAACATGAAAAATGTTCAAGTCATTGTTTTTGGAAAAATTCTATCTATCGTTGAAATGAAATGAGTCATGAGAAAATCGCCATTTTTTTATGGATAGTTCACAGGTTAATTGACTGGGGATCAGGCTTTATATATGATTTGAAATCATGACAAAAAAAGAAAAAAAAAGACTGATACAAAAGGCCCAGACCGCAGAAATCACAGAACATATCATTTATTCCCGTTTGGCCCGCCTGACTAAAAACAAACATAATCGAGAAATAATGGAACAGATTTCGCACGACGAATTGGAGCACTATCATTTTTGGGCTGATCAAACCGGACGAGAAGTGAAACCGAATCGTTTCAAAATATTTTTCTACATTTTGATTGCCCGTTTTTTGGGGCTTACCTTTGGCCTTCGCCTCATGGAAAGAGGGGAAGACATCGCTCAGAGCCAATACCAAAATTTAAGCCAGGATATTCCAGAAGTCAAAAAGATTATAAACGAAGAAATCGACCATGAAGAGCAGCTTCTGGACTTACTGAATGAGGAGAGGCTGCAGTATGTGGGTTCAGTGGTTCTGGGTTTGAATGATGCTTTAGTGGAGCTCACGGGAGCCATTTCTGGATTTACTCTGGCCCTTCAGGATACCCAATTGATTGCCATCGTCAGTTTGATAACGGGAATTTCTGCTTCTCTGTCTATGGCAGGATCTGAATATCTCTCAACCAAAACCGAGGAAGACGAAGCCAAACACCCTCTCAAAGCTTCCCTCTATACGGGAGTTGCCTACGCTGGGGCGACCTTTGTGCTGGTTCTTCCCTTTTTCGTGTTGTCGAATCCATTTTTATCTCTGGGATGGGCCATTGTTCATGCTGTTCTTATTATCTCAGGCTTTACTTTTTATATCTCTGTTGCCAAAAATTATTCCTTCCGAAAAAGATTTTCAGAGATGCTGACTATCAGCATGGGAGTTGCCGCGCTGTCATTTGTCATCGGTTTGTTGGTCAGGGTGATAAGCGGTATCAGCTAGAGATGGGGGGATATCATTTTGAGATTAAGGTTAAAATAAATTCTGGATTCATCTCCATGACACAATAATTTTTTTATGATAATATTACTGAGATGAAAATTTCTGTGGTTATCATCACATACAATGAGGAAAAGAGGCTGGAGCCTGCCCTCAGGAGCGTCAGGGACATCGCTTCTGAAATCATAGTGGTGGATAGTTTTAGCCGGGATGACACGGTTAAAATCGCGAAGAGGTTTAACGCAAAGGTGTATAAGCGAGAGTGGAAAAATTATGCTGACCAAAAGAATTTTGCCAATGATCAAGCCGTCTATCCCTGGATTTTGTCCCTTGATGCTGATGAAAGACTTTCGCCTGAACTGCGGAAAGAGATTCAGGAATTGGAAGACAAGCAGTCAGAAGCCTCAGGTTTTTCCATGCCAAGGCAGGTCTTTTATCTTGGCAGATGGATTCTTCATTCGGGTTGGTATCCGGATAGAAAAATCCGCCTTTTTAAGAAAGGCAAAGCATTCTGGGAAGGCGAATATGTCCATGAAAAATTAGTCATCCAAGGGAAGGTCAGGAAGCTGAAAGGACCGATTTATCATTTCAGTTATAAAGATATAAGCGATCATTTGAAACGCATTGATCAGTTTTCAAGTCTGGGAGCCAAAAAACTCTATTCAGCAGGGAAAAAATGTAGGTGGTATCATCTGGTCTTTCTCCCCCCCTTAAGATTCATGAGATCCTTTTTCTTAAAATCTGGAATTTTGGATGGGTATGCCGGATTTGTGATTGCGGCATTGCACAGTTATGCTGTATTTACCCGTTATGCAAAGTTGAAAGAGATATGGAAGAGAGGAGAAAAAATTGAGCCTTTTCCAAATTGATTCAGGCAGAGAATGGAGAGGAGGGCAGAGACAGTCTTTTTATTTAGTGAGAGAACTAAAGAGAAAGGGATATCCTTGCAAATTCTATGTCCAGCCCAACAGCCCTCTCTATAAAAAAGCTGAGGAAGAGAATCTTCCTGTTTTTCCTTTAAAGATGAGAGGGGAGATAGACATCGTTTCCATTTTAAAATTAGCTGGGCAGATGAAAAAGGCTAATTGTGTTTTGGTTCACTCTCATGATGCTCATGCCTCTGCCGTGAGTGCCCTGGCTGCTTCAAGAGCAAAAGTCCCTATTAGGTTCATTTCAAGACGGGTGGATTTTCCTTTGAAAAACAATTATTTTTCCAAAATTAAATACCGGAGAGACGTTGACAGAATCATTGCTATATCTGAGGGAGTCAAAAAGGTGCTCCTGTCGTGTGGGATTGATAAAGAGAGGATAAGTGTTATTCCTTCAGGAATAGACTACACGATTTTTGATAACATCACCTCTAGAGATTATCTTCACCGGGAACTCGGTTTTGAAAAAGAAGATTTTTTGGTAGGGATTGTGGCTCATCTTGCAGATCATAAAGGGCATAAATATTTGATTCAAGCGGCAGGGATACTCAAAGAGAAAGCGCCTCATATAAAGCTGATTATTGTTGGCAAAGGACCTTTAAGAATGGAGCTTAATTCCCAGGTAAAGAGAACGGATGTTGGAGACATTGTTTTTTTCCTGGGTTTTAGAGAAGACATACCGCAAATTCTGGCCTCTCTGGACCTATTTGTGCTTTCGTCCTATTTAGAGGGTATGGGCACCAGCATATTGGATGCCATGGCTAGTCGTTTGCCAGTGGTGGCGACCGAAGTGGGGGGGATACCAGAAATTGTGGTCCACGAAAAAACAGGCCTTCTTGTTCCTCCTAAAGATCCTCAGGCTCTAGCTGAAGCGATTCTCAAATTGTACTATAACCGAAAGCTGGCTTCTTCTTATGGAGAAGAAGGCTATAAAGTGGTGCATGAAGAATATTCATCAAGAGCTATGGCCAAAAAAATCATTAGGGAGTATGAACAGATTGCAAGAAGGAAAAATATAAACCTTCGCCCTATAAATACATTGATTAAAAAAAAGGATAAACAGAACAAATAGGCTCTCTTGGTTAGCCTAAAGAGACCAGGTCATTTTTTATAAACATAAATGGAGTGTTCTTCGCCATCCCAGGATTGAACCGTTTGATAGAGTATTTCTCGCTCTTTCCATCCGGCAATATCATAATTGTGTGATACCACTCGGGCTCCCTCTGGAAGTTGGATCTCAAGAATGGGGCGCATCAGTTCATTGGATTCTGGGAGAAGATACATGGTGACTACGGTGGCTTCTGAATAGTCTGATTGAGTGGCATCTTCCTGGCGGAATTCAACCAAGGAATCGACTCCTGCTTCGCGGGCGTTTTTCTCTGCTTCCTTAATCCTCTCTGGATCCAGTTCAATCCCTACTCCTCGAGCCCCATACCTCTTGGCTGCCATCACAACAATACGTCCGTCTCCAGAGCCGATGTCATAAACCACATCATTTTTATTCACTTCGGCCATCTGCAGCATGGTCTCTGCTATTCCCAGTGGGGTGGCCACATAGGGAGCTAAATCCACGGAGTCTTCCCGGCCGTGAGATCCAATATACAACTCTAACTGGTTGTTTTCATCGGTGCGGAAAGAGAAAGGTCTTCCTTTTTCCAAGGTATAACGGATCCAGAGATTTCCCTTGGGGAAAAAAACATACATATCTTCAGGACTTGGATAGCGGTGGATTTCGCCCATCTGGATGGTAACCTTCTGGAATTCTTTGCTGTGATAATGGGGTTTGATTTTGTAGGTAACGGGGTTTTCCGTAACGTTGCGAATAGTAATCTCAGGAAGATATTCAGAGGTTATCTCGGCATTTTTTATTTCTTCTCCGGGAGATTTTTCCTGAGCCGAGTTTTGCTCTTTAGTTATTCCACATGACCAGCATAAAACCAGGATCAAGAGGAAGAGGAAAGATAAGGATTTGAATTGATGTGGAAGTTCTTGTGGATAATACTGCTGCTTTTGTTTCATTTTAAATAACGAAGTGATCCGATTGATAATATTTTTCTGTTTTAATTTCCTTTCTCTTCTAACATGGGGTCTTGGCGAACCTTAATTTTTCCAACATATGTTTTATCATGAACATGAAGTTTGACCGCATAAGTTCCTGGCTTAGCAACAAGGGCTTCTCTTCCAGGGCCAAATCTACCTCCAAACCGCCTGCCTCCTCCAAAACCAATGGCTTCAAAAGCTTTGGTTTGAATAGACAATGTTTCTCTATAAGAGAGATCGGGTTTTTTAAGCTGTTCCAGTGCCTTTTGTATTGTTTTTTTCGCCTCCTCTTCGACTTCGGGTCTTTGAAGGATTCTATCCATCATCTGCTCCATCTGGGTTAAGCTTCTCTTTAGCTGGTCTTTTGGAGGATCAAACCTCATATCCCACATCAACCGGTTCACTCCAGCATCCACATTCTCTAAGGTATAGGTTGTCTTCAGGCTTCCGGTCGCATCAGTTATTTCAATTTCCACAGGGTTGGATGGTTTTTCCTTGAGATAAAAGTTGATGGGAGCGCCAAAAGCAGAATTTTCACCTGCAAAATAAAGATTGCCCCGGCCATACCCTCCTCGTGAGATTTCCAGCCACTGAGTTCCGGGCCTTTCGTTATCAAACAGATGGCTCTCAGATGAAAGGATTTTGTCTGTTATTTGCTGGAGAGGCGAGATGTCGTCTAGGATCCATATACCCCGACCATGGGTTCCTGCGATTAGGTCGTTTTCCCGGGGATGAATCATCAAATCATGAAAGGCTACAGTGGGCATATTCAGGCTTAAGTCGGTCCAAGTTTTGCCGCTGTTTATAGAAAAGAATACATCAAATTCTGTCCCCACAAATAATAGATTTTTATTTTTTAAGTCCTCACGGATGACATAGACCGGTCCCCCGTCAGGAAGATTTCCCGTGATATTTGTCCAGGTCTTGCCGTAATCCGTGGTTTTGAATACATAGGGTTTGAACAGATCACTGCGGTGACCGTCAAAAGTAAGATAACAAGTTTCTTCATCAAAACGGGAGGCCTGGACACGACTGACCCATATTCCTTCGGGGACAGTCGGGACGTTTTTTCTCACATTGATCCATGTTTTGCCTCCATTTTGAGTGAGCTGAACATTCCCATCATCTGTTCCCACCCAGATGAGACCAGGTGTGATGGGAGATTCGGATATGGTTATGATGGTGCAGTGAGTTTCTGCTCCAGTTTGATCCAACGTGAGGCCGCCTGTGGGTTTGCTGTGTTTTTCTGGATCATCCGTTGTGAGATCAGGGCTGATGATGCTCCAGTGCTCACCGCGGTCTATGGATTTGAAAACATGATTGCCACCAAAATAAAGGATGTGAGGATTGTGAGGGGAAATAAGAATAGGAGAGCTCCAGTTAAAACGGAATGGGGACCTTTCACGCCTGAACATGCTCTGAGGCGCCTGCTGTTCTGCAGACTCTCGTTTAGGAGGAGGCGGTGCGTATTCCTGCCAGTTATATGTGTTCTCCCGAGAAGGACGAATCCGGATTGTATCACGTGTTTCCACATTCACACGCATGATGCTTCCACCCTGACTCTCACAGTAAACTGTTCGCCAATCCAAGGGGTCATTTTGAGTATGGAATCCATCTCCGCCTCCAATATTAAACCAGAAATCGGTAAGAATGGATTCTTCCCGGCTCACACTGGGACCTCCCCAGGTTCCATTGTCCTGTAAGCCTCCATAAATGTAGTAAGGATCACGCATATCCGCGCTGACCGCATAGAATTGGGTTACGCAGAGATTGTCAAAGAGTATCCAGGTGCTGCCGTGATCATGGGTTAGGGCAGCACCTCCATCCTGACCTACGTAGAATCGATTTTTGTTGGTGGGATCAAGCCACATGGTATGGAAATCAGGATGAAGTCCTCTCATGGCTTCAAAAGTTTTTCCTCCGTCTTTAGAAAACTGCATGCTGGTTGCTAGGTAGTATACGATTTTGTCATCAAAGGGATTTATATAGATATGGCTGTAGTAAAACGGACGAACATTCGTTCGATTCATGTACATCCATGATTCTCCACCATTTTCTGTCCGGTAGATACCTGTCCCGAGTTTTGTCATATCATGATAGTCAGGATTTGGTTTCTGTTCTTGACCTTCCTGAATGGTTCGGCTTGGTTGATAGCCGTGTTCGATCACAGCCATGAGGACTTCGGGATTGCTTCGGGAAATAGCCAGTCCTATTCGTCCTAAGTCTCCTTTAGGGATTCCATGGACCAGCTTAGTCCAGGTTTTTCCTGCATCATTGGTTTTAAAAATTCCCCCATTCGGTCCCCCGGAATCAAACCGCCAGGGTTGACGCAGTCTCTGCCAGAATGATACATAAAGGATGTCAGGATTTTTAGGATGCATAACCAGGTCAATGGCGCCTGTTTTTCCATCATCCGGCAGTCCATTGGTCAGTTTCTGCCAGGTCTTTCCTCCATCCTCTGTTTTAAATAGGCCCCGGTCTCCGGAGTAACCCCAGGTATGTCCTGTGGCTGCGGCATAGACAATATCAGGATTTTCCGGATGGGTAATCACTCGTCCAATGGTATGAGTTGTCTCCAGACCCATATGGTTAAACGTTTTGCCGCCATCCGTAGATTTGTAGATTCCATCCCCCCAAGCAATGCTGTTCCGGCAGCATTCCTCACCAGTACCAATCCATATGATGTCAGGATTTTTTTGGAAAAAAGCCACATCACCTATAGAAGCAGATCCATATTGGTCAAAAATGGGTTTCCAGGTCGTCCCTGCATTTACGGATTTCCAGACTCCTCCAGATGCACTGGCCACAAGAACATGGGTGAAATCGCTCTCAAGAGCTTCAAAATCTGAGATTCGGCCGATCATATTGGCCGGTCCGATATTACGCCATTTGAAGTTTTTGATTAGGTTTTGCTCTGGACTTTGAGAAAAGATAGGAACTGCCATGAACAGCAGAAAAGAGAGTAATAGAAAAGCCCAGATTGCTTTTTTGGGGGATTGATTCATTCTTAATCTCCTTTGTTGGATTAAATTTGCTTTGAAATTTTGAGAAAGCATTTGATTGAATATATAAAAAATTTATTATCCTAAACTATTCATAAAAAAATGGCGATGCCTTTATTATCATTTTATTTTCAGCGATAGACACGATATCTTCAAGAACGACGATTTGAACATTTTTCTTGTTACTATTTTCAATTTTAATCGCCATTTTTTTACCTTAGAGGCGAGCCGATATGAATTTCAGATATGGCTTTTGCTCGCTGGAGATTTTTTACGCCCTTCTTTGCCCTCTGTTTTTGGCTGCTGCGGCACTCCCCCCC